>NZ_VIFV01000068.1 GCF_007004625.1 Planococcus salinarum | reverse complement strand
AACAATGGAAGATACCCCGTAAACAAATCAAATCGCTAATTCAATTAGGGATACCTGAGGAAGAAGCCAAAGGCTTAACTTATTGCAGGAAAGGTTACCGGTTTATTGGGAAATCCAAAGTAGTTCATAGAGCACTTTCAACAAAACGATTAAAGCAGAGGGGAATCCCCTCTGCTTTAGATCGGTATCTAAAAGTACATACTGTAATATAAATTGAAACGCCGTATACGCGAACCGTACGTACGGTGTTGTGAGAGGGGCGAAAATAAGTTAGCTTATTTTCCCTCTACTCGATTTGGAATTAATTATGCGGAATCAGCTGATTGTGGCGGGGATTTTCTAAGGGAGGCTGTCGGAACAAGAGGAGGAGTTACAGAAGGAAAAACTGTTTTATAAAAAACTTTCCTAAATCTGTTGACAGTGATTTGAAGATGCTTTAATATAATAAAAGTCGCCAAGCAACAACGACGGCAAACATGAACCTTGAAAACTGAACAGCAAAACGTCAACGAAAGACGTCACGAGCGCCTTGGCGCGAGAACGGCTTTTGCGATGGTCGCCTTTGGGCGATCGGAGCACCGCCTTCGAACTACTTGGGTTCGTGACTTAACTTACTGATCAGCATTCGTGCAGATCAAAGCGAATCGCTTGTCTTCGGACGGCGATGCGCCAGCAGTATTGAGCAATCAACA
>NZ_VIFV01000067.1 GCF_007004625.1 Planococcus salinarum | reverse complement strand
AATTCATCGATGATGACGAGATCATACTTTTCGAATCGCAATTCAAAAGAGCGCAAGGTCCGTTCGGACCGACTCTCCTTCAGTTGATTGATTAAGGACGAGACACTTGCGAAATAAACCTTATAACCGGCCAAGCAGGCTTCTACGCCTAGACCGATCGCCAGGTGACTCTTGCCGGTTCCAGGGGAACCGGTCAGAATCACGTTCTGTCCGGCTTTGATAAAATCAAGCGTCTGTAAGTTGGGAAGTTTTTGTTGCGCATCTGTAGGCAGCGCTCGGGTGTCAATCTCTTCAAGCAGCTTCTTCTCCGGAAAGTTCGCACGGCGAATCCGTGTGGATTTAGACCGGATCCACCGATCATTCTTTTCCTTTGTTAATACAGTGTGTAACAGGTCAATCGCAGCTGCCGTTTCTTCGAACGCGTCGTCTTCCTCGACTAACTCACGGATACCAGGGAGACGCAATTCTTTGCACATATCGATGACATGTTGCTTTTTATCCATGTTCAAGCACTCCTTCGTCGACTTGATTGAACATCACTGAAAAGGCCTTAATGTTTTGATGCGCCTGTGCAACCGTCTCATCTGGATTCATAGGTACCGCAGGTGCCAGATCCGTTTGTTCGCTTAGAAAAATTAACTTTTCTGTTGTGATATCGCCGAGACCTTTTGTCTCAATTTGTCGGACGGCTGCCATCACTTTATCTAACC
>NZ_VIFV01000066.1 GCF_007004625.1 Planococcus salinarum | reverse complement strand
GATAGTTTGTCAAATTAAGTGCAACACTTCGTCCATGAATGCTTCGTTTGCTGTTCGCCACTTCAAGCATTTTCGTGGCCGGTTATTGATTAGTCGGAGTGCTTCGTTTAATTCTTCTTCACTGATGGTGGCGAAATCGGTTTTCTTTGGGAAGAATTCACGCAAAAGACCATTACCGTTTTCGTTGCTACCGCGCTGCCAAGAAGAATAGGGATCCGCAAAGTATACCTGGATGTCCAGATCTTTTTGAAGTGAACTGTAACAGCTGAATTCTTTGCCCCGGTCGGTGGTGGCCGTTAGAAAGCTTTCCTTCGGAAAGCGCTGGCACAAGATATGAACCGCTTTTTCCATAGAAGCTGAGGTGCGGTCCGTCATTTTGATGGCGCTATACCAGCGGGTTTTACGTTCAATGAAGGTGGCGACACAGGCTTTGCTTTTTCCGCGGCTGGAGACGACGGTATCCAGTTCCCAGTGACCGAAGGTTTCTCGTTTCCGGACCTCTTTCGGTCGTTTGGCAATCGGTGTGCCAATGGTAAAACGGCCACGCGTTTCTTGTGGTTTCCGCCGTTTGCCTTTCTGGCGCAGCACGGTTAGCGGCACCTGAATCAACCCGTCATAAATCCAGCGGTAAATGGTTTTAAAGCAGAGCGTTCCTTCGAACAGCCGGTTGGCGATCTGTTCCGGGGACCAGGTCTCGTCAAGCTTCTGCTGGATAAGAGCCACCGTTTCTTCAGTTCCTTTGGACTTCGCGCCACAGTTCTTTTTCTTGCCAGCGTAGGTTTCCTGGGCGGATTCTGCTTGATAAGGGCTCTCGCTTTCGCAACGCTTCAATTCACGCGAAACGGTAGAGGGACTGCGTCCCAATTTGTGGGCGATTTCTCGGATCGAGTAATTCAAATCCGCGAGGGTTTCTATTTTGACGCGTTCTGATATGGTAAGATGGACGTAGCTCATGACAGAACCTCCGTGTAGTGTTGGTGTGGTAACTTACATTTTACACGAATCTGTCATGGGCCCTTTTTTTGTTTTGTAGGGTGTTGCACTTAATATTACAATTCGTC
>NZ_VIFV01000065.1 GCF_007004625.1 Planococcus salinarum | reverse complement strand
ATTTATACAGTTTGACGAAGGCAACAGAGATGGACGGTCTTCTTTACGGAACTGCTTTGTTTTCGATCCGGGACAACCAATGCCGAGACGCCGTCCAAAGTTTCGCCTTGAGCAGACGTGTAATGGTCAAAATCGACTTTTTACTTTTGGTTTCCATCTGAATCAGCACATTTAAGCAGTAAGCAATCAGCACCAGATAGATCTGATTTTTTACGGCGTTCTCGCTTTGTCCATAGAAATGCTTGATGTTCACGTGTTGTTTGATCCATTTAAAGAACAATTCAATGGCCCACCGGGAACGGTAAATCTCGCTGATCTCCGTTGCGGTGAGATCAAAGCGATTGGTGATCAGGCGTAATTCCCCGCCCTTTCCGTCCGGAACGACGACGATCCGGAAGACGTTCTCTGTGCAGTTCGTGACGTTTCCAATGAACGCCATTGTATCCGATACAGCATCACATCCTTGCGGAAGTGTGAAGTTTTCGACTGGATGGATGATGGAATTACGCTTTAGGCGACAGACAAAAAAGAGTGCGTCATCTGTGAACTTGTCAAATTGCCCATAATCCATGTAGCCTCGGTCGAAGACATACATGGCTTCCTTATCGTCGACAAGGACTTCCAGTTGATTGCGGTCGGAATCCTTGGCATTCGTGATAACTTCCTTGTCGGGATAATGCGTTCCCTTTTCACTGAAAACGATGCGCAGATGCAATTTGACGCCAGCCTTGGTCTTCCGGAACTTCGCCCATTCAAAATGGTTGATGTTCAAGGGTAGTGTGGTGGAGTCAATGATCTTCAGCGGCATCCCGCCACGTGGACCCCGTTTTTCCCCGTTGATTTGACTAACGAGCTGCAGGAAAAGATTCGAAAGAATCGCCGGATCCACCTCGTTATTTTTTCGGGAAAGCTGGGACACACTAATGGATTCAACTCCGGCAGCTCGTGCGAGATCGTCACTCGCGAGTGCAGCTTTGAGCGCATGAAGGCTGTCCGTTTGCGTTAAATGCGCGTGCAGCATCAACAGCGTATAAGCCTGTGTCGTCAGCTTTTTTGTATAGCGATCCTGATTGTGGAAATTTATGATTTCGTTGAATTTCTTAAAATTAATGGGACTGGCCCATTTACCAAATGAAGTTTTTCGTGTATTCTTGTCCATGCGTGAGTCCTTTTTAGTGGATTTGGACAGGAACTACCTGACCTTTCCATTATAAAGGACTTTTTCTTTTGGTTTTTGCCAGTTTTCGAATGTTTTATGAATTC
>NZ_VIFV01000064.1 GCF_007004625.1 Planococcus salinarum | reverse complement strand
TGGTCAAGCCCCTCGTTTTTAGACACCATCTAATTGTGTGTCAGCTGGCTAATTTTTTCACGTTCAAATAAGCGGCCGGCGTCAAATAATCCAGTCTTTTTTGACTGCGTTCGCCATTAAAATAGGCAATGAATTTCGGCAGGTCGTCGATTACCTGACCAGCTGAATCGATTGGGAATAAATGCGGAAACTCTGTTTTTAAATGAGAGAAGAAACTCTCAATTACGGCGTTATCCCAACAGTTCGCTTTTCGGGACATGCTCGGGATGAACTCGAGCTCTTCTGCTAGCCGATGATGCCGAAAGGAAGAATAGACACTTCCTTGATCCGAGTGCAGAACCACTTGCTTCAAGTCCGTAAGGCCTCTTGCTTTCATCGCCTGCCAGACCGTCACTTCGACCAGATCGGCATTTGGATGAGTGCTGACCGCGAAGCCGACAACCTCGCGGTTATGTAAGTCGATGATGGCGGATATGAAGAACTTCACCTCTTTTACCGTCAATTCGGAGAGGTCCGTCACCCATTTGCGATTGGCGATTTCCGCATTAAAATCGCGGTTCAAAAGGTTTGGATAAATATAGCCGGCACTTTTTTCTTTTTGGACATGTGTTGATTTGACGGTTCGGATCTTTGATTTTATATTCATTTCACCCATCAGCCGACGGACCCGCTTATGATTGATGACGTGGCCGGAGACTTTCAGTTCACCGGAAATATGCTTCACTCCATACGTGCCTCCACTTTTGTCGTATACTTGCTGAATCGCTTTTACATCTTTCTCATCGCGTTCAGTCATCGTCTTTGCAGGACGTTTTATATGGGCATAGTAACCACTTGCGGAGACTCCCAGCGCTTTACAAACCAGCTCTACGGGATAATCCCTTCTCATCAATGAAACGGCTTCATACCGTTTGCTCATTCGCTCTCCTTGAGAAAGGCCTGGAACTTTTTTAGGATTTCAATGTGATCCTGCTGCTCATTATATTTCTTCTCGATTTCTCTCAAGCGTTTGATTTCATCGCTATGTTCGGAAACATCCGTCTTATCGTAATTAGACTCGAGACCCTTTTTTCCGAAGTTCCGATATTGTCTCAACCAGTTCGACAGCGAATTAATATGGATATTCATTTCTTCTGCCACGTCTTGGTTAGACCGTTTCTTTTCCAGGACTTCCAAGACAGCGTAGAGTTTTTCATCAAACGTATTTTGGCGCTTTATTTTTTTCTTGTGAGTGTTCATGAAAATCCTCCCCCTTTAGAATCCTATTGATTGCACAATTGTAACACCTATGGTGTCCATTCTAAGGGGGTCGACCAC
>NZ_VIFV01000063.1 GCF_007004625.1 Planococcus salinarum | reverse complement strand
CCCGACCATTTTCACGGGGCCTTAGCTCAGCTGGGAGAGCGCCTGCCTTGCACGCAGGAGGTCAGCGGTTCGATCCCGCTAGGCTCCACCAATTTTTATAAAGATCCAGGCGGCGTAGCTCAGCTGGCTAGAGCGTACGGTTCATACCCGTGAGGTCGGGGGTTCGATCCCCTCTGCCGCCACTTTTTTAGGACCTTTAGCTCAGTTGGTTAGAGCAGACGGCTCATAACCGTCCGGTCGCAGGTTCGAGTCCTGCAAGGTCCACCATTGTATATTATCTCGGAGGAATACCCAAGTTTGGCTGAAGGGATCGGTCTTGAAAACCGACAGGGGAGTCAAATCCCGCGGGGGTTCGAATCCCTCTTCCTCCTCCATATTTTTTGAAGAATGTGTGGACAAATTAACTGTAATGTTATCGCGGGGTAGAGCAACGAGCCGTACGAAGACGGCGAAGTAACACCGAAGCAGCCGAAGGCGATGCAGGTGTCATCAGCGATAAGCAGCGAGTATAAAAAATCTTCGTATATATTATTATCGCGGGGTAGAGCAACGAACCGCACGAAGACGGTGAGTAACACCGAAGCAGCCAAAGGCGATGCAGGTGTCCACTACCGGAACAATGAGTATGAATGAACATACTATATACTATTATCGCGGGGTAGAGCAGTTCGGTAGCTCGTCGGGCTCATAACCCGGAGGTCGCAGGTTCAAATCCTGCCCCCGCAACCAAATGGTCCCGTGGTGTAGCGGTTAACATGCCTGCCTGTCACGCAGGAGATCGCCGGTTCGATCCCGGTCGGGACCGCCATTTTTTATTAACCAATGTGGGTCAGTAGCTCAGTCGGTAGAGCATTAGATTGAAGCTCTAAGTGTCGGCGGTTCGATTCCGTCCTGACCCACCATTTGTTGCGGGTGTAGTTTAGTGGTAAAACCTCAGCCTTCCAAGCTGATGATGGGGGTTCGATTCCCCCCACCCGCTCCATTATTATCTATTACATAATGGGCCTATAGCTCAGCTGGTTAGAGCGCACGCCTGATAAGCGTGAGGTCGATGGTTCGAGTCCATTTAGGCCCACCATTCCGAAGTAGCTCAGTGGTAGAGCACCGCACTGTTAATGCGATGGTCGTAGGTTCGAGTCCTACCTTCGGAGCCATACTGGGGAAGTACTCAAGTGGCTGAAGAGGCGCCCCTGCTAAGGGTGTAGGTCGGGCAACCGGCGCGAGGGTTCAAATCCCTCCTTCTCCGCCAGTATAAGGCCCCTTGGTCAAGCGGTTAAGACACCGCCCTTTCACGGCGGTAACACGGGTTCGAATCCCGTAGGGGTCATCAAAAAAAGAAACGTCATGCATAAAAATGCATGGCGTTTTTTTGGTGTGCCCGGCATGGGCGTAATCTATAGGGTGCGAGTCCCGAACTGTGAAGGCAGAAGTAACAGTTAGCCAAGCGCAAGGGTGTCCACGGCGACGTGGAATCTGAAGGAAGCGGGCGGC
>NZ_VIFV01000062.1 GCF_007004625.1 Planococcus salinarum | reverse complement strand
TATCCCTGAAAATGAGCATGCTTAAAAAACCTGGCGGTTCCTTTTTTTTCACCAGGTCGTCTGTGTTATAGTGAAAGAGAAATGGATCTACGAAGCCTTGCCGGATTCGTAATGAAAGAGAAGTCCGTGTTGAATAAGGTGAAATGCGACTTTCACGAACTTATTCACACAGGCGATTACTGCAACCTGATGGGGCTTCCCGTTGGGTTGCTTTTTTAATTGGTCATAATGGTCGACGATGGTGTTGCTTGCTTTTTTGCGTTTGGAAAGCATGTTCATCACCATAAAGTACAGGATCTTGCGCAACCGTTTGTTTCCGCGCTTGTTGATTTTGTCCTGGTATTGGAGTTTGCCCGATTGGTGGCGGCGGATGTCGATGCCGATATAGGCGTTGATCTGTTTGGCGTTTTGGAAACGGCGAATGTCGCCCAGTTCACTGATGACTTGAACAGCGGTTTGATCACCAATCCCCGGAAACGACTTAAGCACTTGGAACTCTACTCGGTCTTTTGACAGGGCCACCATCTGTTTGATCACTTCTTTTTTCTGGGTGCGCAGTTCCAACAGGCGTTCCGCGTAGTTTTTCAGGTGCTGGCAGCGCACATCTCCCGGTCCGATGGACGGATAGCTGTTTTCCGCAGCGGCGAGAAGCAGTGTCGCTTTCTTTTCGATTTCTTGTTCGGACATCCGCTTACGTGTCGCCTGTTTGATATGATTTAGCAGCTCTTCCTTTGATACCTCGACGAGGTAGGCGGGATGGGGAAACAGCTGGACAATATTCAAAAAAAGAGCGGAACTCCGTGCGAAAACCTTTTCCACGAGCGGAAAGCTCATCTGGAGAAATGCGTGCAGCCGGTTGTTGTGTTGGGAAATCTCTTTTTCGATGTCCTCGCAATAACGCCCGAGCCCCCGCAGCTGGTCATAATAATCCGCTTGCTGGAAAGTTTCCTGCCGCACAACCCGGTAATGGGATTTGGCGAGTTCATGGGCATCGCCGATGTCCGTCTTCTGTCTGCGCATGGCGGCGGTCTGAAGTTTCGCTTCCAGCGGATTCAGCCGGCTGTATGGATAGTCATTACTCTTCAAAAAACGCTCTAGTGGCGAGGAATAGACGCCGGTGGCTTCAAAAACGATTGCCGGTAAGTGTCCGGCCTGTTCCTGTATAGCATTAATGCGCTGCTTTAGTGCCCGAAAGCCGGCTTGCGTGTGTTCGAGTTCCCCTTCAAAGTGGCAATGGTGGTTGTGGTCATAGACCACCAGGTTGCTTTTCCCCATACTGACGTCAAACGCAATTACAAAATTCATTTATTCTCCTCCTGTTTTCCCATTCATAGAAGTCTTCACAGTGCCTTATCGATTCCACTTTCTTATACGGTCTCTTGGGACCCAACATACTAACCTGATTCGGATAAGGGTGTGAAGCGAGTCGGTTTCCTGGTCCGGATTCTGAGATCCACGCATCCGCACGACTTCACTTCACTTCTACAAAAAAATAGTAGCACAGACCATGGCCGTGGTCTGTGCTACTAATGTTAGTATGTTTCCGCG
>NZ_VIFV01000060.1 GCF_007004625.1 Planococcus salinarum | reverse complement strand
TCCTCCTCGTATAGTATGTTTAAGGTCCTTACGAACCTGACTTTTCACTTCATTATTTTCATCAATCAAATAGCTTGGACGTCCCGGGATATTTCTAGATAATGGTCGTAGGATCATTTGGGACAATTCTTTTTCCTCCTGTGGAGCAACCACATTATAAGACTGTTTCTCAGTGAACGCGCGGGACTCCCTACTCGCAGGCTGAGCCCCCTGAAGATTGAACCCGGCTGTTAGTAACGCCGGGGCGGCATTCGATTCAGGAAGAGCTCTCATACACGAGGTTGTTGGTCGGCGTACACACTAGAGATATCTCGAGGCGTCCAAGAAATGGCCAGATGATGCTAAATCGAAAGGAGGTCTCCCCGTGAGATTATTTGTTGGTTTAGATGTCAGCTCATTTGATATGCGAGTCTGTTTTCTGGATGGTGAAGGAACGAAGCTCGACACCTTCGCTGTTTCCAATGACCTGCCTGGCGCCACCTTCCTCAAGGAACGCCTGTTGGAACGTGTAACCGATCAGGAAGTCGATGTTCTGAAAATTGGCTTGGAATCGACATCCGTCTACAGTTTCCATCCGTCGATGTTCTTGCATCACGATAAGGATTTGAAACGCTTCGGCGCCCAGGTGTTCGTCATGAATCCGAAACAGATCGCCAATTTCAAGAAAAGCTATTCAGACATGGATAAGACGGATGAAATCGATGCCTTCGTCATTGCCGATTATTTGCGCTTCGGCCGAAACCAGCTGTCTGTCGTGAAAGAAAGCCAGTACATGGCGCTGCAACAGCTGACGCGGTCCCGTTACCATCTCGTCAAGGCGATGACGAAGGAAAAGCAGCACTTTCTCCAGCACCTCAGTCTGAAGTGCAACACGTTCACCCAGGAAGTCGATTCCTCGGTGTTCGGCAACGCCATGATGGAGCTGTTCCTGGAGAAATTCAGCTTGGATGAAGTGGCCGAGATGCCACTCGAAGAGCTGGCTGCCTTCCTGCAGGAAAAAGGGAAGAACCGGTTCGACGATCCGGCCTGCATCGCCGCAGCCATCCAGAAAGCCATGCGTTCTTCGTACCGTTTGGATAAAGTCATGGAGGATTCGATGGACATTATACTGGGCACTTCCATCGAAATCATCCGGACGTTCACGAAACAGATCAAGGAAATCGAAAAGTCCATCAAGAGAATCATGGCCGGACTTTCGCAGACTCTCGATTCCATTCCGGGAATCGGTCCCGTCTTCACCGCCGGGATCATCGCCGAAATCGGTCAAATCGAGCGATTTGAAGATGAAAGCAAAATTGCGAAATATGCGGGTCTTTACTGGCGAAAGCACCAATCCGGCCGGTTTACCGGCGAAACCACCTCGCTGTCGCGTAACGGCAACGTGTACCTGCGGTATTACTTGGTTGAAGCCGCCAACCGGGTCAGGACCCAGGTTCCTGAATACGAAGCCTTTTACCAAAAGAAATACCGTGAGGTGCCGAAACATCAGCACAAACGAGCACTCGTCCTGACCGCAAGGAAACTCGTGCGCTTGGTGGATGCGCTACTACGCAGCCAGCAACTCTTTACGCCGGGAAAGGGGCGTGAAGCGATGACGTAAATTACGTCATTGAGCGCCTTTCTTAATTACCAGTAAATGGTAGTTGTTTACTGGTCTAGTTTCTTGCGGTCTTTTTCCACAAAATCGACCTTTGATAACTTCATAATCATTTATTTTTCAGTTGACATACTACCGCAGGTCTT
>NZ_VIFV01000059.1 GCF_007004625.1 Planococcus salinarum | reverse complement strand
AAGATGGACGTAGCTCATGACAGAACCTCCGTGTAGTGTTGGTGTGGTAACTTACATTTTACACGAATCTGTCATGGGCCCTTTTTTTGTTTTGTAGGGTGTTGCACTTAATATTACAATTCGTCAAGAGCAAAAGAAAAAAAGCAATTGTTTCAGTCGATTAATTGCTCAATCAAACAAGGTTGCTCTTGTCGGATTTTTTTCAAAATCAAAAAGCGTGTGCAGCTGTGATTCGACATTCCGATTCAAGGACAGTTCCGGTAAATCGTGTTCAGGAAAGAATTCCACACCTTTTGTTTCGACACCATTTTTCGCTTCACCGCCCACAATCTCACATTGAATGAAAAGCTTGTAATAATGAAAAGGTTGAGGTGGATGCGGATGTTTATTCATATCCAGCAAGGCGAGCATTTTTGTCGGAACCACGATGTAGCCGGATTCCTCCTGGATTTCTTTGGCAATATTTTCAGCTGGCGATAAGCCGATATCGCAAAATCCACCCGGTAAAGCCCATCGGTTGTCGATGTTTTCCCGGACCATGAGAATCTTCCCTTCATGAAAGACAGCACCCCGTACATCCATTTTAGGTGTCTGGTAACCTTTCTCATTAGCGAATAACTCTTTGATTTTTTGCATTTCCAAGCCGGTATGTTCTTCCATGATTTCCACACTGATTGTCCGTAACTCTTCAAAACGTTCTAGATCGAAGACATCTTTTGAAAAAGTCAGTCCGGATTGAGAGAGTGATTGTATTCGCTTAGCCCATTCCAACCATTTAAGGCTCATAATGAACACCTGTTTCCAAGGACTCCATAAATTCAGCAACAGTTTGATAGGAGGAATTTGGTGCTACGGCAAACTCTAAAGTTTGGTAATCGGGCAGCCAATGCACCCCGACGGTCAAAACATTTGCTTGAATCCCAGCTTGAATGTCGGCATCGCTGTCTCCGATGAACATGGCTTCCTCAGGGCTAGCATCTAATAAAGCTAAGGCTTTGAACACACCTTCTGGGTCAGGTTTCGGATAGGTCACATCATCCCCCGTGATGATGGCATCGAAGAAATGCTCCATTTGAAGCGCTTTTAACGAGATATCCAGGCTTCTTCTGGCTTTTCCTGTGACAATTCCTAGTTTTATCCCTTTCTCTTTCAAATGCAGCAATAACTCATGAATTTCGTGATTGTGTTCAACTAATTGCGTATGCTGTTCCAGGTATTTCGCATAATACAGCTCAATGGCTTCTGCTGTATCGCCATGCAGCAGGTTCTTCCGGATAATCCCGGTTTCCGATGGGCCAAACATGGCGCGGATTTCTGCGGAAGAAAGCTCGCGCTGATCGAATTCCCTGAATACATGTTGGAAAGCATAGTCGCAGACGGGCAACGTATTCGCCAGTGTGCCGTCAAAATCAAAAATAATCGTTTTTATTGGAAACACCATCCTTGTTTTTTAATAACCAAAGTTAAAGAAGAAATGAGTAATTATTAGTTCGAATTATCTGGTTACTTTTTATACTATAGGAACTCTCCTGATTTTTCCAGTTAGTTTTATTTCTCGAAAATCCGTTTACATATGAGAAATTATCGGTAGGAAAGAGACTTCATAGAAAGTCTCTTCCTTTTTTCTTTTTTTAAGTGCACTTTTACGAACGCTTTTATTTCTAAAATTATCTTTCTGTTATTTTAAATTCTGAGTATATTTAATGTAAAAGTTTCCACTGCTGTTGTATTAATTGATTTTGAAGATTAGGAATTCATAAAACATTCGAAAACTGGCAAAAACCAAAAGAAAAAGTCCTTTATAATGGAAAGGTCAGGTAGTTCCTGTCCAAATCCACTAAAA
>NZ_VIFV01000058.1 GCF_007004625.1 Planococcus salinarum | reverse complement strand
GGCTCAAAAGTCTGGTAGCACGTTATGAAACTTTGCGTTATGCATCTTAATTGAACCGCCGTATACCGAACGGTACGTACGGTGGTGTGAGAGGTCGGGAGTTAATCGCTCCCTCCTACTCGATTGCGGAAAATTCAGCTGGTGACAGTCACCCGCGCAATTCACAGAGAATTTGTTTAGCGTGACCGAAATCGGCAATAATGTACTAACAGGGCACATAAGGAGGTATCGCAGATGAAAATTTGGCTCCAATGGAAATATCGATCTGCGAAGGGAGGAGCGGAGACGGTTTTTCGCTCTGATGAAATGTCCGCGGCTCAGGGTGTCCAAATTGCCGAAGATCTCGAACGGACAAAACGCGTCAGGGAACTTGTGTTCATCGACAGCTTTGACGACAGTGTCTGGACGATAAAAGAAATGAAAGCTTATTTGAAAAGCATTGAAACAGAGCCGCATGATATTACGGTTTATTTCGATGGCGGGTTTGATATTGCAAACAAGAATTCGGGTCTTGGCTGTGTCATCTATTACAGCCAGAGCGGAAAGTCTTATCGCCTCAGACAAAATGAGCAGGTGGATGAGCTGGTTTCTAACAACGAAGCCGAATACGCGGCACTCCATCTGTGCGTACAGGAACTGGGGTATCTGGGAGTCAAAAACATGCCGGTCAATTTCAGCGGGGATTCGAAAATCGTTATAAACGGAATGCGCGGCGAATGGCCGGTCATCGAAACCGAATTGGTTCGTTGGGCGGACCGGATTGAAGCCAAGCTTGATCAGCTGGGAATCCAGCCTGATTATTTTCTGCTTCCCCGAAAGGAGAATTTTGAGGCGGACCGCTTGGCGACACAGGCTTTAAAGGGCATTAAAATTACCGGCACCTATGCATTGTAAACAGTGCCGGCCTGATAACGATTCAAAGCGGCAAAGCCTTTCCGGAAGGCTGCCGCTTTTTTTATAGGAAAATCTGCCATACAATCTTTGTGGAGTTTGAGCACATTAATTTACATCGTGTACGATGTATAATGTGGTTGGTTATGACATACAGCATCGAATGGAGGAACAATAATATGAAAACATTATACGAAACGACAATCATCAATTCCGGGGGGCGCCAGGGAATGGCCTATTCCGAAGACAATATTTTCAATGTGGATGTGGCAAAGCCCCCCCGCACTCGGCGGTGAACCTACCACAGCCACAAATCCTGAGCAATTGTTTGCCGCAGGATATAGTTCCTGCTTCAACAGTGCATTGGAACTGGTGCTCGAACGTGATAAAGTGACGGTAGAGAAAAACGAAGTAAAAGCGACAATCTCCTTATTGGGTGACAAAGTAAACGGCGGCGTCAAACTGGCCGCGAAACTGGAAGTCACAATCGAAGGCCTTGACGAAGAGAAGAAGCAGGAATACGTGAAAAAAGCACATGAGTACTGCCCATACTCAAAAGCGATCAAGGATACGATCGATGTGGAGATTGTCGTCCTATAAAAAAATGGACGTGATGATATGGAACATGGATTAAAACTTGAACAGCAATTATGCTTTGAAGTGTATAAGGCTTCGAGCAATTTCACGAAAATGTATGCAAAAGTGCTTGAACCGTTCCACCTGACGTTCCCGCAGTACCTTGTTCTGCTGGTTCTGTGGGAAGATGATCATCTGGTGATGAAGGACATCGGAGCCCGTCTTGGACTTGGAACCGGAACTTTGAATCCGATCATCAATCGCATGATCGCTCAGGGCCGTTTGACAAAAGAGCAATCACCGGAAGATAAGCGGGCCTGGATCATTTCCCTCACAGAAGGAGCGGTTAACGAGCATGCACCGATCAGCACGGCGATTTACGATAAGCTTGTGAGCTGCAACTTCCTTGATGTCAATGCACTGACGCTGATGAAAAATCTGAAGGGGCTTAATGCATTTTTTGAGGAGATGGATGTTTAATGGAGAAAACGGCAAGGAGTGAAAAAGCATGAGTGTCTATGAATTTACTGCAAAAAAACCTGATGGCTCCAGCTACTCTTTAAGTGAATATGAAGGAAAACCGATGCTGATCGTCAATACCGCCACTAAATGCGGCTTGCGTGATCAATTTGACGGCCTTGAAAAACTGTACAGGAAATATGGAGAAGATGGGCTTGTAGTACTTGGTTTTCCGTCAGACCAATTCGCCCAGGAACTCAGTGATGCTGAAGAAGCGGAGAAATCCTGCCGCATGAGCTACGGGGTCACTTTCCCGATGCACGATATTGTCAAAGTTAACGGCAAGGAAGCAGCTCCCCTCTTCAAGTATCTGACTGAAAACAGCAAGGGCTTCCTTGGCAGCAGCATCAAATGGAACTTCACCAAATTCCTGATTGACAAGGAAGGCAAGCTGGTGGCCCGTTATTCGCCCAAAGAAAAACCCGAATCATTTGAGGATGAAATCAGGGAAATTTTAATGACGCCGATTGTAAAATTAAGCTAGACAACTAAAAAGCCATCCGTGGTACACTCACAATGTATTTTCCGACCAAAGAAAAACATAGGAGTGACCACGAATGACCTACACCCATCTTACCACGGACGAA
>NZ_VIFV01000057.1 GCF_007004625.1 Planococcus salinarum | reverse complement strand
GCTCAAAAGTCTGGTAGCACGTTATGAAACTTTGCGTTATGCATCTTAATTGAACCGCCGTATACCGAACGGTACGTACGGTGGTGTGAGAGGTCGGGAGTTAATCGCTCCCTCCTACTCGATTTTGGGTGGAAGATCAGATGAAAAGGCTCCGCAGATGCGGAGCCTTCCTCGTCCCCACATAAAAAAACCAGCTGTCTCAACAGCTGGCTCTCCGTATGCATGGTTGGCGGGCGATAGAGACTTGCCCATTGAAAATCTTGCCTTTATTCCTCGTCAGAAACGCTCGTTTCAATCAGGATTGCCGTGAACAGGATGAATATCATCATCAAGGAAATGACCATTGTGAACATAATTATTCAACTCCTACCAAGTTTTGAATCCTTCTGAACCAGGTGGTGCATGCATGATCATGGAAGACAGCGGAATCGCATAGGCGATGATGATCAGGGCAAAGGCGATGCCGATCCAAATCCACCAGTTTTCAAGCCACTTCGGTGTATGCGTTTTATCGCTTTCAGCCATTGGGAATTCGACCTGATCTTCCACTTTCAAGGCTTTCGGTGAAATGAACATCGACATGACAACGATGTAAATCAGAATCATCGCTGACAGGAACAGGATGCTTCCGCCGACAGCCATGGTGGTATGGCTGGTCAGGATGCCATCGAACCATTCCAAGGCGCTCGGGTGGCCATTGTAATTGGAATACGCTGTCCGGCGCGGTGCTCCGAGCAAGCCCAGAATGTGCTGGGACGTCGACATCAGCAGCATGCCGATCGACCAGGTAATAATCTGGACGAACGCCAGTTTCTGCATGGATTTTGTGAATTTGCGTCCCGTCAAATACGGGATGAGCCAGAATGTAAGTCCCATGAAAGTCATCGCGACCGGCGTACCGACCGTGATGTGGAAATGGCCGACAATCCAAAGCGTGTTATGGACCACTTCGTTCAATTGGAAACTGGCGTTGATGATACCGCCCGCTCCGCCGGGAATAAAGAAGGCCATCGCAATGAAGATGGAAGTGAATCGTACGTCTCTCCATGGCAATTTCGTAAACCAGCCGAACAGGCCGGTTGCACCTTTTTTGCGTCCCGAGATTTCAAAGTTCGCAAACATCGTGAACGCCGTCATAAGTGACGGAATGATAACCATGAACGTCAGGGCGACCTGCAGGAATTTCCAGAAGTTCGAGATGCCCGGTTCTGTCAACTGGTGGTGGAAACCGACCGGAATCGAGAACAGGATGAACAACACAAACGCCAGACGTGCCAAAGAGTCACTGAAAACAGGGACGTTCAAAAGTTTCGGTACGATAACGTACCAGGCGATGTAAGCCGGCAACAGCCAGAAGTACACCAGCGGATGGCCGAAATACCAGAACAGCGAGCGGCTGAGCTCAACATTGATGGTATCGGTCCAGCCGAATGCCAACGGAATGTATTGGAACAGGACGGTTGCGACAACACCGAGACAGGCGATCAGCCACATAATAAGTGTCGTGATGGTCATGAATGCGAACAATGGACTGAATTGCCCTTTATTGTTCTTGCGCCATACGCGGTAATGGCCGATCAGTGCAAAACTGGAAATCCACGTCCCGACTACGAACAGGGCGAGTCCGACATAATACCAGCCGTTTGCCATCATCGGAGCGTAGAACGTATAGAGAACGGATGCTTCACCGGCAACAATCAAAACAGTTGCCATGACTGTCCCGACTAAAGTTACCCAAAACCCGATCCAGGAAACGAGTTTCACTTTCGGCCCGAATGTGCCCAGGCTCTTGCTCATGCCCGTAACAAAGAATGCAAAGATGAAGAAAGTCGTATAAATAAGTGCGAGCAGCACGCCGTGTGCCGTTAAAATTTGGTAATAATCAAGCCATGCCGGCAATTCGAGCTGATCGTTCCGGATAAACACCTGAAGCAGTCCCATCAGGGTCCCAATCAGAAACGCTATGTAAGCAACGCCGATATACCATAATGCCAATTTACGATCTTGCAGAGCGATCATGCTTAGTACACCTCAATTTCTGTAAACATAAAGTGGTGGCCCGTGCCGCAGTATTCATTGCAGAGAATCAAATACTTGCCGGGTTTTTCAAAAGTATAGACGCGTGTCGTAATCTGTCCCGGAACGACCATCATGTTCACTTTCGCGTTGTCGATGGTGAAGCTGTGGACGACGTCCTTACTGGTTACTTTAAAAATGATTTCTTTTCCTGCCGGTACTCTGAGTTCCAGTGGCGCATAACTGAACGCACTGGCGACAATTGCCACCTGGTACGTGTCATCATCAATCTGCGTAACGCCTGGGTTATCGAACGGCGCAGTTTGATCGACTTTCTTCGGGTCGATCGTATCCATCCCGCCAGACGGGTGATGGTCTTGCGAAAATGCGGTAATGCCAACAATGCTTAAGAAAACAATTAAAGATATAATTCCAAAAACCAGCCAAATCTTTTCAAATTTGTGCAAATGCATGTCGATATTCTCCTTTCCTGCTCTATCTGCCTATATACATCAGGTACACAGCAACCCACATCACAACGATGATGACACCCACAACCATTACGCTGGCCAGCGTCCCCCGCAGATCCAAACCTTCATGCTCATTTTTTTTGCTCATCTATTTCACCTCTTACTCCATGCGTTGTATAGTGTCAGCTTATGCTTTTCTGTGCCGGGGCACTGTGACATATATCACGCCTGGCCGATTTTTTACCGAAGCTGTCAATTTTTGGAATCGAGTAGGAGGGAGCGATTAACTCCCGACCTCTCACACCACCGTACGTACCGTTCGGTATACGGCGGTTCAATTAAGATGCATAACGCAAAGTTTCATAACGTGCTACCAGACTTTTGAGCCCT
>NZ_VIFV01000056.1 GCF_007004625.1 Planococcus salinarum | reverse complement strand
TCAAAACTGGATAAACGACATCGAAACAATTCGCGCACAAAGCGGTTCACGAAATTGGTTTTGGTTAAGTCCTCGATCGATTAGTATTCGTCAGCTGCACGTGTCGCCACGCTTCCACCTCGAACCTATCTACCTCATCGTCTTTGAGGGATCTTACTTGCTTGCGCAATGGGAAATCTCATCTTGAGGGGGGCTTCGTGCTTAGATGCTTTCAGCACTTATCCCGGCCACACATAGCTACCCAGCGATGCCCCTGGCGGAACAACTGGTACACCAGCGGTGTGTCCATCCCGGTCCTCTCGTACTAAGGACAGCTCCTCTCAAATTTCCTGCGCCCGCGACGGATAGGGACCGAACTGTCTCACGACGTTCTGAACCCAGCTCGCGTACCGCTTTAATGGGCGAACAGCCCAACCCTTGGGACCGACTACAGCCCCAGGATGCGATGAGCCGACATCGAGGTGCCAAACCTCCCCGTCGATGTGGACTCTTGGGGGAGATAAGCCTGTTATCCCCGGGGTAGCTTTTATCCGTTGAGCGATGGCCCTTCCATGCGGAACCACCGGATCACTAAGCCCGTCTTTCGACCCTGCTCGACCTGTACGTCTCGCAGTCAAGCTCCCTTCTGCCTTTACACTCTGCGAATGATTTCCAACCATTCTGAGGGAACCTTTGGGCGCCTCCGTTACTCTTTAGGAGGCGACCGCCCCAGTCAAACTGCCCGCCTGACACTGTCTCCCACCCCGATCAGGGGTGTGGGTTAGAATTTCAATACAACCAGGGTAGTATCCCACCGACGCCTCCTCCGAAGCTGGCGCTCCGGGTTCATTGGCTCCTACCTATCCTGTACAAGTTGCACCAAAATTCAATATCAGGCTACAGTAAAGCTCCACGGGGTCTTTCCGTCCTGTCGCGGGTAACCTGCATCTTCACAGGTACTATAATTTCACCGAGTCTCTCGTTGAGACAGTGCCCAGATCGTTACGCCTTTCGTGCGGGTCGGAACTTACCCGACAAGGAATTTCGCTACCTTAGGACCGTTATAGTTACGGCCGCCGTTTACTGGGGCTTCGGTTCGCACCTTCGCTTGCGCTAAGCACTCCCCTTAACCTTCCAGCACCGGGCAGGCGTCAGCCCCTATACGTCACCTTACGGTTTTGCAGAGACCTGTGTTTTTGCTAAACAGTCGCCTGGGCCTATTCACTGCGGCTCTCTCGGGCTGTAACACCCTACCAGAGCACCCCTTCTCCCGAAGTTACGGGGTCATTTTGCCGAGTTCCTTAACGAGAGTTCACTCGCTCACCTTAGAATTCTCTTCTCGCCTACCTGTGTCGGTTTGCGGTACGGGCACCTCCCGCCTCGCTAGAGGCTTTTCTTGGCAGTGTGAAATCAGGGACTCCGGGGCGCAATGCCCCTTGCCATCACAGCTCAACGTATCAGGAATGGGATTTGCCTCATTCCACGCCTCACTGCTTGGACGCGCACAACCAACGGCGCGCTCACCTTATCCTTCTGCGTCCCCCCATTGCTCAAACGGCGGGGAGGTGGTACAGGAATATCAACCTGTTGTCCATCGTCTACGCCTATCGGCCTCGACTTAGGTCCCGACTGACCCTGAGCGGACGAGCCTTCCTCAGGAAACCTTAGGCATTCGGTGGACGGGATTCTCACCCGTCTTTCGTTACTCATACCGGCATTCTCACTTCTAAGCGCTCCACCGGTCCTTCCGGTCCAGCTTCAACGCCCTTAGAACGCTCTCCTACCACGGAGCTCCTAAGAGCTCCATCCACAGCTTCGGTAATCCGTTTAGCCCCGGTACATTTTCGGCGCAGTGTCACTCGACCAGTGAGCTATTACGCACTCTTTAAATGATGGCTGCTTCTAAGCCAACATCCTGGTTGTCTAAGCAACGCCACATCCTTTTCCACTTAACGGATATTTGGGGACCTTAGCTGGTGGTCTGGGCTGTTTCCCTCTTGACTACGGATCTTATCACTCGCAGTCTGACTCCCAATCATAAATCACTGGCATTCGGAGTTTGTCTGAATTCGGTAACCCGGGATGGGCCCCTAGTCCAAACAGTGCTCTACCTCCAGGATTCTCAAGATTGAGGCTAGCCCTAAAGCTATTTCGGAGAGAACCAGCTATCTCCAGGTTCGATTGGAATTTCTCCGCTACCCACACCTCATCCCCGCACTTTTCAACGTGCGTGGGTTCGGGCCTCCAGTAAGTGTTACCTTACCTTCACCCTGGACATGGGTAGATCACCTGGTTTCGGGTCTACAACTGCATACTCATTCGCCCTGTTCAGACTCGCTTTCGCTGCGGCTCCGGCTTCTCACCTTAACCTTGCATGCAATCGTAACTCGCCGGTTCATTCTACAAAAGGCACGCCATCACCCATTAACGGGCTTTGACTACTTGTAGGCACACGGTTTCAGGATCTATTTCACTCCCCTTCCGGGGTGCTTTTCACCTTTCCCTCACGGTACTGGTTCACTATCGGTCACTAGGGAGTATTTAGCCTTGGGAGATGGTCCTCCCGGATTCCGACGGAATTTCACGTGTTCCGCCGTACTCAGGATCCACTCTGGAGGGAACAAACTTTCAGCTACGGGGCTGTTACCCGGTATCGCGGACCGTTCCAGGTCGCTTCGCCTAATCTGTTCCTTTGTAACTCCGTATAGAGTGTCCTACAACCCCAGAAGGCAAGCCTTCTGGTTTGGGCTGTTCCCGTTTCGCTCGCCGCTACTCAGGGAATCGCATTTGCTTTCTCTTCCTCCAGGTACTTAGATGTTTCAGTTCCCTGGGTGTGCCTTCTCATGTGCTATGAATTCACACATGGATACTGCCCCATTACAGGCAGCGGGTTTCCCCATTCGGAAATCTCCGGATCAATGCTCACTTACAGCTCCCCGGAGCATATCGGTGTTAGTGCCGTCCTTCTTCGGCTCCTAGTGCCAAGGCATCCACCGTGCGCCCTTCCTAACTTAACCAA
>NZ_VIFV01000054.1 GCF_007004625.1 Planococcus salinarum | reverse complement strand
TGTAGATTATCATATTAAGTCGAACGGTTAGAAAAATAAAAATAGCTCAAGTGGGTACACAGTAGTTAACGCGAATCAACTAAGGAGTGTCCCCAAATGAGCTATGCCCAAATTATATCACGGGAACGTGTGCTAATCGAGAGTTATTGCCTGGAAGAGAAATCGCTGTCCTACATGGCGAAACAGTTGAAACGAAGTAAAAGCACCATCAACTATGAATTGAAACGATGTAAGCCGTATAACGCCCTTTTGGCACAGGCTGATTACGAGGCTAAACGTGAAAACTGCGGCTCCAGACGATCGGTTAATCAAGAAGACGTCGATTATATCCTGTCCAAACTGAAGATGGGCTGGTCGCCCGAAAGCATCGTTGGACGGTACTGGAAAACGCATAAGAAACCCTTTCCTATCAGTGTCTCGAGCATCTACCGGTACGCTGCACTCGGCCTGTTCAAGCTTTCCCAAAAGCTTCTGATCCGCAAAGGGAGAAAGTTAAAGAACAATGAAGTGGAGACGCGAGGCAAGATGCCCCGTCTGAAAAAGATTCATGCACGTCTGGCGCCACGAAGCCAGGTGGGACATTGGGAAGTCGATACCGTCATCGGCAAGTCGCACAAGAGCCAGATCCTCACATTGACTGAACGCACCACCCGGTTTGAGATTATCTACAAGCTGGCTGCGAAGACGGCAAGTGAAACAGCGCAGGCAATCATCCATGTGTTGAAAAACCTGCCAAAGAAAGTGGTGAAATCCATCACCGCCGACCGGGGCAAGGAATTTCACGGATGGGTCGAGGTGGAAAAGGCACTGGAAATTCCCGTTTACTTTTCCAATCCTGGCGTGCCGGGCCAACGCGGCACCAACGAAAACAGCAATGGCCGTGTTCGCCGCACCTATCCAAAAGGAACTGACTTCAGCCGGATGACCCAGAAGGAGATCATGGACTTTCTCCTAGTATTCAATCAGGTCCCCCGGAAAGTACTGAATTACAATACGCCATTTGAGGTATTCATGAATTTCTTGCCACGTTCGACTTGAGTTGACAATTTACACTAGTAAAAATTTCTTTGGTTTGGAAGTGACACTTTTATACCTGAAGATAAAGAAGTGTTTTCCCAGAGTAGGATTCATAAATCTCTCTACTCAGACAAAAACCTTCTTCGCTGTCTTCCCAATTATCCCAGTACCTATTCCATCGACAGCTCCTCCAATTACACCGCCAGCTATCGGTATGGCTTTACCTATATTTATTACACCTTTTTCTCCAAATTTCGTAAGCAGTCTAAAACCAACTTTTTGATTTATAGCTACAATCACTTTACCAGGTATTTTTATAACACCTTGCTTTGCAAAGGCATTACCCAATTTAATGCCAGTTGTTTTCAAAATATCCGAAGCTGATTTGCCTGTCAGGCAAACAAACACAAACGTTTTAACTTGATCATCTTTTAAGTCATAGCCTTTCATGTGTGCAATAGCTGCAATCATTCTAATTTGGACATACATAACAGAAGCAATATTTGCGGGCAAAGTAACAGGCATTATAATTATTCCACCCAATCCGGTCAGAAAGCCACTAGTGGCGGCTTTGGTATTTTGCCAACGAATCAAGCTGTCGATAGCTTGATCAGTGGTATCATGTTTTGATAAAAAATCCTCTGCCATTTCATATGCTGAATCCATTCCAGGAATACCATCTAAAGATTTTTCGTATGTCCAATCCAACATTTGTTGTACCTTCCCGATTGAAACTTCGTTTGTAGCCACCAATTTTTCCTCCTAATTAAACTAAGTTTATTGAATTTTAGTTTAACAGGTATTCAAAAAAAGTAACTATTTATTTTCTAATAAAAGGATAAAAAGTAAGAATTTTTATTTTCCCTTCTTCTTTGGGAGCCAAGCAATTCCCAGTCTATTTATACGAATGGATAAAAGAAAAAACCACAACCGAAATATTGATGCAGTAGGTGTGGTTATGTATAAAATATAAATTGTAATTTATTGTCAAATTTTTTAAAATTGTTTCTTCCCAAGTACGCGATTTCCCTATGCATTTGTATTGAATGGACTGAAACGTCTTTGAAACAGGGAGACAATTTTAAAAAACTTTATTATCGGATATTACGTAGTTTTATTATATTTACTTTTATCCGAATTCCAAATTATATACTGGGAAATTAATAATGCAATTAAACCAGTTAGCATTATAGGAACACTAAATGGTAATTCCCCATCGAAAATAAAAGAGAAGCCTCCTACTGCAAGCAAAGCAACAGCAAAAGCTCTAATAAATTTCCAAATTGTTAATGACATAATTGGTCCTCCATCCCAAACGATTAATGACAAAGAGCTGCCCAGCTTGCTCCGCAAGCTACATTTCCCCAAGGGGTAACTAGAAATCCTAGAATTCACAATATAAGACAGCTGCCCATTCACAGTTAGGGTCATTCCATAAATCCTCTTCATCTGGTGGGTGCCACATCATTTCAATTGACTCACTATCAGTTTCATCTTTGTTTAATTTTTCGTCTAAGTCAACTGCATTTCCAGTTAGATAGTTTAATACTTCAGCTTTTTCTTCAGCATATTTCAATATCACTCCCCATGGAACGACACAATTCCAAAACAATTTATATGGTTGAATAAATGAAAAAGCCATACCCAGATTCAAATGGGACATGGCAATCTAAAAAATCATTTAGAATCGTCCCTTAAGAAGGGATCACTCCACAATCACTTCCGAAGCAAGCTTATAAGGAAAATCTGACGGCAAATCGAAAGGCCTCACCCGGACAAGAGTGCCTTCCTCCAATTCATCAAAACCACGTACCTCCCCCTTAAACAGCGTATCATCCGTCATATGGACTTCATGGATGGTCGGTCCGATCTCTAAATTGAACGAAGTCACTTCCACCATGAAACTCGTATCCGTCTTTTCGGTCACCACTCCCTCAAATCCGCCGAAAAGGAAGAAGTTGAATTGGAGGACGAACACAGTCGCTGCCACAAAAACCATCATCTGAGTCAGAGTGAGAATGGACTGCTTTGGGTTTTCAGAGGCTCGCCATTCGAAAAATGCCCTGACCAAATGGTCCACCACAATAAATGCAATAATCGCAACCAAATAATACGACGGCGGATCCTCATCCAAAGCGACAAAATACAAGAGCACCAGGCCCGCAATCAACGTGCCAATCCTCACGAACCAGTCGACCTTCCGGTGCAGGTCGTTGATGTGATTATAGGAAAAGAACTCTCTCTTGCTCGGTTCAATATTAAACAATTTTCGAAGCGTAAACTTCAAAACGGAATTTATTGCAACTACGATCAAAAAGAATAACAACAGGTCCATGAATGGCATTAGGCCTCCCCTCCAAGCGGATATAGCTTTAGGTGCTTTATAAGAAATATATTCGACAGAAAATGGTAAAAACCCTTTTATTGGGACTTTCTCTTTTTATACATGATCTCTTTCAATTAAGTTTTTCGGTATTTCAATGGTAAGTTCCAGCAGATCCCAGATGTTCCCTTTGGTCAAGCCCCTCGTTTTTAGACACCATCTAATTGTGTGTCAGCTGGCTAATTTTTTCACGTTCAAATAAGCGGCCGGCGTCAAATAATCCAGTCTTTTTTGACTGCGTTCGCCATTAAAATAGGCAATGAATTTCGGCAGGTCGTCGATTACCTGACCAGCTGAATCGATTGGGAATAAATGCGGAAACTCTGTTTTTAAATGAGAGAAGAAACTCTCAATTACGGCGTTATCCC
>NZ_VIFV01000053.1 GCF_007004625.1 Planococcus salinarum | reverse complement strand
GGCTCAAAAGTCTGGTAGCACGTTATGAAACTTTGCGTTATGCATCTTAATTGAACCGCCGTATACCGAACGGTACGTACGGTGGTGTGAGAGGTCGGGAGTTAATCGCTCCCTCCTACTCGATTTGGGGATGTTATTGGCTGGAAATATTATCTATATTTTTTGTGTGGAGTTGCGTGGGGTGCGGCTTGAAGGGGCTGAGGTGCGGGTAAAACAGTTTGGGGTGCGGTTTGAGGCAAATGAGGTGCGGTTAGGCGCGATCGAGGTGCGGTGGGAATAAAATCCGCTCTAATTTTTAGTTTTAAAATATTTATGTAAAATATTTCAAGTTAGTTTCGCGTTGGTTGCGGTTGCAATCCATTTAGTTGCGGTTACAATCCATTTAGTTGCGGTTACAATCCATTTAGTTGCGCTTAGAAAATTCCTCAACTATTCCCAAAGATTCCACACCCTCCAAACCCAAATCTAACTCCAACCCAAAATCCACCCACAAAAATAGGAGCCCTCCGACCGGAGGGCTCCATCCATCTATCACTAGCTCTTGAACTAGCTCTTGAACTAGCTCTTGAACTTACTCTTAACCTCTACTTCAATTCTTTCCGTCTGAACTTCGCCGTCACTTCATAGACGATCGGCACGATGGCCAATGTCAGCAGCGTCGAAACGGAGATATTGTGAGCTGGGGAATCGCTCCACTCAGCCTCTTTTGATTTCCCGGGAAATAAATGAGCCGCAAGAAATTTCAGCCAATACCTTTTGGCAGGAAAAATAACTTTCCAGGCAATTTTTCATTCATAATGAAATTTTCAATGTCCATCAAATAACTTGTTTGTGCACAGCAATCTGCTTTTTCTGTGATTGGTGCACTGGGAAGACTTATTTTAATCTGGATTTACCCGGGAATAAACGAACGTTCAGAAGGAAACGAACATGGAAGAGTTTAAAGGAATGGAAGATTTCATTGAAGTGGAAGAGCAATATGCGCCGTTGATTTCAGCGCTGATCAGAAAAATGCATATTTACCGTGATTATGAAGTTTACCGCCAAGTTGGGAAAGTGGCACTTTGGCAGGCGTGGTCCCGCTTTGATGGAGACAAAGGGGATTTTACTCCTTACGCCTTTCGCTCAGTGCACGGAGCGATGCTGGATGAATTGGCCCGCGAAGGGAGATATGCGAAATTGTTTCTGCTGTCAGAAGGGAGCCATTTTGAAGAACTGGAAATGCCGGTGCAGGAGGAAAAACTGCCCGAATGGGTCGCCGGAATCCCGTTGAAGGAGAAGGAAAGAAGATTGCTGCATGAATTGTTTGTTGAGGACAAAGGCATTAAACAGCTGGCGGAGCTGTACGGCATTTCGGTGGCAGGGATGAAGAAGAAGAAAGCCAGGCTGCTGGAGAAAATCAAAGAAAGCGAGTCTTTCCGGAACCGGGAGTGATATGCCGCCAATTTATATTTACGGAAAAAAGTTTTACGGTCATCAATTTCCTGTATAATAAATTTCGCATAAGCAGTTTGGAAAGCAGGTGCTGAATTTGTTTGAAATGATGACCGGCATGATCAACAATATATTTTTCATCATTTTCCCGATTGTGCTGTACCAGATGCTGGCCGGAGCAGGTAAGCGCAATTTCTTTGTCGATTACCGGATTACGATGACAATCCTTTTTTCAATATCCATCATCCTTTGCATGTTATTTCCTTATCAATTCCTGACAGATGAATATATTTTCGATTTGCGGCAGGTGCCGTTGATCGTGGGAGCGCTGTACGGCGGTCCTGTAATATCTGCTGTGCTGTTCGTGGTTTCAGCGGTCGGCCGGATTTGGATCGGTGGGGACGGGATGTATATCGCCATCCTTAACCAATTTGTCATTGCAGCCGGAGTTCCGTTCATCCGTCCCGCTTATATGCGAATGGAACGCACCATGAAAGTCATAACGGTTTTTGTCATTTCCATCCTGTCATTACTGTTCAATATGTTTGCCGGCTATCTTTTGTTCGGCGACCCGATTCATGACATCATCGGCATCTGGCTCATGCTGATGCTGAACCAGGGCATGATGATCGTGCTCACAGCCCTGCTGATTGAACACATTGTACGGCAGGAACTTTTGCTCAATACTTTGATGAAGCATGAAAAACTGGAAAGCGTCAGCCATTTTGCGGCGGCTGTTTCCCATGAACTGCGAAATCCAATCCAAAGCATCAAAGGCTTCATCCAGCTGATGCAAGTGTATGATTACAACCGTGAAAAACAGCTGGAGTTCCACGATACCATCCTGAACGAGATCAATGCGGCTGAAAGTCTGATTGATGATTACCTCATTTACGCCAAGCCGGTTTACGGCGAACTGGAGCGCATGTCTGTGAGTGACGAAGTATGCGGAGTGCTGAAACTTCTCGGCCCCTATGCAAACAGCCGGGATGTGGAGCTGCTTTGCCATAAAGGTGAAGAAAATGTCAGCATCCGAGGCGACCGGCAGAAATTCCGTCAGGCGATGGTCAATATCATCCGCAATGGTGTAGAGGCGATGCCGGAGGGCGGTGAATTGGTCGTGCGCATTAAAGCGCAGCCTGCAAAAGTGACCGTCGAAGTGGCGGATACAGGCGTCGGCATGACCAAGGAAGAAGTCGAGCGTCTCGGGGAACCTTATTTTTCGAATAAGATAAAAGGGACCGGACTGGGCATGATGGTCACCTACAGTGTCATCCACCAGATGAAAGGTGCCATCATCGTCAATTCCGAAAAAGGTTCAGGAACAGTATTCAAATTGGTATTCCCGAAATATGGACTGTAAACCGGACAAACCAAAAAACCGGCTCGGAAAAAGCAATGCTTTTTCCGAGCCGGTTTTTGCATTTCATAATTGGTTGTATGGGAATTCTGTGGTTGCCTCAGTACTGGCATTCACTTATTGGCTTTCTCATTCAAGGTCTTAAGAAACGGCAAGACGGACTGTTCTTTTAACTTGGCTTCGAACATGATGTCCGCATCGGTTCCGCCGAGCAGCAAAAGCAGCTCATCGAAATCTTCTTCCGATACCAGTTCGTGATGGCGCAGGTCGGTGAAGCCTTCCTTGCCTGTGCTGATATGAATTTTTGGTGTGCCGTACCCTTCCCAGGTGGCGAGAATCTCGGCAAAATCGACTGCTGTTCCGTCATTGTTGCAATTATGGTGATGAATATCAAAACAGATGGGCGCACCGCACATTTGATGGATATCCAGGACATCACGTATCGTGAAGGTTTTGTCGTCATTTTCAAGGCGCAGCCGTTTCCGGATCGCTTCCGGCAATTTCAGGTAAGTATCCGCAAATTGCCGCTTGGCACTTTCCTTGTCGCCATAAGCGCCGCCGGTATGGATGATGATGTCGTTGCCGCCCATCAGACCAATCAGTTTTTCGTGGTAGACAAGGTCGTCAATCGCTTTTTCCACCACTTCCGGTCTTGGTGAATTCAATACCGTGTATTGTCCGGGGTGGACCGAAACCCGCATCTGATGAGTTTCGACGAGGTCACGAATCTGTCCGGCAATAAAAAGGAAATCAGGGTCTTCCCACCAAACCCACGTGTTTACAGGATGTGTCGATAGCGGCACGATCGAGCTGGACGCCCGGTAGAAATAAATATCATTGGCAAGATTCCAGTTTATGATGTCAAGTGTCGTCTGCATATTCTTGAGGGTCAGTTCCTTGATCTTTTCGGTGCCTTCCACTTGGGCTGTTGCCAGCCGCAACGTCCGGAAAACGGTCTTCAGTTCAGTATTCATGCATGCATAACCCAATCTCATATGCTTCATCTCCCTGCATCCAGTATACCCAAAATTCTGTTACAATATTCGTAATAGGAACTGTAATCAGCGGAAAAGCTGAAGAATGGAGGGCAAACAATGCGGGCCGAATTGACGCAGCAGGAAAAGGGCTATAAAGCGGTATTCGAACGCCGGTTGGAACACGGCACTGGAGAGGTCTGGAGTATGCTGACCGACAACAGCCGTCTGCAGCAGTGGTTTGATGAATTGCGTATGGGGGAATCCGGCAAAGGTGGAAAGCTGATTTTTGATAGTGGCAATGGAGCGGCAGAAGAGCTGGAAATTACCGATTACGAAGAAGGGCGTGTCTTCGCTTTTCAGTGGTGGGCTGATCACGTTCGCTTTGAAGTGGAGGAGGAAGGCACCGGCACAAGCGTGCTGCGCCTGATTGAAACGATTCAGCGCATAACGCCTCAGACTGCCAAAGATTTGGCCGGCTGGCATGTCTGCCTCGACGCCATCGGTGCGATTCTGGATGATGAAGGGCTCGACCGCGAAAGCGAGTGGCAGCATTGGCACGAAGAGTACAAACGCCTTCTCACCAGCATGACCGTGGAATTTGAATGAAATCATAAAAAACCGCTGCCTCTATTGAACTGACCCGGTAATTTGAGACACTAGAAAAAACACCTAGGCTGCCATTGTCCGATACTCGATCGGGGAATGGCAGTTTAATTTTTGGAACGGTCGAATGTAGTTGTAATAATACATGTAATCTTCTGTTTTTTGTTGTACAATGGCATTGGTTAAGCGTACCCTTTTCTCAAGGGTATAGAATTCTTCCGACTTTAGCGAGGAGTGGAAGGATTCGATCACGGCGTTATCAAAGCAGTTTCCTTTGCGGGACATGCTGGTGATAATGCCGTTTTCTTTTGCCGTCACTTGAAACGCATGCGATGTATACTGGGCGCCTTGGTCACTATGCAAAATGGTTCCAGCCGTATTGCGCTTCCGGCAAGCCATTTCTAGCGTATCCAACACAAGGTGGGCATTCTGCGTGTCACTGACTTTGTAGGCAATCACTTCGTTGTTATACAGGTCCAGGATGGTCGACAAGTAAAGCATGCTTTCCCCGAAGGGGAGGTACGTAATATCCGTCACCCATTTCTGGTTGGGGGCGTCCGCTTTGAAATTCTGTTCCAATAGATTCGGCACCACCAAATTGCTTTCACCGGCCATTTTCTTGGCTCGCTTTGGTTTAACCTGGCATTGGCTGTTGTATTTTTGCATGATGCGCTGCACCGTCTTCCGATCGACAAGGGTGCCGGCATTTTCCAACAATCCTTTTACTGTCCGGTGACCGACTCGAAACTTCAACTGCTCACAAATGGCGATGATCTCTTTCTCCAATTCCGTTTTGTCGAACTTCTTCTGACGCCAACGGTAATACGTGGGGCGAGGGACACTCATGCATTCACAAATCATCGTGATGGAATATTTTGCTTTGAACAAGTCCACCAGTTCTAGGAAGAGGGCCGGTTCCACCCCCTTTCCAGTTCCCGATACTTTCCCAACAGTTCCTCTTTCATTTCGTAATAGAAAACTTTTTTCTTCAACGCCTCGACTTCGCTCATTTCCTTGGCAGAGCTGTTGGGTCTGCCGATATTCTGGGCCAGGCGACTCGTCTCTCCATCCTGGTACCACTTCATCCACGTCTTGATTTGTGACCTGTTTTTGATCTGATGAATCTCCATGATCTCAGCGTTGGTATAGTCGCCACTGAGTTTCATTCGGATGACCTCTTGTTTAACTTCCTCCGGATAGAATCGTTTTTTTGAACCCATACAGAAAAACACCTCCAAATTGTCGTTAATACTACATACGACGTTGGGGGTGTTTTTTCCTTGTCTCATTTTATTGGGTCACTCTATATAGGCAGCGGTTTTTTATGAGACGAATTGTAATATTAAGTGCAACACCCTACAAAACAAAAAAAGGGCCCATGACAGATTCGTGTAAAATGTAAGTTACCACACCAACACTACACGGAGGTTCTGTCATGAGCTACGTCCATCTTAC
>NZ_VIFV01000052.1 GCF_007004625.1 Planococcus salinarum | reverse complement strand
TTTAGTGGATTTGGACAGGAACTACCTGACCTTTCCATTATAAAGGACTTTTTCTTTTGGTTTTTGCCAGTTTTCGAATGTTTTATGAATT
The DNA here is from genome assembly GCF_007004625.1 of Planococcus salinarum. Classification (GTDB taxonomy): domain Bacteria; phylum Bacillota; class Bacilli; order Bacillales_A; family Planococcaceae; genus Planococcus; species Planococcus salinarum. Next base: position 6,551 of record NZ_VIFV01000052.1, on the reverse strand, counting down.
CCTAATCTTCAAAATCAATTAATACAACAGCAGTGAACTTATATAGATAAAACAAAAACCGTTCCTCATATTTACGATGAGAAACGGCTTTGCTTATTCTAAAAAGTCTTTCAGACGTTTGCTTCTTGAAGGATGGCGCAGCTTGCGAAGTGCCTTGGCTTCAATCTGGCGGATCCGCTCACGCGTGACGCCGAACACTTTTCCGACTTCCTCAAGTGTGCGCGTGCGGCCGTCATCCAGGCCGAAGCGCAGACGCAATACGTTTTCTTCGCGGTCCGTCAATGTATCCAGCACGTCTTCCAGCTGCTCTTTCAATAATTCATATGCAGCGTGGTCTGAAGGAGACTGTGCATCCGAATCTTCGATGAAATCACCAAGATGGGAATCGTCTTCTTCACCAATCGGTGTTTCAAGGGAAACCGGTTCTTGGGCAATTTTCAGGATTTCCCGCACTTTTTCAGGCTGAAGATCCATTTCTTCTCCGATTTCTTCCGGTGAAGGTTCACGGCCCAGATCCTGCAGCAACTGGCGCTGGACACGGATCAGTTTATTGATCGTTTCGACCATGTGAACCGGAATCCGAATGGTACGTGCCTGATCGGCAATGGCGCGGGTAATGGCCTGGCGAATCCACCAGGTTGCATAAGTACTGAATTTAAAGCCTTTGGAGTAATCGAATTTCTCGACAGCTTTGATCAGACCCATATTCCCTTCCTGAATCAGGTCCAGGAACAGCATGCCGCGACCGACGTAACGTTTGGCGATACTGACAACCAGGCGGAGATTGGCTTCCGCCAAGCGTTTTTTCGCTTCCTCATCCCCCTGCTCAATCAGTTTGGCAAGACGGACTTCTTCTTCCGCTTTCAAAAGATCCACTCGTCCGATCTCTTTCAGGTACATACGGACGGGGTCATTGATCTTGATGCCGGGCGGAACGCTCAGGTCATTCAGGTCGAATTTTTCTTCCGTCGGTTTCATCAGGCGGTCCAGATGTTCCTCATCATCAGATTTTCTTTCCAGTTCAATGCCATGGCCTTCCAACTGATCGATGAATTCCTCCACCTGATCTGATTCCATTTCAAAAACTGCTAACTTATCAGCGATTTGTTCATAATTGAGTTCGCCCGTTTTTTTACCGGCTTCTATCAATTGTTTCTTGGCTTCTTCCACACTCGCTTCCGGACCTTCAGTAGTCAATGGTACGTTGCTAGCTTCCACTTCATTTTGACGTTCAGACTTTTCAGCCATTCGACTTCCTCCTTTAAAAACCGGAATATAACTATAGCGACTTTCGCAAAGCAATCACTTCTTGTGCAAGAAGCAAGGCACGTTTCAGGTCGTGCTGTTTTTCCGCTTCTTTTGATTGCTGCAGCTTCATAAGAATTTCCTGCTCGATCCGACTTTTGCCCAGATGTTTCAGGCAGTCGGCTATTTCTTCATCAGGGTGATCCGGGTCCCGTTCAGAAAGGGCGGTTTCCATTACCAGTTTCCGAAGTTCGGCGTCCTGCAGCGTTTCCAAAAATTTATGGAAATCCGCTTTATTCCATTCTTCATAAAACCCGAGCAATTGCACGTATATTGCCTGGAATTCTTCGCTGATAAACGGAATGCCTTCCTCCTGGGAGAGTTTGTCCATCACTGCCTCATCCGCCAGGGCATGCGCCAGAAGGAGTCTCTCCGCCCTGTGCAGCGAAGTGACTTTCTTTGGTTCACGCCTGACTGTTTGTTCAGTGGGTGCGGGACGGTTCTTTTCAACCGTTTTGTTCTCCAGCTTCCGGTAATGCTGCAGAATCGCTTCCTGGGACAACCCGGTTTCTCCGGATAATTGCCTGATGTAAAGATCCCGTTCCAGTGGTGTTGATCGTCCCGCCAATAATTGCAGGACTTCCTGGATATATTGGAGCAGATCATTTTCGTATTGGAAATTTTTATGGCGCCGGGCATGCATCATGGCGAAAGCGATGAATGCATGCGGCCTGCCGATGATCTGCTCCTTGAAAGCTTCGCTGCCGTTTTCCCGGACATAATCATCCGGATCCATTTTCCCCGGCAAAACAGCAACCTCCACTTTGAACTTCTCTTGATTCAGCGCAATTGCGGCCCGTTTCGCAGCTTCCCATCCGGCATCATCGCCGTCAAAACAGATGACGACATCCTGTGCAAAACGTTTCATAACACGGATATGCTGTGATGTGAGGGAAGTGCCCATTGTTGCAAGGGCATTGTCGACGCCCGCTTTTCCTGCCGCTATCACATCCATAAAGCCTTCAAAAAGAACGATTTTCCGATTCTTTCTGATGGAGCTTCGTGCCAGATGAAAATTGTACAGGACCTGGCTTTTTTGGAAAATCGGTGATTCCGGGCTGTTCATGTATTTCGCTTCCTGCTTTGTGTTTTCCATGATGCGCCCGGAAAAGGCAATTGCCTTGCCGTTTTCATTCATGATGGGGAACATGATGCGCCCGCGGAACCGGTCAAAATAGCCGTCGGACTGTTCCCGGGCAATTGCCAGTCCGCTTGAGGTCAGTTCTTCTTCACTGAATCCTTTTTTCTGCAGTGCTGATGCCATATAATTCCATTCGGGGAGTGACCAGCCGATGCGGTATTTCTCCATCATCTCACGGGTAAATCCCCGATTTTCCAGATAATCCAGAGCTGCCTGGCCTTCCTCGGTATTCAACAGGATATGATGGTACATATCCGCTGCGAATTCATGCATTGCGACAAGCCGGCTGTCGGCCTTCGACTGCGCCGGTGCCGTATCGGATGACGGGCCGATCTCCACTTCATGGCCTGTGCGCTGCCCCAATCTCGAAAGGGCTTCCTGGAAGGAAAGGTTCTCAATATCCATCATGAACGTAATGACATTGCCTCCTGCGCCGCAGCCAAAACAGTGGAAAATTTGTTTGTCCGAAGTAACGGAAAACGACGGGGTGCTCTCGCCGTGGAAAGGGCAAAGCCCAAACCAATTGCGTCCCCTTTTGGTCAATTGTACATACTCTCCGACCACATCCACTATATCGGCAGATGAGCGGATCTTTTCAATCACTTCTTCAGGTACCCTACTGGACACATTAATCACCATCTTTACTTGCTTAACATACTTAATTCGAGATACAGCGGCAAATTCCTTCATGTTTCAATAAAAAGATGACGTGTGCAGAAGTGGTCTATCTTATTGGTTTAGCCACAATTCTCCATTATAAAACTCTTTTCACAAAAAATCCACAAATAAAGTAGAAAAACCTCCTTTTCAGGCGGCTTTTCTACTTAAGATTGTTTCAGTTTGTTCATGATCAAATTAGCAGTTTCTTCAACGGCCCTGTTGGTGACATCAATCACTTCACAATCGATCTTTTCGACAACTTTGTTGAAGTGTACGATTTCTTCGTGGATGCGTTGAATCTTCGCGTAATTGGCATCATCATTCAACCCCAGCGCAATCAGGCGTTCCTTGCGGATGTGATTGAGTTTTTCCGGAGAAATGACCAGCCCGAAGCATTTGGCAGGGTCTACCCGGTACAGTTCATCGGGTGGATCCACTTCAGGAACGAGCGGAACGTTCGCCACTTTCAGTCGTTTGTGCGCAAGATATTGCGATAATGGTGTTTTGGAAGTTCGAGAGATGCCGACCAGGACGATATCCGCCATCAAAATCCCCCGCGGATCGCGGCCGTCATCGTATTTCACGGCAAATTCGATCGCCTCTACTTTTTTGAAATAATCATCATCCAATTTCCGCACCAGTCCCGCTTCTTCCAGCGGTTCGGCATTCAGCTCCACTTTCAATGCATCCAGCAGTGGTCCCATCAGATCCACTGCGGTGACATGCAGGCGGGCCGTTTCTTTCACAATAAATTCACGCAATTTATTTGATACCAGGGTATAAACAACGAATGCGCGCTGATCTGCCGCCATATGTATAATATCCTTTACCTGGTCAATCGAATCAATATATGGAAACCGCTTCAATGAAACATTCTGATCAGGATTCAAATACTGGCTGACTGCTGCTTTTGCAACCAGTTCCCCTGTTTCACCCACTGAATCGGAAATCACGAAAACACGCAATAGATTCAAAATATTTCACCTCACAATTCATGACTTTCGGATAGGGACAAGAATGCCCGGGTTATATTCGTCTTGGTGATCCGGCCCACTACTTTCAGGCCATTCGTCAATTCTTCCACCACCGGCAGCGCATCAATCTGTTGATTGATCAGCCTGTTCGCCACCTGGATCAGGGAATCAGCTTTGGAACAATAGGTTATATTAGGCATGCGGGTCATGATGATATGGACCGGAATGGCCGTCAGGTCCTGGCTGCCCAAACTCGTCCGCAGTAAATCCTTACGGGACAGTACACCGGTCAGCAGGGAATTCTTATCCACAACGAACAAGGTGCCGACATCATCCAGGAACATTTGGCTGATGGCATCATAAACGCTGACATTTTCACGGACGACGACCGGAATCGACTGGAAGTCCTTGACTTTCATATTATTCATCGTATCCGTAACATCATGGCCGGGCTTTTTGCCGGAATAGAAATAGCCGACCCGTGGACGGGCGTCCAAAAAACCGGCCATCGTCAGGATGGCGAGGTCTGGACGCAATGTCGCTCTCGTCAGATGCAGCCTCTCGGCAATCTGTTCCCCTGTAATGGGACCGTTTCCTTTGACGATGCGCAGTATTTCTTCTTGTCTCTTATTGAGTTCGATCGGACTCACCGCCTCAAAATATGTGTTATACTCAATGATGATTATTATATACTAATTGACATCATATTGCTAAGAAAAGTTTGCCGTGGTACAATATTCGAAGATTCTATAGCAGGCAATGAAAGATTTATAAGTACTGCCAAAGAAGCGAGTGGGGACAGTGAAAGCCCATACCGGCAGGAAAAGGCAATCTGGAGCCATATTTTATTCAAGCGGGCTGAACTTTTCAGCCAATCGAGGTGGAACCGCGGGTCACAACGTACTCGTCCTCGGACTTTATGTCCGGGACGTGTGCGATTTTTTATTTTATGGAGGTAATTTTTATGTCAATGGAAGAAATAGTATCGTTAGCAAAACACAGAGGCTTTGTATTTCCGGGCTCTGAAATTTACGGCGGTTTGGCCAACACGTGGGATTACGGTCCTCTTGGCGTCGAACTCAAAAACAATATCAAAAAGGCCTGGTGGAAAAAGTTTGTCCAGGAATCCCCTTATAATGTAGGACTTGACGCTGCGATTCTCATGAACCCGAAAACCTGGATCGCTTCCGGACACGTCGGCAACTTCAACGATCCGATGATCGATTGCAAAAGCTGCAAATCGCGCCTGCGCGCTGACAAATTGATTGAAGAGGCGCTGGACGCAAAAGGCATCGAGTTGATTGTTGACGGATTGTCATTTGAAAAGATGGCTGAATTGATCGAAGAACATAACATTGACTGCCCTGTCTGCGGCAAACATGATTTTACTGATATTCGTCAGTTTAACCTGATGTTCAAGACTTTCCAGGGTGTTACCGAAGCATCGACCAACGAAATCTTCCTTCGTCCGGAAACGGCTCAGGGAATTTTCGTCAATTATAAAAATGTCCAGCGTTCAATGCGCAAAAAGATGCCGTTCGGGATTGCACAGATCGGCAAAAGTTTCCGCAACGAAATCACACCGGGCAATTTCACTTTCCGTACCCGCGAGTTCGAACAGATGGAACTTGAGTTTTTCTGCAAACCGGGCGAAGACCTGGAATGGTATGCCTACTGGCGCGATTTCAGCAAGAACTGGCTGTTGAACCTGCATATGTCAGAAGACAATATGCGCCTGCGTGAACACGACGCAGATGAACTTTCGCATTATTCGAATGCAACGGTCGACATCGAATACAAATTCCCATTCGGCTGGGGCGAACTGTGGGGCATTGCCGACCGCACCGATTTCGACCTGAAACGCCACATGGAGCATTCCGGCGATGACTTCACTTACGTCGACCCGGTCACCAACGAACGCTTCGTGCCATATTGCATCGAACCGTCCCTTGGCGCTGACCGTGTAACCCTCGCTTTCCTGGTGGATGCATATCACGAAGAGGAGCTTGATAACGACGACAAACGGACCGTGCTGAAATTCCATCCGGCGCTGGCTCCCTACAAAGCAGCCATCCTTCCCCTTTCCAAGAAATTGGCGGAAGGCGCAACGGACGTCTTTTCTGAACTGGCCAAGCATTTCATGGTGGATTACGATGAATCCCAGTCCATCGGGAAACGCTACCGCCGCCAGGACGAAATCGGCACGCCGTTCTGCGTAACTTATGATTTCGATTCAGTTGAAGACGGCCAAGTGACCGTCCGCCACCGTGATTCCATGGAACAGGTGCGCATGCCGATCGCTGAAGTGCAGGCTTATATCGAAAAGCATATTCAATTTTAATTACGCCGATTGTAAAATTAAGCTAGACAACTAAAAAGCCATCCGTGGTACACTCACAATGTATTTTCCGACCAAAGAAAAACATAGGAGTGACCACGAATGACCTACACCCATCTTACCACGGACGAAC
>NZ_VIFV01000051.1 GCF_007004625.1 Planococcus salinarum | reverse complement strand
GAAAACAAAGCAGTTCCGTAAAGAAGACCGTCCATCTCTGTTGCCTTCGTCAAACTGTATAAATCTACCAAATGGACAGTGCTACCTTTATTCGGGTGCTTCCCTTTTTGGCAAAAATAATTGAAAAGTTGTGACTGAATATTTCGTCAGTTTTTATGCAACACTAGTGATATAACATGAATAAAAAATTTCATGAGCCGATATTCCGCAAAACAGCTTTGAAGGCATTAGCTGAAGCATGCGTGGATTATGCGTTTGCAACGAACTACGCAGCGGTACAGAAAAACTCTTTTTTTAATAACGTATAAAGAATGTTGGAAGTGACCAAAAGAAAAAGCCTTCTTTTGGAAGGCTTGTGTCTACATAATGGTCGCTTCTGGTTCGTAGCTGATGATTTCTTTAATCTTATTGGATCCATCCATGATTGCGACGGTCGGTTTATGGTCACGTGCGTTTTCATTCATAACATAAGCGTAAGAAAGGATGATGACAATATCGCCTTTCTGTACGAGGCGCGCTGCCGCTCCGTTGACGCAGATGACGCCGCTGCCGCGTTGGCCTGAAATGATATAGGTTTCAAAGCGGGCACCGTTGTTGTTGTTGACGATATGGACTTTTTCATTCGGCAGCATGCCGACTGCGTCGAGCAGATCCTGGTCGATGGTGATGCTGCCCACATAGTTTAAATCAGCTTCTGTGACAGTAGCACGGTGAATTTTTGAATTGAGCATCATACGAAGCATTGTCAGTTCCCCTTTATGGTAAATAATAGATTGTCGATCAGACGCGCTTTCTCAAACTGGACAGCCAATGCCAAAATCGCTTCGCCTGTCACGTTTTCCGTGAGATCCGGATAAGACAGCAACTGAATATAGTCGATTGTTCCGGAACAGTTTTCACCAAGGTAATCCGTCATTGCGGGAATCGGATCCATTCCGCCAATCGCCAGTTGCTTGCCCATTTCCAGTGCCTTTTTCAGATGGGGCGCTTCGGCACGCTCCTGCCCCGTCAGATAGATATTGCGTGAACTTTTCGCCAGGCCATCCGGTTCGCGGACCGTTTCGACTCTCCGGATTTCCAACGGAAAATTAAAATCTTCCACCAGCGACTCGATGATTGCCAATTGCTGTGCATCCTTTTGTCCAAAATAGGCCCTGTCCGCCTCCGACAAGTGGAAAAGTTTCGTGACCACTTTCAGCACGCCATCGAAATGGCCGGGCCGCGATTTCCCGCATAATTGATCGGCCAATCTGCCGGCAGAAATGACAATGGCGGATTCGCGGGGATAAATTTCACCGGCTGAGGGGGCAAATATTGCATCCGCTCCGGCTGTTTGAGCCAATTCTTGATCCCGTTCCATATCTCTTGGGTAGCGTTCAAAATCTTCATTTGGGCCAAATTGGGCAGGGTTGACGAAAATGCTCATCAATACCACATCATTTTCCCTTTTGGCTGTTTCCACAAGTTTCATATGCCCCTCGTGTAAAAAGCCCATCGTAGGGACAAGCCCGATACCGGCACCTGTCGCCTTATTTTCGCTGACCCACTGTTTCAGTTCTTCAATTGTTTCAATCAGACGCAATACTTCTCTCTCCTTCCCGGAAGAAAGCTGCATATAAAAAGTCCCTCAGCCAAAAATGGGCAGAAGGACAGAAAATGTAGGCTTCATATCTTCCGTCCCTGTCATGCAATAGATCAAGGCAGACCATTAATTTTAAATTGCAGCACAACACGCATACCGGTGCAGTTCCAAAGGATACTGCCCGTTAAAAACACTATAGCAGAAGAGCGCGGGTAAAAACAATTATCATTTCTTAATCTCAATATCTGCCGAATAAATGCCATGAAGCTTGCCGTCTTTCGTACGAATTTGCAGGACGCCTTCATCCGTGATGCTTTCCGCTACCCCTTCAATCGTCTCTTTGGCCATGCGGGCACGGACTGTCCTTCCGATCGTTGTGGAATAGCCCTCCCACATCAGCTTTAATGCTCCGAAGCCTTCTTCTATATAAATTGCGCTGTATTGCTCCAGGTAGTAAAGGATTGCGCGGACGAGCTCCTGCCGGCTGACGGAATTCCCTTTTTCCATTTTCAACGATGTGGCGATCCCTTTCACTTCTTCGCTGAAGTCAGCTGGCCCCTGATTTGCATTCAAGCCGATCCCGATGATCAGCGCCTGAATGCCATCCGCATCCGACTGCAGTTCAGTCAGGATGCCCGTACACTTTTTGCCGTTCAATAAAATATCATTCGGCCATTTGATGTCGGCATTCAACCCGGTCACTTCTTCGATTGCCCGGACCACAGCCACTGCTGCGATCAAGGTAAATTGAGGTGCGCGCTGAATCGGCACGTCGGGCCGCAGGATGACGCTCATCCAGATGCCCTTGCCATGCACTGAATCCCATTTTCTGGCCATTCTACCGCGACCGGCAGTTTGTTCTTCTGCCAGTACGGTTGTCCCGTCCGGTACGCCTTGCTGGGCCAGCTGGTGTGCGATAATCTGCGTCGATTCACAGCTGCTGACATATTCCATAGTTTTGCCGTAACGCGCTGTTTTCAGCAAGGGCTGAATGGTTGAAGCTTCGAGTGAATCCGGAATTCCCGTCAAAGCATAGCCCTTTTTTTTGACAGAGGATATTTCATAGCCTTTTTCCTGAAGATCTTTTATATGTTTCCATATGGAAGTTCTGGAAATCCCGAATTCATCGGCCAGTTGTTGGCCGGACACCGGTTCTCCCGCAGCTTCCATTAAACGTTCCGCCAATTTATTTGTCACGGTTGTATTCATCCAAAAACCAGTCCTTTATCTTGTCTTTCTCATTTTCCAGCAGTCTGAAAACAATCCGTCTTTCAATTTCACCCAGGGCTTCCTTCAGCCAAGGACCGGGCTTATTGTCCGTCCAGTCCATCAAATCACGTCCGTTGATGGCCAGATCTGATTTCGACTCAATGGGAAGGCTCACTTTTTCTTCTATCCACCCATCACCTCTGCCTGTTAACGCTGCTGCCAGCTCCAATTGCTTAGGTGTGTAGGTATAGTAGGTCCACGGATTCCAGCTTTCCAAAGAAGCAGCTGCCATGGCTTTCTTGAGGATAATCTTTTCTTCATTTGAAAACTTATAAGCTGAAAGTGCGGAAACGTCTTTTGAATTATGCCAAAAAGCGTACAGCCAGCCGCTCAGAGGATCGCCTGTCGGCTGGAAAGTACTCCAATCCGTTTTGAACAGCCCTCCTGAGGGCAGATGGTCCGCAAGTCCCGAAAGTGACAGATAGTCGATACTTCGCACGGCGTGTTTGTTGGCCATGATTTTATCCAACTCCATTTTGATGCGTTCGACGGCAATAGATCCGATCAAAGCGGCATTTTTTTGAATCGATGACAGGGTGTATTCGTCAATGGCAAAATCCAGTTGCCCTGAAAACCTTACAGCACGCAACATACGAAGCGCATCTTCCCGGAAACGCTGATCGGGTTCTCCGACAGCACGAATCAGCTTTTCTTCCAGGTCTTTCCTGCCACCATATAAATCAACCACTTCAAGTTCTTCCGTCATCGCCATGGCATTGATCGTAAAATCACGGCGCTTCAAATCTTCCTCCAATGATTTTACAAACGCGACAGAATCGGGCCGCCTGTTATCGGAATAATCGCTTTCTGTCCGGAAGGTCGTAACCTCAACTCCGGCGCCACCCGCCAGCACAAGAACCGTTCCGTGCTGAATGCCGGTGTCCACTGTCCGTTTAAAGAGTCCCTTTACCTGCTCGGGTGCTGCGGAAGTCGCCACATCAAAATCATGCGGGTTTTTCCCCAGAAGAAAATCACGGACTGCTCCTCCGACAAAATAAGCTTCGAATCCGGCATTTTTCAACCTTCTGATGACGTCAATTGCCGTCTTCATGTTTATCCCTCTTATTCAACAGCCGTTCATAAATCTCCTCATATTCCTTCAGGATACGGCTGGAATGGAATTTGGTGGCAACGGTATCAATTGCTCCTTTTCTTAAATGGGCAGCCAGATTTTTATCCGTCAAAATTGCGATGCCCTTTAGAGCGGCTTGTTCTGTGTCACCGAGTTCCACAAGATAGCCATTTTCATCCGGATCGATGACTTCAGGAATTCCTCCGACATTCGAGCCAATGCCCGGCACTCCGCAGGCCATCGCTTCCAGCATGACCAGGCCGAATGCCTCTTTTTCCGAAAGCAATAACTTCAAATTACTAATATTATACAGTTCAGATAAATTATCCCTTTTACCAAGGAACAACACATCTTCCGCCATACCAAGATCCCTTACCTGTTCCTGAATCCGGCTCATTTCCGGCCCATCGCCCACAAGCACTAATTTGGCGCGGACTGTTTTTCGAATGCGCCAGAATGTATCCACCACATCACCGACTCTTTTGACTTTTCGGAAATTGGATACGTGGATCACCACTTTTTCATCATCTTCGATTCCAAGTTCCTCTTTAAGAGTACCGGTATCTTTCACATGATAATCCCGCTCATCAACAAAATTATAGACGGTTTCGATCTCCTGATCCGGATTGATCAAATCGTAGGTTTGGTCTCGCAGGGAATTTGAAACCGCTGTAACGATGTCCGATTTCTCAATCCCATAGCGGATGGCTTCCTTCAATGAAGAATCAGAACCCAAAACGGTAATATCCGTTCCATGCAGAGTGGTTACGATGCCGATGTCTGAATCCGCCATGTGACGTCCGAGAATGGCGCATACTGCATGGGGAATCGCATAATGAACATGCAAAAGGTCCAGTTGTTCATTTTTGATCACTTCCGCAATCTTGGTGGCCAGCGCAATGTCATAAGGAGCATACTGGAACACTGAATAGGAATTGACATCAACCTGGTGGCTGAAGACATTGGAATACATCCGGTTGAGCCGAAACGGTGTACTGGATGTGATAAAGTGGATTTCGTGCCCTTTTTCAGCCAGCAGCTTGCCAAGTTCCGTTGCAACTACGCCCGATCCGCCAACAGTCGGATAACATGTGATGCCTATTTTCATTTTTCGCATTTCCGACACTCCTATCCTCTGCGCTCCCTGATGAGGCGCCAATCAACAAAACCTTCCTTAAGGCCCTTCAATAAAACTTCCGCTGTCCCCATGTTGGTAGCCAGTGGAATATTGTAGACATCACAAAGACGTATCAAAGCGGTTACATCCGGTTCATGCGGCTGGGCAGTCAATGGGTCCCGGAAAAAGATAATCATGTCCATTTCATCCTGCGCAATCATGGAACCGATCTGCTGGTCGCCACCGAGCGGACCGGAGCGGAACTTGTGCACCTGAAGCCCCGTTTCATCTATCAGCCGTTGGCCGGTTGTTCCGGTCGCAAAAAGTGAATTTTCCGCTAATATCGGCTGGTAGGCGATGACAAACTGAATCAGGTCATCCTTTTTTCGGTCATGCGCTATAAGAGCGATTTTCATGCCATCTTCCCCTTTAATCGATTATATTTTCCAACCCATAGACCAGCTCTTCGAGTTCCATCACTTTTGTGACGGATAATGCCACTCCGGACATGAAAGAACCACGATTGAACGAATCGTGCCTGATTGTAAGAAGCTGGCCGTCTCCCCCCATAAGCACCTGCTGATGGGCTACAAGACCCGGCAGTCTGACACTGTGGATGCGCATACCATCATAATCAGCGCCTCTGGCTCCTTCCAGAGTTTCTTTTTCTTTTGGATGCCCCTGCCCGTGTACATCCCGTTGGGCAGAAATCATATGGGCGGTCTTCATGGCTGTCCCGGATGGTGCATCCAGCTTTTGATCATGATGCATTTCAATGATTTCGATATCCGGCAGGTATTTGGCCGCTTGTTCAGCAAACTTCATCATCAGAACAGCCCCAACAGCAAAATTCGGAGCGATGATGCAGCCGATTTTATTTTCCTGTGAATATCTCTTCAATTCCTTCAGTTCTTCATCAGAAAAACCGGTGGTACCGACCACTGGACGGATTCCGAGCTCCAAAGCCTGCCGGGTGTGCTGATAGACTGATTCTGGTGAAGTCAGGTCCACCAGGACATCCGGATGTGTTTTTTTATGGAGAGCAGCCATATCCGTAAAGACGGGTGTTGAATAGGACTGTGGAAATAACTGGGTATCTGCCAGCGTATCTCCGATCTCTTTATAATCCAGAACGCTGACAAGTTCCATTTCCTTATTTTTCATGATGGTATGTACCGCTTCCTGTCCCATTCTGCCGCGGGCACCCGCAATTGCAACTCGGATCGTCATTTGCCTTCATCCTTTCTTGTCCATCTGTTTACATCCCGTGATTGGAACTTTGCCAATACGCCGTCGTGCGCGTCAGCCAGATCAATATCAAGCGAATTTGCCATTGTAATAAGAACGAACAGCAAATCTCCCATTTCTTCAGATATACTTGCTTCGGCTTCGGAAGTTTTTTTCTTTTTCGGACCATATACATGGCTTACTTCCCTTGCCAGTTCCCCTAATTCTTCCGTCAGACGTGCAATCATTTCAAGGGGGGTAAAATACCCTTCTTTGAATTGTGAAATATATTCATCAACTTCCCTTTGCAGTTGTTTGACTGTTTTCTCATGTGCCATAACTTCACACTCCTGTTTTAATCGTAAAGAAAAGAGATGATGTTGTCAAAATCCTGAATATGACCCATAATACAAGAGTTGCACATACAGAACGGAGTTGAACGCAGTTGAAAAATCTTCAATTTAAAAATATTTTCTTCATTTTGATCGGAGCAGCCATCTACAGTTTTGGATTTGTTCATTTTAATATTCAAAATGAGCTCGGAGAAGGCGGATTTGCAGGGATAACCTTGATCTTTTATTTTCTGTTTAATTGGGATCCCGCATTGATGAACCTGTTACTCAACCTGCCATTATTTTTTGTGGGCTGGAAGCTCCTTGGAAAAAACCTGTTTCTATATACAATTATCGGCACTGTTGCCGTGTCGGTGTTCCTGAAAATCTTTTTGATTTATGAAGTGCAGATCGACTTGCAAAATGACCTCTTTCTTGCTTCATTATTTGCTGGCATTTTTGTAGGAGCCGGCCTCGGCATCATTTTCCGTTACGGAGGAACAACAGGGGGCGTCGATATCATTGCCCGTCTGGTCCAGAAATACGTTGGCTGGAGCATGGGCAAGACGATGTTCCTGTTTGACGCAGCTGTCATTCTGCTGTCCTGGCTCGCATTTCTTGATAACCGCTCAATGATGTATACGCTTGTCGCAGTTTTTGTTGGCGCGCGTGTCATCGACTTCATGCAGGAAGGGGCTTATTCAGGAAGGGGCGCATTGATCATCTCCAATTCCCAGGAGGAGATTGCCAGCCGCATCGCTGATGAGATGGACCGCGGCATCACGATACTCCGTGGTTATGGCCATTTTTCAAAAGAAGAACGCGAAGTTCTCTATTGTGTGGTGGCACGAAACGAAATCGTCCGGTTGAAGAACATCATCAACTCTGTCGATCCCCATGCATTTGTTTCATTGATCGAAGTGCATGATGTAATGGGCGAAGGTTTTACGCTGGATGAGCAGAAAATGCCTGTAGGTTAAATTTGGGTTGGAAGCTTCAAGAAACATATGAAATCTATTTCAAAATCGAGTAGGAGGGAGCGATTAACTCCCGACCTCTCACACCACCGTACGTACCGTTCGGTATACGGCGGTTCAATTAAGATGCATAACGCAAAGTTTCATAACGTGCTACCAGACTTTTGAGCC
>NZ_VIFV01000050.1 GCF_007004625.1 Planococcus salinarum | reverse complement strand
TGCCGCCCGCTTCCTTCAGATTCCACGTCGCCGTAGACACCCTTGCGCTTGGCTAACTGTTACTTCTGCCTTCACAGTTCGGGACTCGCACCCTATAGATTACGCCCATGCCGGGCACACCGAAAAAGGGAAGGAACTCAATGGAGTTCCTCCCCTTTATGTAAATTGATGTAGAAAGAATCTATTCAATTGTTAAAGGAAAAACGTAAGATCCAGTTCCTTGTTCCCAAGTGGCATTAACTTCATATATAGTTCTCCCGCTTTGCTTATCTAAAACTACGTCAGTTCCCCTATTAGAAGGGAAAGACCCCAACACAAATACCTCGTAAGAGATTGGTTCTTCTTCAAATTTAAGTTCAATAGTGGTATCCGAATTTACGGCAGGACCTTTCCTATTCCCGATTAAGTCAGAAACAGGTACAACTTCTGCACTTATACTGGCCATGCTCTTTTCTTCTTCATCATAATAACTCCACGAATAGCCATACGAAGCAGCCATAAACGCTTCTCCATTTACACTTACTTTTAAGTTGGGCGGTTTTTGAATTGAGTCATTTCTATTTTCCGCAGAAGTACTATTGTTTTCTTCATTTTTAATAACTTCCTTTTCTTGAGAACAACCAGCTATAAAAAAAATAATCGCTATAATTACATATAGTATCTTATAATTCATTTTGTACTCCTCCTTTCATTTCTATTAGTCTAGCTAAGCAGTAAAAAGTTACAATGCAAACTTCAATTTCAAACTTTTCATTATAGAGCGTTCGTAAAAGTCCACTCGAACGAACAAAAAAAGAAAGAAGCTAAAACCTTGGCTACTTTCTTTTTTATAAAGGATTCCATACAAATTTAATCTAGTTTAAATTTATATCTTTCGATATTTCTTGTATTGTTGCAATCATAAAGTCCGGACGATCAAGATGCATGGAGTGTCCTGACTGTTTAGCGAAAACTAACCTGCTCTTTTTCGAAAGCTTAGCTTGTTCTTTGATTAATTGTTGCCATGTGTTTTCAAGAAGCTGTAATTCTGATTCAGGTATACCTTCTTCTATTCCCTGCTGAATGACATATTCTTTGTCCCGGCCAATTACCAAAAGAGGAGTATCGGGAAACGGTCCTAATTCTTTAATAATCTTTGCATCTGCTTTCCAGTTCTCTGCCTCACTCTTCATTGCTTTGTACAGATCAGGTTTCTGCTGAAATTTTATTAATCTTTCTTGTACAGGCAAAGGCAACTTTTTCTGATTTTCTGTTAGGATAGGCTGAACAATCTTGCTCAACTCTTTTTCATTCAGATCCGCATAAATCTTGCAGCTCTCTAACCACTCTTTATCAGAAGAATTTTGGTTTAAGACAGGAAGGTCCAATGTGTTCAGCTTTTCTAAATCATGGGAAGTAGAGTCTACCAACACTAAAGCTTTCACTTTATGAGGATAAACCTTTGTAAAATGCTGCGCACATAACCCACCATAGGAATGGCCAATCAGTACAACCGGTTCAGTTATTTCCAGCATAGTTAATAATCGATATATTTCTCCTATAGTACTATCTGTTGTGCGAATACCTTCTCCAATTTCGCTGTCACCAAGTCCAGGGCGATGGAACATAATGACTCTGTTTGTTTTACTTAAAGCTTCTGTCACTTCCACCCATTCGTCGAATGAACAGCCCATTCCAGTTAAAATTAGAATTGGAGTTCCGAAGTTCCCCTTTTGGAATATCTCCATTCGTTTATTTTTTAGATTCACAAAATCTCTCATCTTTACTCTCCTCGCAAAAAAGCTTACCCAGCATAACTCCTAAGTTCCCCCTACTATTTTAATTCACTTTTCTTGTAGTGCTGCTAACTTCTTTAGAATAGGACTTGCGAATGTAACTTACTTGGATATATGTTACATTCAATTTTTATAAAAAAGTCCAAAAGCTCTTATTGTCGGTATGACTATCGACGATAAGAGCTTTTGAATTCGTACTGCCTTAAGACGATTGTTTCCGCCTTTTTTTCTGAAGCAAATTAATTAAGTAAACTACTAGTAAAATAATTGCAGTAATCAGTAAAGAAAAACCAGCTGTTCTGAAAAAGTACTCGGAATCCGTTAATAATGCTGGTGAAACCATTCCATTTACATCAGTTGTCATAATTGTCTTAACGCCTAGCAAATAAGTGAGAATATATACACTTAAAAATGAGAATCCAGCAACTTTCCAAAACTTGTTATTCATGTACTCCCCCTAAATAATAAATCCATATATACCAAATTGTACCACGAGTTTGAATGTAATTTACTTACCAATAAGTTACGTGCAAAAAAGACAGCAAACTTTTAAAACTTTCCAATACCACCTATTTTATAGTCGTCAGTATTAATTTTTCTGTCTGTCCATCCCACATAATTTCCATTTCAAGCTCATCATCTTCTTGAAAAGTTCCGCAACCTTCACAGCCACTGCCAATATTGCCTTTTCCGTCTGTTAACGGTGTTCCTGTTTGCCCCATTTTGGTTAATGTGGTTCCAATTTTATAATCTACTGTTTCTGGCATTGGTCCATCTCCTATGTATTTAAGAGTTCCAGTGGCTTTTTGTTCATCATCGTTAGTAACATCCACCATATAAAAAACATCCCAATTATCGGTAGTCCCCGAAAATTCATAAATTCCGCTATTACTACATCCACCTAAAACAAGTAAAAGGATAATAAATATAGAAATTCTTTTCATTCCTTTCCCCCCTTATAAAGTCATTTTGGATGTAACTTAACTGCACTTAAGTTACATTCACATTAGCTAAAATTAAAAGGTTTACGATACCCCTGCTTTCGAAGAATTATAGGAGAATTTTTCATACATACTAAGAATGAATCCACATGCTGACACTGTTGCTAAAAACGAACCTGCGTATAGAAAAGGAGAAGATGCATAGCCAAAAGTAACTTCTCTTGGCAGATTATCTACAATAGCCCATGCGGCTTCCAAATCTGGTTCATAATTCACCGTTTTTATGTATCCTATCGCCATAGTACTCATGAAATAAAGACCATGGATAGCAGTTGCTCCTAATAAAGCTTTCGAAAAGATCCTCATCCTAATTCCCTCCTTCTCTTCTAGTTTTTAGTATATCAATGCACCCCTGATTCGTATATGGAATATAGATTCCACCCTAACCAAGCACAGTGACACAACCGTCTTTCATATTTCATAGATTCTTCTGGTTCAAACCGTTCGTAAAAGTACACTTATACAGACTAAAAGGAAGAAAAGATCGATACTTCACCCCAAATGAATCACATTTTAAAGTGTCTACCATTTGGGGTGAAGTTCAAATTTCTCATTATGAGTGTCTTCTTATAAAATTAGTCTTTCAAAAAAGTGGGTAAACCAACTTCTCTTAAGAGATCATTGAAATTGTACTCGTAACTTGTATCTATATTGGATTTAATCCAAGTCTCCCGGAGTTGAAAAAACAATTGGGGATCGACTGAGGGATACACATTTTCAAACTGATTTTCGTTATCGAGTTTGATTAAATCAACTACAATTGCATTATATAGGAGAGGAAACTCTTCTTTAATCGCCACTTTATTAGCTAAAAAAGCCTGAAAATAATCTTCGATAAAATAGATTTTATCTAGGTGCTCTTTTAGGTCTGAATAGTAAATAATATCAGCATGAGAATAAAAAACAAAAGCGGATTTCATCCACCAATTTCCTACAGCAGCAGCAAAAACTAGAAGCGAATACTTTCTTACTTCCTTATTTGGATGGGAAAAGTATCGATAATAATCAGCGTAGTTTTCACTACTCCACTCTTTACCGGTATCAAAGAATCCTACTTCAATACCCTCTAAAATTCTTTTTGCTTTTATAACTATGTCTTTCATTTTTTCCCCTCAATTTCTATATAAAGTATAGGTTAATTAACCGATCTTGTTTATATTCCAAAAGTACTTCCACTGTGCAGAATTACTCTCCACCTTTGTTCTGCTAGTGAAGAAAAATTTGTTTATAGTACCTACCTGTTTCTGCAGCAATTAAATGGGCTTGATTATTTAATACTTGCATAGCTATATCCGTTATGTCAGATTGGAACTCTGCATATATAAATTGAGAATTAGTTTTCTAATTATATTGTAGCTCTTGTCCATGATGCTCGCTCGAAAAAGACTCGACCTCGTTTACTGAATTTGCTTCAAAAGAAGAATAGCGGCTTTCCCATTATTCAAGCTACAGGAACCCAAAAACTCCATAATCCAGATAATTTTAGAAATAAAACATGCTAAGATTAGTAGGACGAACCAAGGCATTGGTTTGTCCTGCTATTTTTTTATAGTAGAGGTGAAGTGGAGGTCGGGAACGGTTTAGGATCTTGAATCCGGAAATAAAACGGACCTCCTTCACCATCCTTATCTGAATCAGGTTTGAGTATGTGGGATCCGTTGAGATCGTGTAAAAGAAATGGGAATCGGTAAGGATCGGTGAAGCTTCCAATCAAATCAAAGGAGTGTGAGAGATGAAACATGTCATCGCTTTTGATGTCAGTATGGGGAAAAGTTATTTCGTGGTCTACAATGCGGTAAAAACCTGTATTGCCGAAAAAGAAATCCAGCACACGCGCGCAGATTTTGCAGCGCTTAAAGAGCTGATTGACGGCCTAACCGCAGGTTATGAGGAAGTGCCGCATCTGGTGCTCGAAGCCACCGGTGTCTACTCGCGTCCACTCGAACGTTTCATGCAGGAGAATGGTTATCCATATTATCTCTTGAACCCGTTGGAAGCCAAACTGCAGAGCGACCGGTTGCGGAAACACAAAACGGACCATGCAGATGCCCACCAGCTCGCAAGCAGCCATTTCCAGAATGAGCGCCGGTTGGAGACCCCTTCATCAGATATTTACCGGCAACTCAAGAAACTGTCCCGGCACTACGTTGATTTGGACGCGGAGCTTACCGTGATCCGGGGACGCCTGCACACGGAACTGCAGCTGACTTTCCCAGAACTTAGTGGCTTGTTTTCGACAATGTCAGACCTCTTTCTCCAGTTGGTACAGCTGTTTCCACATCCGGACCTGGTGTTGGAGCACTCCAAAACGGTGCTCAAAAACCGGATTCTGTCCAACACCGAGAAGCGGATGTCCGCTAAAAAAGCAGAAGAAAAAGCAATCCAACTGCTGGATGCCGCAAGCTGTTCCTATCCCGCGGTAAAGGTCGATGACCTAGCTTGTGAGCTGGTTCGGCTGTATGCCAAACGCTTCCACGAGCTGCTCTTTCTGAAAGAGGCGTGTGTTGAGAAAATGGCGGCGTTGGCTTCTGCGTTAGAAGAATATGCCATTGTGTTAAGTATTCCAGGCATCGGGAAGAATACCGCCGTTCGCCTGCTTGCTGAAATCGGCGATATTCACCGATTTAAGAATCACAAACAATTGAATGCTTTTGCCGGCATCGACATCCGTCGTTATCAATCTGGAAAGTTTTTGGCCAAGGATCATATCAATAAGCGCGGAAACAAACACCTCCGCAAACTGCTCTATATCGTTGTTATGAATATGCTCAAACAACAGCACGTGTCGCAGAATCACTTGGTCGATTATTATCAGAAACTAAAAAAACAACCTTATAACAAGTGTCATAAGGTTGCCGTGGTGGCGTGTATGAACAAGCTGCTCAAAACGATTTTCCACTTGGTCACACACCAACTAAGCTACGATTACAGGCTCAGCCCCTGCACCGTGGCACCTAGAGTTTAACACATTCCATCTCCTGCTAAAAAATGATAAAGCCGGAGGTTTTTTTGGTATGTCCATTTTTAGTTCTAAGCAATTACCGCCTCTAAGAAGAAGAGAAATCTCCAAAAAATGCTTTTTATTTGAGTAAAGTCTATTGACTAATCGTAAGAAACCGTTCGTAAAAGTACACTTTTACGAACACATGAGAAAAGCGAAAAACTTTAATAAGGCGTATTCCCTTCTAAATTGTAGTAAGACTCTGAAAAAAACTGATATAAGTTTAATTCCGAAATCAGGCAGTTAACTGGGCTACAAAAATGAAATTGAGATATCCAATACAAGAAAATTCTCTTTAAACCTTAACAAAATTAAGGTGTAACGTTTTTTGAAATTCATAGTACAAATATGTTACAATGTAAGAAAGAGGTGAGCAACCATGGAACTCTACCAATATCTATTAGACGAATACGGATACGATGAACCAATTCTCACCGAGCAACTAAAAGAGGACCTCCAGCTGAATCCCAGTACACTCAGACAGTATATCAAGCGCCTTTCTGACAAGGGGCTGCTTGCGAAAGTCCAGAATGGCATCTATTTCATTCCAAGAAAGAAACCGATGTTTGGCTCGGCTGTGCTAGATACGGACCAGATTGTTCGAAAGAAATTCTTGGAGAACCGGGATGGTATCATCGGTTACAAGTCAGGCACCAATTTTGCCAATGCCTTGGGCCTGACATCCCAAACGGCAGCGGTTGCGACCATTGTGACAAATAATGCGTCCGCCGTGAAACGGGAAGTGAACATCTACAAAAAACGGTTTATCATTCGAAAGCCGAGAGTAAACGTGAATAGATCCAACTATAAACTTCTCCAAGTGCTCGATCTGTTGAACAACTACGAGCAGTACAGCGAAAAACCGCTCGAAGCGGCGAAAGCGAAAGTCCTGACATATCTAGAGGACGTTTCAATGAATGAACGGGAAGTGAAGAGATATCTCGATGCATACCCGATAAAAACAAAACTGAGAGTATATGAATTGGGGTTATTTGATGCGATTGCACGAAGAGAACGAGCTGTTCAATGATTTGGTCCGGTCAGCAGCTGCAGCATATGGACTGCAGAATTTCCAGATTGAAAAGGATTATTACGTATCCCAGCTTTTGAAGCAGCTAGTCTCCATCTTCCCTGGCGTTGTATTTAAGGGCGGAACGTCACTCTCGAAGTGCTACGATGTCATCAAGCGTTTTTCGGAGGACTTAGATCTCAGTGTTCCGCTTGGAGAGAGCAATAAGTTGCCAAGAAGCGATAAAAGGAAATTGAAAATCGCTATTGAATCTGTAATTGAGGACCTCGGATTTTCACTGTTAAATCCTGACGAAATCCGGTCAGGTCGGGAATTCAATGAGTACGAAATTGCCTATCGCAAAGCATTTGAAGGCGACGAGGAGATGTCCCCTCACATTCTTGTGGAAACGAATGTCGCCTATAAACCCTTTCCATTCGAACAGCTTGGGGTAAGCAATTACATCACGAAGTTCGTTATGGCTACAGAGGGCAACGAAATGGAAAAAGAACGGTTTTTGGATGAATATGAGATGAGACCGTTTGCGGCGAATGTGCAGACGATTGACCGGACTTTTCTTGATAAAATCTTTGCCATCTGCGATTATTACGAAAAAAAAGAAAGTACTCGCTATTCAAGGCACCTATACGATCTGCATATGATTGAAGAAAGTGGATTGGTCAATTCAGCAGGATTGAAACTACTGATTTCTGAGGTGATCGAGATTCGAAGAGATGGTCGGGACACGGCTTCCTGTCAGCCTGGCTATGAATTAAAAAACACATTGAACGAAATCATTCGTACCGCTTTCTATAAGCAGGACTATAACCGCAATACGAAAACGTTCCTGGCGGAAGACGTGTCTTATGAAGAAACCATCGATAGCCTGAAAAAAATTATCGATAGCGACTTTTTACCAACTGTCATCAAAATATAAACGCCCAACCAGTTAGCTGGTTGGGCGTTTATTGTCGAAAACCATGAAAGCTAAAATCTTTAAACAGCTATCGAAAAGAGCGGAGTTAGTCCTTCTTCTTGAGCTTCAGTGAGTCATCCGATTTTATTAGTAAGCGATTCTGCTTCCTATAAGCCCTCATATGTAAACTGAAAAAAGAGTAGAAGAACATAGTCCTTAAATCGCGCTTATGACTATTATTCTAAAGGCTTCTTTTCATTGGAGTAACATGTCTCTGTAAGAATAGAAGAAAAAAAGATCTTGTGAATGTGCAATCCTTTTTCTATTTATACGAAGTCACTAGTGTTGCATAAAAACTGACGAAATATTCAGTCACAATTTTTCAATTATTTTTGCCAAAAAGGGAAGCACCCGAATAAAGGTAGCACTGTCCATTTGGTAGATTTATACAGTTTGACGAAGG
>NZ_VIFV01000049.1 GCF_007004625.1 Planococcus salinarum | reverse complement strand
CCCGATTACCTGCTTTCGGCGTCTTCACGTAGATGTTGCAGTCATCGGCGTAGCGGACGAACTGATGCCCGCGCTTCTCGAGTTCCTTGTCCAGTTCATCCAGGACAATGTTCGAGAGCAGCGGGCTGAGAGGACCTCCTTGCGGAGTGCCTTCCTCACTGTTCATCACGACTCCGTTTATCATGATGCCGGTTTTCAGATACTTGTGGAGGAGCTGAAGCAGATGCTTGTCCTCGATTCGCTTCGCCAGAAGCCCCATGAGCTTGTCATGGTTCACCCGGTCGAAGAATTTCTCCAAGTCGATATCGACCACCCATCGATTGCCTTCTGTGATAAACCTTTTCGCTTTCTTCACTGCGTCATGAGCGCTCCGTTTTGGTCGGAACCCATAACTATGATCAGAAAAAGTCGGGTCATAAATAGAAGATAAAACCTGGGCAATCGCCTGTTGAATGAACCGATCAATCACGGTTGGGATACCAAGCAGGCGCACGCCGCCATCAGGTTTCGGGATTTCGACCCTGCGGACCGGCTGCGGCTGATAGGTTCCCGACAGAAGTTCCATTTTCATGGTGTCCCAGTGTTCGATGACATGCGCTCGCAGGTTTTGTACGGGCATTTCGTCGACACCGTGGCTCCCTTTATTCCGAACCACTCGGTTCAGGGCACGTATTAAATTTTCCCGTGAGAGAATCTGTTCCATTAACATTCGTTATGCCTCTTTCCGTGAACAACGGTTCTTCTTTATCCAGTTTCTGCTCCACCCTCTTGATGTCCCCAGTGGAATTCACCACGTCCTCCAGTCAAGTAAGCCCTAACGGGTTGTCTGTGTTCAACGCAGAAACTGCCTGCCAAGATGTTGTTCTCTCTTAATTGTTCAGCCCTTCCCACCCGTCTCGAGACGAGATGGTACTATGGCTTCTGCTGACTTCTGGTTGTTCAGCTGCCCATCACTGGGCAGGTTACCAAGGGTACTTGGCGTTCCAACCAGACCTCCCCGGGTAAGAACGCAATCTTTCCCTCCACCTATCTGCTTCATTTACTGCATGCGACCTTCGGCAGAAAGGGCTTTGCCTTGTTTGGCAGGCTCACCCAATCGCACATAGCCTTCTATGAAGTTCGTGTTCCTCAGACCGGAGGTTTGCCGCCCGCTTCCTTCAGATTCCACGTCGCCGTAGACACCCTTGCGCTTGGCTAACTGTTACTTCTGCCTTCACAGTTCGGGACTCGCACCCTATAGATTACGCCCATGCCGGGCACACCAAAAAGAGCAGACACCCATGGGTGCCTGCTCTTCTATACTTAGTTAATGTAATTAGCCGGGTTGACTGCATTTGAGCGTGAGCCATTCCATGCGCCTACGTGTACTTCAAAGTGAAGGTGAGGACCGCTTGAACGACCTGTGCTGCCCATTGCTCCGATGCTGCCGCCTTGAGAGACATATTGGCCTTGCCCAACAGAAATTGAATTCAAGTGAGCGTAAACTGTTGCATGTGTTTTACCGTTGATGGAATGCGTCATCATGACAACATTTCCGTAAGATCCCATAGATCCCGCAAAAGTTACATAACCGGAAGCCGCTGCTTTGATAGGTGTTCCAGTACCGTTGGCGATATCAATGCCGTAGTGGAACTCTCTTGCTCCAAAGATCGTGCGGTTGCCGAATGGCGATGATACACGGCCAGCTGCCGGACGGATAAATCCTGAACTTACAGATACAGCTGGTGCTGAAACGACTGGTGTTGGTGCTGCTGGTGCAGGAGCACTGACTTTTTCTTTCTCAGCTGCTGCGCGTTTCGCTGCTGCTTCGCGCTCTTCGGCTGCTCGACGTTCCGCTGCATTTTTGGCTGCTGCTTTTTCAGCTGCCGCCCGTTCTGCAGCCGCTTTTTCTTCGGCTGCCCGGGTTGCGGCCCGCTCAGCCGCTGCTTTTTCTGCAGCCGCTTTTTCAGCCGCTGCGCGTTCCGCTGCCAATTTAGCCTGGCGTTCTTCTTCAGCTTTACGTGCCAACTCAGCAAGACGTTCCTGTTCGGCAACGATTTCGTTTTCCAGTTCTGCACTGACTTCTATAACGTCAGCATATTCTTCAGTCATTTCGCCCTTTTCGCTTTCAAGGCGTTTCTGTTCTGCTTTCAAGTCTTCAGCAAGAACGCCCTGTTGTTGCTTCTGGCCGTCAAGATCTGATTTCAGGCTTTTCAGTTCAGCATTACGTGCTTCCTGTTGAGCCAATTTCGATTCGACAGAAGCTTTTTGCTCTGCCAGCAATTCTTTATCAGCTGCCTGTTCGCGCATGATTTCGCGGTCAGCGTCGATTAATGTACTGACTGCAGAGAATCGGTCGATGAAATCCACGAAGCTGTTCGCGCCTAGAAGTACATCTATGTAATCCACAGACCCACCGCTCAATTGGATTGCGCGTGCGCGCTCCTGAAGCAATGCAGTGCGTTCTTCGATTTTGATTTTCAACTCTTCGATTGATGCTCTCAATGCTTCAATTTCGCCTTTGGTTTTATCGATATCAGCCTGTACGCTGTTGATCTTGCCTTCAGTTTCCTTGACTTTGTTGTTCAATTCCTCAATTTTCCCAAGGATTGTTTCCAACGTGGATTTCGTAACCTTGATTTCCTGGTCTTTTTCTTTGATCCCTGAGTTCAATTCATTCTTTTTCTGTTCAGCTTCCTGGTGTTCCTGTTCGAGCTTGTTCAATGTATTCGCATTGGCATGAGCGGTTGGCAATAAGATTGAGATGGCCAGTATTGATGAAATTCCAGACAACATCCATTTCGACTTCAAGTTCAAGTTATTTTCCCCTTTCGAATTTCCAGTCTCTTTCTATCGTTGATCTATAATACAGTCAATTAGTTTTCTTGGATAAAATTTAGATGCTTTAAAATTGCAGCACGTTCAGTATAACAGCTCTAAACCTCTTTTATATTACAGTTGTATAACAATTTCGCCAGAACTTTAGTAGTTTTTATGGGTCTAAAGAAACGCAGTGGAATCTGATTAAAATAAATACATGATAAACTGTGACTAAAGGTCTTCATTTCTGTCCAGTCGTTGTAAAAGGAAATGAAAGACTGACATAAATGCAGGATTCCCTAAGGATTGCCGCTTTCACGCAATTTTATCGGAACGAGCTGCCCAACTCGAAAGAATGGATAATCCGGGAACAAAAAAGAGCGCACGCCACGGTTGCTTTTGGAATCGGTTATTTAAGCAGGTATATACTCCTGCTGTAATTGAAAGAAAACAGTAATATAAAACGACTGGTACAGAATTTCTGCTTTCGATACAATATGGATAAAACTTATCTGAAAATAATGAATCTGAGGGGTTTTTTGGAGGGTGTCGGACATTTTCTGGAGTCATCAGAAGCAAGGGTGTGCCAAGGCTGCGCCCCGCGTGCTATAATGCAAAGTAGTAATGGAGTGATGGAAATGACAAAAGAAAAGAAAAAAAGCGGCACCGGACAAGGGACGGGCAAGAAAGGTTGGAATCGCTGGAAAGCGGGATCCAACAAAGCCAAGAGCTTTAAGCCGTATACAAGCAAAAACAAGAAATCGACCGATGATAAACCAGGAGAAAAGAACAGTCCTGAAAAACCCGGCTGGATTGATGGATAATAGAAGACATGGAAAACGCTGTCCTGAAAAGGATGGCTTTTTTTATTTCTCTTTTTGTTGAGAAATCTCCTTCTTTTGTCCCGAAAAATATTGCTTATCTGGAAATAAGAAGGAATAATGCGGATAAAAGGAATTGGGACAGGGGGAACGGAATGAATCCAGTAGAGAAATATGTGCACCGTGACAGCAAATTGCCGGAAGTCAGACACCAGCTCCTGGCAAAAGCGCAGACAGACTTGGAGCAGGATCCGGATGTGCTACCAACCATCAGCAAGTGCGCGACAAATACGCTCCGCGGATTGACGGTAAGTTCGAGGTGGAACCGTATATCGCGGAAAAAGAAGGGCGCCCATTCGCATTCCTGCAATGTTACCTGCTTTCTGAGAGCGACCGAGAAAGTTACGGATATTCTATAGAAGAAATCCATTTCGGCATCGACCAGTTTATCGGTAAACCTTCCCTGTTTAATAACCGTTATGGCACGCAAATGATGATGGAATTCGTGCAGTTTATTTTTCATGACAAACAGGCAGACACCGTCACCGTTGATCCTGAAGTAAGCCACCCGCGAGCCATCCGCTGCTACGAAAAATGCGGCTTCCAAAGGATCAAAGAAATCGACGGCGGCCGGAAATGGCTGATGGCGATTTCCTTCGGACAATAATCCGTAACCTTTGAGCACGAGTTCCGACTAATAGTGAAAAGGGGATGGGATGATGGCGAAAAAATGGAAAGGGATGGGTTTGCTGTTGGTCTTCGTGTCGCTGCTGCTTGGCGGTTGCGGCACTTCGGTGCAAACGGGCGACCAACCTGATGAATCAGAGGTAATTCATTCTCAATCACAATCTCCGCCGCCACTGGAGTTAAAGATTGGTGATGACACCTTTCCTGCCTTCCGGGGAGGCTATAGCTGGAGCTATTACGACCCGGAAGAGAAGCTGATGGCAGGGGTTGAAGCAGAATCGAGGTCACCGCACGAAATAGCAAACATTGAAAAGGGACATCAAGCTGACAAAAGTGCGAAGGTCGAATTGATATTCGGCGAAACCCCGCTCTCATATCTCGTGTTTGTCTGGGACGCAGTGGGCAACCAGGAACCGGTCTCTGCAAAATTGGATCTGTCCGATCACGAGGGACAAAACATCTTCGAAATCCGCGCTCACTGGAAACAGGGGGACGCCAGCTATGTGTTTGTTCTGGATGTTGAGTAGAAATGTAACCCCGCCACTTCAGCAACTCGAACAAAAGGGGATATTAATCTTTGGCTATTCACTGCCTTGCGTTTCAAGAGTTGAATGAAAAGCGCTTGGATATTTTTAATTTAGAGAATGTTTGTAAAGTGTTGCAGAACATTTGCGAACGTTCTTTTTGTCGTTTTCTCCTGTTATTAATCTGAAAGAAACAGGAGGATTTCTTTTAGAATAGGAATGTTCAATCCAAGCTCCCTTCATGCGCAGCAAAAGTTAAAACTGCTTTACAAGTTAGTAAGCTGCCGTTAATATGTATGTTAGTGGTAACTTACATAACGATATACACTGGTTTTGTTGAATATTTTTTTACTGGTGCTGAAAGTTAGTACTAACAATCTTATTTGGATTAACTAGAGGGAGAGAGAACACATGAAGATACTGGAGAGGCTTGCGAACGTATTAAGGCGTTTTCCTATGAAGTCCATTTTTGTCATGCTGATCATTGTCGTGTTTTTAGCGATTGGTGTGAAAGATATATTTATGGCTACCGGTAACGATACGCTGGTGGAACCCGGCTCAGAAGTTTACCGGGAAAATTTAATGCTGGAAAAGGAATTCGGTGGAGAGTCGATAATTGTGTTGTATGAATCGGAAAACTTGCTGACGCCTGCTCATTTCGAACATATGCAAGGGCTGGAAGAAGCGCTGCAAAATAAAGATTCGATTTACAGCATCTTAAGTCCGGTGACGCTTACAGAAGAAATTGCAAAAAAACAAGCGAATACAGGGAAAGACGGGGCCCCCATGGATTCCGGAGTGCCCGGGAACCAGGAAGCCCTGGACAAAATGATTTACGGGGAAGATAACCAACTCCGTCCAATGTTTGAAGAAGTCGTGATAGATGATCGTTACATGGTCATGATGATAAAGCTTAGTGGAGAAACAGATGATAGTGGGAAAACGGAAGTCATTGATACGGTAAACCACTATTTGGATACGGAAAACATTGAAACGGCAGAAACGCTGGTCTCGGGGAAACCTGTCCTGGATAATGCTACTCGCGCCGCCATGCAGGAAAGCATTCAATCCATGATGGGGCTGGCGCTGCTGATCATGACGGGTGTGTTATCCATTCTCTTTAAAGTACGTTGGCGCATTCTGCCATTAGCGATCGTGCTTCTTGCAGTAATCGGAACAGTCGGTTTGATGGGCTGGTTGCAAATACCGATTACGATGGTGTCGATGGCAGTTTTTCCGATTTTAATTGGTCTTGGCATCGATTATGCAATTCAATTTCAAAACCGTTATGCGGAAGAAATGCTGAAGGAGGATTCGAATGGAGAATAATAGAACGAAAGCGAAGATAAGTTTAAAGAAAACCATTACGAAGATGACACCAGCTGTCTTGACGGCGATGATTGCGACAGCACTGGGATTTGTTTCATTATATGCATCACCTGTACCTATGATTCAGGACTTCGGCAAAATGTTGACCATCGGTTTAATTGTCAGCTTTATTCTGGCGGTATTCCTGTTGATCCCTATCCTGTTCACCAGGGATTATTTCTTTGGCGAAAATCAAGTGGTGCAACCGAAGCAACTGCAAAAAAAAGCACCTTCCAGAACTGACAGGATGCTGGAGTGGATTACCGGCAAAACCATAGCGCTTCGATGGGGAATCATCATTGTCGCCGCCGCCACTGCCGCCCTTGGGATTTGGGTGGACCTGGATGCTGAAGCGGAAACGGACATGGAGACTTTCATGCCGCAGGACATACAGGAACTGGATGACATTCATAAATTGAGGGAAGTTCTTGGCACAACAGATCAAATATCGATTGTCTATGAAGCAGAAGATATTTTTTCCGATCAGGTAAACAGCCGGGTTGATGAATTGACCGAATCGTTGAAAACCGAATTTCCTGAGGTGGTTGTTAATACGAATTCGATCACCGGTATTTTGAAGCAGATGAACGGTGGCGAGTTGCCGGTGGGCCCGGCTTTCAAGGAAAGCACAGCTGCCATCCCGAATAACCAGTTAAAGCTCTTTCTGAACGAATCAGAAACAAAAGGCGTAATTACTGTCGGGATAAAACACCTGGAAGCAAAGGAACTGGAAGTGTTCATTGAAGACTTAACGGCTTATGTGGAAAGCACCAGTGCAGATGCAATCGAAACTACTATTACAGGGAAAGCGGTATTGAATGTTGAGATGGTCCGGGGACTGACCACCGGCAGATATGAAATGACCCTGCTTGGAATGGGACTGGTGTTCTTCAGTTTGTTGGTCATTTACAGGAACTTCGTAAAAGCGATAATTCCTTTGTTTCCCATCACGTTCATCGTCGGGTGGTCCGGGTTGGCCATGCACTTCCTGGATATGAGTTATACTCCTCTTACAGCAACTTTGGGAGCATTGATTATCGGAATCGGCACAGAGTTCACGGTGTTGATCATGGAACGGTACTATGAGGAAAGAGAGAAAGGGTATGAAAGCAGGCAAGCTGTCCAAATGGCCAATAGAAATATCGGCAAAGCTGTGTTTATCTCGGCTGTTACAACAATTGGCGGGTTCAGTGCATTACTGATATCTGATTTTGTGATTTTGAGCAATTTTGGACTGATGACACTGATTAATATCTCCCTTGCTTTATTCTCCACACTGATTGTAATGCCCCCAGTCTTGATTACTTTGGATCGCTTTGTGAAAATAAAACAAACATCATAATTATCATTGGCGTATCAACAATAGAAAGAAGGCGAAAACTGTTGATGGATAAAACGGAGCAAATCTTTAAAGGAGCTATTACGGCTTTTATAAAAAAGGGCATGCAGGCATCAACGCAAGAAGTGGCTAAAGAAGCGGGAGTAGCAGAAGTGACGCTGTATCGAAGGTACTCCACGAAAGAAAACCTGTTCAATACGGTTCTCAAGAATGTGCTGGAAAAAAAGTTCGGTGCCCACGTTTTAGAAATCGCAAAAGAAAATGATACGGAAATATTCTTAACCAATATCATTGAAGACAGATTAGAAGTGTTGATGAAAAACAAAGATTTGGTAAGGATGCTTCTGTCAGAGAGTCTGCGGGGGAATTTAACAGAGAAAGTGAATTTGCCGGAAGTTATTTTCTCGAGTTTAAAAAAAGGGTTGGAATACCATTTTCAGAATAAAAATCAGCAAGTGGATATCGATTTTTGTGCGAAACAACTGGGAGGCGTGTTTTTGAGTTATCTCATATTGCCCGACACCCAACAGTTTGACCAATTAACTCCCGAGAGTAGAAGAAAGATAGCGAAAAAACATGCCCGATCCATTTTGTCCACACTGGAAGAAGCCCAGTCCGGACAATCCGGTATTTAGTTAAACTTTTCCGGGTTGCTGTCTGCAGGTCATCTTTGCGTACGTACCCGGAAAAAAGGTATCCTACAGGCAACTTCCCATTAAGAAGAGCGGCGCATAATGTGCGCCGCTCTTCTTTCGGTGTGCCCGGCATGGGCGTAATCTATAGGGTGCGAGTCCCGAACTGTGAAGGCAGAAGTAACAGTTAGCCAAGCGCAAGGGTGTCTACGGCGACGTGGAATCTGAAGGAAGCGGGCGGCAAA
>NZ_VIFV01000048.1 GCF_007004625.1 Planococcus salinarum | reverse complement strand
CCTTCGTCAAACTGTATAAATCTACCAAATGGACAGTGCTACCTTTATTCGGGTGCTTCCCTTTTTGGCAAAAATAATTGAAAAATTGTGACTGAATATTTCGTCAGTTTTTATGCAACACTAGTGATATAAGTTGAACATAAGAATTAGCCTTTACACACGCTTCGGCGCTCTGGACAAGGCTCCCGCAATAAGCCGAGAAGAGCACTCGTCTTATTGCTCCGCCCAGTCCTGAAACGCGCCGGCGCTAAGTAACACCTATATAGGTTGAACTAAAGAATTAACGCAAATATGCCCCTTCGGCGCTAAGGACAAAGCTCCCGCAATAAGCCGAGAAGAGCACTCGTCTTATAGCTCCGCTCAGTCCATAGCCGCGCTGGCGCTTAGAGAGTAGCTTAGATATGGAGCAAAACAGCGCAGACGCCCAGGGGACCAAGCGAAGTGCTGAGATCCACTCGGGCGAAGAGCCCGAGTTAGCTCAGCGCGAGCCCCCAGGCAAGCAAGCTGTTTTGCGGAATATCGATTGTAAAAAACTTTCTTTCTTCGTATGCTTAGAAATCAATTTACCCTTATCTATTGAGTTTGTCGGAATTTTAGCTATATAATGAATATTGTAAGCGTATTCAGATTAAAGGGGATGTAAAACAATGAATTTCGATTTGACGCAAGAACAACAGATGATTAAAAAGACTATCAAAGAATTTGCTGATAAGGTAGTGGCTCCTGGAGCGATTGACCGTGATCGCAGCAAGGAATTTCCGACTGAAATCTTCAAACAGCTTTCCGACATGGGGATGATGGGATTGCCGTTTGATGAAAAATACGGCGGTGCAGGCGCTGACTCAACGAGCTTCGCCATTGTTACTGAAGAACTGAGCCGTGCATGTGCATCTACGGGCATTACCTATTCTGCCCACATTTCACTTGGCGGTGCACCGCTGAATCTGTTCGGTACGGATGAACAGAAAGAAAAATACCTTGCACCTATTTGTACCGGCGAATCGTTCGGCGCCTTCGGTCTGACTGAACCCAATGCAGGTTCAGATGCTGGCGGAACAGAAACACGCGCTATTGAAGATGGTGATGACTGGGTCATTAATGGATCGAAAGTTTATATTACGAACGCAAGCCATGCAAAACATTTGGCTATCACAGCAATTACAGGAATGGTTGATGGCAAAAAAGAGATCAGTGCGATTATCGTGCCGACCGATGCAGAAGGTTTCACCATCATAGACAATTACGAAAAAATGGGCCTGAATTCATCCAATACAACAGAATTAGTGCTCGACAATGTCCGTGTGCCTAAAGAAAATCTGCTCGGCAAGCGCGGAGACGGATTCAAGCAGTTTCTCGTAACTCTTGATGGCGGACGCATCGGCATTGCCGCGATGGCTGTAGGAATTGCACAGGCTGCTTTCAATCGTGCTTTGGCGTATTCGAAGGAACGCAAACAATTCGGCAAAACTTTATCAGAGTTCCAGATCACTCAATTCAAATTGGCGGATATGGCGATGAAGATCGAATTGGCCCGCAATATGGTATACAAAGCAGCATGGATGAAAGACCAAGGACGACCGTTCACAAAAGAAGCTTCCATGGCTAAACTTTACGCTTCTGAAATTTCGATGCAAGTTGCAAATGAAGCCATTCAGATCCATGGTGGTTACGGCTATATGAAAGAATACGAAGTGGAGCGCTACATGCGGGATGCCAAGCTTCTCGAAATCGGAGAAGGCACTTCGGAAGTTCAACGGATGGTTATTGCACGTCAAATCGGCTGTTAAATTACTGAAATTGTCACATTCAGACAAAACTTATCCGTTATGCCTTTTCGTTTAGGACAGAATACAGTACAATAATGAATGATACGAATACTATCATTTATAGAACTTAAAGAGGGAGGGGTAACGGATGCAAAAAAATGCAATTGTACCTTATATCTTAATCATGGCTTTCGGTATCGGCTTGATATTCTTCCTGTCATTGGAAGGCGTCGGCAACGAAGCTGAAATTGCTGAAGAAAATGGGACTGAAGAAAACGGCGATGGCATGGCTACAGGTGAAGGCTCTGGTGAAGGCGAAGACACTGCGGATGCAAGCGAATTCGACCCGGAAGCGAAAGCACAGGAAAGCTGTATTTCATGTCACGGTTCAAGCTATGAAGGAAGCGGAGCTTTCCCATCATTGGTAGATACTGAAATGTCCCAAGAAGAAATTGAACAAATTATTGCAGAAGGTGCAGGCGCTATGCCAGGCGGTCTGGTAGAAGAAGAAAACATTCCGGCAATGGCCGAGTGGGTTCTATCACTCGGAGAATAATAGCAAAAAACCCTTAGTTCTTCTGGAGCTAAGGGTTTTTCTGTCAAATGGAGGATTTTGGATGAATGCGCAACAATTATCAGACAGACTGAAAAGAGTCGCTTCCTATGTACCTGAAGGGGCAGTTTTGGCGGACATCGGAAGCGACCACGCATATCTGCCGTGTTATTTGGCTTTAAAGGGCGTTATAAAGGGAGCTATTGCCGGTGAAGTGGTAAAAGGCCCTTATGAGTCCGCGCAAAAAAAAGTCCGCCAGGAAGGCTTGCAGGACATTATAGACGTCAGGCTGGCCAGCGGCTTGGCGGCGGTAGATCCGGCTGATAGCGTAACGGCAATATCGATTGCTGGTATGGGCGGGCCGCTGATCACCTCAATCATCGATGATGGCAAAGAAAAACTTGCAGGGGTCCAGCGTTTGATCCTGCAGCCCAACGTTCACAGCAAATCGATCAGGGAATGGGCCGCGTCAAATGGATGGGCCATCGTGGAAGAAGAAATTCTGAAAGAAAACGATAAGATATATGAGATCCTCGTGCTGGAACCATCAGCTTCTCCCATCAATTTTACAGAAAAAGAACTTTTGATGGGTCCCATACTGAGCAAAGAAAAATCTGCGGTGTTTAACGAGAAATGGAGCAGGGAAAGTGCACAGTGGAAACGGATTCTTGTTTCGATGGAAGCCACCGAACAGACACTCCATATTCTCGGCAAGAAACAGGAGCTCGTGGACAAAATCCGATTAGTGGAAGAGGTGCTGCACGATGAAAATACCTAATGGCCAGCAAATCATTGAGGAATTTGAGAAATGGTCACCGAAGTATTTAGCGATGGAAGGCGATCCGATCGGCCTTCATGTCGGAACATTGAACAAGAAAGTGGAAAGGGTCCTCGTGACCCTCGATGTCAACGAAGCCGTGGTCGACGAAGCGATTGCCAAAGGCGCGGAACTTATCATCGCGCACCACCCGCCAATTTTCCGTCCGTTGAAAACCCTTCAGACAGATTTTTCGCAAGGAGCCTTACTGGAAAAACTGATTAAACACGATATCGCTGTGTATGCGGCTCATACGAATCTCGATGTCGCTGAAGGCGGTGTCAATGATCTTCTGGCGAAAGCGCTGGGGCTGCAGAATACGGAAGTGCTCGTTGAAACTTATGAAGCAGAACTTGTAAAAATCGCCGTATTTGTGCCGGAAAGCCACGAAGAAGAAGTACGTGAAGCATTCGGCAAGGCGGGTGCGGGCGCGATAGGCGATTACGACCATTGCAGTTATACGCTGTCCGGAACTGGCCGTTTTCGGCCTACCGCGAAAGCTGATCCGTATATCGGGGAAACGGGCAAGATGGAAATGACCGAAGAGTCGAAGATTGAGGTAGTCGTCCGCAAATTCGAGAAGGACCGGGTCATCCGTGCAATGATTGCCGCTCATCCGTATGAAGAAGTGGCTTATGATGTGTTCACTTTGGAAAACAAAGAACGGCCGATGGGGCTCGGCCGGGTCGGATTGCTTTCTGAAGAAATGACTTTGAAAGAGTTCGCCGGGTTGGTGAAAGAGAAACTCCATGTGCCGTTTGTGCGGGTGGTCGGAAATTGGAATGACAACGTGAAGAAAGTGGCGGTTCTCGGTGGCGATGGCAATAAATACATCCAGCAGGCCAAGCGTTCAGGAGCGGATGTTTATATCACCGGAGACATGTATTTTCATACCGCACAGGATGCGCAGGCAATCGGCTTGAATATTGTCGATCCTGGACATCATGTGGAGAAAGTGATGATCCTTGGTGTGGCCAATCATATGGCCAAACATACGGAGTGGCAATGTGAATTCCTGCCGTCCGAAGTTGATACGGAACCGTTTAAACTTCTATAAAAAAAGCGCCGAATCTGCATATGGCAGATTCGGCGCTTTTCTGGTGTCCAGACTTCAGCGGCCCAGCTCTTCGGGTCATAAGCCAACCCAGCTGCGCGGCAAAGACCACCACTTCGCTGGTCTGTCTTATGCCTTTCAGAGCTGAACGGGCGCTTCCGCTTTTCTTTATTCCCCTACCGGATAAGGTTCAATGCGGTCCGAAGGTTTCGGATGCTTGATTTTCGGAAGAATTTTATTCAATGGAACAGAGCGTGTCAGCTGATGTGTTTCCGGATCAGCCGGGTCGAATTTATCCAGGAAGTTCATGACTTCCTTCACAATAGGCGTAGGAGTCGAGGCTCCGGCAGTAACACCGACTGTTTCGACGCCTTCGAGCCATTCAAGCTTCAGCTCGGAAATATCCGATATCCGATAAGCCGGTGTGCCTGCGATGTCCTGAGACACTTGCGCGAGGCGGTTTGAGTTATTGCTCATCGGATCGCCGATGACGATGAGAAGATCGGTGTCGCCGGCCTGTTCGGCCACGGCTTCCTGCCGAACCTGCGTTGCCAGGCAGATCTCCTTATGGACTTCGGAATGCGGGAATTTCTCCTTCAGCCTTTCCATCATCTCCACAACATCCCATTGGCTCATGGTCGTCTGGTTGGTGATGATGATCTTGTCCGCCGTCAGCTCCAGCTGATTGACATCCTCGACGTTTTCGACAAGGTGCACCAGATCGGGAGCGA
Source organism: Planococcus salinarum (assembly GCF_007004625.1). GTDB lineage: Bacteria > Bacillota > Bacilli > Bacillales_A > Planococcaceae > Planococcus > Planococcus salinarum. The sequence goes on along the minus strand of NZ_VIFV01000048.1, from coordinate 5,282 downwards.
CACCGATTGCGCCTTCCGGTTCCGGATGGCCGCTTTTGCCGATGTAAATGATGTGAAAGCCATCAGCCGTTTTTTCGCGGATCAGGTCATGCGTGACGGTCACATCGGGGCAGGTTGCGTCAATCGACACAAGCCCTTTGCGCCGCGCCAGTTCCCGAACTTGCGGTGAAACACCATGCGCTGTAAAAATAACAGTGCCTGATTCGACTTTCTCCAGGATTTCGAGACGGTTGGTGCCGTCAAGTGTGATGATGCCATCCGCTTCGAACGCATCCGTCACGTGTTTGTTATGGACAATCATCCCCAGTATATAAATAGGGCGGGGCAACGACTCGTCCATTGCGGCATTTTTCGCAATGACCATTGCATCGACCACTCCGTAGCAATATCCTCTTGGCGATATTTTCATTACTTTCATCTGGTACCGCTCCTTTCAACAATCAATACTTTCATTATAACGGAGACGGTGCTGCATTACAAAAGTTGCATCGCTCCCGGGAGCTGTTTATGCTATAATATACGGAGCGTAAGGAGGGAATTTAATCCCATGACAAATTTTAAAGAATATTCATTAAAACCATTCCTTTTGGAGGCAGTGGAAAAGCTCGGTTTCACAGAACCGACACCGATCCAAAAAGAGATTATGCCCCATATATTGAAAGGCAAAAGTGCGATTGGCCAGTCCCATACAGGAACAGGAAAAACGCATAGTTTCATCATCCCGATCGTCGAGCGGATTGACGAGAGCCGCCAGGAAGTGCAGGCGGTCATTGCAGCACCGACGCGCGAGCTTGGAACCCAGCTCTACAACGAAGTTCTGAAGCTTACAGAAGGTACTGGCATTGAAGTCAAATCGTTTATCGGCGGAACGGACAAACAGCGTTCGATCAATAAATTGAAAACCCAACCGCATATTGTCATCGGCACGCCGGGACGCCTGAAAGATATGGTCAACGAACGCGCATTGTTCGTCCATACCGCAAAAATCCTCGTTGTCGACGAAGCGGATCTGGCGTTTGATATGGGCTTTATTGAAGAAATTGACCAGGTTGCAGGAAAAATGCAGGAAGACCTTGAAATGTATGTATTTTCTGCCACAATTCCTGAAAAATTGAAGCCTTTTCTGAATAAGTACATGGAATCACCTGTCCATGTCAAAATCGGCGACAAACGTCCGACTGCCGAAGGACTTGATTTTTACCTGGTTCCCGCCCGCAGCAAAAAGAAAATGGACCGCTTGAAAGAAGTAATGGGAATCATCAATCCTTATCTGGCGATCATTTTCGTCAACACCCGCACGAATGCAGATTATGTGGCGGACCAATTGGCCAAAGACGGCATCAAAGTCGGCCGCGTCCATGGCGATCTTGCACCCCGTGAGCGCGTGAAGATGATGAGACAGATCCGCGACCTCGAGTACCGATATATCGTAGCCACTGATTTAGCGGCACGCGGCATTGACATCGAGGGCGTCAGCCATGTTATCAACTACGAGTTGCCGGAAGACCTCGAATTCTTTATTCACCGTGTCGGCCGTACTGCCCGCGCGGGGATGAAAGGCCTTGCAATCACCCTCTTTAAACCGGAAGAAGAAGATGCGATTGTCCGAGTCGAAAAAATGGGCATCCCGTTCCAGCAGAAAGATATCGTCAAAGGTGAATTTGTCGACCTGAAAGAGCGCCACAGCAGAAAAACCCGCGTGCGCACGACAAACGAAGCCGATGCCAAAGCCAAAACGATGGTCCATAAACCGAAGTCGGTAAAACCGATGTACAAGAAGAAGATGAAATGGAAAATGGAAGAAATCAAAAAAGCGGAGCGTCGGAAAAACCGCAAGAAATAAGGAGTCGAATTTATGTTACTCGGATCTCACGTATCGATGAGCGGCAAAAGGATGCTGCTGGCAGCCAGTGAAGAAGCGGCTTCCTATGGAGCGACAACTTTCATGATCTACACCGGGGCACCGCAGAACTCGCGGCGCAAACCGATTGAAGAACTGAATATTGAGGCAGGGCAGGCGCATATGGCAGCAAATGGGCTGTCCAATATCGTCGTCCATGCACCTTATATCATCAATATTGCCAATACCCAAAAGCCGGAAACCTTTGCACACGGCGTTGAGTTTCTGCAAAAGGAAATCGAACGCACTGCGGCACTTGGTTCGAAGCAAATTGTCCTGCATCCTGGTGCTCATGTGGGTGCCGGCACTGAAGCGGGTATCGCGAAAATCATCGAAGGCCTGAATGAAGTGCTGAGCCAGGATTTTCCGGTGAATATTGCACTGGAAACGATGGCCGGCAAGGGAACGGAATGCGGCCGTAATTTTGAAGAAATCGCAGCGATCATTAACGGCGTCAAAAACAACGAACGTCTGTCAGTTTGCTTCGATACTTGCCATACGCATGATGCGGGCTATAACATCAAAGAAGATTTCAATGGAGTCCTCGACCAATTTGACCGCATCGTCGGTGTTGACCGGCTGCAGGTGCTTCACATCAACGACAGCAAAAACGTCCGTGGTGCAGCGAAAGACCGCCATGAAAATATCGGCTTTGGCGAAATCGGTTTTGAAGCCCTGAACGGCATCGTCCATCACCGTGACCTCATGCATGTTCCAAAAATTTTGGAAACACCATATGTCGGAGCGGACGCAAAAAACAAAAAAGCACCATATGCGTTTGAGATTGAAATGTTCAAAGCCGGGATTTTCTCACCCGGTGCCATAGAAGAAATGAAAGCTCCTCTTTAAATAGAGGAGTTTTTCTTTTTGCCTGTTTAAGTTAAGCATTTTTTGCGGAATATCGGCTAACAGTAAATAAGTTTTGGAAGCATCCCAATGGAATGGGTAGTCTTTTGGGAATCGATTGGTTTACAAGTATACGAAACTGGCATATACTTTTAAGATGTAAATCGTAATCATTCTTAATTGGAAAAGAGGCGGCAATATGGATGCGCCATTGATTGAAATCAAAGGAATCAGCTATGAATATGAAGCGACAAAAGCATTGGACAATATTTCGATGAAAGTGGAGAAAGGGGATTTCCTTGCGATACTCGGACCCAATGGCTCCGGGAAATCAACCCTGCTGAAAATTATGTTGGGGCTGATCAAACCTTCAAAAGGGTCGATAAAACTTTTCGGAGTGGATGCCAAGAACTTCAAGCATCGGGAATGGATCGGCTATGTTTCCCAAAAATCCAATTCGTTCAATGCCGGTTTTCCCGCTACAGTGGAAGAAGTGGTGGCTGGAGGACTGGCGAAAAAAGCCGGACTGTTCCGACGCTTGCCCAAAACTGTACATGAAGATGTGTTGGAAGCGCTGAAAGCAGTCGGAATGGACCAACTGCTGGATCGCAGCATCAGTGAATTGTCCGGTGGCCAGCAGCAGCGTGTATTCATCGCCCGTGCTCTCGTAGCGAAGCCGAAAATGCTGATCCTCGATGAACCGACTGTCGGCATCGACCATCAGAATGTACAGGCTTTCTACGATATGCTGGCGTCGCTGAACCGCGACAAAGGAATAACGATGGTTATGGTGACACATGATGTGGATACCGTTACTGACCGGGTTTCCCATGTGGCCTGTCTGAATCAGACCATCCATTTTCACGGTTTCAAGGAGCAATTTCAGACGTTGAGTGACGAAGAACGCGCCTCTTGGTATGGCCATTCCGTCAGAAAAATCCACCACACGGGAGGTGGACATTGACGATGATTGACGCAATTTTAACATATGAATTTTTGCAGAATGCGTTTGGGGCCGGCCTTATTATCGGCGTCATTGCACCGCTGCTTGGTGTTTTCATCGTCGTGCGCCGGCTGTCGCTGATAGCGGATGCCCTCAGCCACGTGACACTGGCGGGCATTGCCGGGAGCCTTTACTTGAGCCAAAGTGTTGCAGCTTTTGCAACTCTGAACCCATTGTTCCTGGGGATTGCTGCTTCTGTCGGCGGCTCGGTATTGATTGAACGCCTGCGAACTCTTTATAAACATTACGAAGAATTGGCCATTCCGATTATCCTTTCGGCAGGAATCGGTTTCGGGGCCATCTTTATATCATTGGCAGAGGGGTTTTCAAATGATCTCTTCGGTTATCTTTTCGGTTCGGTTTCAGCTGTCAGCAGGGAGGATCTGCTGATTGTTGGCGCCATCGCCCTGGTTGTCCTTGCTTTCATCGCACTGTTCTTTAAAGAACTTTTCGTGTTATCTTTTGACGATGAATACGCCAAGGCATCCGGGCTGCCCGCGAAATGGATTCATTTCATGTTCATGATCGTCACAGCCCTCGTCATTGCCGGTTCGATGCGCATCGTCGGAATCCTCCTGGTATCATCGTTGATGACGATACCGGTTGCCACCGCAATGCGCGTATCGAAAAGCTTTAAGCAGACCATTGTCCTGTCGATCCTTTTCGGACAAGCATCTGTCATTGCCGGGCTGGTATCAGCTTTCTATTTTGATCTGGCTCCCGGTGGCACAATCGTTGTCACATCAATTTTGTTTTTGCTGATTGTTCTGATCTATAAAAAAATAGCTGTAGGCATGAAGAGAGGTGCGATTGCATGAATCTTGATAAAGCATGGGATATTCTGAAAGAAAATGGTTTCAAGGAAACATCGAAGCGCAACCAGATCCTTGAACTTTTTGTCAAAGACGATCGTTATCTGACCGCGCGGGATCTGCTTGACGTCATGCAAAAGGATTACCCAAGCATGAGCTACGACACAGTTTACCGCAATCTGGCCACTTTTGTGAGCCTTGGAATATTGGAAGAAACAGAATTGTCGGGAGAACGCCATTTCCGCATGCATTGTGAAAGCGATTCGCATCACCATCATTTCATCTGCATGGACTGCGGCAAGATCAAAGAAATTCCGGTGTGTCCGATGGATATGCTCGGAGCGGCTTTGCCGGCTTACGAAATCGCCAACCATAAATTTGAAATCTACGGCAAGTGCCCGGAATGTAAATAATGAAAAGCGACGGCGCCCGTTAAGCTCCGAAAGGCGTAAGACGGCGCAATGAAGTGGCGGTTTTTGCCACGTAATTGGGCTGGCTTATGACCCGAGGAGCTGGGCCGCTGGAGTCTGGACATAGAAAAATGGCAACGCCAGTTCTTAAACCCTTCATATTAACGAGTTAAATACACTCGAACAATCGAGTAGGAGGGAGCGATTAACTCCCGACCTCTCACACCACCGTACGTACCGTTCGGTATACGGCGGTTCAATTAAGATGCATAACGCAAAGTTTCATAACGTGCTACCAGACTTTTGAGCCC
>NZ_VIFV01000047.1 GCF_007004625.1 Planococcus salinarum | reverse complement strand
ATTGTCCCAAATGATCCTACGACCATTATCTAGAAATATCCCGGGACGTCCAAGCTATTTGATTGATGAAAATAATGAAGTGAAAAGTCAGGTTCGTAAGGACCTTAAACATACTATACGAGGAGGAGATTGGATGGAAGCAGTACAAAGTTCAGTGGATATGGTTTGGGTGATGCTTGGAGCCATGCTCGTCTTCTTTATGCATGCAGGCTTCGCCATGGTGGAAACCGGATTTACACGTTCAAAAAACACCTTGAATATTTTGATGAAAAACTTAATCACCGTTTCACTTGGTTCTATTTTATACTTCATCATCGGATTTCGCCGAGCACGGTTCGCAAGGGTATTCCATACAAGGTGTGCTGAAAGGCAGTAACACAGCACCCGAAAGTTCCTTTGCGCATCGCCTGAACCAATTGGGTGACAGCGCCGAAATCCAAAAATCTTAGAAGCAGCAGGTAATTTTTGCAGACAGAAAAAGGATGACCGATAAATGGGTCATCCTTTTTCCCTGTTCTTTGTCATTCAAACCGCTCTTCTTCAATCTCTTTCCGGAATCGCCTTTCGCGAAACTCATACCACACTGCCACTGCCACAAAGATCGAATAGCCGGCAAACCAGCCGGCAAGTACGTCAGAGAAGAAATGTTCGCCGCCCGCCACGCGCGATAAGCCTGCAGCAGCCACCAGCAAAACCGCAAGAAGCCATATGAGCCAGCGGATGCTTTTGGTCACGATACGGTCCGTTATGAAATAAGCCAGGGTGAAGAGGTATAATAATCCAACCATTGCGTGGCTCGACGGATATCCGAAAGTCTCCAGACCCCGCGGCAGATCAGGTCTTACATCAATAAAAAAGTACTTCATCAGCTGATTCAGGATATTCCCGACTCCGACTGTCAGAAAAACAAAAAACATTCCCCTAAAATTCTGCCGCTTCACCCACAGGAAAACAATGAGACCCAGGCTTACCGTAAAAATTACCCAAGGTTCTCCGAAAACACTCATTGCATCCAGCAGAATGTTGCCGTGAAACCATTCCATCGTGCGCAGATCCAGCTCCAAAAACCCTTCGTTCGTATAGCTCGTCAAGATTGCAAAAAAACCAATCAAAGTCGCCATTCCCAGCGGATAGAATAGACGTTTGATAGCCTCCACCCTCTTTCTTCAGTATATTCAGTTTATCACAGAAGCCTTCCACCTTCCTTCTATAGGAACAAAATTTATTGTCTGTAAGTTGAAGCCCTCATTCCTTCATCAGCCTGTCGCACCCGGTAAATAGGAGGAGTGATTAAATGAGCCAGTTTTGATTCAGAGCCGAATTTCCTTTCCACCGAAATCGGGCTGGAATTTCCCGCATAAAAAGCCGTCCTCCTCAGAAAAGGAGAACGGCTTGGATTCATTTTTTATTCGTTAATTCTTTGTGGATTTTTGGCGTTGTTTTTCATGAGCACTTTCAATCCCTGGCCCATATCGGATGCCAAAACATAGTTCCGGTCAACAAAGACTCCCCAGACATCCGCCTGGTCCGGTGTATATTGGCCGATTTGCTTCGGATTCGCCGGGTCTGTGATATCGACGCTATAAACTCCTCCAGCGTAATGGCTCAAGTAAAGAGTATTGCCATGGACTTTCGGGTCATGGACAGTATTGGCAAATGTCCGCCCATCTTCCACTTTTTCAGTCAGATCGGTTTTGAATTCGCTCAACAATACAGGATTTTCTTTATCCTTGATGTCAAAAATACGGGTATAACCGTATGACTCCTCGTAGCCTTCACGCACAGGCGAAGAGACTTCACGCGTTTCAATCAGGACATTTCCGCCTTTGGCCAAGGCTGCGGAATGGGCTGCCCCCTGCTGATCTGAAGCAAAATCCGTACTGCTCAAATGTACCGGGTTTTCCGGATCGGAAATGTCAAAAATGACAGTGCCCAGATCCCACATGGAAACATAGGCAAACTGGCCGGTGTCGTCAGTGATCACACTGTGGTCGAAAACAGCACGGGTTTTGCCGTCAGGAGAATTCCAGTGGTACCCGTTAAAGTCAGCAGGCACTTCCTCTAACATGCGTGGATCGAATTCCCAAAGCGTTTCAGGCTGCTTCGGATTTGTGACATCAACAATAGTGAAATCCTTGTGCTCGCCTTTACTGTAATAGTCTGCGTATGGGTTGGACGCCAGTACAAGCGCCTTATCTCCCTGCATTGTCAAATACAATTCATGGGTTCCTCGAGTATTTTCATAGGTTTCCCAATAACCGAGTTTTTCCGGAGCTTCCGGATTAGTGACATCATATAGAAGGAATCCGCCTGCACCTTCAGCGTTGCGGTCTAATTTCTGGACACTGACCACAGCCAGGTCGCCTTTAAAATCCGGCGTATCGATACTTTTGACAATGACTTTCTCCTGCCATGAATTTGCAACGTCATCATTCGCGAACATCGCTACTTCCACCGGATTTGCCGGGTCCTTCAAGTCGAATACACGGACGCCGCCGTTCCCGCCATTCGCTGTATGAGTCCCGACATACGCGTACCCCTTGTGGGCATAGACATCGGCTGTGTTGTTTTGAACACCGTCAACTTCCTTAAGCTGAACTGAACCAGCTTCCTTCAAGTGCAACAGATTCTTTTCCCCTTCCATTTTGGCGTCACTCAAGTTCAGAATTTCCTCGTTGGAGAACACGCTGCGCTCCCCTTTGGCGATTCCCGAACTATCGAATTCGTCATGGGCAAGAACAGATGGAGCTATCGATAAAGTAAGAACTGCTGCAAGCATTGTGTTTACAAAAGGTTTCTTGATCATCAATTTTCCTCCTATTGGGTAAAATATTTTTTAATTCCATAATTAGTATATTGTAGGTAATTTCCAATTACAACGCCCCGAGCATCTTATTGTTAAAATATTCTAAAAATAAACCAAATGGTATATTCACCCCTGTGACTCCTGCCCTATTGAATTTTCATCCGCCGCCCTATTTACCCATAATCCGGACAGAAGGAACCAATTTAAATCTTTTTCATCCAATTAAATATTTCATTTTCCGGAATACCAATCGTTTATTCTCCGTTTTTCGACTATACTTTTCTTTATGAGCATCAAAAAATCGCGAGCCGCAACTGCCCGCGCAGAAAACATAAGAGGTGGACTTTTTGAATTTAACGCATTTTTTCAAGTATTATAAGCCGCATAAACGGCTCTTCATCATCGATTTCTCCAGTGCGGTCACCGTCGCGATATTGGAATTGGCGTTTCCGGTGGCCGTCCAATATTTCATCGATGAACTGTTGCCGAGCGGCGAATGGGATACCATCGTTACCGTAAGCATTCTCCTGCTGGCAGTCTTCCTGGTCAGCACGTTCCTGCAATACATCGTCAGTTTTCTCGGACATAAGCTCGGCATCAATATTGAAACCGATATGCGCGAGGAACTTTTTACCCACGTTCAGCGACAGTCGTTCCGCTTTTTCGACAATATTAAAACCGGCCACATCATGAGCCGCATCACCAATGATCTTTTCGACATCGGCGAACTCGCCCACCACGGGCCGGAAGATTTTTTCATTGCCGTTATGACGTTCTTCGGTGCGTTCGGCATCATGTTCTGGATCAACCCGAAACTGGCTCTGGTGACACTGATTGTTGTGCCATTCCTGATCTGGCTGATCACTTATTGCAACATCAAAATGAATTCCGCCTGGAGCAGTATGTATGGCAAAATCGCCGACGTCAACGGCCGTGTGGAAGACAGTGTTTCAGGCGCCCGCGTTGTGCAATCGTTCACCAATGAAGAATTTGAAATCAACCGTTTCAAAAAAGATAACGGCAGCTTCCGCCTCGCCAAGCTTGTGGCCTATAAAGTGATGGCCGCCACCCATTCCAGCATTTACATGATGACGCGTCTTTTAACGCTGGTTGTACTGGTATACGGCGCATGGCTGAACTACCAGAATGAATTGAGCTACGGCGAATTGGTCAGTTTCGTGCTGTTTCTGAATGTGCTGATCAAGCCGATCGACAAAATCAGTGCGTTGCTCGAATTGTATCCGAAAGGAATGGCCGGCTTCAGCCGCTTCCGCGAACTGATCGACCAGGATCCGGATATCGTTGATAAAAAGGGGGCACAGCCGATTACCGGCTTAAAAGGCAATATCACGTTTGACAATGTCCACTTCGGCTATGACGACCATAAAAAAGTGTTGAACGGCATTGACCTGAATCTGCAGGCAGGGGAAACCATCGCATTTGTCGGACCATCCGGTGCGGGAAAAACGACAATCTGCACCCTGATTCCTCGTTTTTACGACATTCAGCAGGGTTCCATTGCCATCGATGGCATCGATATCCGGGACATGACCAAGCATTCGCTGCGCTCTCATATCGGCATCGTGCAGCAGGATGTCTTCCTGTTTACCGGTACAATCCGCGAAAACATCGCCTACGGGAAACAAGGGGCGAGCGATGAAGAAATCCTTGCGGCTGCCCGCAAAGCCCACCTGGAGGACTTTGTCCGCAAACTGCCGGATGGCTATGAAACTCAGATTGGAGAACGCGGGTTGAAATTATCCGGCGGCCAGAAACAACGGCTCGCCATTGCGCGCATGTTCCTGAAAAATCCGCCGATCCTGATTCTGGATGAAGCCACCTCCGCCCTTGATACGGAAACGGAACGTGTCATCCAGGAAGCTCTTACCGAACTGGCGGAAAACCGGACAACGTTAATTATCGCCCATCGACTGGCGACGATACGCGACGCAGACCGCGTCATCGTCGTGACGGAAGACGGCATCGCCGAACAGGGCGGTTACAGCGAATTGATTGAACACGACGGCATTTTCGCGAATTTGCACCGCATCCAGTTTCAGCAATAACGAAAAGCGACGGCACCCGTTTAGCTCTGAAAGGCATAAGACAGAACAGCAGAGTGGCGGTTTTTGCCACGCAGCTGATATGGCTTATGACCCGAAGAGCTGGGTCGCCGGAGTCTGGACAAAAGAAAAGCGACAACACCCGTTAAGCTCCGAAAGGCTTAAGATGAACTTCCGAAGCGGCGTCCTTTGCCGCACAGTCGGAGTGGCTTATGACCCGAAGAGCTGGGTCGTTGGAGTCTGGACAATAAAAAGCGCCGCCGGAATTTCTCTGGCTGCGCTTTTTTGCGAGTTGATCGTATTTTGATGGAAGTTGATCGTATTTTCGGAAAAGTTGATCGTATTCGAGCCATAGTTGATCGTATTTTAAAAATGCGACCACATAAAAAGCAGGTTTCCGCAGAAGCCTGCTTTTTACATTTTATTTACCTACGATAAATTCCTGATAACGGTCGTAGTCTGTCCGGCTCAGTTCCACCGTCAACGACGTGCCTTCTTCTTCGTACTCCGTCTCCCGGATAGTGGCCGTTTCGTTAAGATGGGCTACGATATCGCCGCGCTCAAAGGGAATGACCATCCGGCACGTCACGTAGTCGGCAAAAATACGCTGTTTGATCATTTCCAGCAGTTCATCCAGCCCCTTGTCATTTTTGGCGGAAATCCACAAACTATCACCGTTTGTTCTCGGGTGCGGAATACCCGCAAGATCCGATTTGTTATAGACATAGAGGGTCGGGATGTCTTCTACGCCCACTTCATGGAGCGTCCGGTCGGTGACATCCATCATATGGCGGTGCTCTTCATGTGAAACATCGACGACATGAAGCAGCAGATCGGCGTTGCGTGCTTCCTCAAGTGTCGAGCGGAATGCGCGCACCAGGTGATGCGGCAGTTTGCTGACAAACCCCACCGTATCGGTCAAGAGAAAACTTTTGTTGTCATCCAGCAGAATCTGGCGTACGGATGTTTCCAGAGTAGCGAAAAGCATATCTTTTTCAAAGACCTGTTTCTCTTCCTGTTGCCCGGTCTTTTTGAGGAGCTCATTCATGACCGTAGATTTGCCGGCATTCGTGTAACCGACAAGCGACACGACCGGCATGCCTTTTTTCATCCGTTGTTTGCGCTGGGTCACCCGCTGGTCTTTGATGTGTTCAAGTTCTTTATGCAGCTTGGAAATCTGATCTTCGATTTTCCGGCGGTCAAGTTCCAGTTTTGTTTCACCGGCGCCACGGTTTGCCACTCCCCCGCTGCTGCTGCCGCCCTGTCGCCCGAGTGATGCGCGGAGTCCGATGAGCCTTGGCATCATGTACTGCAATTGGGCCAACTCCACCTGGACCTGCGCTTCACGCGTCTTGGCGCGACGCGAGAAGATATCCAGGATCAGCATTGTCCGGTCAATGACTTTGCATTCCAGGTCTTCTTCAAGATTCCGTATTTGCGAAGGAGACAGTTCGTCGTTAAATATAATCAAATTCGCGTCTGTTTCCTCATATAAAGCTTTCAGCTCGTCAACTTTCCCTTTACCGACGTAATGGGAAGGATTGATGCGTTCAAGATTTTGAGTAATTTCACCTAGCACTTCCACGTTGCAGGCCTCAGCCAGATTCCGCAGTTCATCCATTTCATAAGTGAAATGCATGTCTTTTTGGAGCTGTACGCCGACAAGTATTGCTTTTTCAATCAATGTTTCCATATGCACATTCTCCTTTGCGGCCAATTTAACATTGCCGCTTCTAATCTGTCTATTTTATCACAGCAGCGGCCAGCTTTTGAATTCAAGCCATTATATCCGGTAAATACCTTTTTCGTATATAATCTGCTCTTCGGCATTTTTGAAGTGAACTTCTTCAAGTCTCTCTTTTTTCCCTTCCAGCTTCCGGAACTCGATCAGGCAATTGGCCAATTGCAGGCTTCCCCCCAGAAGTTCTCTCCACCTGTTGCCTGTCTCTTCCACATCCTCCACCCCGAAAATACAGCGTTCCAAAACGAGGTTTCCACTTTCCGGCTTGATGGCTCCGACAGACCGAAGCCCCTGGCTATGCTCTTCATCCGTTTCATTCCATTGGATGAAAAACGGATTCGGTAAGCGGGCTGACGGCTCCTCATTGATGAACAGCATCTTCCACTCGATCAGCCTTCCATCGTCCGTTTTCCGGCTTCCGTCCAGTACGCCGCTTGTCTGGAAACCGGCTTCGTTCAAACGTTGATTCAATTCCTGGATAGAAGAAGTCCTGAAGCAGACGGTGCCAAAGCCCGGTCCATTGTGCAACAGCAATTGTGTCAAGGGATGGTCAGCGGACTCCGCGGTTTCCCTGTCTTCAAGGGCCAGCCATTCGACATAACTGTCTTGGCCGTACAACAACGCATTTCGGGTGCCCCATTGTTCATGGCGTCCCCCGATGATTGCATGAAGATTTTGCTGTTTCCAGAAACTTACCGCCCCTTCCGGAGTTCCTTCTATAAAATGCACGACATGATCAAACTTCATCCATTCCACTCCTTTTTCCCCGATTACAATAAGTTTCGCCATGATTTGTCAAATACCTTTTCCCCTACACTTATTCATTATTTTCACTAAAACCTTTGATTCTTCCCATAACAGTGGTTTTCCGGCTTTATTTTCGATAGTCTGGGGTATACAGAAAATATCTTTATATTAATATAGGAGGTCGACATGGACAAAAAATTATGGACAAACCCCGTTTTTATTGTGTCAACAGTAGTCTTACTGCTGCTGGTACTCCTTGGAGCACTCGCAAACGAACAATTCAAGGCAGTGTCCAACACACTATTCAGTTTTACAACCGATAACTTTGGCTGGTTTTACTTGCTGGCTGTATTCATCATTACCCTCTTCCTCATCTTTATATCCATCAGCAAATATGGCAATATCCGCCTCGGAGCCGACACGGATCGCCCCGAGTTTCCTTTTTTCACATGGATTGGCATGCTGTTTTCAGCCGGCTTCGGCGCTGGCCTTGTATTTTGGGGCGTCGCTGAACCGATGAGCCATTTCTTCACCACCCCTTTTGGCAATGAAGCACAAACCCCGGAAGCGGCACGCATTGCAATGGGCTATTCTTTCTTCCACTGGGGTGTCAGCCAATGGTCCGTCTTCGCCATCGTCGGACTGGTCATCGGCTTTCTCCAATTCCGAAAAAAGAAATCCGGTTTGGTGTCAACTGCCCTCGAACCCGTCACCGGTTCAAGGCCATTGATCAAGCAATCAATTGATTCGCTGGCCGTTATCGCTACAGTCATGGGAATTGCCACTTCCCTCGGGCTGGGCGTATTGCAGATGAACGGCGGCCTGAACGCGGTATTCGGCATCGAAGATTCGTTCACCATCCAATTGATCATCATCGGCGTCATGTTCGCCGCCTATACGTTGTCGTCATCTACTGGCCTGCATAAAGGGATCGCTTATTTAAGCAACTTGAATCTCGGCCTGGCCCTGGTGCTGATGGTATTCGTATTTTTCGCTGGCCCTACTGTCTTTATCATGGAAACCTTCACCCTTGCTTTGGGAGATTATATTACCAACTTCGTCCAATACAGCCTGCGCATGGAACCTTATGCGGACGGCGAGTGGGTCCGTGGCTGGACCATCTTCTACTGGGCATGGGCCATCGCCTGGTCTCCATTTGTCGGCGCATTCGTTGCCCGGGTGTCCCGCGGCCGGACAATCCGTGAATTCGTCCTTGGCGTACTGGTCATTCCACCGGCAATCGCCTGTGTTTGGATTGCCGTCTTCGGCGGAACCGCTTTATACTATGATTTAAATAATGGAACAGGAATTGCAGAAGCGGTCAATAATAACCTTACTTCCGCATTGTTCCAGACATTCGATGTCCTGCCGCTGACATCCATAATGTCAATCGCAGCCATACTGCTCATTTTCACATTCCTGGTAACGTCTGCCGACTCTGCCACCTATATCCTGGCGAGCATGACAAGTCACGGCAGCTTGAATCCACCTACAGCCTTTAAGCTGATCTGGGGTGTCCTGATGGCCTCCATCGCAGCAGTGCTGCTTCGCTCCGGCGGACTCGAAGCCCTTCAGACAGCTTCCCTGATCTCGGCACTTCCATTCACCGTGCTGTTGTTGCTGATGGTGTGGTCGTTCGTGAAGCTCCTTCGGGATGAAACGCCGCCGATCCGCAAATCGGATTTGCGCCAGTTCAAGAAAATGGAACGTGAAGCCCGCAAGGATCAGCGGAAATAAAGAATAAAATCAAAAAAAGCTCAACCCTATCCGTACGGAAGGGTTGAGCTTTTTCTTTTTTTCTTTGATCAGACGTGGCCCAGCTTTTCGGGTCATAAGAAAACCCAGTGTCTAGTCTACAGTGCTGGTCTGTCTTATGCCTTTCAGAACTTAAAGGACGTCGCTTTTTTACTTTTCTTCATTAATCAAACGTACAGTTTCATCAAACTCTTTTTCGATCTCAGGATTCGGTTTGTAAGTAACAAGACTTACCAACCATGCAACAAAAAAACATAGGATGAATCCTGGAATGATTTCGTAAACACTGCCGATGAAATTGGTCATTTCAGTTGCGCCAGGTTCATCCGGCGATGTACCAATCAAGTCCCAGATGATGACAGTAGCGGCACCAACGATCATGCCTGCGAGTGCGCCCATGCTTGTAAATTTGCGCCAGAACAAGGCCAGGAGAATCAGCGGGCCAAATGCAGCTCCGAAGCCTGCCCAAGCGTAAGCCACCAATTCAAGGATTGTCGCATTTCTTTCCCATGCCAGGAAAGCAGCCAATAAGGCTACCAGCAAGACACCGGCACGACCCAGATTTACCACGATGGTATCTGAAATTTTCTTTTTGAATGCAATTTTATACAAATCTTCCACCAATGCCGATGAACTTACGAGCAATTGGGATGAAATCGTACTCATAATTGCCGCTAATACTGCCGCCAACATTAAGCCAGCAATAAGCGGGTGGAACAGGATCTGTCCGAGTGCGATGAATACCGCTTCCGGATCTGTCAATGTAGCACCTGGATTCTGCTGGAAATATGCAATCCCGACAAGCGCTGTTGAAACAGCTCCGATCAGACTTAGAACCATCCAGCCGATACCGATGCGGCGTGCAACCCGGACTTCTTTCAAAGTCTTGATCGCCATAAAACGGACAATGATATGGGGCTGTCCGAAGTAACCAAGGCCCCATGCCGCAGCGGAAATGACTCCGATTACCGAGGCACCAGTTGTAAAGTTAAGGAAAGTAGGGTCAACTGCGCGGATGCTTTCTTATGCGCAGTCAAGTATTTTTCTCATATTTTATCTCAAAAGTTGATAAAATAAGGCGATGGAACGGTTGCTTTCTGTTCCGGTGCGCGCTTTCCGCGGGCTCACGCCCAAGCCT
>NZ_VIFV01000046.1 GCF_007004625.1 Planococcus salinarum | reverse complement strand
GTTCGTCCGTGGTAAGATGGGTGTAGGTCATTCGTGGTCACTCCTATGTTTTTCTTTGGTCGGAAAATACATTGTGAGTGTACCACGGATGGCTTTTTAGTTGTCTAGCTTAATTTTACAATCGGCGATTTTTAAAAATTTTATGACCGAGAAGCATTTTCCTTTTGTCTTTAGAGAAAAAAGAACCTATATTTTCAAAGTGATTATGTAATTAGAGAGGAGGGAGATGAAATTGGAGGGAGGATTACGGCTTTATTCTTGGCAGATCGTATAAAAACAAAAAAAGCCTGTCTCATTCTTCTGAATGAGACAGGCTTTAATATTTACGCTTAGCAATTATTATTTAGTGATAGTTGCTACAACGCCAGCGCCTACAGTACGTCCACCCTCACGGATAGAGAACTTAGTTCCTTCTTCAAGTGCGATAGGAGAGATTAGAGAAACGATCATTTCGATGTTATCTCCAGGCATAACCATTTCAACACCTTCAGGAAGGTTACAAACACCAGTTACATCAGTTGTACGGAAGTAAAACTGTGGACGGTAGTTTGTGAAGAATGGAGTGTGACGTCCACCCTCTTCTTTTGAAAGAACATAAACTTCAGCTTTGAACTCAGTGTGCGGAGTAATTGTGCCTGGCTTAGCCAGTACTTGTCCACGTTGTACATCGTCGCGGGAAACCCCACGAAGAAGTGCACCGATGTTGTCGCCAGCTTCAGCATAGTCAAGCAATTTACGGAACATTTCTACACCTGTTACAGTAGTAGATTTTGGTTCTTCAGTAATACCGATGATATCAACGTTGTCACCGATTTTAATTTGTCCGCGTTCAACGCGTCCAGTAGCAACCGTACCACGGCCAGTGATTGAGAATACATCCTCAACAGGCATCATGAATGGCTTGTCAGTGTCACGCGGTGGAGTTGGAATGTACTCATCAACTGCGTTCATCAATTCCATGATTTTTTCTTCCCATTCTGCTTCTCCTTCAAGAGCTTTAAGAGCAGAACCTTTGATGACAGGAATGTCATCGCCAGGGAAGTCATATTCAGATAGAAGATCGCGAACTTCCATTTCAACTAGTTCAAGAAGTTCTTCGTCATCTACCATGTCACATTTGTTCATGAATACAACAAGGTAAGGTACACCAACTTGACGTGAAAGAAGAATGTGCTCACGAGTTTGCGGCATTGGGCCGTCAGCAGCAGATACTACCAAGATTCCGCCGTCCATTTGAGCAGCACCTGTGATCATGTTTTTAACATAGTCAGCGTGTCCTGGGCAATCTACGTGTGCGTAGTGACGAGTTGCAGTTTCATACTCAACGTGAGAAGTGTTGATTGTGATACCACGCTCTTTTTCTTCTGGTGCGTTATCGATTTGGGCGTAAGAACGTGCTTCGCCGCCTGATGCTCTAGCAAGTACTGTAGCGATTGCAGCAGTCAAAGTTGTTTTACCATGGTCGACGTGACCAATTGTACCAATATTAGCGTGTGTTTTTGAACGGTCAAATTTAGCTTTTCCCATTAGAAAAATCCTCCTCGAAAATTAAGTTAATTTTTTATTTGATGTGCAGGAATAACAGGGCCCTATTATTCCTGGCATACAAATTATTTATACTTGATTAAAGGTCAAAATTCAATTACTGACCTTTATTTTTTTTGATGATTTCTTCAGAAATGGATTTCGGCACTTCTTCATAATGATCGAAGTGCATTGAGAATACACCACGGCCTTGCGTGTTTGAACGCAACGCAGTCGCATATCCGAACATTTCTGCAAGTGGTACCATAGAACGAACAACCTGCGCGTTTCCGCGAGCGTCCATACCTTCTACACGGCCGCGGCGTGACGTTATGTCACCCATGATATCTCCAAGGTATTCCTCAGGGATAACAACCTCGACGCGCATAATTGGCTCCAGAAGAACCGGACGAACTTTAGAAATTGCATTTTTAAGCGCCATCGAAGCAGCAACTTTAAATGCCATCTCATTCGAGTCAACATCATGGTAAGATCCATCATACAATTTAGCTTTGATATCGATCAATGGATAGCCGGCAATAACACCGTTGTCTAGAGAATCGCGAAGACCCGCTTCAACTGCAGGAATGTATTCACGCGGAACAACACCACCAACGACCGCATTTTCAAATTCAAATCCTGCTCCTTCTTCGTTTGGCGAGAACTCAATCCAAACGTGTCCGAATTGTCCGCGTCCACCGGATTGGCGAACGAATTTACCTTCAACTTTAGCAGTATCGCGGAATGTCTCACGGTAAGATACCTGAGGTGCACCTACGTTAGCTTCTACGTTGAATTCACGGCGCATACGGTCAACTAGGATATCAAGGTGAAGTTCACCCATACCCGCGATGATTGTTTGGCCAGTCTCCTGGTCAGTGTGTGCACGGAAAGTTGGATCTTCTTCTTGCAATTTACCAAGAGCTTGACCCATTTTGTCTTGATCCGCTTTTGACTTAGGTTCCACAGAAAGTGAGATAACTGGTTCCGGGAATACCATGCGTTCAAGGATAACCTGATGTTTCTCGTCGCTTAAAGTATCACCCGTCGATGTATCTTTAAGTCCGATAGCAGCAGCAATATCTCCGCAATATACTTCAGCGATTTCTTCACGGGAGTTAGCGTGCATCTGCAGGATACGTCCTACGCGCTCACGCTTGCCTTTAGAAGAGTTCTGAACATATGAACCAGATTTAAGAGTTCCAGAGTATACGCGGAAGAAAGTTAACTTCCCTACGTATGGGTCTGTCATTACTTTAAACGCTAAAGCCGAGAATGGCTCGTCTTCGTCCGGTCTGCGCAACACCTCTTCATCTGAATCCGGAAGAACGCCGGTCATTGGAGGTACGTCAAGTGGTGACGGCAGGTAATCAATTACTGCATCAAGCGTTAATTGAACCCCTTTATTTTTGAAAGCAGATCCACAAACCACTGGATAAAACTCAACGTCTAGTGTTCCTTTACGGATACCAGCTTTAAGTTCTTCTTTTGTGATTTCTTCTCCGCTAAGATATTTTTCCATCAAGTCTTCATCAAGCTCAGCAACAGCTTCCACTAATTTCGTGTGCCACTCTTCCGCAAGCTCTTTGTAGTCTTCAGGAATTTCACCTTCTGTAATTTCAGTTCCCAAATCGTTTGCATAGAAGCGTGCGTTCATTTCAACAAGGTCAATAATCGCTGAAAATTCATCTTCTGCGCCGATTGGCAATTGGATTGGATGAGCATTTGCTTGCAGGCGCTCGTGTAACGTGCCTACAGAATACAGGAAGTCTGCACCAATTTTATCCATTTTGTTGATGAATACGATTCGTGGAACTCCGTAAGTTGTAGCTTGACGCCAAACTGTTTCAGTCTGAGGCTCAACACCTGATTGAGCATCAAGAACTGTAACTGCACCATCAAGTACGCGCAGAGAACGTTCAACTTCAACAGTGAAGTCTACGTGCCCTGGAGTATCGATGATGTTTACACGGTGGTTTTTCCATGAAGCAGTTGTAGCAGCAGACGTGATAGTGATTCCACGTTCCTGCTCTTGCTCCATCCAGTCCATTTGAGAAGCACCTTCATGAGTTTCCCCAATCTTGTGGATTCTACCAGTGTAATAAAGAATACGCTCCGTAGTAGTCGTTTTACCGGCATCAATGTGTGCCATGATTCCGATATTACGTGTTTTGTCTAAGGAGAACTCTCTAGCCATGTTGTTTTTCTCCTTCCATCTTGGATTAAGATTTTCACATCTTGCAAGAATTTACCAGCGGTAATGAGCGAATGCTTTGTTCGCTTCTGCCATTTTATGCAAATCTTCACGTTTCTTAACTGATGAACCGGTGTTGTTGGCTGCATCCATGATTTCGTTAGCCAAACGCTCTTCCATTGTTTTCTCTCCACGAAGACGCGAATAGTTTACAAGGAAGCGAAGACCTAGAGTAGTACGGCGATCAGGACGAACTTCAACCGGGACCTGGTAGTTAGCTCCACCAACACGGCGTGAGCGAACTTCAAGAACTGGCATGATGTTAGTCAATGCTTGCTCGTATACTTCAATTGGATCTTTACCGCTGCGTTCTTTAACAAGTTCGAACGCTCCGTATAGGATCTTTTGTGAAGTACCTCTTTTTCCGTCAACCATCATTTTATTAATTAAGCGTGTCACCAATTTGGAATTATAAATTGGATCTGGCAACACGTCACGTTTTGCTACAGGACCTTTACGAGGCATGTATGTTCCTCCTTTCAACGAAGGTTATTCGTTAATTTAATTGATTATTTTTTTGCTTTAGGGCGTTTAGTTCCGTATTTAGAACGTCCTTGCATACGGCCGTTTACTCCAGCAGTATCAAGTGCTCCACGTACAATATGGTAACGCACACCCGGTAAATCTTTTACGCGTCCGCCGCGAAGAAGAACTACACTGTGCTCTTGAAGGTTGTGACCTTCGCCGCCGATGTATGCATTGACCTCAATTTGGTTCGTTAACCGTACACGCGCATATTTACGCAATGCGGAGTTAGGTTTTTTCGGTGTCATCGTACCAACACGAGTACAAACTCCACGTTTCTGAGGTGAGCTGACGTCAGTCTGAGCTTTTTTGAAGCTGTTATACCCTTTGTTCAACGCTGGTGAGCCTGATTTAGTGCTTTTCGGTTTACGAGGCTTGTTAACTAATTGGTTAATTGTAGGCATCGATTTTTTCCTCCTCTCAAAAGGTGTTCTAATACCACATATCCAGGTGGTTCATTTTTGGGTAAAAAACAAAGTCTTTGTGTTTTCTACACAAAAACTGGTATCCAGTAATTGCTTCAGCAGCTGCAGAGGTTCAATCCCCACTGCTTAGCCAAGCATTAATCTTGAGTGATTTCATTTGAACTGGCCATATCTTATAGATGTCCGGACAACCTGATCGGCCATTCAATCTCATCACTTATATATTCTTGGACATTGCCACTTTAATCGCTATTACTGTTGCTTAATCCCGAAGATAACTCGCGATTCCTGCTGCTCCATTAAAGTATTTACATACCAATAAAGTGAAGGGTCGCTAACCATCAACCTTCAACATAATATCACCCTATGAATTTGCTGTCAACTGGATTTATAAAAAATCCCGGGGAGTTATTGGAAACTCCCCGAAATCCACTTGCTCGAATTATGATTCAGAGCCGACGATTTCTTCCGCCGGTGCTTTTTCACTTTGGGCAATTTTGATCTGACGGTAGCGCTGCATTCCAGTACCAGCCGGAACGAGCTTACCGATAATAACATTTTCTTTCAAGCCGAGTAACTCATCGCGCTTCCCTTTAATTGCGGCATCCGTAAGGACACGCGTTGTTTCCTGGAAGGATGCAGCTGAAAGGAATGATTCTGTTTCAAGAGAAGCTTTTGTAATTCCGAGAATAACCGGACGGCTTGTTGCCGGAAGGTTTCCTTCAAGAACTGCTTTGACATTGGCTTCTGTAAATTGGTGGATATCCAACAGTGAACCTGGCAGCAATTCTGTATCTCCTGCTTCAATCACACGGACTTTACGGAACATTTGACGAACCATGACTTCCACGTGTTTGTCGCCGATTTCAACACCCTGCATGCGGTAAACTTTTTGAACTTCCTTCAATAAATAAACTTGAACAGCTTGAACATCTTTAACTTGCAACAATTGTTTCGGATCGGTCGAACCATCCGTTAACACTTGGCCACGGACAACTACATCATCCATCTGCACTTTCAGGCGTGCGTTATAAGGCGCAAGATATTTACGGGTTTCCACTTCACCTTGAATTGTAATTTCTTTCTGGCCTTCGCGAATTTCATCAATTTCAGTAACCGTACCTGTAATTTCAGAAATCACTGCCTGGCCTTTCGGATTTCTGGATTCGAAAATTTCCTGGATACGCGGAAGACCCTGTGTAATATCGTCTCCTGCTACACCGCCTGTGTGGAATGTACGCATTGTAAGCTGTGTTCCTGGTTCTCCGATGGATTGAGCGGCAATAATGCCGACTGCTTCGCCCACTTCAACTTCGTCACCAGTCGCAAGGTTCGTACCGTAACATTTTTTGCAGACGCCGTGTTTCGTGTTACAAGTAAATGCTGAACGGATTGTCACTTCTTTGATCCCAGCTTCAACAATGAGGCGAGTCAAATCTTGTGTAATCAACTCATCTTTCGCAACAATTACTTCTTTTGTTTCCGGATGGCGAATTGTTTTCTTAGCATGTCGTCCAACGATACGCTCTTCCAACTCTTCGATTACTTCCGTACCTTCCATCAACGCTCCAACCAACAAGCCACGGTCAGTGCCACAGTCATTTTCACGGACAATTGCATCTTGTGCAACATCCACTAAACGACGAGTCAAGTAACCTGAATCGGCAGTTTTCAGTGCTGTATCGGCAAGACCTTTACGCGCACCGTGTGTGGAGATGAAGTATTCCAATACCGTCAGACCTTCACGGAAAGAAGACTTGATCGGAAGTTCAATAATGCGCCCTGCCGGGTTGGCCATAAGTCCGCGCATACCAGCTAATTGCGTAAAGTTGGATGCGTTACCACGGGCACCGGAGTCACTCATCATGTAAATCGGATTCATATTATCAAGAGAAGCCATCAATTTTTCCTGAATAACATCTTTTGCGTTACTCCAGAAAGAAATGACGCGTGCATAGCGTTCCTCTTCAGTAATCAAACCACGACGGAATTGCTTCATAACTTTATCGACATTATCCTGCGCTTCAACAAGAATTTCACCTTTATCCGGAAGAACGACGATATCAGAGATACCTACCGTAATACCAGCTTGAGTGGAATATTTGAATCCAAGGCTCTTCATGCGGTCAAGCATTCTTGAAGTTTCCGTAATATGGAAACGTTTGAATACTTCAGCAATGATTTCTCCCAAAATTTTCTTCTTGAACGGTGTTACCAATTCGGCCTCTGCAATGTGTTTGCGAATATCTGTCGTTGTAGAGACAAAATACTTCGCCGGTGTTTCCACTTGCAGATTGAAATCCGTTGGTTCGTTGATGTAAGGGAACGATTTCGGCAGAATTTCATTGAAAATGATTTTACCGACAGTTGTCAGCAGCAACATTTTGTTTTGTTCAGCCGTGAAAGTTGGGTTGTTTACAGATTCGGCTTTGATTGCGATACGAGTATGCAAATGTACATGGCCTGTCTGATAAGCAACCAAAACCTCTTCAGGTCCGGAGAACGTAGCCCCTTCGCCAGTCGCGCCTTTGCGCTCCAACGTTAGGTAATAGTTACCCAAAACCATATCCTGTGAAGGAGTTACAACAGGTTTTCCGTCTTTCGGGTTCAAAATGTTCTGAGCGGCAAGCATCAATAATCTTGCTTCTGCCTGGGCTTCAGAAGAAAGCGGTACGTGAACCGCCATTTGGTCACCATCAAAGTCGGCGTTGTATGCCGTACATACCAACGGGTGAAGGCGAATTGCCTTCCCTTCGACCAACGTCGGTTCGAAAGCCTGGATACCGAGTCTGTGAAGCGTCGGTGCACGGTTCAGAAGAACCGGATGCTCCTTGATGACATCTTCCAGTACATCCCAAACTTCAGAATGAAGGCGTTCGATTTTGCGTTTCGCACTCTTGATGTTATGGGCAAGACCGCGTTCCACAAGTTCTTTCATAACGAAAGGCTTGAACAATTCGATCGCCATTCCTTTTGGCAAGCCGCATTGATACATTTTCAGGTTCGGTCCGACAACAATAACGGAACGGCCTGAATAATCGACACGTTTACCCAGAAGGTTTTGACGGAAACGTCCTTGTTTCCCTTTCAGCATATGAGAAAGAGATTTCAACGGACGGTTACCCGGTCCAGTAACAGGACGGCCGCGACGGCCATTATCGATCAAAGCATCTACAGCTTCCTGCAGCATGCGTTTTTCGTTCTGAACGATGATGCTCGGAGCACCGAGGTCCAATAAACGTTTCAAACGGTTGTTCCGGTTGATGACACGACGGTAAAGATCGTTCAAGTCAGAAGTCGCAAAACGACCGCCGTCCAATTGAACCATCGGGCGAAGCTCCGGAGGAATTACAGGAAGAACATCCAGAATCATCCAATCCGGATTGTTGCCCGAATTACGGAAAGATTCCACAACTTCAAGGCGTTTGATCGCACGCGTACGGCGTTGTCCTTGAGCTGTTTTCAATTCTTCTTTTAAAGAATCAGTTTCGCGTTCAAGGTCGATTTCCTGAAGAAGTCGCTTGATCGCTTCCGCTCCCATTGCAGCCTGGAATTTTTTACCGAATTTATCGCGATAAGCGCGGTATTCTTTTTCCGACAGCAGCTGTTTCTTCTCAAGCGGCGTATCCGCTGGATCGATAACAACATATGAAGCGAAATAAATAACTTCTTCCAATGAACGCGGCGACATATCAAGGATGAGCCCCATACGGCTCGGGATTCCTTTGAAGTACCAGATATGTGAAACCGGAGCAGCTAATTCAATATGCCCCATACGTTCGCGGCGGACTTTCGAGCGTGTGACTTCTACGCCACAACGATCGCAGACAACACCTTTATAGCGGACGCGTTTGTATTTTCCGCAATGGCATTCCCAGTCTTTTGTAGGACCGAAAATACGTTCACAGAACAAACCATCTTTTTCAGGTTTTAATGTACGGTAGTTAATTGTTTCTGGCTTTTTGACTTCTCCATAAGACCATGAGCGAATTTTATCGGGTGAAGCTAATCCGATTTTCATATACTCAAAATTATTAACATCTATCAAGGAGCCTACCTCCCTTTTGTCTCGAGTTTCTATACGGCTCTTCCTCGTTAATGACCAAGTGAATGGACTTGGGGCAGTGCGTGACTGCCCTTTTCCAATTAATTATCAATCAACTGTTCCAATAGGTGTTTCCTGATCTGCAATCGGCAGGATATTCAATGAATCGGCCGGCTGAAGATCTTCTTCTTCATCCAAATCGCGCAATTCAATTTCCTCATCGTCGATTGTCAGCATTTTTACGTCCATACCAAGACTTTGAAGTTCTTTTATCAAAACTTTGAATGACTCCGGCACACTTGGTTCCGGTACACTTTCACCTTTGACAATCGCTTCATACGTTTTCACACGTCCAACCACATCATCCGACTTGACTGTCAGGATTTCCTGCAGCGTATGTGCGGCACCATATGCTTCAAGTGCCCAAACTTCCATCTCACCGAAGCGCTGTCCGCCGAATTGTGCTTTACCACCAAGCGGCTGCTGCGTAACAAGTGAGTAAGGTCCAGTCGAACGGGCGTGGAGCTTATCGTCAACCATGTGCGCCAGTTTGATCATATACATGATTCCGACAGATACACGGTTATCGAAGGCTTCTCCGGAACGGCCATCATATAGGATGGTTTTTCCGTCGCGCGGCATGCCCGATTCTTCCATGGTTTCCAGAACATCATCCTCATTCGCTCCATCAAATACAGATGAAGCCATATGAATTCCGAGTGAGCGGGAAGCCATTCCCAAATGAAGTTCCAGTACTTGCCCGATATTCATCCGGGAAGGAACGCCAAGTGGATTCAACATGATGTCGACAGGAGTGCCATCCGGCATGAAAGGCATATCCTCTTCCGGAAGAATCCGGGAGATAACACCTTTGTTACCGTGACGGCCGGCCATTTTATCACCGACAGAAATTTTACGCTTCTGAACGATGTAGGCGCGCACCAGTTGGTTGACGCCTGGTGGAAGCTCGTCCCCGTCTTCACGGTTGAAAATTTTAACATCCAATACAATACCGCCGGCGCCATGTGGCACACGAAGTGATGTATCACGGACTTCACGGGCTTTTTCACCAAAAATGGCGTGCAGCAAACGTTCTTCCGCTGTCAACTCCGTAACCCCTTTAGGTGTTACTTTACCGACCAGGATGTCGCCATCTTTTACTTCTGCACCAACACGGATAATTCCGCGGTCATCGAGGTTGCGAAGCGCATCTTCTCCGACGTTCGGAATATCACGCGTGATTTCCTCAGGCCCCAATTTCGTATCACGGGAATCTGATTCGTACTCTTCGATATGGACAGATGTATAAACATCATCCTTCACGAGACGTTCACTCATGATGATCGCATCTTCATAGTTAAAACCGTCCCAAGTCATGAATGCCACTAAGACATTTCGGCCCAGGGCCATTTCGCCACGTTCCATTGAAGGTCCGTCAGCCAGGATGTCGCGTCTTGAAACACGGTCTCCGACTTTGACGATTGGACGCTGGTTATAACTCGTACCTTGGTTCGAACGGATGAATTTCTGCAGGCGATATGTGTCCACATCACCTTTAACTTCATTGCCATCCACGTCTTCGATGTGGCGAACGCGGATTTCTTTCGCTTCCACATATTCGACGATACCATCGTTTTTAGCAATAACGGCAGCACCTGAATCTCTTGCTGCCAGGTGTTCCATTCCGGTTCCCACAAAAGGAGCTTCCGGATTCAAAAGTGGAACAGCCTGACGCTGCATGTTCGCACCCATAAGGGCACGGTTGGAGTCATCGTTTTCAAGGAACGGAATACACGCTGTTGCAACCGAAACAACCTGTTTCGGCGAAACATCCATGTAATCGACGCTGCTGCGTTTGTAAAGCGTATTTTCACCGCGGAAACGCGCAACAACTTCTTCTTCAACAAAAGAGCCGTCGGCATTCAGCACTGAGTTGGCCTGAGCAACCACGTAATTATCTTCTTCATCAGCTGTCAGATAATCAATTTGTCCGGTTACCAGACCGCTTTCAGGATCAACGCGGCGATAAGGTGTTTCAATAAAACCGAATTTATTCACTTTCGCGAAAGTGGAAAGTGTATTGATCAAGCCGATGTTCGGCCCCTCAGGAGTTTCAATCGGGCACATGCGGCCATAATGTGAATAATGGACGTCACGCACTTCGAAACCAGCACGTTCACGGGTCAGACCACCGGGCCCAAGCGCAGACAGACGACGTTTGTGCGTCAATTCAGCAAGCGGATTCGTTTGGTCCATAAACTGTGATAACTGAGAGCTGCCGAAGAACTCTTTAATCGATGCAATAACCGGACGGATATTGATCAATTGCTGCGGGACGATTGCTTGTGTGTCGTTGATCGACATACGCTCACGCACCACTCGTTCCATACGGGATAAACCGATGCGGAACTGGTTTTGCAGCAATTCTCCAACTGAACGGAGTCGGCGGTTCCCGAGATGATCGATATCATCCGTGTTTCCAACTCCGTATAACAGGTTAAAGAAGTAACTGATGGAAGAAATGATATCAGCAGGGGTTACATGCTTAATCTTATCTTCTATATAAGCATTGCTTATCACAGTAATTTCTTTTTGCTCTTCGTCATTCGGAGCGAAAATTTTAACTGCCTGCAGCGTAACGTCGCCTTCCAGCACGCCGCCCACTTGAGTGACAGTCTGGAAGCCCACACCGCTTTCAAGGTTCGGAATGATCTTATCAAGGACGCGGCGATCGATTAGCGTGCCCGCTTCCACCAGAATTTCGCCGGTTTCAGGATCAACCAGCGTTTCAGCGATTGTCTGATTGAAAAGGCGGTTCTTGATGTGAAGCTTTTTGTTCATTTTATAGCGGCCTACATTGGCCAGGTCATAGCGTTTTGGGTCGAAAAAGCGTGAATACAATAAACTCTTCGCGCTTTCGACTGTTGGCGGCTCGCCCGGGCGCAGACGCTCATAAATTTCCAGAAGGGCTTTTTCAGTGCTTTCTGTATTGTCTTTTTCGAGCGTGTTGCGTAAGTATTCGTTATCACCAAGCAAATCGATGATCTCCTGATCGGAACCGAAACCAAGTGCTCTCAAAAGGACAGTTACAGGAAGCTTGCGCGTGCGGTCAATTCTGACATACACAACGTCTTTTGCGTCTGTTTCATATTCAAGCCAGGCACCACGGTTAGGGATGACGGTTGCACCGAATCCTTTTTTCCCGTTTTTATCTGTCTTGTCGTGGAAATAGACACTTGGCGAACGGACAAGTTGTGAAACAATGACACGTTCAGCGCCATTGATGACAAAAGTGCCGGTTTCCGTCATCAAAGGGAAATCCCCCATGAAGACATCCTGCTCTTTCACTTCATCTGTTTCTTTGTTGTGAAGACGCACTTTAACACGCAGCGGAGCAGCGTAAGTGACATCCCGTTCTTTTGATTCGTCCACTGGATACTTCGGTTCTGCAAGACTGTAATCAACAAATTCGAGCGAAAGATTTCCTGTGAAATCTTCAATCGGCGAAATATCGCGGAACATTTCGCGCAGCCCTTCTTCAAGGAACCACTCATAAGATGATGATTGGATTTCAATCAGGTTCGGAAGATCCAGTACTTCACTGATTCTCGAAAAACTTCTGCGTTGACGATGTTGACCATACTGAACTAGTTGACCTACCAACTTATTCACCCCTCAATAAAACGATTATAGGTCTTTGCGATTTCAACAAAATAGTGTATGATATCGAAAAGACAAAAAGAAAACGAGACCAACGAATCAGCTCATTTTCGGTTAACACGTGATTTCTTCTGCCGCCATGCTCTGCCCGAAAAAGGGCAAACGACCTCAAAATAATAAATTTTGCATTTCATTATAATATCACAGGGATTTTGTCAAGTCAAACTTTTCTGGCTTCAAAAATAAAGTAACCCTTCTTCTTATCTGCCACTCTGGAGTTCCCGAAAAGCTCTTCCAATTTCTCCTGCGTCGAAGGAGCACCCTGCTTTTTCTGGATTACGACCCATAGCGATCCGCCAGGCGCAATCTTCTCAAATGCTTCCTCATAAAATCTGAAGACTGTTTCTTTTCCCGCCCGTATCGGTGGATTGGTTACTATTGCCGAAAACCCTTCCTCACTCACCGACGAAAGTCCATCACTTTCATATATCTCGACGTTATCCGCACTGTTTTTCAATGCATTTTTCTTGGCAAGTTCAATGGCCCGCGTATTGACGTCCACCATATGAACTTTTTTGAGTGGAAACGATTTTGCGATGGCAATTCCGATTGCTCCGTAACCGCAACCGACATCCAATATCGGCCCTTCCACAGAAGAATCCTCAAATGCTTCAATCAATAACCGGGAACCGAAATCCACCTCATTTTTGCTGAAAACACCTGAATCTGTTTGGAACTGAATCTTTTCGCCACGCAATGTATATGCCCATTCTTGAGGTTTGCTTGTAGTTTGAGGATTTTTGGAATAATAGTGTTGTGACATACGGAGTCCTCCTCGTATAGTATGTTTAAGGTCCTTACGAACCTGACTTTTCACTTCATTATTTTCATCAATCAAATAGCTTGGACGTCCCGGGATATTTCTAGATAATGGTCGTAGGATCATTTGGGACAAT
>NZ_VIFV01000045.1 GCF_007004625.1 Planococcus salinarum | reverse complement strand
TGCGACCTTCGGCAGAAAGGACTTCGCCTTGTTTGGCAGGCTCACCCAATCGCACATAGCCTTCTATGAAGTTCGTGTTCCTCAGACCGGAGGTTTGCCGCCCGCTTCCTTCAGATTCCACGTCGCCATGAACACCCTTGCGCTTGGCTAACTGTTACTTCTGCCTTCACAGTTCGGGACTCGCACCCTATAGATTACGCCCATGCCGGGCACACCAAAAAAACCGATCAGCCCCTGGCCAATCGGTTTCCCCTCACCTATTTTATTCTTTCCGCAAATGCTCCAGCACGGTTTCATCGATCCGCCGCTCTTCGGTCCAGCGGTCATCGAAGTTCTCGCGCAGGGTGAACGTTTTCAATGCTTCCTTTACAGAATCGTTATAGCCGGCGTGGTCGGTCGAGTCCAATAGGCCGTGGCGCACGAGATGGCCTTTGATTTCCTCGAAAAGTTCGCCTTCGATTTCGAGCTGTTCGTCGGTACTTTCGCCGAAAACTTGGTGAAGTTCATACAGGCGCAACAATTCTTCGATCGGCTCGGGATGGTCATCGACGCGCAGATCCACTTTGACGTCGTTATAACCGCCATAGCCCGCGCCTTCCTGCAGTACATACACCGCAGCGGATTGTTTCCCCCGGCTGTCGCCGCCGGCATGCTGTGCCGCGGCCAATGCTTTGATCAGCCGTTCGGCAAGCGGACCCGTCGATTGTTCGAAAAAGCTGCTCATTGCCGTGACGGTTTCTTCGCTGACAAGAATGTTGCCCTGGCATGAATGGTTTTTGCCGATTTTGTGGCCTGCCCAGTCGAAACATTCCTCGCCGGTGAACGCACTGGCTTCGCCTTCGGCATTGATGACCGCCACCTGGCGCAGGTTGCGGCCCGGATCGTCAGCCACCAGTTTGGCAATGACTTCATCCGGTGACAGTCCTTTTTCAAGAAGCTCCAGCCCCTCCGGACCGTATCTTGTATTTGCCCAGGATTGTGTCGCTACCGCGCCGACATTCGCTTTCGCCCACGGCACCACTGAACCGACCGCAAGGAATTTCGATTGCACCGCAACGCCGACTTCCCCTGTTTTCGGGTCAGCCCCGACTATCGAAAAAGTCGCCACCAACTGCTCTTTTTTTACATGATTTTTCATTTTCCAATCCCCCTTTTCTTCAGTTTACCCTAACTTTCACCTTTATTAATGAAAATTAAAACAAATGAACCTGAAAAAGCCGCACCCGGACAATCCGGGTGCGGGCAAAAAATCTCCAGGTATTATTTATCGGACAATTTCAGCAAGGGGTCTTTAGCATTTCTTTTATCGAGCTTCATGAACAAGGGAAGCAGCAGGAAAAAAGCAGCCAGCGCAATTGCGATGGTGCGGGAAATGTTGCCACGGAAAGCGGCTGCTGGGGTTTCCGCTGTTTCGCCCGCAATTGCTTCCTGCTCACCTTCTGACACTGAAAATTTTTCTTCGGCAAAAAATTCCTTTTCATCGGCGCGCCCTTTTATCATCAGAACGTATTTCCCTTTTTCGAGCAGCTGCCCTTTCAGATCAATCGGAAACTTAATAGCCGACATCGGCGCCATTGCAAAAGGCTCCACTACGCCGCTTACCAGTTCTTCGCCTTCTTTATCCAGGATTGTGTAGGTGCCCTGGACTCTTTCAAGCACTGCAGATTTTCCGTTTGCCACTTTCAACGTCAACACATTTCTATCGGCATTGAATTTTGCTTTGCCCAATGAAAATCCTGACGCGGATTTCTCCGGCATGTTCAGTTTGACTGCCACAAGGCGCTGTCCGACCCGTTCAAAGCTGTAATTGCTTCCACTTTTCTTTTCCGGTTCCAACAAAAGCTCTCCTGCAGCATTGTCGTCCGTCAACATGATGCCGCCCAGCAGTGTGCCACTGGCGGATTCGGGAATGTCGATATGAACATGCACCTTTTCAACGCCGCCGGGAGCAATAATGACGGTATCCTGGACATCGAGCAGATCCGACAAAAGCAATTGGTCTTTATCAGCTGTTTCCGGACGGACGCTGTAAAGAATTCCGCCTCCCTCAGCTGTATGGGCATCCACCGCTTCCGCAGATAAACGGAGCGTTTCATCACCGGTGTTGATTACACGGAAATTCAGCGACAGGGTCTGGCCGGGTTCGGAATCCACGTTGAAATAGCCTTCCGAGAAATCTTTCTGGCCCTCGGCAGGCAATACGTTAATTTCAAAATCATTAATGGCCTCTGCCGCATTGGCAGCAAGCGGGATAGTCAACATCAGTAAAAGCAATATCAGAACACGTGGGTACATAATGTTCCTCCTGTAATTTATTCTTACAAAAAATAAAAAGCTGCGTCGCACTGACACAGCTGCCATTTCAATGTAATTGTAAGTACAGCCAAGCGTAATAAACAAGAAGTTGTTTATCCATGTTTTTTCATTGTTCTCAGCTTTTATATTACAATTATATTACAACGGGTGTAACAATGAATCAAGCTTTATACCCACTTTTCGTCACTTTAAACATTTAAACCCTTTGGAAAGAAGCATCGAAACAAAGTTATCAGAAAACTCAATTTACTCTTTTTCTATTCCCTTTTGCTGTGCTATAATAGAATTGAATTATTTATTCATATTTTTTTATTATTAATATGCATTTACATAGAACTTATTGCTTACACTCTGTATACATACGCTAATTTTTTCTTAGTGTAAAAAATCAAAGGGGTGAGTTTTGTGGGGACGAAAATCGGCAAGATTGCAACAGTCCTGGTATTGGTTCTGTTCAGTTTGTTTTCATTCAGCGGCCAGTCTGACGCAGCCAGTTCGACTTATATAACGAAAGGCAACACCTCCAGCAAAGTAGTCGCATTAACATTCGACGACGGGTCTGATGGAACGAACATCAACAAGATCCTGAGCATCCTGTCAACGCATAATGTCAAAGCCACTTTTTTCCTGACCGGATCCGGAGCTGAAGATCATCCGCAGGACATCAAGAATATTGCCGCCAAGGGACATCAACTCGGCAACCATTCCTATTCACATCCGGATTTCCGGACCTTAACAGCCGCGCAGATGAAATCCCAGCTCGACCGCACCGAAACAATCATCAAAAACTTGACCGGTAAAACGACCAAACCTATTTTCCGGGCACCGTTCGGTTCGGTCAATGCAGATGTCCTTTCAGGAGTCGGAGCGGCGGGATATGGCTACACCATCCAGTGGAATATCGACACCATCGACTGGCGCGGGTATTCAGCCACCACGATCACCAATAAAGTAGTGAATAATATTGTTCCCGGGTCCATCGTGCTGATGCACACCGGCGCAGGAGCACCCGGCACACCAATAGCTTTGCCGAATATCATCACTCAACTGAAAGCGAAAGGCTACTCTTTTGTGACAGTTTCCCAATTGCTGAATCTTCCGTCGAGCGGCAGCACAACTTATACAGTCAAAGCCGGTGATACGCTGTATGGTATCGCACAGCGGTTCAACACCACCGTCGCCAAAATTGCCGCTGCCAATAACATCACGAATGTCAATTACCTCCGCATTGGACAGGTATTGATCATTCCAGGCACCAGCACAGCACCGACACCGCCGCCGGCAACTTCCACGACTTACACGGTCAAAGCGGGTGATACGCTGTACGCTATTGCCCAGCGGTTCAATACCACCGTCGCCAAAATTGCTGCGGCCAATAATATCACGAATGTCAATTTACTCCGCATTGGACAGGTATTGATCATTCCGGGCACCAGCACAGCACCGCCTCCAGCAACGACCATCAAGTACACGGTCAAAGCCGGGGACACTTTATATGCAATTGCTCTAAGGTATAACACCACCGTCGCCAAAATTGCCGCTGCCAATAATATCACGAATGTCAATTTCCTCCGTATTGGCCAGGTATTGATCATTCCGCAATAACCGAAAGAAAAGATAGGCTTTGCGCGCGAGTCCGCGCACAAGGCCTATCTTTTCTTATTGCCGATTCCGCTTCACGGTTCAGGTCCTCCGTAACGTCTCTTTTCGGTACAGGAAGATTATCAGGAGCGGGAGCAGTATGACGAACACGATTGCCAGAAATGGGAGCAGGAAAATCGCAATCGGCACCGCCGTAGCCGTGACGTCTTCCAGCACAGCAACAAACGGGCTGAGAAAGGCCGTTTCGCTGAAACCTTTGACCGCCGTGATTGCTGTATGCGAGGCAGTGGCAACTCCGCCGCCGCCAATAATCGCGATGCTCCACTCGAGCAGTGGGTTCATGTCGCCTATAAACGATGCGGTCAAAAGTATGCCGGCGATGGCCGCTAGCGGTGTTGCAAGAACTTTCATAAAAGAACCGACAGCCGGAATGTAATTGACGGCAACCTCAATCAGCGTCGCTACTCCGAAAGCAATCAGAGCCGGTGTGCTGCCGATCCAGTTAAACCCATCCGATAATGTAATCCAGTCGATTCTGGTGAAGATCCCTGTAATGAGCAACGGAGTGAATATCCGGAACCCCACTGTCGCACTCAACGCGAGCCCTATACATATTGCAAGAATTGTTTCCATGGGATAACTCTCTCCTTCTGGGAACTTTACCTATAGTATAAATGACTGGCCCCCATACCGCTCAGTTCCACTTGAAGGAAGAGTCAATTTATTTATAAAATATTTTTCTTGCATTGATGTATCGATCGTTTCCGAACTTCTCCGTCTGACTTCATTAAGTCAAAACGGTTGTAACCCGCTCATTTACGGGTGGTCTCCCAACAGAGTGATATTCGATATCATGAGCTTTCATATCCTGTAGGGAATAGCAGTTTCGACCATCAATGACCAAGGGCCGTGTCATTGATTTAAAATCTGTGGGCGATAGTTTTTTAATTTCCTGCCATTCCGTGAGAATCAGGACAGCGTCACTTTCCTGGATGGCTTCAGCGGCACTTTCCGCGTATTCTACATCAGGGTGTAATACGGACCTGGCATTTTCCATAGCGACGGGATCGAACCCCATTACTCGGGCACCTTGTTTGATAAGCTCTTCCGTCACAATGATTGAAGCGGATTCTCTCATATCATCAGTTTCCGGTTTAAATGCAAGACCTAGAACTGCAATCTTTTTACCCGCCACATCAGGGATACAACGCTTCAATTTTTCAATGAGCAAGCTCTGCTGTTTTATATTCACATTGACTACACCCTTCAGCAATTGGAATTCATAATCCAGATTGCCCGCAATCTGGATCAGGGCCTTGGTGTCTTTAGGAAAACAGGATCCACC
The DNA here is from genome assembly GCF_007004625.1 of Planococcus salinarum. Classification (GTDB taxonomy): domain Bacteria; phylum Bacillota; class Bacilli; order Bacillales_A; family Planococcaceae; genus Planococcus; species Planococcus salinarum. The sequence continues at coordinate 8,784 of NZ_VIFV01000045.1, read as the reverse complement.
GTAGCCAATGCCCGCTTTCAGGAATTGGGGTCCGATTCGTTTGTCCATTCCCATTCCTTTGGCCACGTTTTCAACATCCGCTCCCAGCAATTCGCAAATATTGGAGATTTCATTAATGAAACTGATTTTCGTAGACAGAAAAGCATTTGAGGCATACTTAATCATTTCGGCACTTTTTATATCCGTCCGGAATATTGGAACATTGAATGGAGCATTCAAGTTTTCCATAACTGCCGCGGCTTTTTCTGAATCTGTTCCAATAATGATTCTGTCAGCGTGAAAGGAATCATAAATTGCGGAACCTTCTCTTAAAAACTCCGGATTGGAAACAATTTCAATCTGGAGATCGTGAAGGAGGTGCATAAGAATCGTGTCTCGAATCTTATAATTGCTGCCTACCGGAACGGTGCTTTTCGTTACAATGATTGTGTCCCGTGTAATGTTCCGGGCAATATCTTTGCATGCCTGTTCCACATAACTGAGATTGGCTGAGCCATCTGCATTTTCAGGAGTCCCTACAGCAATATAAACCGCATCCACCTGTCGAAGTGCTTCCCGATGGCTTGTGGTAAACGACAGCCTTCCGGCTTCCAGATTTTTTTTCATCATTTCGGTCAGACCCGGTTCATAGATGGGCGAAATGCCTTGTTTCATTTTTTCCACTTTCCGTTCATCAATATCCACGCAGACAACTTCCTGTCCGATTTCCGAAAGTGTAGCTCCGGTAACCATACCTACATAACCTGTACCGATAACTGCTATTTTCATCTCAACACCTCCATTCACTTAAAGTAAGGCTGTAGTGGATCTGGCCCGTAGCAGCTTGTGCATCATTTCTTCCACTTTCGCTCCATATTCCTCATGGTCCAAAGCGAACTCCATTTGAGTTTGGATAAACCCGAGCATCTCTCCTACGTCATATCTTTTCCCTTCAAAATCATAGGCGTAGACATTCTGCAGCTCGTTTAATCCCTGTATCGCATCAGTCAGTTGAATCTCCCCGCCCGCACCGACTTCCTGTTTATCAAGAAATTGGAAAATTTCCGGCGTCAAGATATATCTCCCCATAATCGCAAGGTTCGAAGGTGCCGTTCCTTTAGCAGGTTTTTCAACAAAGTTGCTGACCTTGTAACACCGGCCATCAACCGAAGACGGATCTATAATCCCGTAACGATGGGTTTGGTCTTCATCAACAGGCTGGACGCCGATGATTGATGATCCAATCTCCATATATTGATCAATCAATTGCTTCAGACAAGGTTTTTCTGATCGGACGACATCGTCTCCCAGCAATACAGCAAACGGCTCATCCCCGATGAATTTTCGTGCCGTCCAGACGGCATGCCCCAATCCTTTGGGTTCTTTTTGCCGAATGTAATGAATCTCAACTTTTGAGGAATCACGGACTTTTTCCAGCAAGTCGAATTTTCCTTTTTTGATCAGGTTTTCTTCAAGCTCGAAATTATTGTCAAAATGATCTTCAATCGCTCTCTTCCCTTTACCCGTCACAATGATGATGTCTTCAATTCCTGATGCCACCGCTTCTTCCACAATGTATTGGATTGTGGGTTTATCGATGAGTGGAAGCATCTCTTTCGGCATGGCTTTCGTTAACGGCAAAAATCTTGTTCCAAGACCGGCTGCAGGAATAATCGCTTTTCTTACTTTTTTCATGTAATATCCCCTTTCATTTTGAGAATTTTTTTTTATAAAGATTTTTAATACAGGATTTTATTCCATAATTCCCTTCTTTTTGAAGCTTCAACCTCATAAGGGAGGTCTGCCTTAAAATCTTCAGGAAACCCGTTCAGATCAAAGGAATCTTCAATGTGCAGAGGTTTAGCTTCATATTTATACAGGAATTCGAAATCTATCAGCTTCAGGCCCTCTTTGGTGAATAAAATATTGCCGGGGTGGAAGTCTATCATTGCATACCCCCTGTCATAAAAGAACGTAATGATTTCAAAGATTTCTTCTTTGTACCTCCTCAGGTACTGGTTTTTGATGAAACCGTTCTCAGTCAAAAAATTGCTTCCGTAATAAGGGATGATTAGATAATTCTCTCCTTTATCAAGGAGAGGAGGAATGAATGAGCATTCTTTGCTCAATTCCCCGTATACATAAAGTTCCCTTTCAAGAAACCGTTCCTTCCCTTTTTTATACGTTTTCTTGATCACTTTTTTTCCCTGGTATTCAATAATCTCCACTTTAGCCCTTCGCTTATGCCGTGAGACATCCTTTATCACCTTTTCAGCTGTTTCATATGCTGCGTCCCAGGCAACCACTGTACTTTCCACTCTTTCAAGTATTTCCGGAGCAGTTGCTTCTATATAATCCAATGCTTCGATTTCGTCGTCGGAACTGTGAATCGGATTCGACCTTTTTTCAGGCGGAAGACTGGAATTGAGTTCTTTTCGCAGCCCCTCTTTCAACAGATAATGTTCGTTGGTCACGTATGGATACTTCTTCCGGTAATGTTTGCTCAATGGTTTCGGGTTATAATCATACATTACCAACAGAATGGACGGAACACCGCCACTTACCGGCCATGGTCCCCTGCCCCAATTGCCTCCACGCAGATTTTGGGCTGCCAGCTTTTTTTGTTTGGAAGTGTATTCCACTTCTGCAACTTTATTCAGTCCTGCTTTCTCCAAATAATTTAATATGAATTCCGAATGCCCATGTTCCACTGCCCATTCACGGATTATAAAAACCATCAACTCTCCGGATTTATTAAAGTTGAGTTTATTGACTCCTGCAATGGACTCGAGCCAGGCATCATTTTGGGTATTCAATTTTCTGATTGTATCGGTTGCCGGTGCCCATCCAACCATCTCCAAAAAACTATGCAGGTAATCCAGGTTCATCTCCTTCAGGTCTATCTGATTTTCCTGAGCCAGTCTGTTTAATATTTCGGGATAGTCATGATCCACATGTGAATCTTCCCTGCCTTCATCTGCCCGGAAAGCAATTCCCGATTTTTCGCCTTTATGGTACACCACATGATATAGCAGGCTGAGGAAGTAATGCAGCCTGTCCGGAACATAGTATTTACCTTCCCATACTTCGCGATGGTTCAGAATTTTTTCCGCAATATAGGGGGGATAGTAGGAAACATAGCGAAAACTGCTTCCGTTCATGCCTGTAACGCTGTATACATCAAACGGCAAAATACCAATTCTTTCATCAAGGATGTTCTGGACCTGCTCCAGATCCTCATCAGAAACTAACACATCCACATCCTCATTGATGTCCATAAAAGGGAGATTTTCGAACCATCGCAATACCACATAGCGTATGCCGCGGTCATTAAGTGATGTGAAAAAATTCTCCAGTCCGGTTGCCGGTGCCAAATAACGGCGTGCGCCCTTTTCTGTCTCATGCAATCTGGTTAAAACCAATGCTCTGTAAAATTCCCCGTTCTTGTCTGAAAAACTATTAAGGTGGATGTCCCACTTTCTTCCGCGCACTGTATACGCTGCAGCCCCCGCTATAGCCGCTGATAATGTCATGGCATTCCGCGGTTTTATGATGATTTTTTCAGCTCTGGATCGAAGAGCTTTTTGAACGTGTTCGATAGTTGCGTTTTCAAGAATTAGGATATCTGCATTATTTTTATAAACCAGATTGGTGTCAGCTTCACAATACAGATCCGTCAACTTTGCTGCATACTCTTTTTGGGTCAGAATGCCAAGAAAGTTAGTAAATCCTTTTTCAGTCATTTCTTCTTTCAACTCTGTATCAAGTGCATTATATTGGAGGATTTTCAGTCTGGCTTTTTCTTTATAATGCACTGCAAGATAGTTGCTCAGTTTTAAACCACTTTTCACATTCTCTCCTCCTCCATACTGTTCCTGAAAGGCTCTGCATTCGAATTGCACATTCTCAAGCCGGTTTTTAATAGGCGGTATATGTGTTATCCGGTATAGCCGGACTGTCAGGTACCCCCTCTATCAAAATTGATTCGAAACGATAATCCGGATTTTTGCTTTAAGGCCCATTTGCTTATCTGTTTTACCTGACTCCTGGATCAAAAAATTCCTCTCCATGACTTTTCAGCCACCAGATTGCTTTTATCTCAATTACCGCTTCGATGGTGGGGTATCCAAGGAGATTCATGAACTGTTATCTCAATTGTAAAATTTTGTGGTTAAAGAAAGGTTAAAAGTTAGATTTTTCAGAAAATTTATTTTACAGGTGTTTTTTTCATGAACCTGTATGTGTTTCCATCCTGCAAAGCAGGTTGAAAATATATTCTTTTTCCGAAGGTTCAAGATGCCTGTGCAATTGATGAGTCAGGGCACGGTTTTTTGAGTTGTCATAAACCGGCCGCAATTTTTTGTACAGCTTTTTTTTCGACAAACGCTTTTCACTGATTGAAATGAGGATCCGGTCTTTAAATGTAATGTCCCTGAACAGCTTCAATTCCCGCTGGCCCTGGTATATATACTCTTTTTTTCCGGACTTTAATGCGGCATGGAATAAATCTTCGTATTGACGGATAAAAAATTTCCTTTTTTCATCCGGTAAAAGCCGCTCTATTGCATGCTCGAACTTAAGCATATAAAGTTCCTTCACTTTTCGCAGTTTATTATAATCGAGGAGATTATTTTCGCCGTTCGCAGCTCTGACTATCAGAATTTTGTCCAGATTGATCACCTTGAAATTCTCAAGTATTCTAAGCATGAATTCAGTATCCTGATGGCGAATGAAGTTTTCGTCGAAGCCGGTAACAAAATTCACGGCTCTCTGGGTCAGGAATAAATTACTTCCAGTGCCAAGACTGTCCCCTTTCAAAAGAAGATCTTTCTGTTCCAAAGGAGTGCCAGGTTTTACAATACTCTTGAAATTGCCGTTGTTTGTCAGGACTACACCACAATATACGCCGTCATAACCCGGATTTTCTTCGAGCAAAGCGACACTTTTTTCAATGCGCTCAGGAAGATAAAAATCTTCATCATCCAAAAAGCAGAGGAAGTTGCCGGAAGATACCGAAATTCCTGAATTTCTTGCTGCAGCTCCATTTTTGGTCCTTGTATGTTTAATGTATTTCACATTTCGGCGATGAAGAAAGAGACTCATCACCGCCTCAGTCTCACGCCGCTCCTCCGAATCCGGTGCGTTATCATCCACGACTACAACTTCCACCGGATTGTAGGTCTGCTCAAGAACACTTTCAACCGCACGCGCCAGGTTGTCCGCGCCTTTATATGTCGGGATGATTACACTTACTATTGACTCCATTCAGATCCACTCCATTCTCCCCACAATATTTTAATTATGTCAGACCTATTTTTTTTGTTATAAAGAAACCTTTGATTTCCCTGATCAGCTCTTTCTGGAATATCAAAATCAGCAGCATGTATATGAATATTCCGGCAGGTATGCTAATGATAAGAATATTTGCGTAAGGCAGATTCTCCATCCGGGAAATGACCCACTGGAGTATGCCAACCATCAGAAGGCTGTGGCCAATCGGCGTGAAAATGGCCTTCAGCATTTCTCCAAGACAATTTCCGATTATAAAACGAAGACGGATTGCATAATTGACAAAGAACAGAACAAACCTCAGCAATGTCATCGACAGAGCGACCATTACAATGCTTCCTGTAAGGCTCGAGAAATATAAAACTACAGGAATGATGAATAACTGGAAAAGTTGCCAGTAAAAACTCCACTCTATTTTGCCTGTGGCTATCAGCAGGCTGCCGCTCGGATTTCCCATAGCTCTGAATAATGCATAGACGCATAAAATCTGCACTATTATAACTATCCTTGTCCACTCTTCACCCAGCAGCAATGGAATGACATAGGGGGCGAGGACTGCCAGCCCTGCATACATCGGAGCATTAATGGTCATAATCAGTTTAATGATGAACAAATATCCTTTCTGAAGTCGTGCCCGATCATTCTGGATTTGTGAAAAAACCGGAAAAGCCACCCGATTGATCATCGGATTCAATTTTTGTATCGGCTGCATGATAAGATTCATGGCCATACTGTAGAATCCCAGAATTTGTGGCCCCATCATGATTCCAACCAGAATTTGATCCACTTTTGTATTGAAGAAATTTATCGTTGTGGTGCCCAGGCGATAAGCTCCAAAGACAACATATTCCCTGATGCCCTCCCACGAAAATGTGAGTTCTGGCCGGGTTTCCGGATTTTTAAAGCCGATAATGACCCAGGGAATCGTCCGGATCAGCGAGGCAGAGATATGGCCAAACACAAGCGACCATGCACCCGCTGAAAAAAATACCGCCGCGGAAATTGTTACCATCACGCCAAAAAAAGAAGATATGATTTCATACCGGCTTATCTTTTCAAACTCCAGATGTTTGCTGGCAATGGTCTGAAACTGCAAACCGAATGGAAGGATCAAAAAGCTCAGGCTGATCATCCGGATCAGTCCGGTCAGCTGCTCCTGTTGAAAAATCATTGCGACTAGCGGTGCCACAGCTATCATGCTTAAGCACATGACCAAGCCAATCCCAAGTGAAAACCAATATAGGCCTGACATGTTCTTTTTACTGATTTTTTCTTTTTGAATGATTGCATCACTTAATCCCATATCTATATACATTTGTGCAAATTGAATAACAATCTGAACAAGCGCGATAACTCCAAACACTGCCGGCCCCAATATCCTGCCCAGAATTATTAACTGTAGAACTTGCAGCAAGCTGGTGATTATCATTGCCAGACTCGTATGTTTCACGCTTTTGACTGCTTTTGACTTTAATGAAGACATAACCTCATCCTCTTCACTGGTTGGATTTAGCAACACGACACTTCAAATTTCGGGATTCTACAGCTTCTTGAGTTTAAAGAGGTGGATTAAGAAAATGCCCTTTTCGATAACATAATTTTTAAACAGCCTTTCAGATTGAAAATATAAACGGTATGCCCATGCCATTCCCATCCTGCTGAACAAAGGCGGTAATGGGGGCTGCCTGATTCTCCCTGCAGCAGATTCCAAATAATCGCCAACTGCCATAATCAGGGTGGCATCCAATTCCTCAAAATGTGCAGAAATCCAATTTTCCTGATCCGGGACATCCATCCCCACCAGCAGCAGATCCGGCTTTACCTGATTAATATCCTTAAGAACATCCACCGGGTTTTCAAAGGATCCCTGGCTTGTCCCTGACAGAATAATGTCAGGGAAATTGTCCATTATATTATCAGCGGCCTTTCCGGCAACTCCCGGAAAGCCGCCAAGCAAGTATAAACTCATTTTTTCTGCATTAAGAATTTCCAATACATCAGTTGTGAAATCGGTGTGGTCCAAATTTTCTTTCATTGAAGGATCCAAGCTCCTGGCGCCTGCCCCAATCCCATCATTTAAGACAAACTCGGCAGCATTCAAATTCCGAAGATACCCTGAATTCTTCTGTGCAACGTTAAAGCAATGAACGTTGAGGAAAAAAATGCGTGTTTTCATCTGTGTCGCAAGACGAAAACGTAATTCTTCCAGAATTTCGTTCTTGCTTGCTGCAACGATTTTTATGTTTCCGATATTCCGGAAACATTTCTCATCGAAATTCCAGATTTCACGATTCATATTCAGCATATTGGCTCCTCCTTTTCGTTCAACAGGCATCTTTTGAGCCAAATAATACTAAAACCGTTTTGCATATCAATTTAATATCAACAAAGGTATTTCTTTCCTTAATATATTGCAGATCTAATTTCACCCATTCATCAAAGCCGATGTTGCTTCGTCCACTGACTTGCCAGTAGCAGGTAAGCCCAGGAGTTACAGCCAATCTCCCACGTTCGAAGTCTGTATATTTTTCAACTTCATCGGGAAGTGCAGGCCTAGGCCCGACTAAAGTCATTTCACCCTTAAGCACATTGATCAGCTGCGGCAATTCATCAATGCTCGTTCTTCTGATGAACGATCCGACTCTGGTTACCCGTGGATCAAATTTAATCTTGAAAACGGGGCCCGACGCCTCATTTTTGTCCATCAGCGTGGCTTTTAACGCTTCAGCGTTACTGACCATTGAACGGAATTTGTACATATGGAACAGCTTTCCGCCTTTGCCGACTCTTTGTTGCCTGAACAGGATTTCTCCATCCGGATCTTCCAATTTGATCATCAGCACAACCATCAGCAGAAGCGGTGAAAGAGCCGCGATTCCAACAATCGAAATAAAAATATCAAGGAATCTCTTAATATGCGGGTAATACGCTTTCGCATTTTCATTCTCAACCGACTCCGTCACACCCGTAACTGCCGTATTCAAATTCTTTGCGTTTGCTTCAATTTTCTTATCTCTTCTGCTCTCTGAAGTTACCAATCAAATCACCGTCCCTTATTATTTCCGTGGCACGAAAGAATATGATCAATCCAATAAAACCTGTTTTCTTTTAAAAAGTTTGCAGGTCCCCGAGGTCGTCCTCCATTGCAGTCCATTGGATTTGTCCGATTACGGGTACGCTGAGCAACTCTTCTGCTTTCTTTACAAAACCTTTGTCCACTTAACCATTCGATAATTTAAAATTGTAAATATTCAGTTATTTTAAAACAAAGCCCTTTTCCTTCTGATTAGCATTACATAGTATAAAAGTTACTATTAAAACGTTAAAACGAAGTTAAAAAATAAAATATAAGTATTATTACTCATATAATTTTTACATTAAGTCAAAATAACAAATCGAGTAGGAGGGAGCGATTAACTCCCGACCTCTCACACCACCGTACGTACCGTTCGGTATACGGCGGTTCAATTAAGATGCATAACGCAAAGTTTCATAACGTGCTACCAGACTTTTGAG
>NZ_VIFV01000044.1 GCF_007004625.1 Planococcus salinarum | reverse complement strand
GGTTTGCCGCCCGCTTCCTTCAGATTCCACGTCGCCGTGGACACCCTTGCGCTTGGCTAACTGTTACTTCTGCCTTCACAGTTCGGGACTTGCACCCTATAGATTACGCCCATGCCGGGCACACCAATAAAACCGGGCCTCCTTTGAGAGGTCCGGTTTTATTGTGGATTGCTGATCCTCGGCAACAAAATCAGTGCTCCGATTTTCCGTTCAGCAAATGCCCGCCTTTTAAATTTCCGCAATGTGTTTGAAGAAAATCGATGAATTCCCTGGGATTTCCTCTGGAAACATAGGACATTTCCATATGAGTCCCATCAATTAAATGGAAAGTCACCTTTACTATGCCATCCAGATCGGCTTCAAGCTCTTCGACTTCTCGAATTGGAATTTCAATTGTGGAAGATTCACCTTTGCTCTCACCGCTTTTGAAAAACAAAGATTCCTCACTGGCAGCAAGCAAACCTTTAAATCCGTCAACCATTTCAGTACGGCTTGTATGGAAAATGCCGAAAATCCAATGGTCAATCGAAGCGTTCGGCATCATTTCTTTTAACTCTTCAAGCATTTTTGCCGGATGTGCCATATAAACGCCTCCGTTAGTGTAATTACCTAGTATTATACAGCCACTTCAGCTTGAGAGCTGTTTTATTTCTGTTACAAATGTTTCATTCCTGCTAAATAATGGTTCAGACAATTCCACTTTTGGGTATTGAAAGGAAAGCGTGACTGAAGAGAGGGAGATGATGCCCATGAGCCTGGAACTGGAATTGCTCGAGCAGACTGATACAACTATTTTTTTCATTTGGACGAATACCGGGTCAACTTACCGGGTCGCACGGGCTGGGAAATTACTATACCAAGGAAACGACAACTCTTTTAAAGATGAGGGTTTGGAGCCAGGGGAACTCTATATATACACCATTGAAAAATTGAACCTTGAAAACAAGGTCATCGCCCGGTTTAAACTGCAGACGGGCACCGAAAATCATCTTGATGACTTTATTAACCGCCTGCAGCAAATTACGGTGAGCACCATCGTTTCGGATTCAAAAACAGCCCTTGCCTGGGGCTCGATTGACGGAATTGCAAGTTTCGATGTTTACCGGAATGGAATATTAAGGGCAACCACGGAAAAGAATCAGTTTACTGACTTACATGCGGAAAAAGATGAGGCTTATACGTATTGGATACATGGCAAGCGTCCGCTTGAGAAATCAGAAGAGACCATGAGAAGCGAAAAATCGCTGCTGGCCACCTTTTTTGGTCTGGTCAACAGGAGATCTTCGCAGGAAAAAGCCGCGATGGAAGAATTCTGGATTATCAAACGAATCGCCAGCCGGGAGGAGCTTCTGACAGAACACCCAACGCAAAAGAATCTTATCGGGCACCCCGAATGGCAATTGCGCTACCTGACGTTCCTGTCTGAAAAGTTCATGCCGAATCCGAGCCCGCTGTCTTTAAACCGGTTTTTCAAAGGAGATGACCGCAGTTTCGATCCGGCAGCACAGGATTATCGAACACTTGTCGATCTTCATGTCTGTTTCAATGAGGACGGAGCTTCAGTAGATTTATCCAAAGATGTGGGAACCACCATCGCCTACAATTGGCGCAAGAAATTCCGAAAAGCGGATGTCGCTTCTTCGGCCGGCATTGAGTTGAAGGAAGTGAAAGAAGACGACCATAAAGTCGCCATCTCCCTAAAACATTCAGTGGGCAATCCTTTGATTGCATCACCTGATATCGATTACCAGATTACCGCAAACTTCTACCGGATCGGCGTTTATGATATCATCGGCATCCACGATCAGGCACCCAATCATGAAGTCTACCTGAAGAGCCACAACAACAGTGATTGGAGTCAAATCCATAAAGCAGAAGACAAAGGACTGTCCTGGATGGCAGGGCCCATTGCCAGCCAGTATTGGCGCATTTCAAACTTCGAATAATTAAAGTGGATGCGCCTGTTCAGCCCCGTAGTCTGAACAGCAAAATCCTCGTTCCCGAACTGTTTTGATACAAAGGAATTATACTTCCCTGCAGAGCAAGCAGAACACATAAAAAGGGCCAGTAACAGAAAGCGACTGCTTTTCCATTACTGGCCCTAATTTTTATTGATCCAAAAACCGTTTGCGTATATGTGGTGGCGGCAGCATGCAGCTGTTCAGTTTGCCGAATACTTTATAGCGATTATTGGCGATGATATCGTATGCACCATCTCGCAGCGGAGCCGGGAATGGAAGCAGGTGATGGGCAAGCTTCCATAAACCGGTCAAGTGATGGGAAATTCTCAACGCACCTTCCGATTTAACAAACGCCTCTCCATTTTCTATAAGAACCAGACTGTCGACATCGTCCGGAATATTGTGTTCATGGGACAACTTTTGACCAACTTCACTTTGCAGCGAAGCAAAATGGAAATAACCGGCCGGATCATGATTGATGATGAACTGGACGCTCGAATCACAAAAATTGCAATCGCCGTCAAACAGTACTATTGCATGGTCCATCGTCTTTTCCTCCTCTGCAAAATGTCTTGACTCTATTTATAACCCGTATCCCCCCTCCTTAAACCCTGCCGTTCCGCTACAGTTCCCTGATGGAAGAATAATCTCCAGCCAGTATCCCGCTTTTTCCATACGGAACTGCGGTTGGTGTTTCTGCCGGTTGTCTTATTTTCAATCCGGTACGTTGTAAGGACAGCATCATTGCCAAGTGGGTGCATCCTGAAATCAGAAATTTCCATATGGTCCGGGGAAAGCGGGTGATCTTTGTCGTATTCTGAGCGCAGGATAAGCCCCCCGCTGCTGCCGAACTCGTAAAATTCATCATCCAGCACTTCACCCAGTTTCGCGGGAGATGTCCTGACATCCGGGCTTATGTGCCTGCATTCCAGTGCGTAAATCTCTTCTTCCAATCCCTTCAACCTTCATCACCTCTTCATTATTTCCCGGGAAATATATTGTGATCCTTACCCTAAGAATACTTCAACACAATAAAAAAAGAAATATCCCCAGCCCAGCCGGACCGGAGATATTCCTTATTCCTTATCGTCTTCATCTTCATAGAAGTTTTTCATCTGTTCGTCATCTCCGGGCTGGTCCTGCGGCCCATCAGAAGATCCGAAATCTTCCACATCTTCAAAACTGTCATTATAATCGCGGATTCTGCCGTCCTCTTTTTCAACAGGCTGGCCAGTGGCACCCTGCAGCACGTCCTCTTCGACAGGCCGGCTTTCCAAATCCAGTTCGGCATCTGCATGATCGATGCAAGTCAATGCAGTCGGCAGGGCTTCCATTCGCTCATAGGGAATTTCCTTGCCGCAAACTGCGCATTTCCCGTAAGTTCCCTCTTCCATCGCCGCAAGCGCAGCTTTAATGTCACCAATTTCCTCTTCTTTAAACTGTGTCAATGCCATTCCTCTTTCCTGATCGAAGAGTTCCGTGGCATTATCTGCCGGGTGGTTATCGTAATTTGAAAGCTCTGTTCTTTGAAATTCTTCTTTATGTTCCACACGGTCTTCCAAGGTTTCTAATTGGTCAGTCAATTGCTTCTTCAATTGTTTCATCTGTTGGTCAGTCATCCTGATTCCTCCTCAAAAACTACTTGTTCTGTATATTTCCTAATTGGGAGAAATCAAACCTGCACGTTCAATTGTCAAACCGCTCCAGCAGACTCAGCAGGTATTCATCCAGCCGATGCCGGATCAGCTCATCGGACAAGCCTGTCAAACCGAGTTCTGTCCAGCCTGCATAAACTCTTGGCAGTCCGTTCAGCGTATCCGTCAACGACAACAGGTCCCAATAGGGATCATAACGAAACTCCTCACCTGCATGGTTGATATAGGCATCTAAAAACTGATCTGCCGTAGAGACTCCGAATAGTTGCGCCAGGTTGACCCGGCAATGGCCCACATCAACGCCTGCCGGTCCGCGGCAGGCGTTGACCCAGTCGACAACACCGGTCAATTCCCCGTTCTGCCACAGAACATTGGCGGGATGGTAATCCCGGTGGATCAAGCTGTACTCCGTCGGTGGCCTTACTCCCGCCACTATAAAGAAAGCGCGCAGCCAGTCATCCGGGAACTTCGACCACAAAGGTTTTTCCAACTTCAACGCATCGTTATAGGAAAAATATTCATATTTGAAGTTTTCGGCTTTTTGCCGATGAATCCCCGCCAATGCCGCGGCCATTTTATCCAGCCAGGATGGCATATCGGAAGGTTGCAGAATGGTTGTTCCCGGCAATTTTGTCATCAGTACTGCCGGCATTCCAGATTTTTCACCGGTCTCGTCAAGGGCGATGAATGCCGGAGAAGGAATTTCCAACAACGCCGCATTTTGCAGGCTTTCACCTTCATGCCGCGCCAGATCCGGTTCTTTCGCCAACCACTCTTTTTGGTGAAAAAGCCGTAATACAATACTTTCATGCATCTCCTTATTCTCAAATGGCACTTCAAAGACCAAAGATGATGTGCCTCCCGGCAACTTCTTTATCTCTTCGACGTCAACCCGATTCCCCGAGATTTTTTCTATCCACTCGATACATTCAGCAGTCAGTCTGTTTTTAATCGGATAGCTCATATTGCTCACCGCCTTTTCAATATGCAAAGTTGCTTTTGTATGCCCACTTCATCTTATAACACATTTTCACGGACTTCACTTCCCAGCCACCCCAGCGTTTAGATGGAGCCCTTACGGGTATGCTTTTTATAATAACTGTTAAATTCCGCAACCAGCCACTTTCAGCCAACCGGATTATAAAAGAAAGAAGGAAAGTACATGAGAGTAAAAAAACCGATTCCGAAAACAAAAGAGCTGGACAGCACATTGTCTCTGATCAATGAAGGCTTTGATTTTTTGCCAAGCCGCAGGAAAGAATTGGACTCCGATATTTTCGAAACCCGCCTGCTGGGCAAGAAATCGCTGTGCATTGCCGGAGAAGAGGCAGCTGCAGTTTTTTATGACAATAAATATTTTAAACGCGAAGGCGCAGCGCCGAAGCCTTTGAAGAAAACCCTATTGGGAGAAGGCGGAATTCATGGCCGCGACGGCGAAGATCACCATCATCAAAAACGCATGTTTCTTTCCATGATGACTCCTGAAAGATTGGAGGACATGAAACGCCTCGCAATCGAAGAACTGGACCGTAAAGCTTCCCAGTGGGAACGCATGGATCAGGTGCTGCTGCTGGATGAAATCGAAGAAGTGTTGGCACGCTCTGTTATGGACTGGGCGGGGCTTCCCCTGAAAGAAAGCGAAGTTAAACAGCGGACCCAGGAACTGGTGGCCATGGTTGACTCTTTCGGCGGTTCGCTGACACGTTTTAAAGAAGGGGCGACAGCCCGCAACAGCCATGAAGCCTGGCTGAAAGACATCATCACCGATATCCGGGAAGGCATCTATTCCCCACCATCCTATACACCTGCTTATATTGTAGCCATGCAGAAAACCCCGAAAGGGAAATTCCTCGACCTGGAAGTGGCAGCAGTTGATTTGAACAATGCATACAGACCGATTATCGCAGCCGCTTATCTTATCGTTTTCGGGGCTTTGGCAATCCATGAACACCCGGAAATGAAGCCGAAACTGCAGGCGGATGAAAACAATTTCAGCAAGTTGTTCGCGCAGGAAGTCCGCCGGTTTTACCCGTTTGCGCCCGCGATGGCAGCAAAAGCGAACCGTGATTTTGTCTGGCACGGCTATCATGTAAAAGAGGACATGCTCGTGGTGCTCGACCTTTTTGGCACCAATCGCCATCCCGACCATTGGGACCACGCTGATGAATTTATTCCGGAACGTTTTGAGAATTGGAAAGGCAGCCCCTTCGCATTTGTTCCGCAAGGGGGCGGCGACCACCACGCCGGACACCGCTGTGCCGGCGAGTGGATGACGGTGATGGTGATGCAATCGTTCTTTAAATACCTGACAGAAAACATCAGCTACACCGTTCCGGAACAGGATTTGAGCTATGATATGGCACGCATGCCGACCATGCCAAAAAGCCGGTTTATCATAAATGATGTAGTGAAAATCCACCAGTCACCGGAAAATATCATCACTTATCGCCATAGCCAAACGGTAATGTAAATAAGCAAAAAGCTCCTGTAGAGGGGCTTTTTTAGTTTCATTAAAAACTGATGTTAGGTTATACTTCCAGTTCGTGGTGATGAAAAGCCGGTTTTTCGATTTGGATCGTGGTATGCTCGATTTTGCATTTCTCACTGACCAGTCCCACAGCCTGCTTCAATATCAGCTGTTCTTCCGATCGTTCCTCTATATCAAGATGACAGGTCAGCAGATCCATGCCGGACGTAATTGTCCAGATGTGAAGATCGTGAACATCCCGTACCCCCTCGATATTTAAGAGCATCTTTTTGACTTCTTCCACATCGACAGTAACCGGTGTTCCCTCCATCAGAATATGAATGCTGTTTTGCAGTACACTCCAGGCGCTCCTTAAAATCAGCAAAGCCACCAACACGGAGATCAGCGGATCGGCGATGGTCCAGTCGAATAACAGAATCAGTAAACCGGCAATAATCGCACCAATTGACCCCAGGGCATCGCTGATTACATGGAGATATGCACTTTTCATATTCAGGTTGCCATGGACATCCGCTTTCTTGCTGATCACCCAGGCACTCAAAATATTGGCCAATAGACCGACCGCGGCGATTGCCAGCATCCAACCCCCATTGACTTCAGGTGGATGGTAAAAACGTTCCACCGCTTCGTAAATGATGAAACCCGCCATTATGAAAAGCGTAAGTCCGTTGAAAAAGGCGGCGATAATTTCAAACCGGTAATAGCCATAGGTCTTATTTCCAGAGGCGGCTTTTCCGGCGAACCAAATAGCGCCAAGACTCAAGAAGAGGGCCGCAGCATCCGACAGCATATGCCCGCTGTCCGCAATGAGCGCCAGGCTGTTGGTAAAAAGACCGCCAAAAAATTCGAGGAACATGATGGAAACCGTAATGAGCAAAGCCCACGCCAGCGCCTTTTTATTGCCGCTCCTTGCACTTTCAAAATTACCATGGCCATGTCCCATGTCACCGCCCCTTTCTGTTATCGTAATTTTAGCAAAAAAGGTGATTGACAGCGACCCCGCCTTCTTATAAGATGTATTAGGAAATTAAATAACCCGGCAACGGGAGAGGTTCATAGCATTTCACCCTCTATAAAAAACTATGGATTTTGAAACTCAGCCAAATCCACATGCGATTTGGCTTTTTCTTTTTCCTGTTTTTATAGCCTCTTCCGAACCCAACATTCGAGGAGGCTTTTTTAATGGCAGGAAGAAACGAAGATACATTGGACCACTTAACTTTACTTGGCAATCAAGACACCAAATATAAATATGAATATGCACCGGAAGTTCTGGAAGCAATTGATAACATGCATACACGTGATTATTTCGTAAAATTCAATAACCCGGAATTCACATCCCTTTGCCCACAGACCGGCCAGCCGGATTTTGCAACGATTTACCTGAGCTTCATACCGGACAAGAAATTAGTGGAAAGCAAATCGCTGAAATTGTATTTCTTCAGTTTCCGCAATCACGGCGATTTCCACGAAGACGTCGTCAACATCATCATGAATGACTTGATCGATTTGCTCGACCCCCGTTATATCGAGGTGTGGGGAAAGTTCACTCCCCGCGGCGGGTTATCGATCGACCCTTATACGAATTACGGCAAACCGGGAACAAAATACGAAGAAATGGCATCGTACCGGATGATGAATCACGACATGAATCCCGAAACGATCACCAATCGCTGAGGAGGAAAATTCCATGTTGCTTTATTTAAACGGCGCTTTTGTCGGCTTGCTGATCCTGTCCAATATTCTGGCAGTGAAATTATTCAGTATCGGGGAATGGATGGTGCTGCCTGCTGCTGTCATTGTCTATGTCTTCACTTTTCCAATCACAGACACGATTGCGGAAGTATACGGCAAAGAAGCGGCGCGCAAAACCGTGTTCGCCGGTTTTATCACCCAGCTTGCGGCCCTGGCGTTCATCTTTTTCGCCATCCACTTGCCGGCCGCTCCTTTCTTCGGCGACCAGTCTTCGTTCGAATCAATCCTTTCGGCAGGCTTCCGCGTTACCCTGGCCAGCCTGATTGCGTATTTCATCAGCCAGAACCTGGATGTGACCATTTTCCACAAACTGAAAGAAAAACACGGCGATTCGAAGTTATGGATACGCAACAATGCTTCCACGATGGTCAGCCAATTGGTCGATACCACCTTATTCATCTTTATCGCTTTCTACGGCGTTATGCCATTGAGCGCATTGCTCGGCATGGTGCTCACGCAATACCTGTTTAAATGGATTGTGGCAGCTGCGGACACCCCGCTTGTCTACCTGCTGGTCAAATTATGCCGCCGCGAAAAAGCAGCGGGCCAGACGATATACGGATAAACGAAAAAGGAGCGCCGCTTTGGCGCTCCCTTTTTTTATGTTAATGAAATTTTAAAATCACACTATGCTTTCACTTTTGAGTGTTGCTTATGATTTGGCTTATTCTGCTTAGTTCGCGCCAGCACCAAATCAGCCACTATCGGCAAATGATCGGATGCATCAGTGAGAATTGCCGCAGTTTGCGCAACTTCCATTTCAGGCCCGAAGAAAATATAATCGATTCGGGTAACTGGCTTCAGCTCCACATCGCTCGTGCTGTAAGAGTGGGGAGCTGGATAAGTGTACGCGTCGCCCTGTTTCATTTTCAGAAAAGCATCTGTGAAATGACAGTTCATCTCCTGGATGGGGGCATAAAACGGCGGTGCATTAAAGTCACCCATCACAATAGTCGGAAATTTACTTTTCTGCGTCAATGCCAAAATCTCTTTGACACTCAGTTTCAGTTCTTCATCCTTCAATGAAAGGTGGGCGTTGTAAACGCTGATGGCCATATCATCAATTTCAATGACGGCTTCCAGGACGCCACGCTGTTCATCATTACCATACCATTGCTGCACCGGCGTCATGTGATGATTCTTACTGTATGCTATTGGATATTTACTTAAAATTGCATTTCCGTACTGGTGATTCGGCATATCGGGGTTTTCTGCTTCATATTCGATGTTCGCACCGTATGCAGTGAACATACCAAGCCTCTCCCCCAACCATTCAACCTGATCCAGAAACAAGCTCCGCTCCCCGAAGAAACGATCGACTTCCTGAAGGGCTATTATGGAAGCGCAGGAATCTTCAATGACAGCGGCAGTTCTTTCAAGGTTCAAAATTCCATCCATACCTGAGCCGTGGGCGATATTAAACGACATGACCTTTACAATGGGCGGTTTTCTGTTTTTCATGCTTCGCTCTCCTTTTCTTGGGTACAGCTTACTTGATAAAAAGATATGATTGATTTCGAATTCAGTATAGCAGGGGACAGAAAGGAATACTGTATCAGGCATGTAAAGGTTTGTAAAGAATTGTTAAGCTTCGGGATGAAGCTCCATTAAAGCAAGGATCGGCTTATGATCGGAAGCTTGAGTTTCAATGGTTTCAGCACTCACCACCCGCCAATGCCGGCTGCAAAAGATAAAATCGATTTTTTGTCCATGCTCCCCTTCCTTCTTATAAGTTTCAGGCTGCAACGTATTTGAACCGAATACATTGGTCAGTTCCTCTTCAATTCTCCTCATAAGCGCGCTGTGCGGGTCGGCATTGAAATCACCAGTCAGTATAGAGGGACAGTCCTGCTGCCGGATAATATTCAACAGCTCTTCGATATTCAGTTCAAGTTGTTTTTTGTTCAATGACAGGTGCGTATTGAAAAAAGAAATCGTTGCGCCATCTATTTCAATCGTTGCTTCCAGCAATCCTCTTTGTTCACTTTGGGTTTCTGACTCTCCCTTTTTCAACAGATGGTTATAGTAGCTTGTTATCGGGTACCGGCTCAAAAGAGCGTTTCCATACGCATGCTTCGGCCACCTGGCATCGGCCGGATTGGCTGTAAGGTTTGGCCCGAAAGCTGCGTGCATATTCAGCCTTTTTGCCAGCCATTTGATTTGGTCGGTAAAATTTGTCCGTTCTGAAAAATGCTGATCCACTTCCTGAAGGCCCGCGATGTCAACATCCGCCGCTTCAATGACTGAAGCCGTAAGGGCGAGGTCAAGATGGCCATCCATCCTCAATCCCGAAGCGATATTAAAACTCATTACTTTGAGCGGAAAAATAGAATCAGACATTTTGGAGGCCCCCCTTTTTATCAACTTTTCCCTGTCAGCAATATATGAAACTACCCGTCGAAACTATATTTCCACATCAGTTTTTTTCTGCCAATAAAAAAGACCACGAACAGGGAGTTCGCGGCAAAGCGCTCATCGTCGACATACATTTGCGCAACGTCAAGGTCAAGCACTAAGTTCATGTTAATTGCTGCTCGGCAAATTCACGGTACAGTGAGTGTGAGCTGATCAATTCACGGTGGGTGCCCATTCCGGTCACCCGCCCCTTTTCAATAAATACAATTTTATCGGCATCGACAATGGTCGAAAGGCGGTGGGCAATGACCAGCGTCGTGCGCCCTTCCATGAGGCGGCTTAACGCCTGCTGGACAATCCCTTCCGATTGGCTGTCGAGGCTGGCAGTCGCTTCATCCATCATGAGGATTTTCGGGTCGCGCAGGAACGCCCGCGCAATCGCAATGCGCTGACGCTGGCCGCCCGACAATTTGACGCCGCGTTCTCCGACTTGCGTATCGAGACCATCGGGCAATTCCCGTATAAAGTCTTCGGCGTATGCCATGCGCGCCACCTTCCACAATTGGTCATCGGATATTTCCGCAGTCTCCGCCAAGCCGTAGGTCAGATTCGCGCGGACAGTTCCGCCCATCATGGCCGATTCCTGGGAGACATAGCCGATCTGGTCGCGCCAGGATTCCATGGACAACTCTTCGATCGGCACCCCGCCGATCAGGATTTGCCCCTTCTGCGGCTCGTAGAACCGTTCGAGCAAACCGAACACCGTCGTCTTCCCGCCGCCGCTTGGTCCGGCGAACGCGATCATTTCTCCCGGTTGCGCTACAAAACTCACGTCCTGCAAAACCGGTTCGCCGGTTTCATAGGAAAAACTCACGCCGGAAACTTGCAGTGCTTTGCCGGCGATATCCATGTCTTTCCCCTGTTGTCCTTCTTCCAGCGGCAAATCCAAAATCCCGATGATGCGCTCCGTTGCGCCTTTTGCCTTTTGAAGTTCCGTAAAGAACATCGCAAACGTCGTCACCGGCAGGATAATCTGGAACAGATACAACAGAAACGCCACAAGCGATCCTGTTGTCATGGTGCCTTCCGCTACGCGGATGCCTCCGTAGCCGATGATCGTCACGATGACCGCCATCATCACGACATACATCAGCGGTGCAATGATGGCGTAGATTTTCGCTTCTCTCATACCGGTCCTGAATAATTGCTGGATGCCGGTCAATCCTTTTTGCTCTTCTTCCATCTCGGCAGTGGACGATTTCATCAACCGGATTTCGCTGATGGTCTGTTGGACATTTCCTGTAAATACTGCCGTCTCGTCCTGCAGCGTGCGCGAGATTTTTGCCATCCGCCTGCCGAGTGGAAACATGATCAGCACGGTGACAGGCACTGCAAGCAGCATGATCAGCGTCATTTTCCAGTCCAGAATCAGCAGAATGGTCACCGCGCCGACGATCGACACAATGCCGGTAATGAAGTTCGGAAAATGGTCGGTGATAAGGTTTCGGACGACCCCTGTGTCACTGACGACACGGCTGACCGTCTCACCGCTTGGGTGCTGGTCAAAATAGCCGACGCGCAACCGGATCAGATGGATCCACATCTTGTCGCGCAGCCCGGCGACGATCCGCTGCCCCACTTTGCTGAGCAGGTAAATCGAAACCCCGTTGATGATGGCCTGGAGGATGAATGCGGACGCAATGCCGATGATCAATGGAATACTTAACGATTCCACTGAAAAGCCATCCACCAGATTTCTGGTCAAAAGCGGAACCACAAGGCCTACCAGAGTGGTGATGAGACTGGCGAGCAGCCCAAATGCAAGCGCGGCCTTTGGAATCTTCAATGATAGGAGAAGG
The DNA here is from genome assembly GCF_007004625.1 of Planococcus salinarum. Classification (GTDB taxonomy): domain Bacteria; phylum Bacillota; class Bacilli; order Bacillales_A; family Planococcaceae; genus Planococcus; species Planococcus salinarum. Next base: position 2,091 of record NZ_VIFV01000044.1, on the reverse strand, counting down.
GAAAGGAATGGCTTCAACCCGACTTTGTCCTGTGTTTTCTTCATGTTCTATTTACCCCTGTCGTGGTCAGATTATTGGCATTTGGCATAAATGCACGTATCCGTCAGCCGGTTGCCGTCAACAGATAATTCATCGTTATGCAGCGTGCCTTCCAGGGCATAACCCAACTTTTCCGGAACCGCACGGCTTTTGATGTTTTCCGCGTCACAGCGGATTTCAATGCGGCGGCATGCAAAATGATTGAGCGCCAGATCCGTCAATGCGCTTACCGCTTCGATCATATATCCTTTGCCGCTATGTACCGTGCTGATCCAATAGCCGATTTCCATTTTGGGAATCTCCCATTCGATGTTGTGGAATCCCGTGCTGCCGATGAATTGGTCTGTTTCTTTATCAAAAATCAAATATCGGAGATTTTCTCGTTTCAAGAATAGTATGTGGGACTCCATTGTATTGATTTCGGTGTCCTGAGGAGTCGGATCCTCCTGCACAAAAGGGAGCCACGGCTTCAGTTCATCCATCGATGCTTTGATGGCCGCATTAACAGCTTTCCCGTCTCCAGGTTTTGGCATGCGCAGCTTCAGCCGCTCTGTAAAAAATTCCTCCGGCACTTCCGGTACTTCGCGTTTTTTCTCCATTAACCCTTGCCCCTTTCCAATTTTAAGCTGCAGTGATTTTGCGGTCTTTCGGCAGACCAAGCCCCACCAGTCCGAGCAGCGGCAGGAATGAAACCACAATCATCGTTTCATAAACGCCGATTGAATCCATCAGGATGCCGATTACGACTCCCCCAATCGCGCCCATGCCAAATGCCAGGCCCACGGTCAGTCCCGCCATCGTGCCAATTTTGCTCGGCACCAGCTCCTGCGCATACACAACCGTCACCGAAAAACTCAGCATGATGAAAAAGCCGATCAATCCAAGCAAAAACAGGAGCGCGAACAACGGCATATACGGCAGCAGCAACGCCAGTGGAATCGGCACGATGAGCGACAGCACGATGACATTTTTCCGTCCGATTTTGTCTGCCAGCGGGCCTCCGAAAAACGTGCCGGCTGCTCCGACGCCAAGAAACAGAAAGATATAAAGCTGGCCCTGCTGGATGGTCAGTCCGTAAGATTCCATCAGATGAAAAATATAGAAACTGGTGATATTGGTGACATAGAAAGAACGTGCAAAAATGATGATCAATAATAAAGTCAAAACGACCCCGACCTGCTTCCGCGTCATTTCGGGCAGTGAGGACAGGAACACTTTCTTCACTTTCTGCAGCTTTTCGCGTTCCAATTGCTCTTTATACCAACGCGAAATTTTCGTCAGGATGAAAATCCCGAGCGCAGCCACAAACAGGAACAGCGCGGCTCCCGTTTGGCCAAGCGGCACCAGGATAAATGCACTGATCAAAGGTGCCAGCGCCTGTCCCGAGTTGCCTCCGACCTGATAGACCGACTGGGACAAGCCCCTTCTGGAACCCGCTGCCATGTAGGACACGCGAGAACCTTCCGGATGGAACACAGCGGAACCGAAACCGAGAAACATGACGGACACGACGATCATCCAATATTCCGGCGCAAAAGCGATTCCCGCAATCCCGAGGAAGGAACTTGTCATACCAAGCGGCAATGCATAAGGCATCGGGTTTCGATCACTGATGTAGCCGATGACCGGCTGCAGGACAGACGCCACCATATTCAGTGCAAAGGCGATCAGGCCAAGTTGTGTATAGGTCAATCCCATGTCTTCTTCCAGTATCGGAAACATCGCAGGAATGACCGCTTGCAGGGAGTCGTTCAACAGATGGCATGCGCCGATCGCGAACATGACCGGATAAACCGGGTTCCCTGCCATAGATGTCTTTATCGCATTCGCCATTGCAGGTCCTCCAATTAGGTGTTTTTTATGTATAAAATAATTTTTCAACACATATGCCTGTGGGCTGATTTTTCTATTATAAAACAGTTGCGAAAATCGAGTAGGAGGGAGCGATTAACTCCCGACCTCTCACACCACCGTACGTACCGTTCGGTATACGGCGGTTCAATTAAGATGCATAACGCAAAGTTTCATAACGTGCTACCAGACTTTTGAGCC
>NZ_VIFV01000043.1 GCF_007004625.1 Planococcus salinarum | reverse complement strand
TGTGAAGCGAGTCGGTTTCCTGGTCCGGATTCTGAGATCCACGCATCCGCACGACTTCACTTCTACAAAAAAATAGTAGCACAGACCATGGCCGTGGTCTGTGCTACTAATGTTAGTATGTTTCCGCGGGGAGCGGCCTGAGCCTCCTCGTCCGCTTCGCTACCTGCGGGGTCTCAGGACTCGCTCTGGTTCCCGCAGGAGTCACCGCCTGACGCTTCATTCTGGTTCTGTTTAGAATTGAAGTGTTACTTTCTATAAAAAGAACTGAAAAAACAATCCTTTTTACAGAAGACATCTTAAGATATGGAGCAAAACAGCGAAGACGCCATGGGGACCAAGCGAAGTGCTGAGATCCACTCGGGCGAAGTGTAATGAGGCCGAGTTAGCTCAGCGCGAGCCCCCAGGCAAGCGAGGCTGTTTTGCGGAATATCGGTTACAAATACTCTTTCTATCACCTTTAATTAGTACGAACTCGGTTGATCGGAATCGATGAGGTGATGTCATTTACGACCCAGCTGGCGCAAATCAAGCCGACGGTCGATGGCGCAAAAGCGTTGGACGATGGCGGCATTTTCGCTTTGCGGATCGCCGCGTCGGGTTTGCCGACGCTGCCGACAACATCTTCCCGCACGATGATTGGGCTCTCATCGGAAAACACCACCGGAATCCCTTTGCGGATGCCCGCCTGGCGCAACTTCTTGCGAATGATTTTTGCCAGTGGATCGGTATGCGTTTTCGAGATGTCCGCTATTTTGAAACGTGTAGGATCGGTTTTATTCGCGGCGCCCATACTTGAAATGATTTTGATGCCGCGGCGATGGCATTCCTGCATCAAATGCACTTTGTACACCATGGTGTCGGATGCATCAATGACATAATCCGGATTATGGCTGAAAAACTCCTCGAATGTATCTTCTGTATAGAACATATGCATATCGATGACTTCGCAGTCTTCGTTAATATCAGCGATGCGCTTTTTCATCACGGCGCTTTTTGACTGTCCAATGGTCGACAGGTTTGCCACAAGCTGCCGGTTGACGTTGGTGATATCGACATTATCTTTATCCACCAGGATGATGCGGCCGACGCCGCTCCTTGCACAGGCTTCAGCGGCAAAAGAACCGACGCCTCCGACTCCAAGGACCGCCACTGTTGTATCCTTCAATAATTTGATGCCTTCTGTACCTATTGCTAATTCATTGCGTGAAAATTGATGTAACATAGTTTCCCAGCCTTTCAATGTTGATGAATCTACTTGGAATTATACACAAATAAAAACCCCCCAGCAAATTGCTGAAGGGTGTAAAGGAAAAATTTAAGTGAGAATCCCGATCGTGCCGTCATTGAGTTGCATATCGTTTTTGAACCCGCTTCTAGCAGGTGGGTGACCTCTTCGCCGCTTATAACTTCCGGTTAGGGCATGTTAGCCACGGTGAAATCTGGTCTCCCGACGACAAAATGTTGGGTCAAAACTGAATTGCCTGTAACGAACACATCAGGATTCTCTACTAAGGTTATATTATCACAGCATCCGGAATTCTACAACCGTTTTAACCTAGCCCTTTTGTATTATTCTGAACATTCAGTGATAGGCTTAATTCATCAAGCTGGTCTTGTGCAACCGGGCTCGGTGCATTTGTCAGCAAGTCGCTGGCACTGGCTGTCTTCGGAAATGCGATGGTATCGCGAAGGTTCGTGCGACCGGAGAGGATCATAACCAACCGGTCCAGACCAAAGGCGATCCCGCCGTGCGGAGGTGTTCCGTATTCAAATGCATCCATCAGGAAACCGAACTGCGCGCGTGCTTCTTCTTCGGAGAACCCAAGCACTTCGAACATTTTCTCCTGGATGTCGCGGCGATAAATACGTGCCGACCCGCCGCCAAGTTCATAGCCGTTCAACACAAGGTCATAGGCCTGAGCGCGGACATTCTGCGGATCCGTCGATAATTTATCGATGTCCTCTTCGTACGGCATTGTGAACGGATGGTGCGCTGCGTAATAGCGGCCGTCTTTCTCATCGTATTCAAACAGCGGCCAGTCAGTAATCCAAAGGAATTTATAGACTGATTCATCAATCAAACCGAGTTCTTTGCCGAATTTCAAGCGAAGTGCCCCAAGTGCGTCCGCGACAACCGATTTCTTATCTGCGACAAACAGCAGCATATCTCCCGCTTCCGCTCCCGCAGCGTCAATCAGGGATTGCGCAGCTTCGCCTTCGAAGAATTTGGCAATCGGTCCTTTGACGCCGTCCGCTTCTACTTTCAGCCACGCAAGGCCTTTCGCGCCATAGCGTCCGGCAAATTCGCCGAGTGCGTCTATATCTTTACGGGAATAGTTCGCTGCCTGCCCTTTGACGTTGATCAATTTCACCTGGCCACCGTTTTCTACAGCGCCGGCGAATACTTTAAACGAGGAATCCTTCACCAGTGCCGAAACATTCACCAGTTCAAGGCCAAAGCGGACATCCGGTTTATCTGAACCAAATCGTTCCATCGCTTCCGTATATTTCATTCGCTCGAATTTTGGCTCAATGTCGACCCCTTTGACTCCTTTCATCATTTGGACCATTAAACGTTCGTTCATTTCCAGGATGTCTTCCATCGTCTGGAAACTCATTTCCATATCGATTTGCGTAAATTCCGGCTGACGGTCTGCACGCAAATCTTCATCGCGGAAACAGCGGGCGATCTGGTAGTACTTATCAAAGCCGGAAACCATCAGCATTTGCTTGAACAATTGCGGCGATTGCGGCAATGCATAAAACTCACCGTCATGGACGCGGCTCGGCACCAGATAATCCCGTGCGCCTTCCGGAGTCGACTTAGTCAGAATCGGTGTTTCTACTTCCAAAAACCCTTCTTCGTCAAGGAAGCGGCGGATGGATTTTGTCACTTCCGAACGCATTTTGAACGTTTCATACATTTCCGGACGGCGAAGGTCCAAATAACGGTATTTCAATCGGAGGTCTTCACTGACATCGGTATTGTCTTCAATCGCGAATGGCGGGTTTTTCGCCGCATTGATGATGCTGGCGGAATCCACCTGGATTTCAATTTTTCCTGTTTTCAATGCTGCGTTGATCTGGCCATCCGCGCGTTCAACGACCAACCCTTCGATGTGGACGACGAACTCACTGCGCAATTTTTCGCCAACCTGCACTGTTTCCATTGAAATTTCCGGGTTAAAGACAGCCTGCACGATGCCCGAACGGTCACGGACGTCGACAAAAATCAGGCCGCCAAGGTCTCTGCGTTTCTGGACCCAGCCTTTGATGGAAACACGTTGGCCGATAGCCGTTTCGTTCACTTCACCACAATAATGCGTTCTTGTCATAAGTATTCCTCCAATAGTTTCTTTGCGTTTTTCTTCTATATAAAATAGGAAAGAGCATATATTTACCGCTTCGGCGCTTTGGACAGTGCTCCCGCAATAAGCCGAGAAAAGCACTCGTCTTATTGCTTCGCTCAGTCCGGCGGCGCGCCGGCGCTAGAGAGTTCATAGCGATATGGAGCAAAACAGCGAAGACGCCTTAGGGACCAAGCGAAGCTGTTTTGCGGAACAACAGTTACAAAAGATTATTCCTTCTAATTGATATCTAACTTTTACTATCCAAAATCGCTCCAGCAATCGCCTCAAACGCCAGCTCCTGCTGCTCGCCCGTCGCCATCTTCTTCAGCGCGACTTTGCCGCTTTCGAGCTCGGTTTCGCCGATGACGATGACGTAAGCTGCGTGCTTGCGGTCTGCCGACTTCATCTGCGCCTTCACTTTGCGGCCGTTGAAGTCCATATCGGCGGAAATGCCATTATCACGCAGGTCACGGACAACCGTAAACGCTTTTTTCTTGGTCGATTCGTCCATAGCGACGACGTAGACCTCGAGGTCAGCGGATTGGCCTATTTCAATTTTCTCCATTTCCAATGCCAACAAGAGACGTTCGATGCTCATGGCAAAGCCGATGCCAGGAGATTCCGGTCCGCCTAAATCTTCGACGAGCCCATTATAGCGTCCGCCGCCGCAGAGCGTCGTGATTGCGCCGAACCCTTCGGCATCACTCATGATTTCGAACGCGGTATGGTTGTAATAATCCAGGCCGCGCACCAAATTCGGATCGACGACATAATCGATGCCCAGCGCTTCCAGATAGCCTTTGACGCCATCAAAATACGCTTGTGATTCGTTATTCAGGTAATCCGCCAAAGAAGGCGCCGTTCCCATCAATTCGTGGTTGCGGTCCACTTTGCAGTCCAGAATGCGGAGCGGATTCTTCGTCAGGCGCGACTGGCAATCACTGCAGAATTCATCGATTCTCGGCTCGAAATGCTTGATCAGCGCTTCTTTGTGCGCGATGCGGCTTTCGGTGTCACCAAGGGAGTTGATGACCAGGCGGAGCTGCTTCAGTCCGACAGAACGGTACACTTCCATTGCGAGTGAAATCACTTCCGCGTCAATTGCCGGATCCTTCGAACCGATCGCTTCCACGCCGAACTGGACAAACTGGCGCGTGCGCCCTGCCTGTGGCCGCTCGTAACGGAACATTGGTCCCATATAAGACAGTTTCACCGGCTGGTCCGGCAAACCGAATAATTTATTCTCCACGTAAGAACGCACGACTGAAGCAGTGCCTTCTGGACGTAGCGTCAGCGAGCGGTCACCGCGGTCCTGGAATGTATACATTTCTTTTTGGACGATATCGGTCGTATCACCAACTCCGCGCTGGAACAATTCCGTATGCTCAAAAATCGGCGTCCGGATTTCCTTGTATTGGTAAAGTCTGCAAAGTTCGTTGATTTTTTGTTCCACTTCCTGCCATTTGGCAGATTGTTCCGGCAGCACGTCGTAAGTGCCGCGCGGCAATTGAATATTCTTGCCCATGTTCCACACTCCTCTTTTTTTTCATACAAAAAAGCTCCCGCCCCTTGCTTGCGCAAGGGACGAGAGCCTGTATTCAAGCTTCCGCGGTTCCACCCTAGTTGATGCGAAAAAACTCGCACCCTCTCATTCCCGGATAACGGCCGGTTCCGTCCCTTCCTACTAAATGCCAAATAGCGCATCTTTCAGAAAAGAGCCTCTTAAGTGTTATTCACCACACATTCCTGCAGGGAAGTTTGCAGCCCGGGACTTCCCCTCTCTTATCAGCGAATCGTGCGGTTACTTTCTTCGTCAACGGCGTTCATTTCATATAATAAGCTTAATCTTAAATATTCCTATCCACCTTGTCAACCTTTTTCACATTTCATATGATTTATTTGCTAGAATAAATATACCGTCTTATGAGGAGGTCCTATATGATCCGTAAATTCACAATTACATACATAATTTTCATTTTATTGATGGCTCTGGCCTTGCCATCTGGTGAAAACCTCAACGTTTCTGCCAATACCGGCGGAATCGAAGTGGCCGAAGCTTCCATCAATGTCCGCAGTGGCCCCGGGCTTGCCTATCCGGTCGTAGCGTCCATGAAAGGCGGCGACGCTGTCGAGGAACTTTCCAGAAGCGGCGACTGGATCGAAGTCACAGTATCCGGCGAAACAGGCTGGATCGCTTCCTGGCTGACGAAAAGTTCGGTGCAGGCCAAAGCCGCAGCCAGCAAAACTGCGGTGTCATCCGTAAACCGGCTGAATGTCCGCACACAGCCAGATCTGTCCGCTTCTGTGCTGACGCAGATGAATGCCGGCGAACAAGCAACGATTCTGACTGAAACGCACGGCTGGGCCGAAGTGGAATTCCGCGGCTCCCGAGGATTCGTTTCAACTGACTACATAAGCATCAACGAAAGCAGCAATGCGAACCCCGCCCCGGCGGCCAGCGACGTGTCCTCGATTGAAATTGCCGTGGACACGCTGAACGTCCGCAAAAAAGCGGATCTCAGTTCTGCCAAGCAAGGGACGGTAAAAAAGGGCGAAATTTACCCGGTCCTCAAACTGGAAGGCAATTGGGTCCAGATTCAACTGGACGACAATAAAACCGGCTGGGTCTATTCCTTTTACGGCCATCTGTCCAATGAAACTGTCGAGAAAAAAACTGACAGCAGCACCGGCACCGTAACGGTTCAGACAAACGGTACAAATATGCGGACGCAGGCCACCACTTCTTCTGAAGTGGCTGCCCGCGCCAATGCCGGCGACCAATTGGCCGTTGTCGCAAAACAAGGCGACTGGTATCAGGTCGCACTTTCCGGCGGCGGAACCGGCTTTATCGCCTCCTGGGTGGTTGCTGCCGGCGCGCTTGAACTGGCAACAGAAGAAGAGAAACCGGCACGCAAAAAAGGAACACTGAACGGCCTGACCATTGTTCTTGACCCCGGCCACGGAGGCAATGACGGCGGCACTGTCGGCGTCCGCAAAACCGAAGAAAAAGGTTTGACGCTGAAAACCGCAGAACTGCTGTCCAAGCACCTTCGATCCGCTGGAGCAGAAGTGTATATGACGCGGCAGTCCGATGCTTACGTCGACCTCCGCCAGCGCGTGGCGGAAGCGCATAAGGTCTCAGCAGACGCCTTTATCAGCATCCACTATGATGCAACGGAAGACAATAGTGTTTCCGGCTTTACATCCTATTACATGCACGATTACCAACAGGAACTCGCTACTTACCTGAACAGCGGGCTTGGCAGCAAGCTGACGCTCCGCGACCGCGGCGTACAGCCCGGCAATTACCTCGTGCTGCGCGAAAACCGCCAGGCGGCTGTTCTGGTGGAACTGGGCTTCCTGAGCAATTACACCGAAGAACGCATTATCTCTTCCGAACAATTCCGCGAGCAGGCAGCACTCGGCCTGTACCAGGGAACAATCAATTATTTCGATGCACAATTAGGGAAATAAAAAAGGCTGTCCATTGCGGACAGCTTTTTCTTTTTGGGAGGGTTAGATTAGGTGGTTGCTTGGAAATATTATGCATATTTATTTTATTAGTTGCGCGAAATGGACTTTCGGTTGCGGTTGGATTGCATTTAGTTGCGGTTGGACGCCGATTAGTTGCGGTTAGCTGCCATTTAGTTGCGGTTGCGAATAAATCCCCCACAACTTCCACATTTGGAAACCAGAACCCGAAAAAAAAGGCGACACGGAACTCTCCGCATCGCCTTTTTTCAAATTCACTTCGATTCCACAATCATCGTCACCGGTCCGTCGTTCACCAGTTGGACGTCCATCATGGCGCCGAATACGCCTTCTTTAACTTTCAGTCCTTCATTGCGCAGAACCTCATTGAAGTAATTCCATAATGGCTCCGCCTGCTCCGGGCGTGCGGCTTCGATAAAGCTTGGGCGCCGCCCTTTTCGGATGTCGCCGTACAGCGTGAATTGGGAAATCGACAGGATATCGCCGCCGTTGTCAAAAATCGAACGGTTCATCTTGCCTTCTTCGTCTTCGAACAACCGTATTTGCGCAATTTTGCGTGCGCAGTAATCGGCGTCCTTTTCTGTATCTTCGTGCGTGATGCCGACGAGCAGCACATAGCCGGAGTTGATAACCCCGGTGATGCTGCCTTCGACGGTCACGGATGCTTCTTTGCTTCGTTGAAGAATGACTCGCATAATGCCTCCTTAATTCATGACGCGGTTGACCGAATAGACATCCGGCAATTGCTTGATCCGTTCGACCACACGGTTCAGGTGGGTGATATGCGGAATCATGATCGACAGGTTGATCGTCGCGATTTTGTTGTTGTCGGCGCGGCCGCTGACGGCAACGATGGTGGTTTTCGTTTCGCTGACCATATGCATGACTTCGTTAATCAGCCCTGTGCGGTCATAGGCCTGCACTTCGATATCGATCTGATAGGCTTTGTTGTCCGGCGTTTCAGCGTGTTCCCATTCCACCGGAATCAGGCGATCGGTTTCGTTTGCCTGGACGTTCGGACAGTCGGCACGATGAACGGAAACGCCGCGGCCTTTGGTAATGAAACCGATGATCGCGTCGCCCGGGACCGGGTTGCAGCATTTCGACAGGCGGATCATCATGTTGTCGATACCGCGGACGATGACGCCCGATTCTGTCTGTTTGCGCGGCTGGTTCGATTTCATCTCGACCGTGATTTTCTCGAGAGCTTCTTCCTGCTCGCGTTTTTTACGTTCTTTTTCGGCCAGGCGGTTGACTACCTGCTGAGCGGTGATGCCGGTGAATCCGACCGCTGCGTACATATCGTCCTCGCCGGCGAAGTTGAATTTTTCGCAGACACGTTTGATATTTTCATTGCTCAGAATTTCTTTCGGCACGAAATCCTGCGCTTTGATTTCGCGCTCGATCATTTCCTTGCCTTTTTGGACGTTGTCTTCGCGCAATTGTTTTTTGAAGAATTGACGGATTTTGTTTTTGGCCTGCGTGGACTTGGCGATTTTCAGCCAGTCGCGGCTCGGGCCGAATGATTGCTTGGAAGTCAGAATTTCGACGATGTCGCCGGTATTCAACTGCGTATCAAGCGGCACCATCTTGCCGTTGACTTTGGCGCCGATGGTTTTGTTGCCGATTTCAGAATGCACGCGGTAGGCAAAATCAATCGGGCAGGAGCCCGCCGGCATCTCGATCACATCGCCTTTTGGCGAGAACACATAGACCATATCGGAAAACAGGTCGAATTTAAGCGACTCCATGAATTCTTCGGCATTGTCTGATTCGTTCTGGAAATCGAGGATTTCACGGAACCAGGAAAGACGGGAATCGACAGAGCTCACCGGTTTGACTGAAGCTTTGCCTTCTTTGTAAGCCCAATGTGCCGCTACTCCATATTCGGCAATGCGGTGCATTTCCTCCGTACGGATCTGGACTTCGAGCGGGTCGCCCTGTGGCCCGATCACGGTGGTATGCAGCGACTGGTAAAGATTCTGTTTCGGCATGGCGATGTAATCCTTGAAACGGCCCGGCATCGGTTTCCACGTCGAGTGGATGATGCCCAGCACGGCGTAACAGTCCTTGATGCTTTCAACGGTAATCCGGACAGCCAATAAATCATAGATTTCATTGAACTGCTTGTTCTGCACTGCCATTTTTTTATAGATGCTGTAGATGTGCTTCGGACGCCCGAACAGGTCCGCTTTGATATCGACCTCATCCAGCTGGATGCGGATCTCTTCCATGACATTATTCAAGTAATCTTCACGTTCCGTGCGCTTTTTCTTCATGAGGTTGACGATGCGGTAATATTGCTGTGGGTTGAGATAGCGCAGAGCCGTATCTTCAAGCTCCCACTTTATGGTGTTGATACCGAGGCGGTGCGCAATCGGAGCAAAAATTTCCAGCGTTTCGTTCGCCTTGATCCGCTGCTTCTCGACTGTCTGGTATTTTAACGTCCGCAGATTGTGCAGTCTGTCCGCCAACTTAATCAGTATGACCCGGATATCCTGCGCCATCGCCACAAACATTTTGCGGTGATTTTCCGCCTGCTGTTCTTCTTTTGACATGTATTGGATCTTGCTCAATTTTGTTACGCCATCCACAAGCAAAGCGACTTCTTCATCAAAATCACGGACGATGTCTTCACGGCTGACTTCCGTATCTTCCACGACGTCATGCAAAAAGCCCGCTGCTACCGTAGCGGGATCCATTTCCAGCTCCGCAAGAATTCCCGCGACCTGGACCGGATGGACAATATAAGGTTCCCCTGATTTGCGGAATTGTCCCATATGGGCATCATATGCCACCTGATATGCTCTTCGGATCATCTCAACATTTTCTTTGTTCATATACGAAGCGACACTATCAAATACATCTTCAGCTGTCTTTACTTGGTCTTTCGCCATAATTGTCCACCTTGCTCCTCTTTTTTCAGAAAGTATATCTATACATTATAGAAAACATTGGGGCAAATTGTAAAGCTTGGTCATTTATTCACCCGTAAATGTTCCCCGTTCTCACAGAAACTGGTAAATTTGAAATCCGGGAGCGTCTGTCAAACGGCAAAGTATTATTCCATTCTTACGATATTCACCATTCTGACTGTAGAAACGTCCTCTCCACAGTCTATCATGCCTGATGAAGATTTTCGGGAAATAATATTTTGGAGCAACACATTGCGCACATTGCGCGGGCCCGCAGCCACAGAAATGTCACTGCCCGCCTTTTTAAAGCCGACTATACTGCCATTGGCCATCGCCACATTCTGCGCACGGAATTGGATGGATGCCGCCGTTTGCTTCCGGTAGTCATAGGCGGCATCCCCGGCGAACAGAAACTGATTGATTGCGACGTTCCGGTACCCGGAAACCACCAGCGCCCGCGGAGACGAATTTTTGTAAAGTTTCGTCCGGACCGGTTGGATGGCAACCAGTTTTTGGGCGCTTATCGTAAAGGCCGACCGGGATTCCTCATCGTCCGTATGATGATGGCCGATGTGGCGGAAATTGAATGCCCGGTTATCGTTCACCGACAGATGGCCGGACAGGTGGACACCGGAAGCGGCGGAAGACGTTTCATGCGCTTTGATTTCAACGCCGCCGAAGCAGCGGGTGCTCGAGTTGTTGACGAGCCAGACATTGCGTGAGCCGTCGTCGATTTCAAAGCCATTCGAATTGGAAATGCCCTGTTTATGCGCCCGGCCGCTCGGATCGCTGAAATGGCTGTTCGAGATAAAGACGTGATTGCTGTGATGGGTCGTCACGCCGTCATCTCCGAAACCCGACCCGGTCACCCGGTCGAGCCAAATATGGCTGCTCGCCCCTTTCGCTGTCGTACCATCGCCCGCGTAACTGTAGAACGTAGACGATATATCAAAGCAATGAAGCCCCGGATTGATGGCATCAACGTCTTTGACCCAGCCATATTCGACTTTTGCAAATGTCAGGCAGCTGGAAAGATTATTGCCGCTGGCTGTTTTTTGGTGAGGTTTTAATCGCTCGAGATTCCAGTCGAGCGTAAGCCTTTCCACCGAAATGTTGCGGTTGCCGGCAATCGGATTCCTGTTGGCGAGCAGCGTCCGCCGCCGCGGCGCCCCGTCGTGCAGCCGGATCACCGTTTTGCCTTTGCCCGCTCCGACCAGCCGCGTCCAGGAGGGCACTTTCAATCCTTTGACGATGTACTGCCCTTCCGGCACAAATATGGTCTTGCCCCCTGAGCCGAATGCTCGTTTGAATGCGGCTGTGGAATCGGTGCGGCCATCTGCCCGCGCGCCGAAATCCGTGACTGACACAGCTGTCGATGCAACCGAAAGCAAGCGTTCATATTCGCGGTCGAGCTCCTTTTTCCAGTACGGAAAGATCTCGTTCCCCTCCACCTCGAATCCGAGGTCACTTACGTCTTCCACCACAAATTCTGCGGAAAATGGCGACCAGATCCGCTCCCGGGCAGTTTTTTTACGCTTATGCGGCGCTACCTCCACCGGCTTTCTGATTTCGTCATACAGCTGCTGCGTCTCTTCGGTGATTGCTTCCAGTTTGCCGCGAGTCCCGAGCAGCTCATCGATGAGCCGGCCGTTGTTGATCGGATGATGCCTGTCGTCCCACTTCAGCATGCGAACACCTCTTAACATTTTTGTTATACGTTCTTGTTCTTTACCCGCTGCGGGGTAAATCAGTCATGGCGTTTCGGTGAGTTGGGGTTATCTTCTTTATTGAATCGACATAACCAGGGAATATTTAACATAAATAAAATCCTGTGTCTAATTCACATATTTTCGTTTGTTGAAATATCAAATTATTACTACAATCAAAAATCAGCCCGAAGCGCAATTGCGCCTCGGGCTGATTCTGTTTTTCATCAGTATTGCAAAAGCGTACGAACTTCGTAGCCTTCGAGTTTGTCGCGGCCGTCCAGGTAAGTCAATTCAATCAGGAACGCACAGCCAACAACGATGCCGCCAAGCTGTTCGACAAGGTTGATCGTTGCTTCGATCGTCCCGCCTGTTGCCAGAAGGTCATCGGTGATCAACACGCGCTGTCCCGGTTTGATGGCGTCATTGTGCATCGTCAAAACGTCTTTCCCGTATTCAAGGCCGTATTCCGCGCGAATGACTTCGCGGGGCAGTTTGCCTTCCTTGCGGACAGGCGCAAAACCGAGTCCGAGCGCATAAGCGACCGGGCAGCCGATGATGAATCCGCGGGCTTCGGGGCCAACGATGATATCTGCTTCCACTTGTTTCGCGTATTCGACAATCTGATCTGTAGCGTATTTATAGGCTGCACCATTGTCCATCAAAGAAGTTATATCCTTGAAACGGATTCCCGGTTTCGGCCAATCTTCAACAATTGTAATATACTGTTTTAAATCCATACCTGTTCCTCCTTGGCAGACACTTTCGCGTCGAACCACTCTTTTAAGTCTCGATAAGATGCATACAGAAGCTTTTGTTCCAGGGCAATCTGCTGCTCGCGCTTGATGTAGCTCGGCGCTTCAGCCAAATCACGTTTGCCCGGAGATTCTGCGATCTCAGTAAGTCCATTGTTAAGTGTAACAAAACCGAGTTCAAAAAACACCTGCAACATGAAAAATAAAGAATCGCGGGTCCAGCCTTTATGCTTCGCGAGTTCATCGGAATGCTTTTTGAAATCGAACGTTCCGCGTTTTTTGATAAAAGCGAACAGCCATTTGAACTGCTCACGCGTCGGAATCTGCTCGAAATACTGCGATTCCTTGGCATAGAAATGCGCGTAGATCCGTTTCGGGCTGAGTTCCTTCAGCACTGCCACCAGCTGTTCTTCCGATTCCGGCAAATCGAGCAGCACCAGATGATGCTTGGCACTTTCAAACCCGCCGATCGTATCCGCCGTATGGATCGGGTGCTGGATCAGTGTATTGAAAACCGTTACCGTCTCCTGGTTGAACGCGAGATACACCTGGTCCCGTTCGGGAATCATTTTCGACCAGCGGGAAACCTGGCGGATGCCGCGGATGTCGAATAACTGCCACTGGTCGGTGCGAATATCTTCGATCAGCAATTGCGGTTTTTTGCGGCCGTTCCACTCGTTGATCTGCAGGTCGCCGATGACATCAATCAGTACATCCGGCGTCAACTGGTCCCCGATTTCACCGATTCCGAATCCGACAGCATCGAGCGTTGTGCCCGTTGACGCCAGTTCCACTTTCAAATGGTTCTGTGCCGCTCCGATTTTGCGGATGGATGCCACTTTCACACCTTTGATATAAAATTTCGGCTTGGCAAAGCCCATGCCGTATGGCGCAAGAATGCGCATGGATTCTATTGTCTCCGTATCGATTTCTTCAAGTTCCACCGGAATGTCGATGTTGACGACCGGCGTGAGGTCTTCCGCCGTCAGAACGGCTTCTGCCTGTTTGTTGAGGCGATTGCGCAGTTCTGCGACATTTGCAGCTTCAAGCGTCATGCCGGCGGCCATCGGGTGTCCCCCGAAGGCCGGCAGGATATCACGGTTTTCGGCCAATTCGTTATAAAGGTGGAAACCTTCGATACTGCGCGCCGAACCTTTCGCCTTGCCCGTTTCCGGATCCAGTGAAAGAACGATGGTCGGCCGGTAATATTTCTCGACCAGTTTCGATGCCACAATCCCGACAACGCCTGGATTCCAGCCTTCCTGTTCAACGATGATGACATGCGGCGGCCCGTCCGGGTACCGTGACTCCACCTGTGCCGTCGCTTCTTCCGCTATTTTCTTGACGATGGCCTGGCGTTCCTTATTCAAAGCGTCCAGTCCATCCGCCAGGGAACGCGCCTGTGCAGGGTCTTCCGTCAGCAGCATCGTAACCGCCGGGTCAGCGTCCTGCAGACGGCCGATGGCATTGATCCGCGGACCGAACATGAAGCCGATCGTTTCTTCATTGATTTCCTGCTGCTTGACGCCTGCCACTTCGGACAGGGCTTCAAAGGCGGGGCGCGGAGAATCGCGCAGCGCCTGCAGCCCCTCTTTGACAAAAATCCGGTTTTCGCCGTGCATCGGCACAAGATCCGCAATGGTTCCGATAGCAACAAGTTCCACCAGGTGATCCGGCATTTCCTCGTAGAGCGCATGCGCCATTTTAAAGGCCACACCGACGCCCGCGAGTTCACCGAAAGGATAATTTCCTTCCGGATGGCGCGGGTGAATGATTGCCAGCGCATTCGGCAGCGTTTCGCCGATATCGTGGTGATCGCTGATGATCACGTCCATGCCGAGTCCGACCGCAAAATCTACGGGTTCGATGCCCGAGATTCCATTGTCGACAGTAACAATCAATTTCGCGCCATTATCGTAAGCCTGCTGGAATAATTCTTTGTTCGGGCCGTAGCCATGTTTAAAACGGTTTGGGATCATGAATGAAACATCCGCTCCCAAATCCTGCAAAACGGTCATCATGACGGCGGTGCTTGTTACGCCGTCCGCGTCATAATCCCCGTAAACGACTATTTTTTCCTGATTTTCGACAGCACTGCGGATACGCTCCACAGCGACATCCATATCTTTCATCAAATACGGATTATGTATGGCTGTAACATCCGTCGCCATGAATGCGCGGGCTTCTTCCACTGTGCGGATGCCCCGGGTCACGAGGATCTTCGCCAGCACGGAAGAAAGGGCTAATTCCTGTTGGATGTCCCGGACGGCCTGCGCGTCAGGCTCTGTCAAACGCCATCTTTTTTTGGATTCTATCATTTACAGTCACTTCCTCACTGGTCCATTATACAAGAAAAATCACCAGACAAAAACCTTTCGGCGCATTTGCCGAAAGGTTTCTTTGGTGTGCCCGGCATGGGCGTAATCTATAGGGTGCGAGTCCCGAACTGTGAAGGCAGAAGTAACAGTTAGCCAAGCGCAAGGGTGTCCACGGCGACGTGGAATCTGAAGGAAGCGGGCGGCAAAC
>NZ_VIFV01000042.1 GCF_007004625.1 Planococcus salinarum | reverse complement strand
GCAGCCTCAGGAGAGGCCGCAAACTATTCGGTATTAGCACCGGTTTCCCGGAGTTATCCCGATCTGCAGGGCAGGTTGCCCACGTGTTACTCACCCGTCCGCCGCTGAACCAGTGGAGCAAGCTCCACAGGTTCCGCTCGACTTGCATGTATTAGGCATGCCGCCAGCGTTCGTCCTGAGCCAGGATCAAACTCTCCATTATAGAGTAGTGTTGATTGCTCAATACTGCTGGCGCATCGCCGTCCGAAGACGAACGATTCGCTTTGATCTGCACGAATGCTGATCAGTAAGTTAAGTCACGAACCCGAGTAGTTCGAAGGCGGTGCTCCGATCGCCCGAAGGCGACCATCGCAAAAGCCGTTCTCGCGCCAAGGCGCTCGTGACGTCTTTCGTTGACGTTTTGCTGTTCAGTTTTCAAGGTTCATGTTTGCCGTCGTTCTTGACGACTTCTAATATACTAAAGCATCATCTGGTATGTGTCAATGGATTTCCCAAATAAAATTATATTTAAAAAGTATTCTACTCTCTTTTCATTTTCCTTCTATAATAAGCGGAAAAAGAAAAGTGAAGGCAGAGTTATAAAAACCTCTGTCTTCACTTGATTTTCACTTCACGAATCCTTGCTTCCTTTAAAAGAAACAACTGTTTACTCTCGGCAATTTTTCGTTTAGCAATTATATACAAATCATAATCGTCGGACATTTCTTCCATTTTCTTCGCCACTTGCAGCTCCTGCTTCGCATCGAAGAACTGCGAGATCAACTGTTCGTCAAACTCTTTTTTTAATTTACCTTTTCTTGAAAAAATCATCTGTTGATCTCCTCTTTATAACTCACGCCGGCCTTCAAGCGCTTTCGACAACGTCACTTCATCCGCATACTCCAGGTCTCCGCCTACCGGTAAGCCGTGGGCAATCCGTGTTGTTTTGATTCCCGAAGGCCTGACCAGCCGGGAAATATACATTGCCGTCGCTTCGCCTTCAATGGTCGGGTTGGTCGCCAGAATCAATTCTTCCACCTGTTCATCCTGCAAGCGCTTCAGCAAGGACGGTACGTTGATATCTTCCGGACCGATTCCTTCCATCGGAGAAATCGCTCCTTGCAGCACATGATACAAACCGGTGTAATCGCGCATTTTTTCCATGGCGATCACGTCTTTCGGATCTTGGACTACGCAGATTGTTGTACGGTCGCGTTTCTGGTCCTGGCAAATGTGGCAGGGATCCACATCGGTAATGTGGCCGCAAACAGAGCAGAAGCTCAGATTCCGTTTTGCATCGACGAGCGCCTTCGCAAAATCAAGCACCGTGTCCTCTTTCATTCCAAGCACAAAAAATGCCAGACGGGCCGCTGTTTTCGGCCCAATCCCTGGCAATTTCATAAAGCTCTCCATTAATTTTGATATGGGTTCCGGGTAATGCATAATTATTGCCTCCTACTACATCATTCCTGGGATATTCAAGCCTTTCGTGAATTTCCCCATTGTGGAATTCGCGTGGTCGTCCGCTTTCTTGAATGCCTCGTTTGTTGCAACTACCAACAGATCCTGCAGCATTTCCACATCTTCCGGATCGACTACTGATGGATCCAATGTGATGTCCAAAACTTCTTTATGTCCGGAAACAGTGACTTTAACCATCCCGCCGCCAGCTGCTCCATCAAATTTCATTGTCCCAAGTTCTTCCTGAGCTACTGCCATCTCTTTTTGCATTTTCTGCATCTGTTTCATCATACCTTGCATATTTCCGCCACCGCGCATAATTGTTTCCTCCTAATATGTTTTTGTCAGTCTTCATGAATTTCGACGAAATCTTTTCCGAAAAGCCGCTCCGCTTCAGCGATGAACGGATCTTCTTCCGCTGCAGCGCCTTCCTGGGAAAACGGATTTTCTTCTTTAGGCTCCGCCTGTTTGTCTTCATTGCCCGCTTTCAATCCGCTGTTTTTAATGAATTCTTCACGGATTTTCAGCCATCCTGCATCCGGAACGTAAACCGGTGTATATGCTTTCCCGGTATACTGCTCAAGCAACTGGCTGAACGCCGCTGCAAAAGTCTGGTTTTCCGATGCCATCTGGCAATGAATATCATACTTGAATTTTAACACAAATGCATCACTTGATGCCGCTACCGGCTCCGCTTCATTCAATAAAGCCGAATGGGATCTCTGGAGCTGGCCCATGACCGTGGCCCAATTCGTTTTGATAGCCTGGATATCCGGTTTCGTGGCATTTTTCAGCACTTCCTGGATGCGGCCGGTCGGAATTTTGAACCCGCTCTGCACCCGCTGGCGCTTTTTCTGTTCGGTCTGGGTTGGCGCTGAAGCTGCCACGCCGCCATTTTTCAGCTGCTCCTGTAATTCGCGGACAAGCTGTTCGAGCACGGTTACTTTCGCTTCCAACTCAGGCGAAGCTGCCGCCGACGTCGAGGCCTTTACCGGTGCATCCGCCTGTACCATTTTCAGCAAAGCCGTCTCCATATAGATTTTCGTATGGTTGGAGAAGCGCATTTCCTGCTGGGTCTTGGTCATGATGTCGATCCAGAGATAGAGCGTTGCCGGTTCGAATCGTTGCGCCAACTCTTCAAAACGGCTTTCATGGCTGGCCAGTTCCAGCATATCGTGCAGATCCGGAGCTGTTTGGATCAGCAGGAGATCGCGGAAAAACGTGATGAAATCCTCCACCAGCCGTACCGGATCCTTGCCGTCGCGCACCAATTGCTCCAATAGGGTCAAAGCCTGCCCGATATCTTTCGCAAGCAGCGCTTCTGCAATATCATAAAACATATCCTGGCTGATCGAACCTGTTACGAGCAGCGCATCTTCGACGGTCATTTCGTCTCCACTGAAGGACACCACCTGATCAAGCAGACTCAGGGCATCCCGCATTCCGCCGGCGGCCGCCTGCGCAATGATTTTCAGCACTTGTTCATTATATGAAATTTCTGCATCGTTCAGAACTTCCACCATACGCAGGACGATATCCGCCTGCGTATGCGACTTAAAGTCAAAGCGCTGGCACCGGGAAATGATTGTCAGCGGCAATTTATGGGGCTCGGTGGTCGCCAGGATGAACACCACATGTTCCGGCGGTTCTTCCAATGTTTTCAGCAACGCATTAAAGGCACTGTTGGATAACATGTGCACTTCATCGATGATATAAATCTTGAATCGTGAATTTGCCGGGGAGAAGCGGACCTTTTCGATGATTTCCCGCATTTCTTCCACACGGGAATTGGAAGCCGCATCAAATTCGATGACATCGGTATTGGACCCTTCCATGATGCTCAGGCAAGAAGAGCATTCATTGCAGGGTTCAGCGACCGGCGCCCTTTCGCAATTCAACGCTTTGGCAAAAATCTTTGCCGCACTTGTCTTCCCTGTACCGCGTGGGCCTGAGAAGAGGTAAGCATGGGTCGTCTTATTGTAAAGGAGAGCATTTTGAAGGGTTTGTTTGACATGCACCTGACCGGTCATTTCTGAAAAGGACTGGGGTCTGTATACACGGTAAAAAGCTTGATACGCCAACGGTTTTCTCTCCTTTTTAAAAATATGTTTGTCGTCCTTCCATTATATCATAAAATGGGTCCCTTTCTTAAGGTTTTCGGACGGCTTTCGGTTGCCGAAATGAAAAACAAAAACAAAAAACCTGCCTGCTCAGAAGAGCGGACAGGTCCTGATTATAAATTTAATGCCGTGCACCTTTCTTTGACTGCTGCACACAAGCGTTACCCATGTCGCTGGCTCGATCTAGGCGATCCCGCGGCACATAAGAAGTTCCACTTAATGCTGCTTCCTTCCGGACCTGACATGGTTCATGGGTTCCCATTGCGCAGGACCCAGATGTCAACACTACGTGCATGAGGCAGGCCTTACATGCAAACAGCCTCGGAAAGGAATTCAGTCCTGCTGGAGCGGATTGCAGGTTATAGGGCACCGCTACCTCCCCACCTAGCACGGCATTTACTAGTATACGAATTAATTGGGAAAAAATCAATCCGAAAGGTTTCATCCATCAAAAATGTTTTAAAGAATGGCAGCAAAACAACTTTGGGAAAGAAAAATGGCCGGCATGTCAAAAGTTTAACCGAAAGTGTTGACAGCTTTTATTGATCCGTGTTAAATTAATTCTTGTCTGATACGGAGGAATACCCAAGTTTGGCTGAAGGGATCGGTCTTGAAAACCGACAGGGGAGTCAAATCCCGCGGGGGTTCGAATCCCTCTTCCTCCTCCATTTTTTGAATTTACGCGCATATAAATTCGAGATTGGATTCGTTACGAAAGTAACGAATTTTTCTTAACCCATATGTGACTGAAAATTTCGATTCGATTAATTATTAACTTTTCAAGAGGCTTTCCTTACGGGAAGCCTCTTTTATATTTCCCGGGAAATAACGAAAAGCGGAAACGGCCGCTCAGCTCCGACAAGCGTAAGACGATTTGGCGAAGCGGCATCTTTTCAGCCGCATAGCCAAAGTGGCTTACGTCTCGAGGAGTTGGCCGTTGGAGTCTGGACAACGAAAAGCGACAGCGCCCGTTAAGCTCTGACAGGCAAGAGATGGCCCAAATGTAATTTGGGCCATCTCTTTGCGACGAAGCTAGCGAAGCGCTGCAACGCACTTTTATGTCTCGAAGCTAGCGAAGCGATGCAGAGACAGGAGCATTAAGGGTTTGATGAACTTCCGGAGTGGCGTTCTTTGCCGCGGCTGATACGGCTTATGACCCGAAGAGCTGGGCCGCTGGAGCCAGAACAAGAAAAAACCGTGAGCGATGTTGTCCATCGCTCACGGTTTTTCGCTTTATTTGCGCAGCACCAAAGCCTGCTGCATGAAGTTTCCGATTCGTTCAACGATCTGTTCCGAGCATTCCGGATCTTTCATCAAGTCGTAATCATTGATGTTCAGGCGCAGTACCGGACAGCCATTGAATGTGTTGATCCAGTTTTCATAGCGCTGGTGCATCTCGACCCAATAGTCAATGGGAGTCTGCTGCTCCATCTGGCGACCGCGTTCATGGATGCGCCCAATGATGTCATCGATTGAACCTTCCAGGTAAATCAGCAAATCCGGATGTGGGAAATAAGGCGTCATCACCATTGCTTCGAAAAGATTCGTATAAGTTTCGTAATCAACATTGTTCATCGTGCCTTTTTCCCAGTGCATCTTGGCGAAGATACCGGTATCTTCGTAAATCGACCGGTCCTGGATAAAGCCCCCGCCATATTCGAACATGCGCTTTTGCTCCTTGAAGCGTTCCGCGAGGAAGTAAATCTGCAAATGGAAGCTCCATTTTTCAAAATCATCATAAAATAAATCCAGGTAAGGATTGGAGTCCACTTTTTCGAAAGAAGTGCGGAATTGAAGCGCATCGGACAACGCTTTTGTCATCGTCGATTTGCCGACGCCGACTGTTCCTGCAACGGTGATGACCGCATTCGCCGGAATACCATGTTTTTCACGTAAATTCATATCGTTAAGCTCCTTTTTTCCAGGGTGTCGTCCACTTTGGAGAGGATCAGCTGCAGATCAGCTTTGTTTTGAACAAAATCTATTTCATCGCCGTTAAAACGGAGAACAGGGATTTCAGGATGTGTGCGCTCGAAATGCTCAATGAAGTCATGGTAATCGGCCGCAAGCTTCTCCATGTAATCCGCTGAGATCAGCTGTTCGAATTCCCGGCCACGGAGCTTAATCCGTTTCATCAGAGTATCGAGGCTGGCGTGCAGGTAAATGACCATATTCGGTTTTGGCATATCAGCCGTAAGGATTTTGTAGATCTCCTCGTATTTCGCATATTCTTCAGGCGGCAAAGTGCGCTTTGCGAAAATGAGGTTCTTGAAGATATGGTAATCGGCTACTACCGATTCGCGGTTCGAAATGAATTTTTTCTGTATATCGGTCAACTGCTTATAGCGGTTGCAAAGAAAAAACATTTCCGTCTGGAAGCTCCATTCTTCGATGTCTTCATAGAATTTATTTAAAAACGGATTTTCGTCTACTATTTCCTTTAATAATTTGAATTGATTCTGATCAGCAATCGCCTTGCTCAGCGATGTTTTCCCCACGCCAATCGGCCCTTCTACCGTGATAAATGGCACCGGCATCCGAAGCCCCCCTTTTTCTTTTCATGTACGTTCGATGACCTTAATTTTACCATAGACACAGGTTGAAAAGTAGAGGCAAAAAGCACCCGCCAAATTAATGGATGGGTGCTTTAAAAGTTCCTCCATGGACTTCCTGGGTGCTCATAATGGTCAAAAATGCCTTTGGATCAATGTCGTGGACGACCTGCTTCAATTTTGAAATTTCCAGTCGTGTTACGACCACATAAATAACATCCTTCTCATTTTCATTGTAGCCGCCTTTGCCGTGAAGCTTCGTGATGCTCCTTCCAAGCCGGTCTTTGATCGCCTGGCCAAGCTCTTCGTATTCATCCGAAACAATGATGATGGATTTCGTGTCATTCAACCCCTGAATCACGGCGTCGATGGTTCTCGACGCGATATAATAAGTCAAAATTGAATACATCGCCTGCTGCCAGCCCAACACAAAACCGGCCCAGCTGAAGATGAAAATATTGGCGAACATGACGAATTCCCCAACAGAAAAAGGCAGTTTCCTGCTCAATAGGATTCCAAGAATCTCTGTGCCATCGAGGGCGCCTCCGTTGCGGATGACAATTCCTACGCCCGCTCCCAAAAGCAAACCTCCGAAAACCGTGGCCAATAGAGGATCATCAACAAAAGGTTTAAATCTGTGCATTGGCACCTCGACAACCGCTAATGTAACAATTGAAAAAATAGAAGAAATAAAAAAGTTCCGTCCGATATGCTTATAGCCGAAAAACAGGAAAGGCAAGTTGATAACGACCAGCAAAATACCAAAAGGCAAATCGGTCAAATAATCCAGGATCAATGAAACACCTATAATGCCGCCATCAATAATGGAGTTGGGAACCAAAAATAGCTCAATTGAAGCCGCAGCCATCGTTGCTCCAATCGTCATGGCGATATACCTGCGCAACAGGTGGGCTATTGTTTCTTTTTTATGTTCTTTTTTATTTCCTTTTCCGGTCTCTTTTTTCACTGGATTGGTCTCCTTACCATATTCCTTTTTGTTTATTTTAATCTTCATTATTCTATTTGTCGCCCTTTGATTGAAAGACTGTATGCCCCAATTTGACGAAAGATGCTAAACTGAGCTTAAGGAGAGATGCAATATGAACGGCATAGAACTGGATCAGCATTTTATGAGGTTGGCGATAGAAGAAGCGAATAAAGCCGGAGCAAAAGGTGAAGTGCCTATTGGCGCTGTCATCGTTCATGATGGCAACGTCATTGCACGCGCCCACAATCTCCGCGAAACGAGTCGGAACGCCGTCACGCATGCAGAATTGATGGCAATCCAAGAGGCCTGCGAAGTACTCGATAACTGGCGTCTGGAAAACACTATCCTTTATGTAACGTTAGAGCCTTGTCCGATGTGTGCAGGTGCCATTCTGCAATCACGGATTCCGAGAGTGGTCTACGGCGCACGCGACCCGAAAGCCGGTTGCGTCGATTCGCTCTACAGGTTATTGAACGATGAACGCTTTAACCATCAATGCGACGTAAAAGAAAATGTGCTGGCAGATGAATGCGGAGGACTGCTTAGCCAATTCTTCCGGGATCTGCGGGAGACAAAGAAAAAGCGGAAGCTGCTATAACGCTTCCGTTTTTTCTTTGTCCAAAAATTCCAGGATCAGCCGATTCACAATCAGCGGCTGTTCGTGATGCACCCAGTGGGTCGCCTGCCCGATGAAAACAAGCTCGCCTGCCGTGCAGAAATTCAGGCTTTCCTTCGCCAGTTGACGCGACAGGAATTGGTCCCCGACTCCCCACAGGATCCTTACCGGTACTTCGACTTTTGTGTTCGTTGTTTGGCGGAAACTGCCCTTTGGCAGCGCACGGTACCAGTTCAGCATGCCGGTAAGCGCACACGGCTGTCCCCAGGCATTTCCGTAGCGTTCAAAGTCTTCCCCGGAAAAAGCGCTTTTCCGGCTGGTTCCGCCCATTGCCTGTTTCATTACATTGAAGTCTTCTGCCGCCATCATCCCTTCCGGCAGCTTCGGTATTTGGAAATAAATCATGTAGGAACTCTTCACCCATTGCAGCGGATTGCGCTTCATCACACGGGGCACAGCCTGCGGATGCGGAATATTGATGGCAATCAGCTTCTCCACCAGTTGCGGCTTTGTCGCAGCAAGATGCCAGGCGACCGCTCCTCCCCAATCATGCCCGATGACAACCGCCTTCTCCTTCCCGCTCTGTTCGATCAGACCGGCGATGTCATCCCGCAAATCATCCAACGTGTAATTTTCTGCTCCCTGCGGCTTGCTGCTCAAATTATAGCCCCGCTGATCCGGTGCCATCACCCGGTAGCCCTGCTCGGCCAAAGCGCCGATCTGATGCTTCCAGCCATACCAGAATTCCGGAAAGCCGTGAAGCAGAATCACCAGGGGGCCGTCTTCCGGACCCGCCACAGCCGTATGCAACAACACATCATTTGTTTCAATCGATTGGAATGAAAGATTGTCCACATCAAAAACTCCCTTCAACTCTTCTCGTTATCCATACCCGTTCCCGAATCAATGAAATCAACTCACTTTTTGGACGAATAGCAGAAAAGCCCCGCAAGCAAAATGCTTACGGGGCTTTCTTTGTTTATTTGATGAATTCTTTACCGCCCATATAAGGACGCAGCACTTCCGGAATGCGGACAGAGCCGTCTTCCTGCTGGAAGTTTTCAAGCAAAGCCGCAACAGTCCGCCCGACAGCCAGTCCACTGCCGTTCAAAGTGTGGACGAATTCCGGCTTGCCGCCTGCTTCGCGGCGGAACTTGATGTTGGCGCGTCTTGCCTGGAAATCTTCGAAGTTACTGCAAGAAGAAATTTCGCGGTACGTTTCCTGGCTTGGGATCCATACTTCGATATCGTATTTCTTCGCTGCGGTAAATCCAAGGTCCGCTGTGCACATTTTCAGGACGCGGTAAGGGAGCTCCAATAATTGAAGCACTTTCTCTGCGTGGCCCGTTAATTTCTCCAGCTCGTCATAAGACTCTTCCGGCTTCACAAAGCGCACAAGCTCGACTTTGTTGAATTGGTGCTGCCGAATCAATCCACGGGTGTCGCGGCCCGCAGAACCCGCTTCAGAGCGGAAATTGGCGCTGTAAGAAGCGAACGCCTGCGGCAGCATCTCACCCGTCAGGATTTCATCGCGGTAGAAGTTCGTCACCGGCACTTCAGAAGTCGGGATGAGGAAATAATCCTCTTTTTCGATGAGGAATGCGTCTTCTTCGAACTTCGGCAATTGCCCTGTCCCCGTCAAACTTTCGCGGTTAACGAGATACGGTGGCAGCATCTCTTCATAATCATGTTCTTCCTGGTGCAGATCCATCATGAAATTGATCAACGCGCGCTCGAGGCGTGCGCCCAGTCCGCGATAGAAAACAAACCGGCTGCCCGTCACTTTCGCCGCACGTTCAAAATCGACGATGTTCAAATCTGTCGCAATATCCCAATGCGGTTTCGCTTCGTAGCCGAATTCCGGCTTGTCGCCCCATGTGCGGATTTCTTCGTTATCATCTTCAGAATCACCAAGCGGCACACTGTCGTGCGGAATATTCGGCACGCGCACCATGATGAAATTCAGTCGTTCTTCGACCTCGCGCAATTCGTCGTCGATTTTCTTAATCTGATCGCCCACTTCGCGCGTTTTGGCGATCGCTTCATCGGCATTTTCTTTATTGCGCTTCATGGCCGCAATGTTCTGTGAAGCTTCGTTGCGCTCGGCTTTCAACTTCTCCGTCTGCGCAATCAATTCCCGGCGCTTGGCATCAAGCGGCTGAAAATCTTCCAGGACAGAAATATCCTCGCCCCGTTTCCCTAACTTGCTCTTCACTTCTTCAAAATTTTCCCGTACAAATCGGATGTCCAACATGATAAATTCCTCCTTTGTAATTTGGCGCAAATGGAAAAAAAGACAACAAAAATAGCCCACATCCCTGGTAAAGGGACGAGAGCTACCCGCGTTGCCACCCTGATTAACCGGCAAAAATCGCCGGTTCTCTTCATCACATAACGGCATTAAAACCGGCAATGGCTTATGTCGCCATGCAACTCCGGGGTGGATTCAAACGCGTTTTTCACCGGTTCGCACCACCCACCGGCTCTCTTTGGAAAAACAGACGTTTTACTAATTCCCATCTACGTTTCTTCTTTTAAATTAATCATACTTTACTATAATCTCTCCCTTTTGGCAAGAGGACGGCGGTTTAACGCAATTTGGTCCAAACCTTCCTTTTCCGTTATACTTACAGTGACCCTTCCTAAAGCAGTAAAATATCGGAAAACAAAGATACCAGTTCGGAGGAATTATTATGGACATGCTCATGTTCCAATTGAAAAAAAGCAGTGCAACCCCAATATACAAGCAACTTTACACGGAAATAAAGCAGGCGATTATCAGCGGAAAAATCTCGGTCGAGACCAAGTTACCGAGTAAACGGAAGTTGGCGGAATTCCTGGATATCAGCCAAACGACCGTCGAACTGGCATATGGCCAGCTTGTTGCGGAAGGTTTTATCGAGTCCCGTCCCCGCAAAGGCTATTACGCCCAGGCCGTCGAAGAACTCGCATACCTGGATTTGCCACAGGAAGAGCCGGTCATACCCGAAAAGATCGACTACCAGTTTGATTTTAATCCGGCGCAGATTGATACCCCTTCCTTCCCCTTTTCCACTTGGCGCAAATTAGCCAAAGAAGTCATTGATGAATCGAACGGGGAATTCCTGCTGGCCGGCCACCCGCAGGGCGATGATATGCTGCGGCAGGAAATTGCCCGCTACTTGTTCCAGTCCCGCGGGGTTGTATGCCAGGCAAATCAGATCATTATCGGTTCAGGGACTGAACAATTGATGCCGCTACTGATCCGCCTGCTCAACAAAAACCTGATTTTTGGTTTTGAAAATCCGGGTTATGCACTGACACACAGTATTTTCAGCCATCATGACCGCCAGTCGCTGCCGATTCCCATTGACGAAGAGGGCATCAACGTCGGAGAACTGGAAGCGTCCCCGGTGGATGTGGCATACGTGACTCCTTCCCACCAATTTCCAACAGGATCCGTCTTGAGTGCGACCCGGCGTGCCCAATTATTGAACTGGGCGACGGCCAAATCCGACCGTTACATCATCGAAGACGATTACGACAGTGAATTTCGCTACACCAGCCGGCCGATTCCCGCCCTGCAAAGCATGGACCTGAGCGGCCGGGTCATCTACATCAGCACCTTTTCAAAATCACTGATGCCGTCCCTGAGGATCGCTTACATGGTATTGCCCAAAACACTGCTGCTTGAGTACAATAAAACCTTTCTCCATTACTCGTCTTCCGTGCCAAGGCTAGATCAGCAGATCGTGGCCCAATTCATGAAAGAAGGGCATTTTTCAAGACACCTCAACCGCATGCGCAAATTGTATAAAAAGAAACTCGAATGTTTGACGGCTGCATTGGCTTTATTTTCACCAGCGGTTAAAATTTCAGGGGAACAAGCCGGTATGCACGTAGTTTTGACAGTGCAAACCCCGTTCAGCGAAAAACAATTGATTGAACGGGCAAAAATGACTGGCATCCGGGTTTTCGGATTGCACTCTTATGATGTGGAAAAATCCGAAAGCCCCTCGCCCCGCATCGTTATCGGTTTTGGCGGCCTGTCAGAACAGCAGATCGAAGAAGGCATCCATAAACTCATGGCGAGCTGGGAAATCAGCAAAACAAAAAGCAGTTCATCTGATTAAGGATGAACTGCTTCTGTTTAAAATAGGCCTTTTATAAAATCAACTGCGCCAGTCCACATTGTAGAGAAGAAGCTTCCAACTGCCTGCAGGGAAAGGGCAAACCAGTTTGCGCGCTCAACACTTTCAGTAGTGATGACTTCCACGCCGCTCGCTGATCCTTCCAGATAGCCATAATCGGAGCCTGATTCCTTGGTAAGGTTAACAGTTCCGACCACCTGGTCTTTTTCGATTGATGCTTCAAGTTTGCCATTGTCGAGTAAAGACTCATCAATCACTAGTTGAGGTACATATGCATCTTTTTCGCTTGAGCGGACCATCATGGTAATCGGGTCCTTAACAGCGATATTGACTTGATCTTCTTTACCTTTTGAAACCGGCAAAGTTTGCTGATCTTCAAATTGATAACCGGCAGGAACGATTTCCTGTTTTGTAAATTGTCCGAAACCGTAATCCATTAATGCCCGGGTAGCGTCAAAACGAGCTTTATAAGAACCGACGCCTTCACTGTCCACAGCTTTCATTACCACAGTGATCAAACGGACATCTCCGCGTTTCGCTGTTCCAGTGAAAGAATGTCCGGCAAAATTGGTCGTGCCTGTTTTTAATCCATCCATACCTTCGTATTCATAAACCAAACCTGGCAGCATGAAATTCCAGTTTGGCATATCCGTTTTGTCATCCGTGCCGTCACGGAAAACCGCTTTGGCGATACTCGTTGTTTCAAGCACTTCCGGATAATCATCCATCAACGCTTTCGCCAATTTCGCTACCGAACGGGCAGGCATGACGTTTTCGTCGGTTTCTCCAGTGCCTTCCGGATGCATGCCTTTCAAATCGGCATTATTCAATCCAGTCGAGTTGACGAATTTTGTATCTTCCAGTCCCATTTCTTCAGCTTTTTTATTCATTAACCGAACAAATTCGCCTTCGGTTCCGGCAATCGTTTCAGCAATTCCGATTGTGGCCGCATTGGCTGAATAAATTGCCAAAGCTTCATATAATTCCTTAATGGAATAAGTTCCATCAGCACGAAGCGGAACATTGCTGAGCGCTCTGTCCTGAGAAATCTGGTATGTAAAATCAGTCACACTGTATTGCTGATCCCAAGTAATCCGTCCATCTTCAATTGCTTCAAAAAGCAGGTATTCCGTCATCATTTTCGTCATGCTTGCGACACCAAGCGGCGTGTCAGCATTTTGTTCGTAGAGAATTTTTCCACTTTCAGCATCCACCAAAATAGCGGCATCTGCCAGTATATTCAATGATTCGTTCGCGTTTGCCTGTTGCGGAACGATAATAGTCGTCATAAATAAAGTCAATACTGTTAGCAACATAGTCATCTTAAAAGCGTTCTTCAAATCTCTCTATACCTCCATTTTTCTGTTTCCCCATGCTATTCTATCATATTATTAATGTCCTGAAATAAAAATATGCAAAAAGCACTCTTTCCCACCGGATAAAGGTGAAAAGGAGTGCTAAAAGGTTCAGATTTCATTAAATTGAGTAGTTTGGCGATTCTTTCGTTATTTGCACATCATGCGGA
Source organism: Planococcus salinarum (assembly GCF_007004625.1). Taxonomy (GTDB): domain Bacteria; phylum Bacillota; class Bacilli; order Bacillales_A; family Planococcaceae; genus Planococcus; species Planococcus salinarum. The sequence continues at coordinate 2,487 of NZ_VIFV01000042.1, read as the reverse complement.
TGGCTCTCCCGCAGTCCTGCTCCTGTCATGCGGATAAACTGTGCTTCATTGCGCAGTGCTTCCAAATCTTTCGTTCCGCAATAGCCCATTCCTGCACGGACGCCACCAAGCAATTGATGGATCGTATCGGTAAGCGGCCCTTTGTACGGCAGCCTTCCTTCAATCCCTTCCGGCACCAGTTTTTTCGCTTCGTCCTGGAAATAACGGTCTTTCGATCCTTTTTCCATCGAAGCGATGGAGCCCATTCCGCGATAAGTTTTAAAGCGGCGGCCCTGGAAGATTTCAGTTTCTCCCGGGCTTTCAGTTGTTCCGGCAAGAAGGCTGCCGAGCATAACGGCATGTCCGCCGGCAGCAAGAGCTTTAATGATATCACCCGAATACTTGATGCCGCCATCGGCGATAATCGTTTTACCGTGTTTCCGCGCTTCTGTTGCACAATCATAAACTGCGGTAATTTGAGGAACACCAACTCCTGCGACTACGCGTGTCGTACAAATGGAACCAGGTCCAATACCAACTTTCACAACATCCGCACCTGCTTCTATCAATGCTTTTGTTCCTTCTGCTGTCGCAACATTTCCTGCTATGATTGTCAGCTCGGGATATTGGGAGCGGATTTCGCTAACCGTCTCCAAAACGCCCTTCGAATGACCGTGCGCAGTGTCCAGTACCACTACATCCACTTGCGCTTTCACAAGTTTTTCAACGCGTCTTAATGTATCAGAAGTAACTCCCACTGCTGCTCCAGCAAGAAGGCGGCCATGAAAATCTTTCGCTGCAATCGGAAATTCGATGACTTTCTCGATATCCTTAATGGTGATAAGGCCTTTTAGCATGTCTGCTTCATCGACAATCGGCAATTTTTCGATTTTATATTGCTGAAGAATTTTTTCTGCATCTTCCAGTGTAGTGCCGACTGGCGCCGTCACCAATTTTTCCTTGGTCATGACATCATTGATTTTCAAGGAATAATCCTGAATAAACCGGAGATCACGGTTTGTAATGATGCCCACCAATTTCAAATCTTCTTCATTATTGACAATCGGGACACCTGAAATTCGATATTTGCCCATTAAATGTTCCGCATCATACACTTGATGGTCGGGAGTCAAAAAGAAAGGGTCTGTGATAACGCCATTTTCCGAACGTTTTACAGTCGTCACATGTTCGGCTTGTTCCTCGATGCTCATATTTTTATGGATGACACCAAGACCGCCTTGGCGTGCCATGGCAATTGCCATTTTCGCTTCTGTTACAGTATCCATTCCCGCGCTGACAATCGGGATATTCAGCTTCAATTTCGGGGTCAATTCCACCGATAAATCAGCATCCTTCGGCAACATTTCCGAATGTCCCGGAACTAGCAATACATCATCAAAAGTCAGACCCTCTTTTACAAATTTCGATTCCCACATTATCGACACGCCTCCTGCTTCCTATTAAATATTATTGTAAGGTTATCAGTGGGTACCCGGAGTGTCAAGAATTCGGAAATAGAAAAAGTATTCCGACTAATGTTCAGAGAATAGTATGCAAATCTTCTTCAATTTTCTTCGGAGAAGTTTGCGGAGCATAACGTTTAACAACATTTCCTTCCTTATCCACCAAGAATTTTGTAAAATTCCATTTGATTCCTTCCGTTAATAAACCTTTTTGTGATGAGACCAGATATTTGAATAGTGGATCTGCATTTTCTCCTTTTACATCGACTTTTGCAAAGATGGGAAAGGTCACGCCATAATTCAACTGGCAGAACTCCATTGTTTCCTCCTGGTTTTCAAATTCCTGGTTATTAAATTGTGCGCTTGGAAACCCCAGAATCTGAAGTCCCTCTGCCTGATATTCTTCGTAAAGTTTTTGCAGATCCTCGAATTGCGGGGTGAATCCGCATTTACTTGCCGTATTGACAATAACCAGCGGTTTACCTTTGAATTTTTCCAGCGATTCCATATCACCTTGTGCATTTTTCACTTTATAATCGTAAATTGAATTCATTTTATCAACCTCCTGAGTTACTTCAAGATTATATTTTAAACAGCGGGGACACAAGCAATAAGAATTTTAATTACTTAGAAGCCCCAGCAGTTCGCTTCTCCAAAAGAAAGTTATCCAACGACAAAAAAAGCCGCCACCGCTTTCGCGGTAACGGCCTTTCTTTTTGTGCCCAGCGGCGTCCTACTCTCACAGGGGGAGACCCCCAACTACCATCGGCGCAAAAGAGCTTAACTGCCGTGTTCGGGATGGGAACGGGTGTGGCCTCTTTGCCATCGTCACTGGACTGGCTATTCTATTTGAAAGACAAGTTTTATTATACCAACTCTGGCGAGTTTTACAAGCCTTTTTTGCGGCCTGCCAACTTTTTATTCTTTCAAAACTGGATAAACGACATCGAAACAATTCGCGCACAAAGCGGTTCACGAAATTGGTTTTGGTTAAGTCCTCGATCGATTAGTATTCGTCAGCTGCACGTGTCGCCACGCTTCCACC
>NZ_VIFV01000041.1 GCF_007004625.1 Planococcus salinarum | reverse complement strand
CCGCGGAAAGCGCGCACCGGAACAGAAAGCAACCGTTCCATCGCCTTATTTTATCAACTTTTGAGATAAAATATGAGAAAAATACTTGACTGCGCATAAGAAAGCATCCGCCTAGAGCGAAATGATTAGTGAAACTGACAATTATTGAAAATAAAAAATCCGGTCCATTTCAAATGGGCCGGATTTCTTTGATTTATTTTTTATTTTTCCGAAACGATTTCAGCTTCTCGTAAATACCGGCATACTTTTTCTCTTCGCCGGCAATGACCGGCTTGTAGAATTCCGTCTTCTGCACTTCTTTCGGCAAGTAGTCCTGATCCGCCCAGCCGCCGAACGATCCGATCGGTGTATCATGAGGGTACTTGTAGCCGCCGTGGCCCAGTTCGGCACTGCCGGCATAATGCGTATCGCGGAGGTGCATCGGAATGTCGCCGGCCAACCCCTTGTTGATGGCGGCTGTTGCGGCGTCTATCGCTTTATAGGCTGAATTGGATTTCTCAGACAGGCACATTTCGGCAACGGCCTGCGCCAGCGGAATGCGTGCTTCCGGCAGCCCGAGGCGGTCAGCCGCCTGGCACGCTGCAAGGACATGCGGGCCGACAGATGGACTGGCGAGGCCGATGTCTTCGTAGGCCATGACCAGCAGGCGGCGGGTCACCGCGGTCAGGTCGCCGTTCTCCAAAAGATGCGCAAGGTAATACATTGCCGCGTTGATGTCGCTGCCGCGCACGGATTTCTGAAGAGCCGACAACAGGTTGAAGAAATGGGACCCTTTTTTGTCGCCAAACACGCCGACGCGTTTGATCATCTGTTCGATCATCTGATCTTCGACAAGGTATTTGCCGTCTTCTTCATCCGATGCGATCACGATCGATTCGAGCATGGTCAACGCTTTGCGGGCATCTCCGTTCGTGCCTTCTGCAATGCGTTCCACCTGTGCCGGAGAAATAACGATTTCTTCCCGGCCCAACCCGCGTTTCGGATCCTTCAATGCCGACTGCAGCAAACTGACGATGTCTTCGTGGGTCAGCCGCTTCAATTGCTTGATTTCCCCGCAGCGGGAGCGGATGGCCGGGTTGACGTCGTGGAACGGGTTTTCTGTCGTTGCGCCGATCAGGACGATCGAGCCGCTTTCGACATGCGGAAGCAGGGCATCCTGCTGGAGTTTATTGAAACGATGGATTTCATCAAGGAATAGAAGGACTTTCCCGGTCACACGCGCTTCCTTGACAACGTCCTCGACGTCTTTCTTGCCGGAGGTTGTCGCATTCAATGCGATGAACGGCAGATTCGACGTGCCGGCGATGGCATGGGCAATCGACGTCTTGCCGATGCCGGGCTCGCCGTAAAGCAGCATGGACGGCACATGGCCGTTCTGAATCATTTTATATAACGCGGTATGCGGGCCGATGACATCCTGCTGTCCGACGACTTCATCGATGGTGCGCGGCCGCATGCGAAAAGCCAAAGGTTCGTTCTGCAATGAAAAATCTCCTCTCGTACATCACTTTCATCAGTATATCGTGATGTGTTTCAAAAGTCATTGCAAGTCCATGGGGCTGATTTATGCTATACTTTCTTAAGAATAATGGAATCTGACTCAGAGGTGTGTTTATGAAAATTTCAACTAAAGGACGATACGGCCTGACCATCATCATCGCGTTGGGCAAAGAATACGGGGAAGGTCCGCTGCCGCTGCGCAAAATTGCCGCAGAGCACGATCTTTCCGAAGCCTATCTGGAACAATTGGTGGCACCGCTGCGCAACGCCGGATTGGTGAAAAGTGTCCGCGGCGCTTACGGGGGCTATATGCTGTCGCGCCATCCGAAAGAAATATCAGCGGGCGATGTGATCCGTGTGCTGGAAGGGCCGATTCAGCCTGTCGAGGGCATTGAAGATGAAGACCAGCCGCAGCGCGAACTGTGGATCCGCATTCGGGACGCAGTGAAAAATGTGCTGGATACGACCACGATCGAAGATCTGGCAAACCAGCAGGAATCGACTACTGAAAATTACATGTTCTATATATAGAGGAGTTTTAACGATGAATCGAATTTATCTTGACCATGCGGCCACTTCTCCGGTGCACCCGGAAGTGGTCGAATTGTTTTCCAAAAGATTGGCGGAAGTGTACGGCAACCCGTCAAGCATCCACGGAGCAGGCCGGGAAGCACGCAAGGTTCTCGATGAAGCCCGCAGCGTATTGGCGAAGAGCATTCATGCGGACGATCCGGAAATCATTTTCACAAGCGGCGGAACCGAATCCGATAATCTCGCCATTTTTGGGACTGCGCTGAAAAAGGACGGCAGGCACATCATCACATCGCAGGTGGAACATCACGCCGTTTTACATGCCTGCCGCAAACTGGAACAGGACGGCTATGAAGTCACTTACCTGCCGGTTGACACCAATGGCCATGTGAAGCCGGATGACGTGAAAAAAGCGCTGAGAAACGATACAATTCTTGTGACGATTATGCTGGGGAACAACGAAGTCGGGACAGTGCAGCCGATTGCTGAAATCGGCGCAATCCTGGAAGGGACGGACACGGTCTTCCATACTGATGCAGTCCAGGCTTACGGCGTTCTGCCGATTGATGTCAACGAATTGAATGTCGATTTATTGTCCGTATCGGCGCATAAGCTGAACGGGCCTAAAGGCGTCGGGTTCCTTTACCAGCGCAAAGGCATCCCTTTGGCGCCATTGAGTTTTGGCGGCGAACAGGAACGCAAGCGCCGGGCGGGAACGGAAAATGTGCCCGCAATCAGCGCTTTTGCAAAAGCTGTTTCCATTTCTATGGAGTCGAGAGAAGAAAAAGCGGCCGAATACGGCCAGTACAAAGAAATGTTCAAAAAGATACTTGATGATGCGGGTGTTGAATATAAAGAAAATGGCAGTAAGCAATTGCCGCATATCCTCAATTTGAGCATCAAAGGGATCGACATCGAATCGTTCCTGGTGAATCTGGACATTGCCGGAATTTCCGCTTCGAGCGGTTCGGCCTGCACAGCGGGTTCAATCGACCCTTCCCATGTGTTGGTGGCGATGTACGGCGAACAGGCAGAAGAGAGCCGCAATTCGATCCGTTTCAGTTTCGGCCACGGTTTGACTGTGGAGCAGATCCAACAAGCGGCTGAAAAAACAGCCCAAATCAGCAAGCGCCTGGCGCTAAAGTGAAAAGGTGATTAATATGACAGAAAAAACTCCGCAGGATACGCGGGTTGTTGTCGGCATGTCCGGAGGGGTCGACTCTTCGGTGGCCGCTTATTTATTGAAGGAACAGGGCTATGATGTGATTGGCATTTTCATGAAAAACTGGGACGACACCGATGAAAATGGCGTCTGCACGGCAACGGAAGATTACGAAGACGTCATCCGGGTGTGCAACCAGATCGGCATTCCGTATTATGCCGTCAATTTCGAAAAACAATACTGGGATAAGGTTTTCACTTATTTCCTGGACGAATACAAAGCCGGCCGAACGCCGAATCCGGATGTGATGTGCAACAAGGAAATTAAATTCAAAGCATTCCTGGAGCACGCGCTCAGCCTTGGCGCCGATTATTTGGCGACGGGCCATTACGCACAGGTCGAACGCACAGAAAACGGTGAAACGAAGATGCTGCGCGGCAAGGATAACAATAAAGACCAAACCTATTTCCTGAACCAATTGGACCAGGAGCAATTATCAAAAGTGATGTTCCCGATTGGCCATATGGAAAAGAAGCGAGTGCGTGAAATCGCACTCGAAGCCGGCCTTGCAACAGCCACGAAGAAAGATTCCACAGGGATCTGTTTCATCGGCGAACGCAATTTCAAGGAATTCCTGGGCCAGTATCTTCCGGCACAACCGGGTTCCATGGAAACGTTGGAAGGCGTGAAAATGGGCGCACACGACGGATTGATGTATTACACGATCGGCCAACGCCAGGGTCTTGGCATCGGCGGAGCAGGCGATCCGTGGTTCGTTATCGGCAAGGACCTTGACCGCAATATCCTTTACGTCGGCCAGAACTTCCACCATGATGCGTTATATTCCGACAGCTTAAGCGCAGTGAATCTGAGCTTTACGTCAAACATCCCACCGGCGGAAAAATTCGATTGCACGGCCAAATTCCGCTACCGGCAGGAAGACACGGGCGTAACGGTGGAGATGAAAGACGGCGAAGCGATCGTCACATTCCACGAACCGGTTCGGGCCATCACGCCGGGCCAGGCAGTCGTTTTCTATGACGGAGATGAGTGCCTTGGCGGCGGAACAATCGACAAAGTGTTTAAAAAAGGCGCACGCCTTGAATACGTAGGGTAATGGGAGAGATTCGGATGAATTACAACGAAATCGGTATCCAGGCCATTCAGGATGGAAAAACCGAAGAAGCAGTACAGGCATTTACAAAAGCAATCGAACAGGAGCCGGAAAACCCGCTTGGCTACATCAATTTCGGACACGTTTTGACGTCGATGGAAGAAACCGGGCGTGCCGAACGCTTTTTCCAAAAAGCGATCACGCTGGATGAGACGTCGGCAACCGCTTATTACGGGCTGGCAAATCTCTATTTCAACGCGGAACGCTTCGAGGAAGCTTTAAAGCTTTACGAAAAAGCGGTGCAGTATCAACTGGAGGGCGCGGACGCCCACTTCATGATCGGCAAGTGCCTGGACCGGCTCGGCCAGTCCAAGTTGGCACTGCCTTATCTGCAGCGCGCGGTGGAACTGGATGAAACCGATGTCGCTGCGCGGATGAGCTATGGCGTCAGCCTGGCATCGCTGGAATTATTCGAGTTGGCGGAACCGCAATTCATCAAAGTGCTCGAAATGCAGCCGGACCATTCGGATGCCCATTATAATCTGGGTGTGCTTTATGCTGTTTCGACCGACCGCACGGCAGATGCCATGCACCATCTCGAACAAGCTTTTACGCTCGACGAAGAAAATGAAATGGCACGCTATGCCTATGATATGATTAAAACAAATCTGCAATAACCACAGGAAAGGGGAACGATCGGCATGACAGGACAAATTGATTTATTCCAGGAAGAAACGCAATTTGTGCTGGGTCGGCCGGTCGTTTCAATTTTTCATAACCCCCAAAATCTTTTCACTATCGCAAAAGTGAAAATCCAACAGACCAACACCTCCTATACAGAAAAAGAAATCATCGTTTCGGGCTATTTCCCGGAGCTTTCAATGGAAGAGGAATACCGTTTTACGGGAGCGGTGAAAAACCATCCGCGCTACGGCATCCAATTCCAGGTGGAGACATTCTCAAAAGAAGTGCCGGAAACGGAACAGGGCATCATCCATTACCTGTCGAGCGATATGTTCAACGGCATCGGCCGCAAGACGGCGGAAACCATTGTCAAAAAATTGGGCAAGAACGCCATCAAGAAAATTCTCGAAGACCCCGAAGCGCTTGATGTGGTGCCGCGGTTGTCCAACGAGAAGAAAGACACGATCCGCTCGACGCTGCAGATGAACCTGGGACTCGAACGGGTGATGATCCAACTGAATGACTGGGGATTCGGTCCGCAGGTGGGCATGCGCATTTTCCAGGCGTACCGCGATGAGACGATTGATATCCTGACGAATAATCCTTTCCGCCTCATTGAGGAAATTGACGGCATCGGATTTCAGCGCGCAGATGAACTCGGCGCGAAACTTGGCTTGACCGGCAGCCATCCGGACCGCATCAAAGCCTCGATCCTGCATTTATTGAATCAGGCGTCGTTGTCGGAAGGGCATGTCTATGTCGATGCGAAAACCTTAATACCGCAAGTAAAGGAAATGCTCGAGGCCCGGCAGCAGGAAGAAATTTCGATTGATGCGATTTCCAAAGCCGCCATCGAGTTGAATGAAGAATCAAAAGTCGCGGGGGAAGAAACGCGCCTTTATTTGCCGTCGCTGTATTATTCGGAAGTCGGCATCGCGACCAAGCTGGAGACCCTGCTGGCGACTCAGGAGAACCGGGACGGCTTTCCGTCGTCCGAAGTCCGGAAAGCGCTCGGGGAAGCGGAGGAGCGGCTCGGCGTCAATTATGCCGAAACGCAGGTGCAGGCCATCGAATCCAGCATCAATTCGTCCGTCATGATCCTGACAGGCGGCCCCGGTACCGGCAAGACAACCGTCGTCCGCGGACTGGTCGAAGTTTATGCAGAACTGCACGGACTGTCGCTTGACCCGAAAGATTATGCCAAGAAAAAAGAACCGTTCCCGATCATCCTGGCCGCACCGACAGGACGCGCCGCGAAACGCTTGAGTGAATCGACCGACTTGCCCGCAATGACGATCCACCGGCTGCTCGGCTTTAACGGACAGGAGCGGGAAGAGGAAACGGAAAAAGAGATTGAAGGCAAACTGATCATCATCGACGAGATGTCGATGGTCGATACGTGGCTTGCCCATCAATTGCTGAAAGCAGTGCCGGATGACGCCCAGATTATTTTTGTGGGTGACCAGGACCAGCTTCCGCCGGTCGGACCGGGGCAAGTGCTGCGGGACCTTCTCGAATCCGAACGTATTCCGACAGTCGAGCTGACGGATATCTACCGTCAGACTTCCGGGTCTTCAATCATTGAACTCGCACACCAGATGAAAAATGGGCAACTGCCGGTGGACATCACGGCTAAAACGGCTGACCGCTCATTCATCAAAGCCGGAGCTGAACAAATACCGGAAGTCGTTGAAAAAGTGGTTAAAAGCGCACTTGCCAAAGGCCACCATATCAAAGACATCCAGGTGCTGGCTCCGATGTACAAAGGGCCGGCGGGAATTGACGCTTTGAACAAGCTGATCCAGCAAATGGTCAATCCGAATCCGGACGGCAAGCGCAAGGAGCTTGTTTTCGGGGACATCACCTACCGCATCAACGACAAAGTGCTGCAGCTCATCAATCAGCCGGAGAGCAATGTGTTCAATGGTGACATGGGCGAAGTCGTGGCCATCATGAAAGCGAGTGAGAAGGTCGAGAAGCAGGACGTTCTGGTCGTGTCGTTCGACGGCATCGAAGTGACCTACCAGCGCAGCGACCTGAATCAGCTGACACTGGCCTATTGCTGTTCAATCCACAAGTCCCAGGGGTCGGAATTTCCGACCGTCATCATGCCGGTGGTCCGCGGCTATATGAAGATGCTGCGCCGCAATCTGCTCTATACCGGCATTACCCGCAGCAAGGACTTCTTGATCCTCTGTGGCGATCCCGGCGTATTCCGCTATGGCGTCGAACGAACGGATGACACAAAACGCATGACGACGCTGAGGGACCGGCTGTCGCTGGCGGACAAAAAAGCGGATGGCAATAAAACCGAAGAACCCGTCGCCAAGACGAAACAGGATCCCGAGCCGCAGATTCTCATGACGGAAGACGCGCCAGCTGAAACCAGCGAACCGGCAGCATTGACGAACGACAACGTCCATGCCATCCATCCGCTGATCGGCATGAAAGGCGTGACGCCGCGCGACTTTATCGAGTCTTAAGAAAAGCGAAAGCGCCCGTTAAGCTCTGACAGCATAAGACATATCAGCGAAGTGGCCTTGGCCGCGCAGCTGATTTGTCTTATGACCCGAAGAGCTGGGCCGCTGGAGTCTGGACAGTTTTAAAAGGCCATTGTTGACAGGGCACAATTATTTTCCTATAATTCAACTTATACAGATATTGAAAACGTTGATGGAGAAAGTATAGGATAACATCCGTCCAGAAATAGGTTCCCCGGCTGAAAGGACCTTCGTGATGATATTTTAGAAAGCTACTCCTGAGTGCAGCCAATCACTGCCGTAAAGCCGCGTTAAGGCGCCAATGAGAGACACGGAAGCTTTTTTCCGTGTAATTAGGGTGGTACCGCGAATAGATAGCCTTCGTCCCTTGCGTTTACGCAAGGGATGGAGGCTATTTTTTATATCCATCAGAAATATTATAAGTTTGTTCATAACCAGATGAAGTCACTCCAGGTGAACGCTTTCCGCGGGGAGCGGCCTGAGCCTCCTCGTTCGCTTTGCTCTCTGCGGGGTCTCAGGACTCGCTCTTTTTCCCGCAGGAGTCGCCACCTTCCGCTCCTTCATCTTAAAAATTGCACCCAGATATGTAGCGAAACAGCGAAGACGCCCAGGGGAGCAACGCTCTTTCATGTCTCGAAGCTAGCGAAGCGATGCAGAGACAGAACTGGAGTTGGCTTTCCAACTCCAGTTCGAGCGAAGTGCTGAGATCCACTCGGACGAAGTGAAACGAGACCGAGTTAGCTCAGCGCAAGCCCCCAGGCAAGCGAAGCTGTTTTGCGGAGTATCGGTAACCAATTACAAATTAGCTACTAGGAGGAAAAAACATGAAGAATTTAAAAGCAGAAGAAATCAGACAGCTTTATTTGGACTTTTTCAAAGAAAAAGGCCATGACCAGGAGCCGAGTGCTCCACTGGTGCCGTTCGAAGATCCGTCATTACTCTGGATCAACAGCGGTGTCGCGACGTTGAAAAAATATTTTGACGGCCGCGTCATCCCAAAAAACCCGCGCATCGTCAACGCGCAAAAATCAATCCGTACAAATGACATCGAAAACGTCGGCGTGACTGCCCGCCACCATACCTTCTTTGAAATGCTCGGCAATTTCTCGATCGGTGAATACTTCAAAAAAGAAGCGATCCACTGGGCATGGGAATTCCTCACAGACGAAAACTGGATCGGATTCGACCCTGAACTGCTGTCGGTAACAGTCCATCCGGAAGACGAAGAAGCATACGGTATCTGGCTCAACGAAGTCGGTGTGCCGGCTGAACGCATTATCCGTCTGGAAGGGAATTTCTGGGATATCGGAGAAGGCCCAAGTGGTCCGAACTCGGAAATTTTCTACGACCGCGGGGAAAGCTACGGCAACGATTCGAGCGATCCTGAATTGTACCCGGGCGGCGAAAATGACCGTTACCTGGAAATCTGGAATCTTGTGTTTTCCCAGTTCAACCATAATGCGGACCATACCTACACGCCGCTGCCAAAGCAGAATATCGATACAGGGATGGGACTTGAACGGATGGCATGCGTTGTCCAGGACGTACCGACCAATTTCGATACCGATCTGTTTATGCCGATCATCCGTAAAACAGAAGAGATTTCCGGTAAAAAGTACGGCGAAGATGCAGAAAGCGATCTTGCTTTCAAAGTGATTGCCGACCACGTCCGGACCGTGGCGTTTGCAATCGGCGACGGAGCTTTGCCGTCCAATGAAGGGCGCGGCTATGTGCTGCGCAGACTTCTGCGCCGCGCAGTCCGCTACGCGAAGAAATTGGGCGTGGAGAAACCGTTCTTGTTCCAATTGGTGCCGATTGTCGGAGATATCATGAAATCGTTCTATCCGGAAGTGAGCGACAAGCAAGACTTTATCATCCGGGTGATGAAACTGGAGGAAGAACGCTTCCATGAAACCTTGAATGAAGGACTTGCCATTCTATCCACCGTTACGGATAAGCAAAAAGCTGCGGGAAGCACCCAAATTCCGGGAGAAGATGCGTTCCGTCTTTACGACACATATGGGTTCCCGATTGAACTGACACAGGAATATGCGGAAGAGGCCGGGATGACTGTCGACCAGCAAGGCTTTGAAAGCGCGATGAAAGCCCAGCGCGACCGGGCTCGAAGCGCACGCCAAAGTGTCAATTCGATGCAGACCCAATCAGAGGTTCTCGGCAGCATCAAAGAACCGAGTGAATTTATCGGTTACACAGATACGGTTGCTGAAGCGAATGTCCTGTTCATCATAAAAGACGGGGAGCTTGTCGACCACGCACAGGAAGGCGAAGAGGTGCAGGTAATTCTGGACCAGACGCCATTCTATGCGGAAAGCGGCGGGCAGATTGCCGACCACGGCATCCTGCGCAACGATTTCATGCAGGCATTTGTGCTGGACGTCAAAAAAGCGCCGAATGGCCAGAATCTCCATTCTGTCCGGATTGATTCCGGGGAATTGACGAAATCGGTTGTCGAGGCGAAAGTCGATATGGCAGAGCGGAGCCATACGGTGAAAAACCATACAGCGACGCATCTCCTGCACCAGGCGTTAAAGGATGTTCTGGGCAGCCACGTCAACCAGGCGGGCTCTTATGTGGGCCCTGACCGCCTCCGTTTTGACTTTTCCCATTTCGGCCAGGTAACAGCGGAAGAGCTCGTGCAGATCGAAAAGCTCGTCAACAATAAAATCTGGGACAGCATCGCAGTTGCCACCGGCTTCCACAATCTTCAGGAAGCAAAAGACATGGGGGCAATGGCTCTGTTTGGTGAAAAATACGGTGACGTAGTGCGCGTTGTCGAAATCGGCGGCTATTCACTGGAATTGTGCGGCGGCGTCCATGTCGGCAACACAGCCGAAATCGGCCTGTTCAAAATCGTTTCGGAAAGCGGCATCGGTGCAGGCATCCGCCGCATTGAAGCGTTGACCGGCAAAGGCGCATATGAAAGCCTGAAAAACAGCGAGGAAATATTGGAAGAAACAGCTTCCCTGTTGAAATCGAATCCGAAGGATCTTGTCCAAAAAACCCATTCGTTCCTGGCTGACCTGAAAGCCCTGCAGCGTGAAAACGAATCGCTGATGGCGAAAATCTCCAACGCACAATCCGCCGGCATTCTTGAATCGGTGAAAACTGTTGGAGACGTTCAGGTGTTGGCTGCCCGCGTTGAAGCGAAGGATAATAACCAATTGCGCCAGATGTTGGATGACCTGAAAGGGAAATTGGAAAATGCAGTAATTGTTCTGGGGGCAGTCGACGGCGACAAAGTCATGCTTGCGGCTGGTGTTTCCAAAGAATTGGCCGGCGGTGACTATCACGCAGGCCAAATCGTCAAACACGTTGCAGAACAATGCGGCGGAAAAGGCGGCGGCCGTCCGGACATGGCGATGGCGGGTGCCAAAGAGCCCGGCAAATTGGACGCTGCACTGGAGTCTGTCTACGACTTAGTCAAATAGGTTTAATAAATGCCGGATATCGTATATAATGGAAAACAGGCAGCGGAAAAGGTTTTACCTATTTCAATCCGAAAGCGAGGTGCTTGTCGTGAGTTCATTCGATCGCACTATGAAGTTTGATTCGTCTGATGAATCGATGGAGCAAGATGTTAAACGAGTGATGCTGGAAGTTCATGCATCCTTGGAAGAAAAAGGCTATAACCCGATAAATCAGATTGTAGGCTATCTTTTATCAGGTGACCCGGCTTATATTCCTCGCCATCAGGATGCAAGGAACAAAATACGCAAACTTGAACGTGATGAAATCCTTGAAGAGCTTGTGAAATTCTATATCAAAAAGAATAATGAGGAATAATTTATGAGAATTATGGGACTGGATGTAGGTTCTAAAACAGTCGGCGTCGCCATGAGCGACGCCTTCGGCTGGACGGCTCAGGGCATCGAAACCGTCAAAATCAATGAGGCGATCGAAGAATTCGGACTTGCCCGCCTTGGCGAACTGATCAGCCAGTACGAGGTTTCAGAAATTGTGGTCGGCTATCCGAAGAATATGAATAATTCCATCGGGCCACGGGCCGAAGCATCAGAAAGATTTGCAGCTTTGCTGAAAGAAGCGTATGCTATACCAGTGGTTTTATGGGATGAACGTCTTACGACAGCGGCAGCGGAAAAGATGCTGATCTCCGCGGATGTCAGCCGGAAGAACCGCAAAAAAGTGATCGACAAGATGGCTGCAGTCATGATTCTGCAAGGCTATCTTGATTTTAAAAAATGATGAGGTGACGACAATGGAACACGGACAAGAACATATTACAGTCGTTGATGAAAACGGCAACGAGCAGTTATTCGAAGTTTTGTTTACATTTGAATCAGAAGAATTCGGAAAATCATATGTATTGTATTTCCCGGTAGGCGCTGAAGAAGATGAAGAAGGCGAAATCGAAATTCAGGCATCTTCATTCACTGAAAGCACGGACGCTGACGGAAAAGTTGACGGCGGCGATCTATTGCCGGTTGAAACGGACGCTGAATGGGACATGATCGAAGAAATGCTTAATGCTTTCCTTGCTGAAGAAGAGGAAAACGAAGAGCTTTAATCACGGGAAGGCGGAATTGAATTCAAATTCCGCCTTTTTCTTTTGCACAGCTTTCTTGTATAATAGTAGAGAATAGTTAAGGGGGGGAACCCGTGGAAAACAAGTCGAAAATAGATATCATGTTTGACCGCATGAAAGAGAAGAAAAAAGAAGTGAAAGTGGTGCGCCGGATCGTCTTTGTTATCGCTCTCTTTCTATTGATAGGTGCTGTTGTGCTGGGCTATCAGGGCTATACTTACGTGACCTCGGCACTGGAGCCGGTAGATCCGGATTCCGATGAAGTCGTGGAAATCGAAGTGCCGATCGGCTCGAATCTGGACAGCATTTCTGCATTGCTTGAAGAGAACGGAATCATAGAAGATGCCCGTGTCTATAAATATTATGTGAAATTCAACAACGAATCGGAATTTCAGGCAGGAACCTATGGCTTGCTGCCTTCCATGACTTTGGATGAAATCACCCAAAGCCTGAAAACCGGGAAGGTTTACCGTGAACCTTTGTTTACCATCAATTTTCCCGAAGGTCTGACACTCGAGCAGATCGCTGAAAATGTCATTGCTGAAAAGACCGACCATTCAGCTGAAGATTTCATGGCAAAAGTCACGGAGGAGGCATATATCGATAATTTGATGGCCAGCTACCCCGATCTTTTGACAGAGGAAATCAAAGGCGAAAATGTCAGGTATGCCCTCGAAGGCTACCTGTTCCCTGCAACCTATCCGTTTTATGAAGAGGACCCGTCGCTGGAACTGATCATAGAACAGATGCTGGATGCAACGCAGGCGAATATCGCTCCGTATTCGGTGATTCTGGAAGAGCAGGGGAAAACGCCTCATTGGCTGCTGACATTTGCGTCGTTGCTTGAAGAGGAAGCCACTGCAAAATCTGACCGCCAGGTAATCTCCAGCGTGTTCTATAACCGGATGGATCAGGATATGCCACTGCAGACTGACCCGACGGTTATCTATGCAATGGGTGAACACCGCGACCGGCTGTTCAACGAAGATTATAAATTCGAGCATCCATACAGCACATATGTGAACAAAGGGTTGCCGCCTGGTCCGATTGCCAGTGCCGGCGCATCATCCATTGAAGCGGTGCTGGACCCTGCGGAGACGGAGTATCTTTACTTCCTTGCCGATTCGGAAGGGACCAACCATTTCTCTGTGACATATGAAGAACATTTAGCCAAACGCGATCAATATATCGGAAACTAAGAACCGCAAAAATACCTGCCGGGAATGCTTTTTGTGTGTCGATGCAGGTGAACCGGCTCAAGACTTGAAAAGCTTAGCGTGTGTGGGAATGGACAGTACCACTCTCACGCCGAAAGCCATTCAGGCTGAAAATATTATATTTTCTTATGCACAAAAAAAACAAGAAGGAGGCGACCTCGCATTCCTTCTTGTTTTATGTTATTATTTGGAGGAATTTTGGCTGTTTCAAAAAGGGGCTTCTCACTATGCACAACGATCAGTTTGATAAGACAATTCTGGCGATGAAAAAATACGCCCAGGAACAGCACGTGCCAATTATGGAAGATGAGGGCATCAGCTTCTTGACATCTCTCCTGGTGGAACAGAAACCGGAAAGCATTCTTGAAATCGGTGCTGCCATCGGGTTTTCCGCTTTGAAAATGGTGCGGGCTCTGCCGGAAGTGCGGCTGGATACAATTGAACGAGATGATGTCCGCTTTGAAAAAGCGGTCGAATTCATCCGGGATTCCGGTTATCAGGAACGAATCCGTATTTTTCAGGCAGATGCACTCGAAATGGATGTCAGCTTACTCGAAAATGGCTATGACGCAATATTCATCGATGCGGCAAAAGGGCAATACGAACGTTTTTTTGAAAAGTACGAAGTTTTGCTAAACAGCGGTGGGGTTATATATTGTGATAATATGCATATGCACGGCATGGCCGCAGTTCCGCTTTCAGAAATTCCAAAGAGAAAGCGCACGATGATCCGCAACCTGAGCAAATTCAGGGACCGGATGCTCGACCATGCCGATTATGAGTCGAAGCTTCTCCAAATAGGGGATGGCATCATGGTTTGCAAAAAGCGGGAAAAATAATGTTAAGATGCAAGGAGCAGTTATTCATGTCAAAAAACAGACCGGTCGTAATCGGTATTGCCGGAGGTTCGGGTTCCGGCAAGACGAGTGTCACAAATTCCATCTATGAAGTATTCAAAGAGCATTCAGTAGTGGTTATCGAACAGGATTATTACTATAAAGACCAGAGCCATTTGGCCTTCGAAGAGCGTCTGGCAACAAACTACGATCATCCGTTGGCCTTTGATACGGATTTGCTGATAGAACATATCAATGAATTGCTTGAGCGCAGACCGATTGAAAAACCGGTCTATAACTATGCCATTCATACACGTGCAGAAGAGACCATCCTTATTGAACCAAAAGATGTAATCATACTTGAAGGAATATTGGTCCTTGAAGACAAGCGCCTCCGGGATCTGATGGACATCAAATTGTTTGTCGATACAGACGGCGATTTGCGGATCATCCGCCGTCTGCTGCGGGACATCAATGAACGCGGACGCACCATCGACTCGGTCATCGATCAATATTTGAATGTTGTGCGTCCGATGCACAACCAATTCATCGAACCGACAAAGCGCTACGCTGATGTGATCATCCCCGAAGGCGGCCAAAACGAAGTCGCAATCGACTTGATGGTTACAAAGATTAAAACAATTCTTGAATAGATTGGTAAATTATACTATGATGAGACAAGACTGACGGACTTTTCAAAAATCTCTAGTCAGCAGTTGAAGGAGTGGGGAACAATGGCTAACGAAAAACAATTTCCGATGACAGCTGCAGGAAAGCAGAAGTTGGAGGACGAACTGGATTTCTTGAAAACAATCAAACGCAAAGAAGTGGTTGAACGGATTAAAGTTGCCCGGGATTTCGGTGATTTGTCCGAGAACGCTGAATATGATTCAGCCAAAGAAGATCAGGCGTTTGTTGAGGGACGCATTTCAACGTTAGAATCAATGATCCGCAATGCGGTGATTATAAATGCAAATGATTTGAGCAACGATACCGTACGACTTGGAACGACCGTGACATTCGTGGAAGTACCGGACGGCGACAAAGAATCGTACACTATTGTTGGTTCTGCAGAAGCGGATCCTCTTGAAGGACGCATCTCGAACGACTCTCCCATTGCAAAAAGCATGATCGGCCGCACAACCGGTGAGCGTGTGAAAGTATTGACTCCCGGCGGGGAAATGGAAATCGAAATCGTTTCCATTACGTAATTCCTTCAGCCATTCTTTCAAAGGATGGCTGTTTTTAAATGGGCCGGTTTGTAAGGCAGCCGCGTTATATCTTTTATTACAGGAAAACCGCTTTCCGGCCACTGAGGTAACATTGTGTTTTACAATGACACAGAAATTTATCATGAAAGTTAAATTTGTCACATGAAATTATGATAGAATATCAAAGAAGGGGAGGCTGCAACTATGTCTGAAAATAAAAAACCTTATCCCTCTCGTGTAAATAAAAAGAACCGTTCCACTAACAATTCAATACTGAATGTAATGATCGGACTTGTATTTGCATTAATTCTTATCGTGGGAGCATTTATATTCCTTGGACAAACCGATAACACGGATAATGCCCAGGAACCGGAATCTGTGCAGATTTCCACAGCTACAGATAATGAAGCGAGTGAAGAGGGTAACGTCGAAGAAGAAGAGGCTGAAAATGCCGAAGACCAAACCGGTGGCGAAGAAGACCAGGCTGCTGAAGAAGAACAAGCGGATGAAGAATCCGAACAAGCAGAAAAAGATAAAGCAGAAGAAAAAGAAGAAGAAAAAGACAAAAACAAAGACAAAGAAGCTGAAGAAGGAGGCTCAGTAACCGGCGGTACAATTACCCGCCAGGAGTCGAATGATCCGGTCGTCAAAGAAACCATCATCAACACAAGCTGGGAACCGGTCGGAACGAGCCAAAGCGGTGAACATGTCTCTGTATATGACACCAATTCCGTGGACTGGCAGGAAAAGCTTGAGGCTATCACTTATGCAACCGGACTCGCAGAAAGCGATATGTACGTCATGCATATAGGCAACGGCGGCGGCCCGCAAAAATCCATCGGTACGGTCCAATCAAAGGATATGTCCGAAAAATACCGTGTGCATTTGGAATGGGTTGAAAAAGAAGGTTGGAAACCTGTTAAGATGGATATACTGAATACTGTAGAAGGCGCTTATTAAAACAGCGTCTTTTTTTCTGAGCTGCAAGCCTTTCAGTGAAGATATTCAAAGGAACTAATATATGATTTTTCTTATGAGTTGAATTAAAATCATAGAAGCCGATATTCCGCAAAACAGCTTCGAAGACAGTAAGCCGACGCATGCGAGGCTAAGTCTTTGCGACGAAGCAGCGCAGCGATGCAGGAGCATGGTTATTTAACCCTCTCTCCAGGCGTCTGCGCTGTTTTGCTCCATATCTAAAAGTGTACCTCAGCGAAGGAGCGCGGCCGGACGAAGCGGAGCAATAAGACGAGTGTTCTTCTCGGCTTATTGTGTGAGCTTAGTCCAAAGCGACGAAGCGGCAAATTTCCGCTGATTGTTTAATTCAACAAATATAAAGTGATTACTTTATTGCCTGCTGGCCAGGTAATATTTTCAAAGGAGACGGTGAATGATGAAAATTGGAATTATCGGTGCAATGGAAGAAGAAGTGGAATTGCTGCGCAGCAGCCTGGAGAACACCACAACAGAAGTTATCGCAAAGTGTGAATTCACAACCGGTACGTATCAGGGGCAGGAGATCGTCTTGTTGAAAAGTGGCATCGGCAAAGTCAATGCAGCGATGTCCACAACGATTCTGCTCCAGCATTACCAACCGGAACTGGTCATCAATACCGGATCAGCGGGTGGCTTTGATAAAGAGCTGGAAGTGGGATCCATCGTCATTTCCGATGAAGTGCGCCATCACGATGTCGACGTGACAGCATTCGGCTATGAAATGGGGCAGGTGCCGCAGATGCCCGCAGCATTCCACTCCAACCCTGAACTGGTGGAGCTGGCGGAAAAAGCAGTCAGGGAATTGGAAGAGCACCCCTATGCAGTCGGGCTGATTGCTACCGGTGACTCGTTCATGAATGATCCGGAGCGTGTCGAAATGGTGCGCAGCCATTTTCCGGATATGAAAGCTGCAGAAATGGAAGCAGCAGCTGTAGCGCAGGTATGCTATCAGTTCGATACGGCATTCGTCGTCATTCGTGCATTATCGGATATCGCCGGCAAAGAATCTTCTGTGTCGTTCGATGAATTTTTGCCGGTGGCTGCCGAACACTCAACAAAAATTGTTCTGCGCGTAGTCGAGCGCCTTGTATCAAGAGTGGAACGCTGAAAATGAAGAAAAATCGAGTAGGAGGGAGCGATTAACTCCCGACCTCTCACACCACCGTACGTACCGTTCGGTATACGGCGGTTCAATTAAGATGCATAACGCAAAGTTTCATAACGTGCTACCAGACTTTTGAGCCC
>NZ_VIFV01000040.1 GCF_007004625.1 Planococcus salinarum | reverse complement strand
GCGTACCGGTAGATGCTCGAGACACTGATAGGAAAGGGTTTCTTATGCGTTTTCCAGTACCGTCCAACGATGCTTTCGGGCGACCAGCCCATCTTTAGTTTGGACAGGATATAATCGACGTCTTCTTGATTAACCGATCGTCTGGAGCCGCAGTTTTCACGTTTAGCCTCGTAATCAGCCTGTGCCAAAAGGGCGTTATACGGCTTACATCGTTTCAACTCATAGTTGATGGTGCTTTTACTTCGTTTCAACTGTTTCGCCATGTAGGACAGCGATTTCTCTTCCAGGCAATAACTCTCGATTAGCACACGTTCCCGTGATATAATTTGGGCATAGCTCATTTGGGGACACTCCTTAGTTGATTCGCGTTAACTACTGTGTACCCACTTGAGCTATTTTTATTTTTCTAACCGTTCGACTTAATATGATAATCTACAAAATATAAAATAAATTCTTTATAGCCGATATTCCGCAAAACAGCTTCGCTTGCCGGGGGCTCGCGCTGAACTAACTCGGGCTAAATGCCCGAGTGGATTTCAGCACTTCGCTCGAAAGGGAGTTGGAAAGCCAACTCCCTTTCTGCTCCCCAAGGCGTCTTCGCTGTTTTGCTCCATATCTTTAGAGACATCTCTCAGCAAAGGCGCGGCTCCGGACTGAGCGGAGCGATAAGACGAGTGCTCTTCTCGGCTTATTGCGGGAGCTTTGTCCATAGCGCCGAAGCGGCATATTTATATTGATTCTTTAATCGACTAAAATAGTTAACCAGATTTCGAAAAAACTATTCAATGCCAGCGCTTCTTTCTCTATCTATAATCATGAAGAAAAGCTCTCCCTGGGGAGAGCTTTTTTAAATTGCAATTTAAGACCATCAGAAATCCTATAAGCCATGTTTTGTTTTCCACGTACTCAAACGGCTCTCGCCTTGTACACTCGGAAGGCAATCATCTATCTGCAAGGCTATGCCTGCCTTTTCCTCAGTTCAATTCCTTTGGAAAAGTGCCCCTACCATAGTTTGGGTTTCTCACTCGCGGGGTTTACCTCGTTCCACCTGCATAATTTCTTATACAGCTCCGTCACTGTGGCACCTTCAGGGTATTTCGGCCATATCCGAAGACTTAGGCGTTCTACCCGCCGTCAACTGCAAAGCAGCTGCCTTAGCTTATTGTTTCGCCAAGCGCGATCACTACGGCCATCTCAGGTCCGTGCGAGCATGGACTTTCCTCTCCGGCCTGAAGCCGGAGCGATTGCCAGAATTCCAATGGCTACATTAGTATACTGCATTTCTCTTCAGAAAACAAAAGGTTTTACTCGTTGTTCAGCTTATTGCCGAAAACGTGGTTCTCCAAATGGGACAACCTGCGAAGAATATCAAAATTAGTAGTTCCCGGAGCCGGAGTCGCCTGTTTGCGTGGTGCATCTTCTATCTCTGCACGCAAGCGTTTGTTCTCACTCGTCAATTGCTCGATTTTCTTGCTGAAGGTTTCGTAGTCCTGAATGATATCGTCCAGGAAATGATCGACTTCGTCCTGGTTATAGCCACGCATACCTGTTTTAAAGTCTTTTTCTAAAATATCTTTTGCTGTGAATTTATTGTCCATTTTAATCGTCCTTCCATTAAGAGAAACTTCATTCAGTGGCGGGTTTATCCGCCACTGAATGTTAGTTGATCCAATCGGGTTTTTACGGTCCGTGGGTCGTTCACTTAAAGAAGTGGAAGTCCCACCGACCGTTAATACGGGATAACAGCCTGCTTAGGGTAAGTATATCATAAGCATTATTATTGTGTTTTAATTATTGTCAATTGATGGACGATTTTTTTGTATTTTCAATTCCAGCCTTGCCATTCGTTTATCGATATCCAGAGTTATGGATTGCCTGACTTTTACTTGTGCCCCGGCCTCTTTTGCAAATCCGGCCATGATGGCCGCCTGTCCATAATCCTTCATCTGATGTTCGTATAATTTGGAAGCATGAATCCACGCCTCCACTTCGACAGGTCCGCGCAGATTTGGCGCGGCTTCCTTAAAAAGTTGCAGCGCTTCTTCGTATTGTCCGCTGCGCTTGCGCTGAATCGCCAGAAAATAGCGGGCAAGTGCAGAAGAAGCTCCTCTTTGGCTTGTTACATGCTCCAGGTAGGCTGCGCTTTGGTCGAATTGCTTCAGGTCTGCGTACCATTTTCCAATATTTGTATAAGCCCCGAAAGTTTCGGATTCCAGGTCTTCCATCAGCAGGTCTGATGAAAGCACGTAGAGCGAAACAAGGGACAGAATATCCAGTTCGTTGTGATGGAGCACCTTTTCGAGAGCTTCAGGATAACCGCTTTTTACGGCGTCCAGGTATATTGCCGGGATGAGAAATCCGGGAACGTCGCCTTCCCTGCTGAAACCGAGTTTTTCTTCCTCAATCGTGCTCAGCTTCATCCTTGCAAGTTCATTTTTCCAGATTCTTTTCGTGCCATGGAAGAGGTCGATTTGCCGGAGGCTTTTCAGCTTGGGCAGCAGGTTGCGGTGCATTGTCCACCGGGATGTGAGCTGTGGCCAATCGAAGCTTTTGCCGTTATAGGAAAAGATGATCGGCTCTTCCGATTTCCATAGATCGGTTTCATAAAGGAACGCGGCTTCATTTGAAGGGTCAGGCATGACATATTGTATCATTTCAAAACCATCTGATTTTCTTTCAAGCAGTCCGGCAAGAAAGATATAAGCCCCCGTTCCACTGAGTCCGGTCGTTTCCGTATCAAAAAAAAGGATGCGCTCTTCTTTTTTCAACTTGAACGGATGATCAAAATCGACTTTCTCCCAGGCTTCGAGTACCCGGTCCATCTCTCCCAAAGCAACTTTGCCTTGGCGTGTTTCAAATGGGTAGAAAATCGTTTTTTTAAAGACGAAGCCGAACTCGTTTTCGACCAGCTCGAGTCCGATTTCACTCCATCTTTCTTCATATAAAGGGCGCTGCTTTTTCTGCTTGCGGATATTCGCCTTTGGCTTAGTCCCCGAATCCTTTTTCAGCATGCCTTTCATCTGAAGCAATTTATTTTCAAACGACATCGCCATTCACCTCTCTTTGCGAAGCTCGTCAAGCAATCTGATGACATTCCCTTTCATATTGACCATCGCATCCTGCGCACCGATGCAGGATGGGCAACCGTCCAGACACGGACAATCCGCGATATGGCTTCTCGCTTTGTCGAGAAGCGGCAGCCACATATCAAAAATTCGTTCGCTGATGCCGATGCCGCCAGGGTAGGAATCGTGGATAAAAAACGATGGCAGATCATTATGCGGCGATTTCACCTGAGGTACCACGTGGACATCCCGACGGTCGCAGGAAACGAATATCGGAATGAACGATTCGATGGCGTACGCCGCTCCGGTCATCATATCCGACAACTCCGAATCCGAAAATCCATCGGGCTTGCCGAAACTGAGCCAGGTCGAAGACGTATGCAGTTCTTCCGCAGGCAGTGAAATCGGACCTGAGCCGATATTGTCATGCGAATCAAACCTGATTTTCTTGAAAATCGTCGGCATGGCCAATACGGCGATATCACCGTAGAAAACTTCCGATCCCCTCATATCCTTCGTTTTGTCTTCACTCATCACTTTCAGTTCCACTGCCAGATTGGCATCAGTGAAATAATCAACATCCACTTCGCGGACATAGGCTTTCTTTTCTTCCCAATCCAGAATCTCCACCTGGAACTGGGTTCCCTGATGAAGGTAGATTGCTTCCTCGTGCAGCAGCGTCAAGGCGCTGAACCGGTCCATTTCGCCGATGACACGTGTATCCGCGGGAACCGACTGGTCAATGATGACGACATTTTCCTGTGAAGCCGACCGCAGGGAAATATCGTGGGCCGGGAACCGGTCGCTCATCCAATGCCAGCGGTCGGAGGTGCGAACGAGCACCCCCTCTTCCTGCAGGTATTCCAGAAGTTCCTGCACCTCGAATTCACCGTACATTTCATCCGTAGAAAACGGCAATTCAAATGAAGCGCATTTCAGATGGTCCATCAAAATGATGATATTTTCCGGATGGATCCGGGCTTCTTCCGGTGACTGGTCCAATAAATACGAAGGATTATTGATGATGTATTGATCAAGCGCGGTCGACTGGGCCACGTAAACAACGAGCGATTCATCCTGCCGTCTTCCGGCACGCCCTGCCTGCTGCCAGGCGCTGGCAATATTGCCGGGATAGCCGGTCATGATGCAGGCCTGGAGTTGGCCGATATCAACGCCAAGTTCCAAAGCGTTTGTCGACACCACACATTGAATCGACCCATCGCGCAGGCCTTTTTCAATCGCGCGGCGTTCAGTCGGCAAATAACCACCCCGGTACCCTTTTATTGACTCATCCTGCAGTTTCATCTTTGTAATCGCCTGGAGATAAGTCACGAGCATCTCAACACGAACCCGGCTTTTGGCAAAAACGATTGTCTGAATACCTTGTCGGATCAGCACCGTCGCCAAATCACGCACTTCGAGCACCGCACTCCTTCTGACGCCGAATGTCGGATGAATGATCGGTGGATTGTAGAAAACGATATGCTTTTTGCCGGAAGGTGCGCCGTTCCGGTCGATCAGCACATGTTCTTCATTGGTCAGCGCTTCGGCCAATTCTTTCGGATTGGCAATCGTTGCAGAAGTGCAGATGAAAACCGGGTTGCTGCCATAAAATTCGCAGATTCGCTTCAGGCGGCGGATCACATGGGCGACATGGGTGCCGAAAACCCCTTTGTACGTATGAAGTTCGTCTATGACGATATAATGAAGGTTCTCAAACAACGATACCCATTTTGTATGATGCGGCAAAATCGCGGAATGGAGCATGTCCGGGTTGGTCATGACAATCTGCCCCGCTTTACGGACTTTCGTGCGGATTGCCGGAGATGTATCGCCGTCATACGTATAGGACAGGATATCCCTTTCTGTTTTCTCAATCAGGTCGTGGAGATCGGTTTTCTGGTCCTGTGCCAATGCTTTTGTCGGAAACAGGTACAATGCCCGTGCTCCGGGATCGTTCAAAATTTTATGCAGCACCGGCAGATGATAGCAATACGATTTTCCGGATGCCGTCGGTGTTACAGCAGTGAAAGACTTGCCCTGCTGAGCCAGATCGAATGCCTGGCGCTGATGGGTATATAATTGTTCGATGCCTTTTTTTCTGAGCGCCTTTTTCAGGCTGTCGTGCATTTGTTCCGGAAAAGCGGCATAGCTCGCCGGCTTTTCCTCTTTCGTGTGCCAATGGACGATTCGTTCCATCATGTCGGGCTCGGTTTTCCAGCCTTCCATCAATTGGGGCAGTGTTTTTTTCCTGATCATCGCTTACCGCTCTTTTCATCTATGGCCAGCACAAATGTCTGCAATGTATACTGGGCTCCTTGTATCGTTTGAATAAAACGCTTCTTGCTTGTTTCTTTATAAAAGCTTTGGACAAAGAATTGCATCATTCCTTCCGCGGCTGTATCAATCTGTGGTTTATGGACATACTTCGGCCGCTCTTGCTGGATATAAAGAAGCGACTCCTGCTGCCATTCCTCTATTTTTTTATGCCAATGATCGGCATATGGTTTCACGTCTTCATAGAAATCAGGAACAGCGTCGCGTTCACGCATATCAAAAAAGCGGTCCTGGCATTTTCCGCATTCGTCATATAATAAGGAAGAAAGTTCCCGAATATTCATTTTTCATAATCCCTCCAATGCCTTAAGTTTATCATAATCGCATATTTGAAACGAATATTATCGAACAAGCATTCTTTTCAATTGGCATCCCCATACCAATGGGCTATTATGAACCTAGCGAAAAGGAACTTTCGAGCCCATTCGTCGTCTAAATCGGTGTGATATGATAAAGTAAGCGAGGTGTATCACGATGACCATCAATTATCCGAACGGGAAAAAATTCGTCCCCGCCCCAGTCCAGCAGACCGGGGAAAAAAAGAAAAAGAAGAAAAAAGATTTCTCTTTCAGTAATCGGGGTAAAACATTAGAGGATGAACTGAATGAGACAAATGACTATTATTTGCAACTCGGCCATGCTGTCATCCATAAGAAACCGGTTCCTGTCCAGATTGTAAGGGTCGAATACCCTTCCAGAAGTGCCGCTGTCATAAAGGAAGCCTATTTCCGTTCCCCTTCCACTACGGATTACAACGGCGTATGGAATGGCAGGTATATTGATTTTGAAGCAAAGGAAACCGAAAACAAAACTTCGTTTCCTTTAAAGAATATACATGAACACCAGGTCCATCACATGGCTCAGGTGCGGAAACATGACGGATTGGCGTTCCTGATCATCCGCTTCTCTTCTCTTCAGCGCTATTTCATCATTCCTTTTGAAGCATTTGAATTTTTTTGGAAACGGATGATGGACGGCGGCAGGAAATCTGTGACACTTTCAGAAATTGAAGAAACCGGTATCGAAATAAAGTCCGGTGCGTTTCCACGCATCGACTATCTTCCCCAGCTGCATAAGTTTCAATAGAACGCACCAACGAAAGTGAGGAACATTTAGTGAGCGAAAAACAAATGTCGCGCGAACAGCGCAGAAGAGCCATGGAACAGCAAAAGAAAAAAGGCAAGAAAAAGAAACCCACAGCAGGTGGCTGGTTTAAACGGATATTTCTTACCCTTCTGATTCTCGGGATAGCGGGCTTCGTATTCGGTATTGGCCTTTTCACTTATTATGCCAGCAGCGCTCCGGAACTTGACGAAGAATTATTGCGTGATCCGATCAGCCCGACTTTCCTGGCGGCTGACGGCGAAACCGAAATCCCTTACATGACGACTGAAGACAGGGAATACGTCAATTACGACGACATTCCGAAGTTGATGGAAAATGCAATCCTGGCGACGGAAGACAACCGTTTCTATGATCACCCCGGAATCGACATTATCCGTCTTGGCGGTGCCGTAATTGCCAACGTCACCGGCGGATTCGGATCTCAGGGAGCGAGTACGATCACCCAACAGGTCATCAAAAACTCATTTCTGAAAAATGACAAAACCCTGGAACGCAAAGCGCAGGAAGCCTATCTTGCCTACCAGCTGGAACAGGAATATACCAAAGAAGAAATCTTCGAAATGTATTTCAATAAAATCCTGATGTCCGGCAATACCTATGGTTTCGGAACAGCAGCTGAACACTTCTTCGGTAAGCCGGCATCGGAGCTTGAGTTGCATGAAGCAGCGATGCTTGCAGGAATGCCCCAGAGCCCGAACGGCTATAATCCGTTCAATAATCCCGACCGTGCTGAGGATAGACGCAATGTCGTGCTCAGCCTGATGGAACAGCACGGAAAAATAACAACTGAAGAAAAAGAAGCAGCACAGGCAGTGCCGATTGAAGAAACCCTATTGCCTGAAGAACAGCGCCCTGTCCCACCGAGCGGCGAATATACAGCCTTTATGGAAATGGTGGAAGATGAAATTGAAGCTCTCGACGAAGACATCGCACTGGATGAAGGTTTGACGATCTACACCACACTTGAACCCGATGTCCAAAAAGCGGTAAACGAAACAATGGCTTCCGATATTTTCTTCAACGACGAAGTGCAATCTGGACTTACAGTCGTTGATACTGAAACCGGCGCTATCCGCGCAATCGGTGCAAGCCGCGATTACAGCGGAGATGTCCGCCGCAACTACGCAACCGAGCGTGACCGGCAGATTGGTTCAACGATAAAACCTTTGATGGATTACGGTCCGGCAATTGAGTACATGGACTGGTCAACAGGCAAAACCTTGGTGGATGAACCTTATTCCTATGAAGACGAAGACAAAGAAGTCCGCAACTTTGATGACGATTTTCTTGGTGAGATGACTATGCGTGAAGCGCTATACCGCTCACGGAACATTCCAGCCGTTAAGACATTAAATGAAGTTGGGACGGAAAAAGCCAAAGAATTCACCCAGAAATTGGGGTTAGATTTTGGCGACATTAATGAATCAGCAGCAATCGGTTCACCAAAAAAGAATATCAATACCGTTGAATTGGCCGGCGCTTACGCTGCATTCGGCAATGACGGCATTTACACAAAACCGCATACGGTAACGAAAATCGTTTTCCGTGACGGCACTACAGAACAAGTCGTCGCACCCGAATCTGTGCCTGCGATGAAAGACAGCACCGCATATATGGTGACAGACATGCTACGGGACGTTTTGGATCCAAATCTTTCTGGTGCTTCCGGCACAGCAGCTGCTGTCAGCGGTGTGGATATCGCCGGCAAGACCGGTACAACGAATTTCACCCCTGAAGAATTTGAAAAATATGGCCACGACAACAGATCTGCTCCAGATATCTGGTTTGCCGGCTACTCTCCTGAATACTCGGTTTCAGTATGGAGCGGCTACCCTACCAAGGAAGGGGCAATCAACACTGCTTCCGACGAGCGATTATTGGCTCAGCAACTTTTCAACAATGTCATGTCGAGAATCTCTTCACCTGATTCCGGCAGATTCCAACAGCCTGAATCGGTTGTGGAAGCTACAATTGAAGTTGGCACAGAGCCTCTTCAATTAGCAAGCGACTACACACCATCAGATCAGAAAAGCACGGAATTATTCGTGCGTGGCACAACCCCATCTGAAGTATCAGAGGAATTTGTACAGGAAGATCTTGATGCACCTGATGAATTGAGTGCTTCTGTTGACGGCTCGAATGTTGAGCTGACATGGAATTACGGAGACGTAGACGATGTTGAATTTGAAGTGGCAGTCGAAGCCGACGGTAATCGTTCGGTATTGACAACTACTGATGATAAATCCTACACTTTCGAAGATCTTGAAGAAGGGCTCGCATATACATTCAGCGTAACTGCCGTCATAGACGATCAGCGAAGCGATCCCGCTTCGGTAATTGTTGAAGTTACACCTCGTGAAGAGGAAGAAGAACCGGAAGAGGAGCCAGCAGAAGAAGAAGCTCCTCCGGAAGAAGAAGCCCCACCGGAAGACGAAGCTCCACCAGAGGACGAAGCCCCACCGGAAGATGAAGCTCCCCCTGAAGATGAGGGGAATGGTGAAGAAACTCCGCCTGCAGACGGCGGTGACGGCGACGGAGAAGGTGAAAATCCTCCTGCAGACGGCGGTGACGGTGAAGATTCCAATGGCGAGGCCACTGGAGCTTCCGTCCCACCCGCTGAGGAAGATGAAAATAACGGCACCGATAGTGGCGATGGAAACAACAATGAAGATGATACTGACAATGAGTAAGGTACAGTCATTGTTCCAGACCAAAAAAATCCCCTTAAGCGAAAAACGCTTAAGGGGATTTTTTCATTCGTTTATATCCTGCCGAGCCTTGCCCGCCTGGAGGCTATTTTCTTATGCATCTCATTGAATAATTCCTGCAGCTGCCGGAAAGCGGCAAAAGTTGAAGAATTCTCTTCAACGAAAGCCAGCCGCTCGGCGTTGTTCAAAGGCATCAGTCGCTCCTCTTCGGTGGTGCATTGCTCCAATAAATTTTTATACACAGCTATTCCCTTTTTCATCGGAAGCGCTGCGCTGCCCTCTCTCTTCCTGAAGAGTACACTGATTTCTTGCTCAAGCCGGCTCCAGGAAATGAAGAAAGGGTCCACCGCTTCCTGTTCAATTGACTTCCGTAATGTGCTCACGTTTAACCAATCCTTTTTTCTCGCGCTTCTTTCCTTCCCGGCATCTGTCGAACAACGGGCAGATATGGCAGCCGGGATTTTGTGACTTGCAATGATAACGTCCAAAGAAAATGATCTGGTGGTGGGTTTTCGACCAGTCTGCTGCCGGCGTCTTTTTCATGATGGTCTCTTCCACCTGCAGCGGATTGTCTTTCCAGCG
This sequence comes from Planococcus salinarum, assembly GCF_007004625.1. Classification (GTDB taxonomy): domain Bacteria; phylum Bacillota; class Bacilli; order Bacillales_A; family Planococcaceae; genus Planococcus; species Planococcus salinarum. Next base: position 7,799 of record NZ_VIFV01000040.1, on the reverse strand, counting down.
GTTCAACCCCAAACGCTTAGCCACCCGCTCCACATGGGTGTCAACGGCCAAAGCGGGTATGTCAAATGCCACCGAAACCACGACGTTTGCCGTCTTTCTGCCCACGCCGGGCAGGGTCATGAGCAAATCACGGTCTGCAGGCACGCTGCTGTTGAATTGTTCAATTAATATGCGGCTTAACGCCTGGATATTTTTCGCTTTATTGCGGAATAAACCGATGGAACGGATGTCATCCTGCAATTCTTCCAGCGAAACGGAAACGTAATCTTCCGGTGTATGATACTTTTTGAAAAGCTCTGCTGTGACTTTGTTGACCAGTTTATCCGTACATTGCGCTGACAGCAAAGTGGCAATCAGTAAATCAAACGGATTGCGATGTATCAGCTCACAATGTGCATCCGGAAACATATGGTCCATTTCTTCAAGGCACAGCTGCCACTCTTTTTTCGACATCATTCCAATCACCTACTAATTCCGGTCTTCCAGCCAATTATAAAATTTCACTTTTTTCGCAGTGTTATCCGCAGAGGGCTGAATCTGGATATTTTTTTCTCTGAATGTTGCTGCATGTTTCGTGACTTCCGATGAAGTTTTGATGTTCTTTTTCTTCCATTCGAAAAGGATGCGGTCAACATAACGCAAGCTCATTTTTTGGGAAATCACCGCTTCTTTCAATGCCATTTTGATGACAGCCGGTGTATGCCCGTCCTGATCCATCCACATCGAAATCGTTTCAATTTCCATTGGTGACAGAAAACGGCCGAATTCCTGTTCAAATAACTGGAATATCTGGCCTTCCATGTCTTTATGCGAAGGGGCTTTTTCTTTTTCTTTTTCTTCTTCCACTTCATCCACTTGGACACAGTCGATCAACCGGTTCCAAAGAGGCTGCAGCGAAATGCTTTCGGTCAGAACTTCCTCTGACTCGTCCTGTTTAATGGCAATAAAGCCCTGCTGCATCAATTTCTGCAGCATCGTCGTGACGCTTTTTTGAGAACACATCATGCGTGCTCCGATTTCATCGGGAGTCGGGAAGTCGTTCCCCGCCTGCTGAAACGTGTGAACGTGCATCAACAGCATGGCTTCTTCATCCGAAATCTTCAATTCCTTGTAAAATTGAAAAAAAAGCTGGGAAATGTGAACATTCCCCTGCTCGATCCATGTCTGAAGTCGATCTGGCTGTTTCATATCCCAACCACCTTTCTATTTGGTATTTCATTTTTTATAACCGATATTCCGCAAAACAGCTTCGCTTGCCAAAAACCGTGCTCCTGCATCGCTGAGCTAACTCGTGCTCGTTTCACTTCGCTCGAGTGGATCTTGCACTTCGTCGGCATTCGCCTGCTCCCCTGGGCGTCTTCGCTGTTTTACTCCATATCTTCATTAAACTATTTGAGACGAATGAGTGGAAGACGGCGACTCCTGCGGGAATAAGAGCGTGTCCTGAGACCCCGCAGAGAGCGAAGCGAATGAGGAGGCTCAGGCCGCTCCCCGCGGAAAGCGTCCGTCTGGAACGAATTCTTCAAATAATATTAAATTTATATTTATTATTAAGGATACAAACGGTTCAGCAGACGCGGGAACGGGATGGATTCGCGGACGTGTTCTGCGCCTGAAATCCAGGCCACTGTGCGTTCCAAACCAAGTCCGAAGCCCGAATGCGGCACTGCGCCGTATTTACTGAGGTCCAGGTACCATTCATAGGCTGACTCGTCGAGATTGTGTTCTTTGATGCGCTGTTTCATGAGCTCGTAATCATAGATACGTTCCGAACCGCCGATGATTTCACCATAACCTTCCGGCGCGATCAGATCGGCACACAGAACAACGTCATCGCGTTCCGGATGCGGCTGCATGTAGAATGGCTTGATGCCAATCGGGTAATTGATGATGAAAACCGGCATATCGTAATGTTCTGCAATCGCGGTTTCATGCGGAGCGCCAAAATCTTCGCCCCATTTGATATCGTCAAAGCCATTGTCATTCAACCATTCGATGGCTTCATCATAAGTGATGCGCGGGAACGGCGCCTTAATCTTCTCGAGCTTTGATGTATCTCTGCCAAGACGGTCCAAATCAAGCTGGCAATTTTTCAGGACAGATTGGACGAGATGCGAAACAAATTGTTCCTGCACTTCGATGCTTTCTGCGTGCTCGACAAAAGCCATCTCCGGCTCGATCATCCAAAATTCGATCAGGTGGCGGCGGGTTTTCGATTTTTCAGCTCGGAAAGTCGGTCCGAATGAGAACACTTTTCCCAATGCCATTGCAGCAGCTTCCATATACAACTGGCCGGATTGGGACAGAAATGCATCTTCTTCAAAATATTTTGTAGCGAAAAGTTCCGAAGTCCCTTCCGGTGCAGAACCGGTCAAAATCGGTGGATCCACTTTTACAAAGCCGTTGTCATTGAAGAATTCATAAGTGGAACGGATGATTTCGTTGCGGATTTTCATGATGGCATGCTGTTTGCGGGAACGCAGCCATAAATGGCGGTTGTCCATCAAAAATTCTGTGCCGTGTTCTTTTGGTGTGATCGGGAAATCCTTCGCTTCGTGAATCACTTCAATCCCCGTGACCTGCAATTCGTAGCCGAATGCCGAACGGTCATCTTCTTTTACTTCTCCTGTTACGTACAGGGAAGTTTCCTGAGTCAAAGCTTTCGCTGCAGCGAAGATGTCATCACCGACTTCCGCTTTGACTACGACTCCCTGTACAAATCCGGAACCATCGCGTAATTGTAGAAACGCGATTTTACCGCTCGAGCGTTTATTGGCGATCCAAGCGCCCAGTTTAATCGTTTGACCTGTATATTCAGCCATTTCGGCAATTGTAATTTTTTTCATACTAGCCTCCAAGATATTGTTTTCAAATTAGTCCTGCCATCTCGCTGAAACGAATTTACCGATCCGCTCCACCGCTTCATTCAATGCCTCAAGCGACGTCGCATAAGACAGGCGGATCGTTGACGGCGCTCCGAAACCTGAACCCGGAATTACCGCTACATTGGCTTCGGTCAGCAACGCTTCCACAAATTCATCCACTGAAGAGAAGCCTGTCTTTTCGGCAGCTTCCGATACATCCGGCAACAAGTAAAATGCGCCTTGCGGGTGGATCACGTTGAAGCCGGGAATGGCTGCGAGTTTCGGGAAAATCGTTTCCAATCTGCCTTCGAACGCTTTCCGCATTTCTTCCACAGCGTCCTGCGGTCCATTATACGCTTCAATCGCCGCATATTGGGAAGTCGTCGTCGGATTCGAAGTGGAATGGCTGGCAAGGCTGGTCATCGCGCCTATCAATTCGGCATTACCGGCCGCATAGCCGATGCGCCATCCGGTCATCGAATGGGATTTTGAAACCCCGTTAACGACAATCGTGCGGTTTTTGGCGTCTTCCGAAAGCGTCGCAATTGAAACGTGCTCCGCTTCACCATAAATCAGTTTTTCGTAAATTTCATCGGAAACAATGAGAATGTCATTCTCGCGGCAAACTTCCGCAAGTTCCTGCAATTCCTCTTTCGAATAAATCATGCCGGTCGGGTTGCTCGGTGTATTGATCATGACCGCTTTTGTCCGGTCAGTGATGGCCTCGCGCAATTGCTGTGCCGAGATTTTATAGTTTTGGCCGGCGGTAGCTTCTATGTATACCGGCACTCCCTCCGCCAGTTTCACCTGTTCGGGATAGCTTACCCAGTAAGGGATTGGAATAATGACTTCGTCACCTTTATCCAATAATACCTGGAACAGTGTATACAGAACATGCTTGGCTCCGACACCGACCATGATTTCTTTCGGTGCGTAGGTTAATTCCTGGTCGCGCTGCAGTTTTTGGATGATTGCTTCTTTCAAAGCCGGCAAGCCGCCCGCTGGCGTATATTTCGTCTTGCCCTCGATCATCGATTTATAAGCCGCCTGCAGAATGTTTTCAGGAGTATTAAAATCCGGCTCTCCGGCACCCAGTCCGATAAGGTCGACTCCCTGTGCTTTCAGTTCATTGGCTTTCGCGGTAATGGCCAATGTAGTCGAGGGCGTCAATGTTTGGACGCGATGTGCTAATTTAAACAAAAGACTTCAGTCCCTTCACAAATTTAAGATTCTCTTCCAGATGGAACCGTCGGCTGCAGTAATGTAGACGTAATTTAATTTGTCATTTTCTGTAAGAAAAACAACTTCCCATACAGCCGTGTCTTTTTCCATCCCCAATTTCGTGTTGAGCACTTCTTTCACCTGCATATCTTTTAAAGCAATTCCGCGGGCTTCCTGTGCGGTTATTTTGTCATCAAGTGCCGTTTCAGACAATTCCTGGCCACTCATCGGAACGAAAACAGCCTTTAACTTGCCTTCGCTGTCCGTCCCGATGACCGTGACGGATTTTTGGTCACTGGAATACACATACGCTCTGTTTATTTCAGTAAGCAAGTTTTCATTTTCCACTTGGGCAATCGCCCCTTTTTCGACATCTGAAAAAGGTTTGTTGCCGAGTATCAGAATCAGTATCGTCAGCACAATTGCCAGAAACGACATAAATCCTGCTATAAATACGATCCACTGCTTCATTTCATCACCCGAACTTATGTTTTGTATATCGTAAAGACCGCTTTCTCCGGATCTTCCTTATCGAGCGCAAGGCCAAACATCAAATTATCATGTTTTAATGTGCGGTTCAATGCATCCACGACTTTGTATAAATCCTGCTGATAAGTGACGTTGACAGTCGAAAGTACCTCAATTTTTGATTCCATCCGAACGACCTTCCTTTCATTTTTCAATGCTTATTATACCAATGTTCAATATCCGTTACCATCTTTTCCAAAGACACTTTTGACACGCCGACTTCCGGCAGGGCAGCAAGAAATTCCTGTCCATAGGATTTCGTCTCGATACGGCGGTCCAGCACAATGAAAAGGCCATGATCCTCTTTTGAACGGATAAGCCTTCCAAACCCCTGCCTCAACCGGAGTACCGCTTCAGGCAAGGCATAGTGAAGAAATGGATTGATGCCTTTCTTTGAGATCAAGTCGGATTTCGCTTTGAAAACCGGTTCATCGGGGGAAGTGAATGGCAGCCTTACGACCACCACGGCCCGGAGTGCATCTCCCGGGACGTCTACACCTTCCCAAAAGCTATTGGTGCCGAAAAGGACAGATTTCTGAAAACGCTGGAACGATTTCAGGAGACGCATTCTGCTGCCTGAGGAAATTCCCTGTGCAAACAGCATATAATCGTCGAGCAACTGTGTGTCCTGAATAAGATCGACCGTTTTCCGAAGCATCTCGTGGGAAGTGAACAATACGAAACAGCGTCCTTCGGTCACCAGCACCGTGCGTATGACAGCATCAGCCACGGCTTCGATATAATCATTTTGCGACACCTGCTGAATATCCGGCATATCTTCAATGATGAAAACCCTGGCTCCCTGATAAAAATCCTTGGGCGGTTCATATTTGGTGATGGGAACGGAGTCCGGTACGCCCAGTTGGCTTACGATAAACCGTTCGTTTGACGGTACTGTCATTGTTCCTGACAGCCAGATTACCGCCTTTTTACCACGAACCGGCAATGTTACACGTTCAATGATGGAAGTTACATTAAAAGGCCGTTTGTATAAAGACAGGCTGTTTGGGAGACTCCGCAGGTCGCCTTCGATCCAACTGACTTCATCTTTAACCGGGTACACAAAAATTTCACTGAATTCGACGGCTTTTACCATCAATTCCTGTGTCCAGTAACGCCAGTCCGCAACCGTCAATTGATCTTCTATGGTTTTTTCCGACACATATTCAGCTTTCTGCAAAATGGTCTGAGACAGATCGATCCATTCGTTCAGCAAGCGGAGAAACTCGGAGAAATCTTTGGTTTGATACGGTATTTCATCCAGTAGGAGGGCATTTTTCTTATGTCGGCGGGATTTGAATTTTTCCGCAAATTCCATAGACAGCATTGAACAAATCCGGTCGAAGTAGTCAGTAAAACCGATAAACAAAGCATCCAGCTTGGCCAGTTCAGTCAAGCTTGCGAAATCAGAGATTTCAGCTGCAGTTCTGAGCTTGGAATACAATTGCCTTTCCTCTGACGTGCCGATTTGTCCAAAAATATATTTCCAGTGAGTGTAGACAAAAGTTTTTTCGTACTGGGAAACTGCCGCTTGCACGGCTTGATGCGCTTCATCCCAAATAATCGCATCCACATTTTCCAGGAGGGGATTGGAAGAATGCACCTGATTCAGCAGAAATGCGTGGTTGGTTACAATGATATCAGCATTTTTCGCCTGTTCCAGCGCATATTCATAGAAATCATAAGCCTTTTCTTCACGGTCCGGCCTCCTTGAGTGCGTGCGCCGGATTTTATCGAGCAACAACTGTCCTCCGCTCGAAACATTCAATTCGTTCAAATCTCCGGTCGTTGTCCTGGTCAGCCAAATGAGAATTTGCATGATGGTGAATGTTTCATCATAGGATTCATCTTCACCGTGCAAGATTTCGGTGAAGCGGCTTAAATCGAGATAATGGCTCAATCCCTTGATCAGCGAAATGTGAACTTTTTCGCCTATGAATTTTTCGACAATCTCCGATTCGTTCCAGATTAACTGATCCTGAAGATGCGTTGTATAGGTACTGACGAGCACCTGTTTTCCTGTTGTCAATGCGTGGTTTGCTGCAGGCAGCAGGTAACCGATGGTCTTTCCCATTCCTGTAGAGGCTTCGATAACCATTTCATCCCGCTTGCCCAGCGCTTCCTGAATCGCTGACATCATTTCAAACTGGCTTTCCCGCCGCTCAAAATTCGGAAATACATTTCCAAGCCTGCCATTCCAATCCGTTTGTGGAGTGAAATCCAGTCGATTTCCGACGTCAGTGAATTTCCTGGTTTTCAGCTGAACACCTTTAAACTGGTCAAATCCACTGGCATGTGAGCCCCTTTTGCTTGCTGTGACTTCGTACAGCAGACGGGATAGGTCGGATTTCAGCAAAAAAGAACGTTTATGCAACATAGCCAATGTCTCATAAGGAAGTTTTTGAAGTTCTTCCTTAGACCGCAAAAAAAGTTCCGCAGTGGCGTATGCATCATCGTCGGCACGATGGGCATTGCCCAGCGGTATGCCAAGGTCTGCCGTAATATCCTGCAATTTGAAGCTGATGGCAGTAGGATACAACAGGCGGGACAATTCAACAGTATCCATTGCCAGTCCCTGCCATTTGGGCTGGCCGCTGCGCTGCAATTCCTTTTGCAGAAAAGGAAGATCGAAATTTGTATTATGGGCGACAAATATCGCATCCCTCAATTTTTCCGAAACAATTTCTGCATACGCTTCAAACGGTTTTGCATGCGCAACATCTTCATCCGAAATCCCGGTCAGATCCTGGATGAACATGGGGATTTTGCGTCCCGGATTTATAAATTCCATATATGTATCAAGTATTATGCCATTTTCAATCGTCACTATTGCCAATTGGATAATCCGATCACCTTTTGCAGGGGAATGGCCTGTCGTCTCAATGTCGACGACAACGTATTTATCTTTGTTCATGATAATCCCTCTTTCCCAGGCGATTCCTTCTTGAAAAATTGTAACATATTCAGCCCTGTTGCGCTTTTTTGTTCTTCTCAAACAAGGCTGGTGATTTTTTGAATTTATATAACATCACTGCTGTTGTATTAATTGATTTTGAAGGTTAGGAATTCATAAAACATTCGAAAACTGGCAAAAACCAAAAGAAAAAGTCCTTTATAATGGAAAGGTCAGGTAGTTCCTGTCCAAATCCACTAAAAAGGACTCACGCATGGACAAGAATACACGAA
>NZ_VIFV01000039.1 GCF_007004625.1 Planococcus salinarum | reverse complement strand
GGCTCAAAAGTCTGGTAGCACGTTATGAAACTTTGCGTTATGCATCTTAATTGAACCGCCGTATACCGAACGGTACGTACGGTGGTGTGAGAGGTCGGGAGTTAATCGCTCCCTCCTACTCGATTTAGGTCAACAGAATGAGTTGTACAGTGTCATTCCAGGAAATAAGAGATGAAGAGGCCAGTTAGCCCCTCTGTGCAAAGGGAGAGACAGATAAAGTTAATTTGTCCTGAAATATTTTCTGAATATTAAGAAATATATGCTATTATTACCTTATATACATTATTTTTAACTGATATAGAAACGACAATCCAACAGTGTATGTGTACCGCAACTTTTTTGGAAGTGCCGGCACAGCTGCGGGGAAAAGCGAAGGCTCAAAAAAATGAAGAAGAATGGGACGTAGATTATGGGGGTAAAAAAACTGCAGGACCTGCAAACGTACGATGAAAAAAAGATGACAAAACAAATTGTGTTCGAAGAACAAAAAAGCAAGGTCATTGTGTTTAACTTTCTTCCGGGACAGATGCTTCCTAAACATGGGCACCCGCACAAGAATGTCTATGTATTTGTAGTCGAAGGCGAAGGGGTCTGTTATCTGGATGACATCGAATCCCCTGTTCAGCAGGGGGACAGCATACACTGCAATCCTCATCAGTCAATCGCTGTAGAAAACACAGGAACCACATCGATGACGATATACGTCGTGCAAGCAGAGGAATAGACCACCGTTTTATGATGGAAAATTTCACGAATCACAGGAGGAATTCAAATGAGTGGAGAATCGTGGCTGCCAACATTAAAAACCGATACGCCCGAGGAAGGATACAACTTAGCCGTTAAATTGGCGCGTAAAGCTGTCGGAATGACACAACCGGATGAAAATTTACGGAAAAAGTTGCGTCCCGTATATGCCAATGATGCGAATAGTTTAACGTTCGCTTCCCAGGTTGTCGCTATTAATTTTCAAACCGTAGCTGCCGCCAATAATTACTGGAATGATTTATGACTATTCAGGAATCATGTGCGGCCTGAAAGATATAGCAGAGTCGCCCCACCCTAAACGGCAGAGAAAATCTGTCGTTTGGGGTTTTATTTGTGTAATAGGAGCTGGTCCAAGCATATCTTCTCTCTTTTCTGTTGAATGGTTTTTTGCATTCGAGTTTTTTACTGGATTAAAATGTTCCTCTTTCAAAAGTAATGGTAATTAATGCTAAAATAAGAATATTAAGTTTTGTTCGTTCAAGAAGAATTGGTATGGAAATGCCCGATATCTGAAAGGAGGGGTGCAAAGTGAATACACAGCTGCGAGAGTGGAAAGACCCCGCGGTACTTTTGACGTCACTTGGAATTGCCGGTATCGGCGATTTTATTTACCTGGTGGCCATTAACATCATAGTTTTTCAAATGACAGGGTCTGCCGCAGCTGTGGCGGGACTTTGGATTATAGGACCGATTATCAATATCTTTACGAAGTTTTGGACTGGAAGCTTTATCGACTATCGCAGCAAGAAACGCGTGCTTATCACGACGTATCTGCTGCGGGCAGGACTGATCGCTTTGATTCCATTGGCGACAACCATCGTTGGCATCTACGGGATTCTGGTTTTCCTGAGTGTCGCCAAATCTTTTTTCGGCCCCTCATCGGTGACCTACACGACGATGCTTGTACCGAAAGGGAAAAGAAAGCGTTTCAACTCCATTCGGTCGACCACTTCTTCGGGTGCGTTTATCATCGGCCCCGCCATTGCCGGCACGCTGATTCTGCTTAGCTCGATTCAAATGACTCTTTGGATCAATGCGGTTTTCTTTGTGGTTGCTGCACTTCTGCTGGTAAGACTTCCTGAGCAGGAAACGATTGACCGGCAGGCGATTCCTTCTCTGACGTTGGCTCAAGTACGGAGCGATTTTACAGTGGTCCAGCAATTCCTTTCAGAAAATAAATACATAGCTTTTATTTACCTGAGTTTCATTGGAGTCATGGTTTTTTCATTTGCGATGGATGCCCAGGAAGTGGTTTTTACGCAGCAAGTAGTTGGGTTGTCCGAAGTGGATTACAGCCTGTTGATCAGCATCACCGGCATTGGCTCGGTAAGTGGCGGCATCCTGCTTTCCGTTTTTTCTTCTAAGTTTTCGCTGCGGCTGATGATTGTACTCGGTGTGCTGATGACGGCAGTGGGTTACGTTATTTATGCGTTTTCCTGGTCGTTTCTGTCCATTACGGTTGGCTTTCTGATCTTAGGTTTTTTTAATGTATTCATGAATTCGGGAATTTCGACTTTTTACCAGAACAATATTCCCGTGGACATGATGGGAAGAGTTACAAGCATTTTTCAATTGCTCCAAAGCGGCGTCCAGGTGATTTTTATATTGGGAGTTGGGATATTGGCGGATGTTGTTTCTTTGCGTATCACGATTATCACGCTTGCAATAGTCATGTTCTCATCAGCTGTGGTATTTTCCTTTTTTGTCCTAAAACCGCAAAAAGCCGGATTTTATCAGGAAGAGGAAGAAGAGGATGGTAGTGAAGTGCTGATTTAGTAAGGGGCATTCTTCTCTACTTATTGTATTTTTTCTATGTAATGAAAGTGCAGGTTCCTGTACTATTTTTAAAAAGGAAATATCAGTCTGTCTATCAGGCGAAATCGCAACCAAAAGGAGCGGCACCAATGTATTACTTGTTTCAACCAATGACGCAGCGCCAAGCAGAAGAAATCGCACAGAATTGGCATTACGAAGGCGATTATTCCTTTTACGATATGGCTGCGGATCCGGAAGATTTAGCGGAATTCCTGGATGCCGGCCAGCGGAAGGATGCTTATTTCACCGTCCATCAAGATGGAGAAATGGTCGGATTCTACAGTTTCACTCAAACGTCCGCTGACACCGTCGACATCGGACTGGGAATGAAGCCGGAATTGACCGGCAAGGGGATAGGCCGCGAATTCCTGAAAGCCGGGCTGAAATTTGCCGAATCGGCATATCGCCCGGACAAAATCACGCTGTCCGTCGCCGCTTTCAATAAACGCGCCATTACCCTCTACCGTAACAGCGGATTCAACGAAGTTGAACGGTTTGCACAAGCCACCAACGGGAGTACATTTGAATTTGTAAAAATGATTTACCACTGCGGCACCACAAACTGAAATAAGAAACGAGGTTTTATTGATGAACGAACAATCTCAAAAATTCTGGAATGATTATTGGGCAAACCAAAATCAACCAAAACCGGAACACGTCGAAGCCTTTCAATTCGGAGCGGAGGCGGACTGGCTGGCGGATCTGGTCGTCGAAGGCAAAAAAACGGCTACCTGTTCCGCGCATGTCTCGTATGCAATCGAGAAAGAACCCTTGCCGCATGTCGGCCAATACAATATCGTGCTGGATGCGAAAGAACAGCCCGTTGCCATCATTCGGGTAACGGAGGTGTCGATCATGCCGATGAACGAGGTGCCGGTGGACTTTGCGTTGGCAGAAGGCGAAGGGGATTATGACTTCTGGTGGTCTGCACATGAAAAGTTCTTCACAAACGAACTCGAAGCGCACGGGCTCGAATTCTCGGAATCGATGCTGCTGGTGTGCGAACGGTTTGAGACGATTCACACGATCTAAATTGATGGGAACGGCTAACTTTGAAAAGGGGTGTGAGCTTTATGGCCATTTCATTAACTTTGCTGCAAGAAGCAGACGCACAGGAGCTGTACGATTTTGAAGTCGAAAATCGGCGGTTTTTCGAAAAGATGGTGCCCGGCCGGGGCGACGACTATTTCGTTTGGGAGACTTTTATCCAAAGGCACCAGGACTTGCTGGACGAACAGGAGACCGGGCTTTCCCGTTTTTATTTGGTCAAAGACGAGAATGACAGGATTGCCGGAAGAATGAATTTGATGGATATCGACAAAGAAAACGGCGTTGCGGAAATCGGCTTCAGAATCGGAAAAGCCCACATCGGCAAGGGGATCGGAAACCATGCGCTGAACCTGCTGTTGTCTGAGCCCTTGCCGGTTAGGCAAATCCGTGCCAAAACCACCACCGTTAATATCCCGTCTCAGAAGGTATTGGAGAAAAACGGTTTTATTCGCATGGGAATCGGTGACGAAGAGTTTGAAATGAATGCACAGAAGATGCGGTTTGTACATTATCTATGGGAAAAGCAAAAATAAACTAAGTTCACACAATCCAAGGAGTGCAAAACATGAAAACGAAACTGCAGGAAATGAACGAAGCGGAATTCGACCGTTATTTAGAGTGGTTCATCCCCGATTACGCCGGCGACCTGTCGGAAAATTTTCTGATTCCGATGGACAAGGCTTTGGAAGAATCGAAGAGCTTAATGAGAGACTTGTTGCCGGACAAACAGCAAACCGTGGACCAGCAAATCTGCAATATTTATTCAGTTGAAGAGGGGAAGAATGTCGGCGTGGTTTGGTACAACATCCAAAGGGAAAGCAATAAAGCCTATATCTACTACATCCTGATCCATAAAGCTTTCAGGAAAAGAGGCTTCGCCAGCGTGGTATTAAAAGAGTTGGAGGAAACCGTAAAAAGTTCCGGCGTCACTTCCATGGGGCTCAATGTCTTCGGCAATAACCCCGGTGCTCAAAGGGTTTACGAGAAATTGGGGTATCAGGCATCATCTACGGCGATGGGGAAGCGGATTTAACACCTTGATGAGGGAAGTGGCTGGAGTGGGAATATTTACTTTAAATAATTATCATTTAATCAATTCGGGATCCGAAACCAAAATGGAAAGTATTTCGGCCAATTTGGAAAGTATTAGAGTGGATTTGGAAAGTATTTTGACTCAATTGGAAAGTATTTCAGTCCATTTGGAAAGTAAGTCCAAATAATGGGAAAATAAATTGAGGATTCGTCACGGTTTCAGCAATAACCGCTTCTCGAAGCCCATTGAAAACGCACCTGAAATTGCAACGGACAGTATTTCATCTCTAATGGACAGTATTTCCGTTCCAACGGACAGTATTGAGTCTCCAACGGATAGTATTTGTCCTGCAATGGACAGTATATCCAAATAATTGGAAATATCAGCTGTTCCAGCACCGAAATTCTAAAAGAAAGAAGCAAAAAACATGAAATGATCGGATGTTTTCCGCTTCGCGGGAACCATCCCAGAAACATTCGCCGAGGCGAATGTTTTATCATTCATACTTTGCACCAAGGCTCTGCAGAAATGAAATAAAAAAATGAATATTCAGTACTTTATTTGAATTTAAGAGCCAAGTCTCTTATGATAAAGGGACATCAAGATGTGAAAATCCGGAGATTGAAGGACCAATCACAATGGAGGAGGCATCACATTCATGACCAAAATTGGCATCATTACAGGAAGCACACGGCCGGGACGCAAAAGTTTGCAGGTGGCGGAGTGGATCAAAGGCATTGCAGACAAACGGGGAGACGCTGATTATGAAATTGTCGATCTGGCTGAATTCAATCTGCCAATGTATGCTGAGCCGGTTTCTGCTGCTTACAGCCAGGACTACCATGCGCCGGAAGCGCATCCCTGGTCCAAAAAAATCGCCGAATTGGACGGCTATGTTTTTATCTGTCCCGAATATAACCGCGGCGTGACATCCGTGCTGAAGAATGCCATCGATTACTTATATTTTGAATGGAACAATAAGGCGGCTGGGATAGTCAGCTATGGCAGTGCCGGAGGAGTCCGCGCAGCCGAAGCCCTCCGGATTATTATGGCGGAATTGCAGGTCGCCACGGTGCGGGCGCATCCTTCCATGTCACTGTTTACGGATTTCGCAAAAACGGGTGAATTCAGCCCTGCGGCGGTCCATGAAAAGTCGGTAAATACAATGCTGGATCAGGTCAATGCCTGGACCAACGCACTTCAACCGCTGCGCAATAAGTAAAAAGGAGCCATCCATCGTAAAGTCCGCCGGACCACTTCAGTATGCTGCGCTTTTTTATTGCGTATGCAAGAAAGTGGTTTGAAAACCTATCAGATTCGAGAGAAAGGAACTTCCAGTGAAGTTTCTTTTTTTGGTTAACAAGATAAAAGCAACGGAACAACAAGTTCGACCGTTATTTCAGTAACAGGAGATGAATTTGTGGATTTTAACATTTGTTTTTATCTTTTGGATTACAATTACAGTAGAAACAAAGATTGCGCTTCAACTCCATGTTGAGGTAACGAAAAGGGAGACATCAGCCATCCTTATTTCCAATAAAACCAAAGGAGCCGATACTATGCTGGATCAAAAACGGATACGCGATTACGGGGTGCAAGTTGGGCGCCTCCAACCAGGACCGCGCAACGCCATCACCGATGTGGAAGGCGTGACGGTCGGGCATGTGACGCTCAGCGACGGCAACAGCCAAACCGGCGTGACGGCCATCCTGCCGCATCAGGGGAACATCTTCAAAGAGAAACTAATCGCTTCGAGCCACGTCATCAACGGCTTCGGCAAAACGATGGGCACGATCCAGATGCAGGAACTCGGAACTTTGGAGACGCCGATTCTTCTGACCAACACACTCGGTGTGGGCGTGGCGGCCGATACGCTGTTCGATTATATGCTGGAGCAGAATCCGGAAATCGGCCGGACCACCGGAACGGTGAATCCCGTCATCGGTGAATGCAATGACATGTTTTTGAATGATATCCGCGCAAAATTCGTGAAGCGGGAACATGTTCTCGAAGCACTCGAAAGGACCGCGTCCGACTTTGAAGAAGGAGCGGTCGGAGCCGGGACCGGCATGCTGTGCTACTCGCTGAAAGGCGGCATTGGTTCCGCTTCGCGGATCATGGAAATGAGCCATGGCCACTACACGATCGGCGTACTCGTGCTGTCGAATTTCGGCATTCTGAGCGATTTGCTGGTGCAGGGCAAAGCGGTGGGGCAGGAATTGAAAGAACGGCTCCTCGAATCGTATAAAGAAGAAGACAAAGGGTCCGTCATGATTATCGTCGCGACCGACCTGCCCGTATCCGAACGCCAATTGAACCGCATCCTCAAAAGGTCCGTGACCGGCTTATCCCGAACCGGTTCGATCATCACCAACGGCAGCGGTGAAATCGTCCTCGGCTTCTCGACCGCCACCCGCATCCCCCACGACAAGCCGGAAGAACTGCTGGCAATTCCGCAGATCCACGAAGAAGACATGGACACCGCTTTTCGGGCGATAGGCGAAGCCACGGAAGAAGCCGTGTTGAATTCGCTGGTCACAGCGGAAGCCATAGAAGGCCGCGCTGGCAACAGGAGGCCGGCATTTAAGGATTTGATTGATGAGTTTAACGTAACGTTAGAGTGATGGAACAGTAAAAAGCCTTCTTTTGGGAAGGCTTTTTATGGTGGGGAAATAGAAAACTTACACCTGAGAAATACCGTAAAAATCGGTCATAAAGATGGAAATTGCCACGATCACGAGGAAAACCAGTGAGCTCACTGTCACCAGATAGGTTTTAGGGTTGTCTGCATATTTCCATTCCATAAAGCCGCGGACAATTTCGGTGGAAACAACAAAGGCGAATAAAAAAACCCATGTTTGCAGCCAAAATATTGGTTCTTGAGCTTGAGCGAGCCTTTCACTATTAATAACGTAACCGAGAATTAGCAGGACAATGAACACTCCCCGAAGGCTCCAGTCGATCTTTTTGTGTGTGTCATTTACATGATTATAGGAAAAGAACTTTGGCTTCTCAACTTTCAACCATTTTCGCATAATAGAATTTAATGAATAACCGATTACTAATAAAAAAACAACTAAGAGAAACAACTTCAACCCGAACGTTGGTTCAACTCCGAACATAAAAACCACTCCTTTATTGATGACCATAAACCATTCTTCAATGCCTGGTTTTATTTCCCGGGAAATAAAACCTTCAGCTTCTCACTGGATTTTAATTTAACCCTTGTCGGTTTATTCCGAAAAAGTCTCGCCTCTTTCTAAGTCCAGTACATGATTGTTAATTGAAATCGTGTGGTCATTGAGCCATTCCACATCTGCTTTATGCATATTCCTGTCATCATAAATATTTTTTCTGAACCAAAGTGGACCATCGACAATCCCTATTACATTGATGGATGAAGCAGCTCCGCCGTTTTCAGTATATAGCTTTATGCTATAGTCGCCATTCGGAGAATGGGTGGTGGCAATGGTGTCTCTAGCAAACAATTCTACTGCCAGTCCCATGAACAAAATTGCTGAAAGAGAAAAGGAGATGGTTGTGGTTACCCAACTTCTTGTTTTTGCGAATTTAACCCCTTTCACTTGAACGCCCATTATGCCTGAAACGAATGCCGTAACACTGCCAATCCACAGGGAAAAAAGTGGTGGCGCCATTGACCAGCTTTGATTAAGGGCAGCATACAATGCGTGCACTGAAAATAATAAACAAAGAATACCTAAAACAAATGACCACATATTATATTTTTCTGCCAAACGGTCACTTCCTTTAAAATCCATTTATCTTTTAATGCTTGATACTATTCTAACGGTTCAGTTAATCAAAAGTTTCAAAATAAAGGAATATAAAAAATGGAAGTCAGGAATTTCCTTGAACTTAAAAAAACGCAAGCAACATTCCGCTGCCTGCGTTTCTTTCACATCTGATATTTTCCGCCATCCCGCAAAGCCTATTCCGCCTTCGCAGTATTAATTCGGACCAGTTGGATGATGGCAACGGCAAGAAGGATGCCGACCAGATCGACACTCACGTCAAAGAGCCTTCCGTTGCGCTCGAAAAACAACTGCAGCACTTCGGTACAAAATGCGAAAAAAATGCAGATGCCAAATGCCTTGTAATGATTGCGCAGCCAATTAAAAACCAGGATGTACAAAATTCCAAATGAAAGGATGTGGCCGGTCTTTTGAAGAAGATAGAACGAATCGGTAAGGTCGATATCACTGGTTCTGAAAAAATCGGAAAAATCCGGATTGAAATTGAGCGTATAGCTCAAAGTCTGTTCATACATAAAGGCGTGTGCACTGCTCGTGCACATCACTATTAAAATGCCGGCGGCCCACAACAGAGAAGCAATCAGGAATTTGGACCGCAAACGCATCCTCCTTTCATTGAGGGGATAATCCGTGTCACTTTTGCGGCTGTTTAGTTGCCAGTAATCTGATTATAGCCCTTTTCGCAACAACAAGCTTCCACCAGGCCAGGAGGCATTTCTGTGCTATTGCCTATCTTGTATAATCCCTGATTCTGCCTGCGGTTTCAGGCAGTTTTTCTCGCTTTTTTCTGCTCAAAGATAAACTTTGTCCACAAATAGATGGCCAATCCCAACAATAGGACAGGCAACTGCCAGTTGAATACATCGTTAACAGCCAGATCGTAGATCGTCCAAAGCAGCAATGCCACTCCGTAGAAGGTAAATCCATACGTCGAAGCGTTGTCCTTGTAAACGGTCCGGTCATTTCGCCGCGGCCTTTAGATTCTGCTGTGTACGATTAAGCCAGTAAACTTTCAGGATATACTCTTTATTCCACCAATGGCAGGGGACTTTTTTCTTTGTTGAACATATAAGCATATGCTGATATGATGGTTTTAGATTTGGAACACCATCAGTCCGATGGAAACAGTAAATACAGTAAATGAGGTGAAAATTCGAAATGGAAACGACGATAAAAGAAATCGAAATCGAAAAAGCCGGCATCGTCCTCAAGTTGTTGGGCGACAAGACCAGGCTTGCCATGATGAAACTGCTCGAAAAAAATGATTGCTGTGTATGTGAGTTTGTTGAAATCTTTGAGGTCAGCCAGTCGGCCATCAGCCAGCATCTGCGGAAACTGCGGGATGTCGGATTGGTGAAAGAACAGCGCAAAGGGCAGTGGATTTTCTATTCATTGAACAAAGACAGTGATATGTACGAAATGGTCCTCCGCATCCTGGAATTTATCTCGAGCCAGGACGAGCGGCTCGAGGAATTGGAAAAACAGGGTCTCCGGATCAGTTGCAGTTAATAAAAGCACATGAAGAATCGGTATTCAAAAATTTTAACGGAATGAAAAGGAGTTTTTACTAATGACAAAGAAAACATTGTACTTTCTATGCACGGGGAATTCATGCCGCAGCCAGATGGCGGAAGGCTGGGGGAAACAGATTCTTGGCGATGAATGGCAAGTCTTGAGCGCCGGCATTGAAGCACATGGATTGAACCCGAACGCGGTAAAAGCGATGAACGAAGTGGACATCGACATTTCGGAACAAACTTCCGATGTCATCGATTCGGAGATTTTAAACAACGCCGATTTCGTTGTGACATTGTGCGGCGATGCTGCCGATAAATGCCCGATGACGCCGCCGCATGTAAAACGCGATCACTGGGGCTTTACAGATCCTGCAAAAGCGCAAGGAACCGAAGAACAGAAATGGACGGTTTTCCAGGACGTCCGCGACGAAATCGGCGCACGTATCCGCCAGTTCGCGGAAACCGGAAAGTAAGGAAAACGTTGAAATCTGGACAGTGAAAAGAGAAGACTGACCTTATGTCAGGCTTTCTTTGTCGAAACGATAGCGGTGTACATGAGCGTTTTAATAGAGGAGGAAACAATATGAAGAAAGTAGAAATTTATGACCCGGCCATGTGCTGCTCCACCGGTGTCTGCGGGCCTGTCGTCGATCCGGATTTGACGCGCGTTGCATCCGCTGTTTACTCGCTGGAGAAAAAGGGCTTTGAAATCAGCCGCTATAACCTAAGCAACGATCCGAGTGCGTTTGTAGAAAATCAAAAGGTCAATCAGGCCTTGGCCGATAAGGGACCGGATGCACTTCCGCTTGTATTGGTGGATGGTGAAATCGTGAAAACGGCAGCATACCCAACAAATGAAGAATTGGCCCAGTGGTTCGGCACCACGCCGGCTGAGCTGCAGGAAAAACCGCGAGTCCGCGTATCCGTAGAGTTTGGCAAATAAAGGAGTGAATCCTATGCATTCAATGTTCAATCCGAAAAAAATGGAATTGACACCGTTCCTGTTTTTCACCGGAAAAGGCGGTGTCGGCAAAACGTCGACCGCCTGCGCTACAGCGGTCGCATTGGCCGACCAAGGGAAAAAAGTGCTGCTTGTCAGCACCGATCCGGCCTCCAACCTGCAGGATGTCCTGGAAGTGGAATTGACGAATGAGCCGCGGGCGATTGCAGCTGTCGACAATCTGTTTGCCTGCAATATCGATCCGGAAGAATCGGCGCGAGCATATAAGGAAACTGTAGTCGGCCCGTATCGCGGCAAATTGCCGGATGCCGTTTTGGCGACGATGGAAGAACAGTTGTCGGGTGCCTGTACAGTGGAAATCGCCGCTTTTGACGAATTTTCACATTTGCTGGCGGATGAAGCCATCCTGGAACAGTTCGACTATGTCTTGTTTGATACCGCACCGACCGGCCACACGCTTCGCCTTCTGCAATTGCCGACAGCGTGGAGCGGATTTTTGGCAGAAAGCACACACGGCGCTTCCTGCTTGGGACCGCTTGCGGGCCTCGAAGGGAAAAAAGAGATGTACGCCAAAGCGGTCGCATCGCTTGCCGACAGTGAAAAAACAACCTTGCTGTTGGTCGCCCGTCCGGATAACTCCTCTTTGCTCGAAGCGGATCGCGCTTCTGCGGAACTGAAAGAAATCGGCATCAGGAACCAGATGCTGATCGTCAACGGGCTGCTGCAGACGCACCGGGCTGAAGACGAAGTCTCCACGGCGTTCTATAATCGCCAGCGAGAAGCTTTGAAGAAAACACCTGCTGGTTTGAAACAAATCATGGCCTACTCGCTGCCATTTGTGTCATATTCGCTGACCGGTATCAGGAATCTGCGCTATCTGTTCAGTTCCTACGCCATTGCAGAATCGGTGGCGGAAGAAACCACAGTTCAAGTGGCGGATCTTCCGGGTTTGAACGGAGTCATTGATGATTTCTCGGACAAAAACACCCGCGTCATCTTCACAATGGGCAAGGGCGGCGTCGGCAAGACATCGATTGCCTCGGCCATCGCAGTGGGCTTATCTGAAAAAGGGCATCGCGTCCATTTGACGACGACGGATCCGGCCGCACATCTTGCCTACACATTCGAGGGAAGTGACGTCCGCGACAACTTGACCATCAGCAGCATCAATCCCGAAATTGAAGTGGAACGCTACAAGAAAACGGTTCTTGAAAATGCAGGAAACGGGCTGTCGGAAGAAGAACTGGCTTATCTGCAGGAAGATCTGGAATCGCCGTGTACCGAAGAAATCGCCTTGTTCCAGGCGTTTGCCACTGTGGTCGAGAAATCGGAGAACGAAGTTGTCGTGATCGATACGGCACCGACCGGCCATACGCTGTTGTTGCTCGATTCTACGGAAGCCTACCATAAAGAGATGAGCCGTTCGACCGGTGATGTCCCGGACAACGTCAAAAAACTTTTGCCGCGTTTGCGCAACCCGGAGGAAACCGGCGTGGTCATTGTGACATTGGCTGAAGCGACGCCGGTCCTCGAGGCGGCGCGCCTTCAGGAAGACTTGAAGCGGGCCGGCATCGACCCGAAATGGTGGGTCATCAACCAGAGTCTCGCGGCAACGGACACGACGGATCCGGTCCTGAGAGGCCGGGCAAATTCCGAGACAAAATGGATCGCCAAAGTAAACGATGAACTGGCGGCCAAGTGCGCCGTCATTCCGTGGTTGCAGGAAGAAAAGATCGGTTATAATCAGTTGAAGGAATTCAGTCTTTAAAAAGATAAGGCCATACAAATTTTTATTTATAGGCCAGTAAAAGGAGAGATGGAATATATGATGATCACCAACGAAGCAAAACAATACATCCAGTCCATTCTGGAAGAGCAAAAAGCTGAAAGCCTGCGGATTTATGCAGTAGCCGGATGCTGCGGACCACAAATCGGCATGTCATTGGATGCGCCGGAAGCTGCCGATGAAGTGACTGACGTCAACGGAATCCGGATGGCCATCGCCCCGGATGCGAAAGATGCAGCGGACAGCTTAACGCTGGATTTTGAGGGGCAAGGCGAACAAGCCGGGCTGGTAATGATCGGTGCACCGAGCAGCTGTTGATAATAAAAAAAAGACCAGACGGCGAACACGTTTCGCTGTCTGGTCTTTCTCTTTTTTGCATTAAGTTTTTATTAACAAGAACGACTTACTCTTCATCCTCCAGGTCTGCTATCAATCTTTCCATTTCAGCAATTTCCTCACGTTGAGTCTTAATGATTTCATCGGCAAGCTCACGGGCGCGTGGATCCGAAATATTCGCGCGTTCACTCGTCAGAATGGCGATCGAGTGATGGGGAATCATTGCTTTCATCCAGCCGGTGTCTTCAATCAGCACCTGGCTGCGCACCAGCCAAAGCGACAGAGCGAATACGACGGCGGCGCCGGCCAAAATACCTGAATTCACCTTCTTGTTCTTGTACATCGGCCACATGAACAGCATCATGACGATGGCCATGACGGATCCCATGATCAACGCCATATAGAGTCTGGTTTCACTATAGAAGATGTGGTCGATTTGGAAAACATTCAGGAACATCAACCAGTACATAAGAAAAGTGGAAGTTCCGATCATGAGGCCGAATTTTGCGTATTTGTTCATAACATTTCCTCCTTCTATTTTTTAATGATAATGGTATTGGTTTTCAGTAAAACCGGATAATGGCCTTCATTAATATGTATACCATTTGAAACAGAGGTTAAACTCCATATAAAATGCACAATTTCTCAAAGGACCGAAAATATCAGGTACATCGACCCGGTGGGAGCTTCCTGAAAGTACAAAAAAGCGCTGCTCCGACTGGAGAGCAGCGCTTTGTTATCATCTATTGCAGAAATTTCCGTTGCGTCGAGAGATCAGTCTCATTCCACCGATAATTCGTCTTCGGTCACCCATTTATGATTGGTGACCGCCTCGCCTCCATCCAAAGGCATGAAATCGACCACGTAGACAGTCGTTTCATCGGCTGAATCGATTGTCACCGTTGCACCAGTCATCCCAGTCATGTGGTCCGCGGAAACCGTCGCTTCATCACCGGCTTTCAGCGGTTCGCTGTCGGGATTCTCGAGCTCTTCGTGAATCACCCATTTGTGGTTTTCAACCGGATCCCCGCCAGTAGTGGGTGTGTAGGAGATGGCATACACCATCGTATCGTAAGCTCCAACAACCGTCGCTTCTGCGCCATCCATTCCAGCCATATGATCTGCTTCAATGTTTACCTGGCTTCCAACCTCAAATGCAGGATCTTCAGCGTCATGCAACCCTTCAGGCACTTCTCCGGAACCCGAATGATCCATATCCATATGGTCGCCATCCTGCTCCGTGGTGTCGGTCGTCATATTCTCCGTGTCCATCTGTTCTTGCGGTGTTTCAGTTCCTGAACTGCAGGCGCTTAAAGCCAGCGCAGCCACAACAGACAATATTCCGACCGTAAATTTATTTTTTTGCATCTCAATCCCTCTTTCATCATTTTCTATTACTGTACTCAAAAACAATGCATATTATGTGCAGGGCGGATGACAGTTTAAAGGCAGGTGGCCAAAAACTGCCAGGAAATACTGCACAAAAAATCGAAACTTTTCCGTTATGCTGAGCAAGAAGCGGTTCTGAGAAAATGAGCACTCGGATGTGGACTTATAAATGGAGAAACAGGATGCGCCGGGACAGCTCCGACTTTGGTGGCGTATACTATTGAAAAAGAAACCTTGAAAAACTGTCCAATCAATTCAAATCCGACGACTTTCAAGTGTGCAGCCGGCGTTTCGCCGAAAGCACTCCGGTAAGTGGCAAAGAGGGATGCTATGTTAAACAGGCTTGCATTAAAAATTGGCTTATTATTTTTTGTTTTTATCATCATTATCGAAACGCTGCTGTTTCTGACACTGTATTTCACCTTTGTCAACGAGCGGCTGGATGATGTCATGACCAACCTGTTGGCTCGCGGCAATACGCACAGCGAAGTTTTGGAAGACAGCTTTGATGCAGCAACATTGAACCATGTGACGTTGATGGAATCGGCTTCTGATTTTATTGTGATCATTACGGATGCAGCAGGAAATGAGCTGGCCAATTCCGATTTTGTTGAACCCGAAATGAGGGAGGTGCTGGCGCATACCAATTTTGAGCAGACGCCGCAGACAGGTGGCATTGTTGAAGACCGCTGGAATGAGCGGCAGTTTATCGCGACCGACAGCCCGATTATGATCAATGGCACGCACCGCGGACATGTGTTCATGTTTGCTGAAACGAATCATATCAAGCAAATGGTCAGCCATCTGCGCAATCAATTTCTGGTGGTGGGCCTGATTGCAGTCGGGTTGACTGTCATTACGATTTTCCTGTTATCGCGATTGATCACCATGCCTTTGATCCGGATGAAGCAAGCTACGGAGCAAATAAGCAAAGGAAACAATCAGGTCAAACTCAATATCGACCGAAACGATGAACTGGGTGAACTGGCGAATGCCATTACCACTCTATCGAATGACCTGGACCGTTTAAAAAATGAGCGCAATGAATTCCTGTCGAGCATCTCGCATGAATTGCGGACGCCGTTGACTTATATTAAGGGATATGCCGATATTGCGAGCCGGCCGAATGCGTCTGACGAAGAAAAGAAAGAGTACATGGCAATCATTCGGGAAGAAACTGCCAATTTGACGGGGCTGATCCGGCATTTATTTGAATTGGCACAGATGGACCATAATCGATTTGTAATTGAAAAGGAATATGTTTCACTGGATATGCTGTTTCGTTCTGTTGCCGACCTGGTTCGGCCTGCTTTTGAAGAGAAACAGATCTCCTTGTCCATTCTTGCGGAGCCGGACACCACTGCATTCGTGGATCGGGAACGCATTCAGCAAGTTTTGCTGAATGTGCTGGATAATGCCCGAAAGCATTCCCCAAAAGGCACATGCGTGACACTCGCAGCAGCTCACGATGAAAAAAAGGTCGTGATCACCATCAGCGATGAAGGGGAGGGGATACCCGAGGAAGATGTTCCATTTATATTTGAACGATTGTATCGGGTCGATAAATCCCGATCCAGAGAATATGGAGGGAGCGGGCTTGGTTTGGCGATTGCCAAAGAAATTGTCGAGTCGCATGGCGGCTCCATCAAGCTGCAAAGCGAGCGCACGAAAGGGACCATCGTTCGAATCGAGTTGGAAAGGGGGAATTCTCTTGCAGAAAGTCCTGCTGGTGGATGATGAAAAGCGGATGCTGGATTTATTGGAGCTTTATTTGAAACCACATGGTTATCGGTGCAAAAAAGCGGTCGGGGCAAATGAAGCCCTCACATTGCTGGAAATGGAAGCCTTCGACATTGTCCTGTTGGATATTATGATGCCGGAAATGGATGGCTGGAAACTATGCCGGGAAATTCGAAAGTTTTCGGATGTACCGATTATCATGCTGACCGCACGGGAACAACAGGACGATATCATTAAAGGCCTGAATCTCGGGGCGGATGACTATGTAACAAAGCCTTTCAACGAAGAAGAATTGCTCGCACGGATGGCGGCACTGCTGCGCAGAAGGACGCCGAAAAATCTCATTGAAGTGGATGGTTTGTTGTGGGATGAGGAACGGTTTGAACTCACGTACCAAAAACATGCCATCAAATTGACACCGAAAGAATTCCTTATGGTTGGCCACCTGATGAAACACCCCAATAAAGTTTTTACACGGGAACAGCTGATTGGACTGATTTGGGGATTCGATTCCGAAACAGAAGGACGGACAATCGATTCGCATGTGCGAAACGTGAGGGAAAAAATCCGGCATTCCGGTTTTCCGATTGATGAATATTTCATCACTGTCTGGGGAGTAGGCTACAAATGGATAAATGACAGGGACTAATTCATACGCGCGGAAAGGGGAAGCCGGAAAGAGATTTTTCGGCTTCTTTTTTGTATAAATTTACAGGGAGGTTGCGGCAGGTGGTTTTCTCGACATTTTCTCGATAATCTGGTTCTATAATGGAAAAAGGTAAACTGAAAATTAAGAAAAATCATGTTGAGAGGTGAAATCCATTGGCAAAACATGAAGGAAACCACCACAATCATCACGATTCCACAGATGCAACGGAACAAAACCATCATCCGTCCGATCAGTATGATGATGAAACGACGATACAGGAAGAGCAGGAGCAAATGGACCATAACAAGCATGATCACGACGGCCATAATCACAGCGGCCATGGCGATATGGTGGAGGATTTCAAGAAACGGTTTTTCATTTCCCTGATCCTCACCATCCCAATTTTGGCGCTGTCACCGATGATCCAGCATTTTATGGGAGTCGACTGGCGTTTTGACAATGATATGTACATTTTATTTGTGTTGTCGACGGTTGTGTTCTTTTACGGAGGCTGGCCATTCCTGACAGGAGGGATTGCCGAACTGAAGGAACGGAATCCGGGCATGATGACATTGATTGCCCTGGCAATCTCCATCGCCTATACCTACAGTACGGTGGTGGTATTCGGCTGGGACGGCAATCAGCTTTACTGGGAACTGGCGACGCTCGTTGTCATCATGCTGCTCGGCCACTGGATCGAAATGCGGTCCATCATGGGAGCTTCGAATGCTCTTGAGCAATTGGTGAAACTGATGCCGAATGAAGCGCATAAATTGGATGAAAACAAGCAGGTGCAGGACGTTCCGCTGTCAGATATCCGGAACAAAGACCGGGTTCTGGTCAAACCGGGTGAAAAGGTGCCGGTGGATGGAATAATCGTGGAAGGCCAATCGACTGTAGATGAATCGATGCTGACCGGCGAATCGATTCCCATCGAAAAAGAAGAAGGCAACCAGGTAATCGGGGGATCGGTGAACAAAGGCGGTTCTTTGGTCGTCGAAGTGGAGAAAACAGGGGAAGAGTCCTATTTGTCCCAAGTGATCACGATGGTCAAGGAAGCGCAGGAATCGAAATCCAGAACGCAGGATTTAACGAACCGGGCAGCGAAATGGCTGTTTTACCTGGCGTTGGCTGCGGGCTTCGCTACCCTGGTTGCCTGGCTGACACTTGGCTACCTGCTTGATACCGCCATTGAACGGATGGTGACGGTCATGGTCATCACCTGCCCTCACGCGCTGGGTCTGGCTGCACCCTTGGTCGTGGCTGTGTCCACTTCGATTTCGGCGAAACAGGGATTGCTGATCCGGAACCGGGCCGATTTTGAAGGAGCGAGAAATCTCAATGCTGTCGTATTCGATAAAACCGGAACCCTGACGAAAGGGGAGTTCGGGGTTACGGATATCGTCTCCGAAAACAGCTATGCCGATGAGGAAGTGCTGCGTCTGGCTGCGGCCATCGAGCAAAATTCAGAACATCCGATCGCTGCCGGCATCGTCGCTTCCGCAAAAGAAAAGGGAATTGAAATCGGAAAAGTGACTGATTTCGAATCGATTACCGGCAAAGGCATCCAGGGCCAGGTGGACGGCCGGAAAATCAATGTGGTCAGTCCGGGATACGTCAACAGCAACCGGTTAAGCTACAATCAGGAGCTGTTCAACGGCCTGTCGGAAGAAGGGAAGACTGTCGTCTTCGTGCTCGTGGAAGACGAAATCGCCGGTATGATTGCACTGGCGGATATTGTACGGGATACGGCAAAAGAAGCCGTGGCCGCCTTGAAGGCAAAAGGCATTCATTCAATCATGCTGACAGGGGACAATCAGAAGGTGGCAAACTGGGTGGCGGCGCAATTGGGGATTGATGAAGTCTACGCGGAAGTGCTGCCGGACGACAAAGCCAACCAAATAAAGAAAATAAAAGAAAAAGGCTGGAGGGTCGCCATGACCGGGGATGGGGTCAATGATGCGCCGGCTCTTGCAACAGCCGATCTGGGAATCGCCATCGGAGCGGGGACCGACGTGGCGATGGAAACAGCCGACGTCGTCCTTGTGAAGAGCAACCCGAACGATGTCGTGGCATTGATCGACCTCTCGAAAAAAACCTATCGCAAAATGGTTCAGAATTTATGGTGGGCAACCGGGTATAATATTTTCGCCATCCCTTTGGCTGCAGGTGTATTGGCGCCATGGGGCATTATCGTAAGTCCGGCCGTCGGTGCGGTATTTATGAGCCTGAGCACAATAATCGTGGCTATTAATGCGAAACTCTTAAAAGCTTAAAAGAATCTACGCACTCGGGATTTAGTTGCCAAAGAAAACCGTTTCAACAATAAAGGAAGAGACGCTGCCCATTTCGGGCAGTTTCTCTTCCTTTTGGTGTGCCCGGCATGGGCGTAATCTAT
Source organism: Planococcus salinarum (assembly GCF_007004625.1). Lineage (GTDB taxonomy): Bacteria > Bacillota > Bacilli > Bacillales_A > Planococcaceae > Planococcus > Planococcus salinarum. The sequence continues at coordinate 96 of NZ_VIFV01000039.1, read as the reverse complement.
AGGGTGCAAGTCCCGAGCTGTGAAGGCAGAAGTAACAGTTAGCCAAGCGCAAGGGTGTTCACGGCGACGTGAAATCTGAAGGAAGTGGGCGGCAAA
>NZ_VIFV01000038.1 GCF_007004625.1 Planococcus salinarum | reverse complement strand
CGCTTTGTGCGCGAATTGTTTCGATGTCGTTTATCCAGTTTTGAAAGAATAAGATAAAGTTTTTTTAAAAAAAGCTTGAATTAATCGCCAGAGATGGTATGATAAGTCTTGTCTTTCAAAAAGAATAATCAGTCCAGTGACGATGGCAAAGAGGCCACACCCGTTCCCATCCCGAACACGGCAGTTAAGCTCTTTTGCGCCGATGGTAGTTGGGGGTCTCCCCCTGTGAGAGTAGGACGCCGCTGGGCATCCAAAGAAAGACCGTTACCGCGAAAGCGGTGAGGGTCTTTCTTTTTTGTTGATTGAAAATTTTTAGGAATAATATTTCGAAAAATATTTAGATGATTTTGTTAGTTGAGATTAAAAGAACTTAGAAGAGGGAAAATAAAATTGAGGTGGTAGAAATGAAGTCTGGTATATATAGAGTAGAAACTATTGATAAGAGAACGGCGTTATTAAAGTCATTGGATGAAGATAATGAACAATACACTTTTCCTGTAAGTGAATTTACTCATGAAGTCTCAGCTGGGGATGTTGTTGAGATTTGGCTTGAAGGAACTCAGTGGAGAACGAAATATCTTGAAGAGAAAACCAAGTCAATACAAAGTCACCTGAAGGATTTTAAAAAGCGCATGTTTGATGAAGAATAAGATGAAGATAAAAAGGTGTTCCCAGGTTAAAATCTTCTGGGAGCACCTTTTTAAGATTTATTCAGAACATACTATTTGAATTATATAAAAAGCTTACGCTATAATTAAGTCAAATATAGTCAAAGTCAACTTTAAGTACATGGAATGAAGAGGTGAATGCGATGCGTAACATTTCCAATGTAATTGAAGGTTATTTAAAGCAAGTTATCGAATTAAGCGATAGAGAATATATTGAAATAAAAAGAAGTGAGGTAGCGGAGAAGTTTCAATGTGTACCCTCACAAATCAATTATGTAATTAATACCAGGTTTACCCCTGAGAGAGGTTATTTGGTTGAAAGTAAACGAGGTGGCGGTGGCTATATTCGAATTAAGCGTATTCGTCTTCATCAAAAATCTGATGTAATCACAGGAATTATACAGCATTTGGAAAATGGTGCTACTCAAAATATGGCTGAAGATATTGTGTTCCGTCTGTTAGATGAAGACATTGTAACAAAGCGAGAAGCAAAAATGATTTTAAGTGCTATCGACCGTTCTACACTCCTCTTAAGTTTGCCATTGAGGGATGAAGTTCGAGCACGTATTCTTATTGCTATGTTATTCACAATTCAATTTCAGTCAAATTAGCGGGGAGTGGTATGATGATTTGCAGTCAATGTGGAGAACGTCCTGCATCTGTATTAGTGAAACAAAAAAGAAACGGACAACTCATAGAGAGGCATTTATGCCATGTTTGCGCAGCGGAAAACCATAGCCTGAATTTAGCGTTCGAACAAGATCCACTTGCTATTCATCAGTTGCTTTCTAATTGGTTCCCCACTCAATCGCCATCTGTAAATCCTTTTAAAAAGGAGGTTTCAGTCTGTCCTTCGTGTGGATTTACATTTAATGATTCCTTGAAATTGGGGAAATTCGGATGTGCAACCTGCTATGATGCATTCGAATCAAATCTGGAGGAGATTTTTAAACGCCTCCATAATGGAAACACTGAACACACCGGCAAAATTCCAGCTTCATATGGAAGCACCTTAAAGTTAAAAAAAGAGATCGAAGAATTGAGAAAACAACTGAAAGTTTCTATAGAAGCTGAAGAATTTGAAGAAGCAGTAAAGTTGCGGGATCAGGTTCGAGAATTGAATAAAGAGCTCGAAAGGGGTGCTACTCATGGCGATTGATCGTTTTTTAGTACCAAAAGCGAGTAGTTGGATGGCAAACAATGGAGAAAATGCGGATATTGCCATGAGTACTAGAATAAGGTTAGCGCGAAATCTAAGAGAGTTTAAATTTCCCTATGCTTTTACGGAAGATGAAGCACTAAAAGTCGATAAAGCTGTATCATCTGTTCTGGTTGATAAAGGAAAAGATTTAAGCCTGGAATTTACACATATAGATATACATGAAATTTCGCAGCTGCAGAGGGAATTATTAGTGGAAAAACATTTGATTAGTCCCCACCTGGCTGCTGGAATGCATTCTGGCTCTGTTTTACTATCTAAAAATGAAGAACTGAGCATTATGATAAATGAAGAAGATCATTTACGCATTCAAAGTTTGCAATCAGGTTTTCATTTACAGGAAGCATATCAAACTGCTGATCAATTAGATTCAATGTTAGAACAGAGTTTACAGTATGCATTTCATGAAAAGTTTGGCTATTTAACCAGCTGTCCTACCAATACAGGTACAGGCATGAGAGCTTCGGTGATGCTGCACTTGCCTGCTCTTACAATGTCGCAGCAAATCACTCGCATTATTCCTGCTATTTCACGCTTAGGAATGGTTGTGAGGGGTATCTATGGAGAAGGCAGCGAAGCTTTGGGGAATGTCTATCAGATTTCCAACCAATTGACACTTGGAAAATCAGAATATGAGATACTTCAGGATCTGCAGAATATGACCGAGCAGATTATTGAACAGGAACGTCGAGCACGGGAAGCGATTCTAACTAATTCGCCTTTAAAATTGGAAGATCGTATTTACCGGTCGCTCGGAACCCTCACGTATTCCAGGTTATTAACGACTGAAGAAGCGGCTAAGTGTCTTTCAGATGTCCGTTTAGGAATAGACTTAAAGTTGATAGAGAATATTGATATGTCCATTTTGAATGAGTTGATGATTTTTATGCAACCTGCGTTTCTTCAGCTTTATTCAGAAAAGCCATTGTCAGCAAATGAGCGAGATGTCACCCGGGCGAAGCTTTTCCGGGAACGCTTGAAACAAGAATACAAAATTAACGGAGATAAAGAAGGAGAGGATTCTGTATGATGTTCAACAGATTTACACAAAGAGCACAGAAGGTTCTTCAACTGGCTCAAGAAGAAGCAATTCGGATGAAGCATGAATCTATCGGAACAGAACATATTTTGCTTGGTTTAATTCGTGAAGGCGGCGGAATTGCAGCTAAAGCCTTAGAAGCGATTGAAGTAAATACGCAATTGATTGAAGAAGGTGTTACTGAACTTGTAGGGATTGGAGAAAAAGATGTAGGACCGATTGTGCATTACACTCCGAGAGCAAAAAAAGTTATTGAATTATCGGTGGATGAATCAAGAAAACTTGGTCACTCCTATATAGGCACAGAGCACTTGCTGTTGGCGCTTATCCGTGAGGGTGAAGGTGTAGCTTCGCGTGTACTTGGTAATGCAGGAGTCAGCCTTAACAAAGCCCGCCAACAAGTCTTGCAATTGCTTGGCAGCAATGAGCAGGCTTCTACGGGGAGCAGTCCGAATGCAACAGCCAATACACCTACATTGGATGGGTTAGCCCGTGACTTGACGCAAGTAGCACGTGAAGGCAGTCTTGACCCTGTCATCGGCAGAAGCGACGAAATTACGCGAGTAATTGAAGTGCTAAGTCGCCGGACTAAAAACAATCCAGTGTTGATTGGGGAACCAGGTGTAGGTAAAACAGCAATCGCAGAAGGATTGGCCCAACAAATTGTGAATAATGAAATTCCAGAAACTTTGCGTGATAAACGCGTCATGGTACTGGACATGGGAACAGTTGTCGCGGGGACGAAATATCGCGGGGAGTTTGAGGACCGCTTGAAAAAGGTAATGGATGAAATTCGCCAGGCAGGTAATGTAATCCTGTTTATTGATGAACTTCATACATTGATTGGTGCTGGTGGTGCAGAAGGAGCGATTGATGCTTCCAATATTCTTAAACCGGCATTGGCCAGAGGCGAACTGCAATGTATCGGTGCTACAACTTTGGATGAGTACCGCAAATATATCGAAAAAGATGCAGCTCTTGAACGGCGCTTTCAACCAATCCAAGTGGATGAACCTACTGTAGATGAATCCATTCTGATTATTAAAGGACTTCGGGATCGTTATGAAGCGCATCACCGTGTGAAAATCACAGATGAAGCGATTGAAGCTGCAGCGAAGATGTCTGATCGTTACATCTCAGACCGTTTTCTGCCGGACAAAGCTATTGATTTAATTGACGAAGCGGGTTCAAAAGTAAGGCTTCGTTCATATACCACTCCACCGGATCTTAAAGAAATGGAAACAAATCTTGAAGCTGCACGTTCAGAAAAAAATGAAGCAGTACAGAGCCAGGAATTTGAAAAAGCGGCTTCTCTTCGCGATGCAGAACAGAAGTTGAAAGACCAGCTGGAGAAAACCAAGAAAGAATGGAAAGAAAAGCAAGGCAAGGAAGAGTCTGAAGTGACTGTTGAAGATATCGCGAAAGTCGTATCCATGTGGACAGGCATCCCGGTATCAAAACTGGCTCAGACTGAATCCGATAAATTATTGAATCTGGAAGAAATTCTTCACGGGCGTGTAATTGGCCAGAATGAAGCCGTTACTTCCATTTCGAAAGCGATAAGACGTGCTCGTGCAGGATTGAAAGATCCGAAACGTCCGATTGGGTCATTTATCTTCCTGGGACCAACAGGTGTCGGTAAAACAGAATTGGCACGGGCTTTGGCTGAATCGATGTTTGGAGACGAAGAAGCGATGATCCGTATTGATATGTCGGAATACATGGAAAGACATTCGACTTCCCGTTTGGTCGGTTCACCTCCGGGGTACGTCGGTTATGATGAGGGCGGCCAACTGACTGAGAAGGTCCGCAGAAAACCATATTCTGTAGTTCTTCTTGATGAAATTGAAAAAGCGCACCCGGACGTATTCAATATCCTTTTACAGGTATTGGAAGATGGACGCTTAACAGACTCAAAAGGCCGACGCGTCGATTTCCGCAATACAGTCATCATTATGACTTCTAACGTTGGGGCAGAAGAATTGAAGTACAATAAATATGTCGGTTTCAATTTGGAAGATACTAAAACTGATTACAAAGATATGAAAACGAAGATGCTTGCGGAATTGAAAAAAGCCTTCCGTCCGGAGTTCCTTAACCGGGTTGATGATATGATTGTCTTCCACTCTCTTGAAAAAGAGAACCTGCGCAAGATTGTGACGTTGATGACAAAACAACTGGCTGATCGTCTGAAAGAGCAAGATATCAATCTTGAATTGACTGACGCAGCTCTTGATAAGATTGCGAAAGAAGGATACGATCCAGAGTATGGGGCACGTCCGCTTCGCCGGGCACTGCAAAAGCATGTCGAAGACAGATTGTCTGAAGAGCTCTTAAAAGGAACAGCGCTTGCGGGTCAGCGCATCATCTTTGATGTGGAGAATGATGAATTTGTCGTTCGAACAAATGAACCTGTAAAGAAATAAGCAATAAGATATTCCGCTCGCCGGAGAAATTTCCCGGCGAGCGGTTTTTCATTAGAAGGAGGAGCACATGGCTAAGAAAAAAACAAAATTCGTATGCCAGTCGTGTGGATACGAATCGGCGAAATGGATGGGGAAATGTCCGAGTTGTGGAGTTTGGAATCAAATGACCGAGGAAGTTGAGATGGTTGTTCCCAAAGGAACGCGAAGCACTTTTCAGCATACGGCTGCGGCGCCGCAGAAGGCGACGCCCATTAATTCAATTGAAACACAAGATGAACCGCGGGTTGAAACAGAACTCAGTGAATTAAACCGAGTGCTTGGAGGGGGCATCGTTCCTGGCTCACTCGTACTGATCGGTGGAGATCCTGGGATTGGGAAATCGACATTGTTGCTTCAGGTTTCGGCAATGCTGGCCACAAGCGGCAGCAAGGTGCTTTATATCTCCGGCGAAGAATCCGTTCGCCAGACAAAACTTCGAGCCGAGCGTCTTGATGCTTCTTCCTCCAATTTGTATATTTACGCAGAAACCAATCTGGAATTGATCAACCACACAATTGATGAAGTGAATCCCGATTTCGTTATCGTGGATTCAATACAGACGGTTCATCACCCAGAAGTTACTTCCGCTCCCGGCAGTGTTACACAAGTCCGTGAAAGTGCGGCGGAATTGATGCGTATCGCCAAGACGAAAAATATTGCAATTTTCCTGGTTGGCCATGTTACGAAAGAAGGCCAGATTGCAGGGCCGCGGATTCTTGAGCATATGGTGGACACGGTGCTTTATTTTGAAGGGGAGCGCCATCACACCTACCGGATTTTGCGAAGTGTGAAGAACCGGTTTGGTTCGACGAATGAAATCGCGATTTTTGAAATGCTGCAGAGCGGGTTAAAAGAGGTGCTCAACCCTTCCGAGCTGTTCCTTCAGGAGCGCTCAAGCGGAGCGGCAGGATCGACAGTTGTTGCTTCAATGGAAGGTACACGGCCGATTCTGGTGGAAATCCAGGCCCTGGTTACACCCTCCAGCTTTAATTATCCGAAGCGCATGGCGACGGGGCTCGATCAGAACCGTGTCTCTTTACTGATGGCAGTGTTGGAAAAGCGGATGGGTATGCTGCTCCAGGCACAGGACGCTTATATTAAAGTGGCTGGCGGAGTGAAGTTGGATGAACCTGCAATTGATTTGGCCGTGCTTGCGAGTATTGTCTCGAGTTACCGTGATATTGCTCCCAACGGTTTTGATTGCATCATCGGTGAAGTTGGTTTGACTGGTGAGGTGCGGCGCGTATCCCGGATCGAACAAAGAGTGCAGGAAGCGGCGAAACTTGGTTTTAAACGGGCAATTGTTCCAAAATCCAATATCGGTGGCTGGGATTTTCCGGAAGGCATTCGAGTTGTTGGTGTAGAAACAGTCAATGATGCATTAAAAGAGATTTTTCCACAATAAGGGGCTTTTAGCCTCTTTTAGCTTTTTTATCGGTACAGGGTCTTAACAGCGTTTTGTAAATGTTATGTGTATAATTGAGAAGGAGGAGGTGGGACATGTGTTAAAAAGAATTATTCAGGTTTTATTTTTATTGATTGGTGCAACTGTCGGGCTTATATTCTTACCTTATGTTTTTGAACTCATACCTATGCTCGATAACCCATGGATAAATAACACAATTGTTTCGACAGTTGTGGGAGCTTTAGTGTTCTTCTTACTATCATTATTGTTTGCGGATACGCTGGTCCGTTTCATGAATTGGATGGAAGAAAAATTGCTGCACGCGCCGACACCGGACCTGCTGTTCGGTACAGTGGGACTGATTATCGGATTGATCGTGGCGTTCCTTATTGGTTTTGCCTTAAGTACAATCGACATTCCGCTAGTTGCGACTGCTGCTCCAATAATTCTGTCGGTCGTTCTTGGATATCTCGGCTTCCAGGTCGGTTTTCAGAAGCGGGACGAGATGTTGGGCATGCTGACTCCATCTAGGGTTGCGCTGAATGCGAAGAAAAATGAAATTGATGAGGAAATCGTAGCAGCTTTGCCGCCCAAAAAAACAGGCTATAAATTATTGGATACGAGTGTCATCATCGATGGGCGGATTGCAGATATTTCCGCTACTGGTTTCATGGAGGGCATATTTGTCGTGCCGCAATTCGTGTTATCGGAACTGCAGCATATTGCGGACTCTTCGGACACGTTGAAACGCACAAGAGGTCGCCGCGGATTGGATATTTTGAAGCGGCTGCAAAGTGAACGTGAAGGTGCAATCATGATTACGGAAGAAAGCTTTGATGAAGTGGCGGAAGTGGATTTGAAACTGATGCGCGCAGCCAAGAAAATGGGCGGGCAAGTCGTAACGAATGATTTTAATTTGAATAAAGTCTGTGAACTTCATAATGTACCGGTGCTGAATATCAATGATTTGGCGAATGCGGTAAAACCGGTCGTCATTCCTGGTGAAGACATGCATGTTGTCGTCATCAAAGACGGCAAAGAACAGAATCAGGGCGTTGCCTATCTGGATGATGGGACGATGATTGTCATTGAAGACGGGAAAAAATACATCGGTGAAGCAATCGATGTAACGGTTACAAGTGTGCTGCAAACTTCTGCAGGGCGCATGATTTTTGCGAAACCGCGAGGCGGTAAATGATTGATAAAAGGATGTAAATTATGAAATATACAGTTGTCCTGCCTGCTGCGGGAAGCGGCAAGCGGATGAAAGCGGATAAGAATAAATTGTTGTTGGAGTTATTCGATAAACCGATATTTGTTTATACTCTGGAAGTTTTTCAGCGGGATCCCGATTGCGAAGCAATTTGGCTTGCCGTAAAAGAAGAAGAGAGACCGCTGATGGAGAAGTTTGTGAAGGAATATGATATTGCGAAAGTGAAAGGGTTTGCTGTTGGCGGGACCGAAAGACAGGATAGCGTCAGAGCCTGTCTCGATATGATTCCACCTTGTGATGTCGTTCTTGTCCATGACGCTGCGCGCCCTTTCATCGATTCTGAAGTAATTGGACGTCTTGTAAAAGAAGCGGCCGATTCGGGTGCAGCGATTGCAGGCGTCCGGGTAAAAGATACAATCAAAAAGGCGGAGTCCGGGATCATTACGGAAACCGTTGAGCGTGAGAATTTATGGGTTATCCAGACGCCGCAGGCATTTAAGTATTCATTGATAAAAGAGGCGGCGACAGCAGCTTCTGAGGCAGGATTTCTTGGAACCGATGAATCCATGCTGGTCGAACGGCTGGGGCATCCGGTAAAGATTATTGAAAGCAATTATGAAAATGTGAAAATGACGACGCCGGATGATTTGATTTACGGCAAGGCAATCTTGGAGAGTCGCCGACAGGAGGAACAGCAATGATTCGAATTGGACAGGGATACGACGTTCATCAACTGGTGGAAGGCCGACCATTGATTTTGGGAGGTATTGAAATTCCCCATGACAAAGGCTTGCTTGGCCATTCAGACGCCGATGTGTTGCTGCATACAGTCACGGATGCAGCACTTGGTGCGATCGGCGGAGGCGATATCGGCAAGCATTTCCCGGATACCGACCCGGAATTCAAAGATGCCGATTCCCGCAAGCTTATGACGCATATATGGAAGTATGTAAAGGAACAGGGATACGAACTCGGTAATGTGGATTGCACGGTGATTGCACAAAAACCGAAACTGGCACCATACATTGAACAATTACGCGAATCCATTGCGGGTTTATTGGAAGCGGATGTTTCGCAGGTAAATGTCAAAGCAACGACGAATGAAAAGCTGGGATCCTTGGGGCGCGAAGAAGGAATCGCCGCACTGGCCGTGATTCTGTTGGTGGAGCGCAAAGTTTAAAGGATCCACAAGGAATGATAGAATAGCACAAGACAATAGTTTCTTAGGAGGAAATCTAATGACACAAGAAATACGCGTACGCTACGCTCCAAGTCCGACTGGTCACTTACATATCGGCGGAGCCCGGACAGCTCTTTTCAATTATTTATATGCACGCCATCATAACGGGAAATTCATCGTTCGCATCGAAGATACGGACACAGCCCGCAACATTGAAACAGGAATCGAATCACAGTTGGACAACCTGAAATGGTTGGGCATCGATTACGACGAATCCGTGGATGTCGGCGGCGATTATGGCCCTTACCGTCAAATGGAACGTTTGGATATTTACAAAGGCTACGCGGATGAAATGCTGGAAAAAGGCATGGCGTTCAAATGTTTCTGTACATCGGAAGAGCTGGAAGCAGAGCGCGAAACACAAAAAGCGGCCGGCATTGCAGCCCCTCAATACAGCGGTACATGCCGCAACCTGACGGCTGTAGATGTAAAAGAGCGGGAAGATGCAGGCAAAACCTACACAATCCGTGCGAAAGTGCCGGCTGACATTACGTATAAATTCGAAGACCTGGTTCGTGGACCGATTTCATTCGAATCAAAGGATGTCGGTGATTGGGTAATGGTAAAAACCAACGGCATCCCAACTTATAACTTCGCGGTTGTCATTGACGATCATTTGATGAAGATTACACACGTCTTCCGCGGCGAAGAGCATTTGTCGAATACGCCAAGACAACAGATGATTTACGATGCATTTGGTTGGGATCATCCAACATATGGTCATATGACGCTTATCATCAATGAAGAGCGCAAGAAACTGTCGAAACGTGATGAGTCGATTCTGCAATTCATCTCTCAATACAGAGAATTGGGTTATATTCCGGAAGCCCTTTTCAATTTCTTTGCATTGCTCGGCTGGTCGCCTGAAGGGGAAGAGGAGATCTTCTCAAAAGAAGAGTTGATCAAAATCTTTGATGCCAACCGGTTGTCGAAATCACCTTCCATGTTCGATAAGCAGAAATTAACGTGGATGAATAACCAGTACATCAAACAGATGCCGCTTGAAGAAGTGGTTGAGCTAGCAGTGCCGCATTTGCAGAAAGCGGGCAAATTGCCGGAGACGATGGACGCGGAACAGCAGGACTGGGCACAGCGCCTTGTCGCTCTTTACCACGACCAACTGAGTTTCGGAGCGGAAATTACAGAGCTGTCGGAACAATTCTTCTCCGACGATCTTCATTATGGCGAAGAAGAGAAAGAAGTGCTCGCCGGCGAACAGGTACCGGAAGTGATGGCTTCCTTCAAAGAACGTCTGGAAGCGCTCGATGCTTTTGAACCTGCTGAAATAAAAGCGGCAATCAAAGCAGTCCAAAAAGCGACAGGACACAAAGGCAAAAACCTCTTTATGCCGATTCGCGTTGTGACGACTGGCCAGACGCATGGTCCGGAATTGCCGGATGCAATTGCGCTGTTGGGCAAAGAGAAGACAATTGCACGCGTGGCACAATACGCAAGTGCATAAGATTGACTTATAGAACCAAACGTGTAAAATGAATTTACTATCAGAAAATCGTTGACGAGAAGAAGTACATGCAGCATGCCCTCCAGAGAGGATCATCACCGGCTGAAATTGATCCGGGCCGCTGCCGCATGGAAATGCCTCTCTGAGTGCTGAGTCGAATCAAGTAGACCAGACGTTTCATCTGCGTTACAGGTGCCGAGAGAAAAAGGGGAATCCCTTTTTAATCAGAGTGGAACCGCGCAATCATGCGTCTCTGTCAATTTATTGACAGGGACGTTTTTTATTTTGCAGTAAAAGGAGTTGAGTCAGATGTTGAAAGCATTGAAAGAAGATGTGAAAGTTGTTTTTGAGCAGGACCCGTCTGCAAGAAGTTATATGGAAGTGATTCTAACCTATTCGGGCATACATGCAATCTGGGCTCATCGCCTGGCGCATTTCTTCTTCAAAAATAAGTTGTTTTTTCTGGCACGGGTCATTTCGCAGATGAGCCGCTTTTTCACTGGGATAGAAATCCACCCGGGCGCCGTCATCGGACGCAGGTTCTTTATAGACCACGGGATGGGTGTAGTAATTGGAGAAACTTGTATCATCGGTGATAATGTCACCATCTTTCAGGGAGTTACCTTGGGTGGGACCGGCAAGGAAAGCGGAAAGCGCCATCCGACTTTGGAAGACAATGTACTGGTCGCAACAGGTGCGAAAGTGCTTGGATCCATTACGATAGGTGAGGGTTCGAAAGTTGGAGCGGGATCTGTTGTATTGAAGAATGTGCCGCCGAATTCAACGGTGGTAGGCATCCCGGGGAAAATAGTCATCCAGGACGGGGTAAGAATTAAGAATAACCTGAACCATCAGGATATGCCGGACCCTGTGACGGATATCTGCAATTCATTGGAAATGAAAATCGCAGAACTCCGACGTGAAGTGGAGATTTTAAAACAAGCCAGGAAGAAAGAAGGGAATGCCGAATGACTATCCAGATTTTCAATTCACTGACACGCACCAAAGAAACCTTTGTTCCGCTTGAAGAGGGAAAGGTCAAGATGTATGTATGCGGTCCAACTGTCTATAATTACATCCACATTGGCAACGCCCGGCCGGTGATTGTTTATGATACGGTACGCAGATACCTCGAATACCGGGGATTTGATGTAAAATACGTCTCCAATTTTACGGATGTGGACGATAAACTGATCAAAGCTGCCAATGAACTCGGGCAGACCGTGCCTGAAATTGCCGAACGTTTCATCAAGGCTTATTTCGATAATACAGAAGCACTCGGCTGCGCAGTAGCCGATGTGCATCCGCGTGTGACGGATCATATGGCACAGATCATTGAATTTATTGAAGCGCTGATTGAAAAAGGATTTGCCTACGAATCGCAGGGTGATGTCTATTACCGAACCCGTAAATTCGACGGTTACGGCAAGCTGTCGCATCAATCGGTCGACGAGCTGAAGGTCGGCGCAAGAATTGAGACTGGCGACAAAAAAGAAGACGAATTGGACTTTGTGTTATGGAAAGCGGCGAAGCCGAATGAAATTTCCTGGAACAGCCCATGGGGCGAAGGGCGCCCGGGCTGGCATATCGAGTGCTCGGTCATGGCACGCGAACATCTCGGCGATACGATCGACATCCACGCCGGGGGGCAGGATTTAACATTCCCGCATCACGAAAACGAGATTGCGCAGTCGGAAGCATACACAGGCAAGCCGTTTGCCCGTTATTGGATGCATAATGGTTATATCAATATTGATAATGAAAAAATGTCGAAGTCCTTGAATAACTTCGTGTTGGTGAACGACATTCTGAAAAACCTGGATCCACAGGTGCTGCGTTTCTTCATGCTGTCGGTGCATTACCGCCATCCGATCAATTATTCCCAGCAATTAGTGGAAGATGCGGTTGCCGGACTGGAGCGTCTGCGGACTGCCTACGCAAACCTGAAGCATCGGTTGGGCGTATCCGCAGGACTCGGAGACCATTCCGATATCTGGCTGGCGAAAATCGAAGAAATCAAACATGAGTTCATTGTAACGATGGATGATGATTTTAATACAGCACACGGAATCTCGAAGCTGTTTGATTTGTCCCGTCTGGCCAACACTTATCTATTGGAAAAACAAACTTCAGCTGAAGTATTGGAGACGTTCCTTGCAGTGTTTGATGAATTGGCAGGTGTGCTCGGTTTGCCTTTCAGCCAGGAAGAAGAGTTGCTGGACGCTGAAGTAGAAGCTTTATTGGAAGAGCGTATCGAGGCACGTAAAAACCGTGACTTTGCCCGAGCCGATGAAATCCGTGATTTGTTCAAGGAAAAGAACATTATTCTGGAAGACACTGCTCAAGGCACGCGCTGGAAGAGGGGGTAAGGGGTTGAATCAATTACGTTATCAGGATGTCGACCAATTGAATGCTCTTGCCCTCGCCTATATGGGAGATGCTGTTTATGAGCAGTCGGTCCGTGAGCATCTGCTGCGCTCGGGAAGAGTCAAGCCGAATACACTGCACCGGATGTCGACGACTTTCGTGTCGGCGAAAGCCCAGGCAGTCGTACTGAAGCGATTGACAGAAGAGGGTTTCCTGTCAGAGCAGGAATTGGCAGTCATGCGGCGCGGCCGCAATGCCAAATCGGGTTCGGTACCAAAAAACACCGATGTCCAAACCTATAATTTCAGTACCGCGTTCGAAGCGGTGCTCGGCTGGAACTATTTAAAAGGCCACATGGAGCGGGTAACCGAAATCATTTCATACGCCATCGATGTAATAGAAGAGTTGAAAGGAGTGATCAAATGAGCGAGGAATTAGAGTCTGAGATCATTGGGGGCAAAAATCCCGTGCTCGAAGCATTGCGGGCAGAGCGGGATATCAATAAAATCTGGGTTGCAGAAGGCGTCCAGAAAAGAAGCATTGCTGAACTTTTGCAGCTGGCAAATGATAGGAAGGTTATCGTCCAGTTCGTGCCAAAGAAAAAAATCGACGGCCTGACCGATTCGAATCACCAAGGAGTTGCTGCGGCGGTTGCCGCCTATAATTACGCAGAACTTGATGATCTGTTCAAAGTGGCGGAATCCCGCTCGGAAGATCCCTTCTTCCTGATTCTCGATGAACTGGAAGATCCGCACAATCTGGGATCGATTATGCGGACGGCGGATGCGGTCGGCGCCCATGGTTTGATTATTCCGAAACGCCGTGCAGTCGGGTTGACAGCGGTCGTGGCGAAATCGTCGACCGGTGCCATCGAACATATTCCGGTGGTGAGGGTGAATAACCTTTCGCAGATTGTTGATGAGCTGAAAAAGCGCAACGTCTGGATCGCTGGAACTGATGCGAAAGAATCGGTGGATTACCGGAAGATGGATGCTTCGTTGCCGCTGGCTGTTATCATCGGCAGCGAAGGCAAAGGCATGAGCCGCATCCTGCGTGAGAAATGTGATTTCCTTTATCAGCTTCCTATGGTCGGCCATGTAACTTCCCTGAATGCTTCGGTGGCAGCCAGCCTGCTCATGTACGAAGTCTACCGGAAGCGTCATCCAATGGGTTAAGCGATATGAATATTCTGCTGGTTGATGGATATAACATCATTGGAGACTGGGTGGAACTAAGGGAATTGAAGAAGGACAAGCTTGCCGATGCCAGGGATCGGCTGATTGAAAGAATGGCAGAGTACCGGGGCTATAAAGGATGGCGGGTCATCATCGTTTTTGATGCGCATCTGGTGCCTGGCATTGAGGCCAGGAATCTGAAGTCGGATGTAGAAGTCATTTTTACGAAAGAAAGCGAAACAGCTGATGAACGGATTGAGAAGTTGGCGGTCAGCCTGAATAACCGGCGCGATCAGATCTATGTGGCAACTTCGGATTCTACGGAACAATGGGTGGTTTTTGCCAAAGGGGCGCTTCGGATCTCCGCCCGGGAACTGGAAATTGAAGTGGAGGAAATTCAAAAAGAAATTTCCAGAAAAGTAAAAGAAATTCAAGAGCAACAAGGGATTTCAAAGATTGCATTGCCAACGGAAATTGCGGAAATATTTGAAAAATGGCGGCGTGGTTTGAAATGATAGGTTGACGCTCAATTTTCGGTTCCTGTATACTGATGATATTGAAGGTTCGCGCGACCGGAGGGATAACCGTGGGAAATCAGGAACAAGTTCAAGCCCGGCGATTTATGGATATGACAGATGAAGAACTTGTCAGTTTGGTCCACGAAGGAAATACCGAAGCATTGGATTTTCTGATTAATAAATTTCGGCATTTCGTTCGAATGAAAGCCCGTTCTTATTTTCTGATCGGAGCTGACAAAGAAGATATTATTCAGGAAGGCATGATTGGCTTGTATAAAGCCATCCGTGATTTTCGCAGCGATAAGCTGTCTTCATTCAGGGCATTTGCAGAATTATGCATTATTCGGCAGATAATCACTGCCATCAAAACTGCAACACGCCAGAAACATATTCCGTTGAATTCTTACGTGTCTCTGGACAAGCCGATCTATGACGAGGAATCTGACCGTACGCTGATGGACGTTCTGACAGATAACGGGGTTGATGATCCGCAGCAGCTGATGATCAATAATGAAGAGTTTATGTATATGGAAGAAAAAATGGGTGAGGTGCTCAGTGAACTTGAGCGCGAAGTGCTCGCATTGTATCTGGACGGCCAAACCTATCAGGAAATATCAGAAAAACTGGAGCGGCACGTCAAATCAATCGATAACGCATTGCAGCGGGTCAAAAGAAAACTGGAGCGGCATCTGCAAACAGATGAAAGCCGCACCTCCTGATGTTCTGTTGACATGAAAGTTTTAAGGTGATAACCTTGAAAAAGCTGCAAACTCGAATAGGGTGAGGTAAATGGCTAAAAAAATCGTTTTAAGCTGCTCGAAATGTGCATCCCGCAATTATACGGTTCCAGCAAGAACGGAATCCAGCACACGTTTGGAACTTAATAAATTCTGTGCTCATTGCAATGGGCATACCGTGCATAAACAAACGTTATGAATTTAAGTGAATGCCGAACGAGATAGAGTGATTTAAACTTCGGAGGTTTTTGGACAATGGGTAACATTGGCGATTTCTTTAAAAACGTCGTTTCGGAAATGAGAAAAGTAAGCTGGCCTAAACGTAAGGAATTGACACGCTACACAATCGTCGTTCTTTCCACTGTTATCTTCATGGCACTTTTCTTCGCATTGATCGATACAGGCATCTCGGAATTATTCCGTTGGTTCCTAGCGCTTTAAAGGTATGGAGCGCGCAACAAGAATAATGCATAAAAAATAGCCCGTCATTCTACTGGAACGGGTTTTTTCATTTGGAAAAAAAGGAGGGATGGACGTTCAGTCCGTGCGATTATGGAAAAGAATTGGTATGTAGTCCACACGTATTCCGGCTATGAAAATAAAGTCAAAGCCAATTTGGAAAAACGTGTTGAAACAATGGGCATGCAAGATAAGATCTTTCGCGTCATCATTCCCGAAGAGCAGGAAACTGATTTCAAAGATGGCAAAAAACGCACTGTAATGCGCAAAACATTCCCGGGTTATGTACTGGTCGAATTGATCATGACAGATGAATCCTGGTATGTGGTCCGTAATACGCCAGGGGTTACCGGATTTATCGGTTCTTCAGGCGGTGGAGCAAAGCCTACACCGTTGCTCGATGAGGAAGTTGATTTTATTTTGAAACAGATGGGCATGACAGAACGCCGTGTCGACATCAACTTCGAAGTCAGCGACGTCGTCGAAGTTATGGAAGGACCATTTGCAAACTTCCAGGGCAAAGTGGAAGAGATCGACGAAACAAAAGGGAAAGTAAAAGTTTCCATCGATATCTTTGGCCGGGAAACAAAAATGGAGCTTGATTTCGAACAGGTTCAAAAAGTATAAAAGCCACTTGCTATTCCGTTTCATAAGTGGTATTATTTCATAGGTCAGACTGTCCTAGGACAATCTGTACAATTTAGCTAATTCTATCAACATAGTTGACAGACAGATATTGAGTGGGAGGGGAAACCCTATTACCACATCACGGACTTAAGGAGGTGTGTTTCGTGGCTAAAAAAGTAGTTAAAGTTGTAAAATTGCAGATTCCTGCAGCAAAAGCAAACCCAGCGCCACCGGTTGGTCCAGCATTGGGTCAAGCAGGTGTCAACATCATGGGCTTTTGTAAAGAGTTCAACGCACGGACTGCTGAACAAGCAGGGCTGATCATTCCAGTTGAGATTTCGGTATTTGAAGACCGTTCATTTACATTCATTACGAAAACTCCACCCGCAGCAGTTCTTTTGAAAAAAGCGGCTGGTATTGAATCAGGTTCAGGCGAACCGAACCGTAAAAAAGTAGCGACTGTTAAACGCGACCAAGTTCGCGAAATCGCAGAAACTAAAATGCCAGATCTAAATGCTGCTTCAGTTGAAGCTGCAATGTTGATGGTTGAAGGTACTGCTCGCAGCATGGGCATTACAATCGAAGACTAATCTAGAAGTTGTTTTTGGATGGGTTGCGCAAGTTCGTAAAGGGCTGCGCAGCCTTTAATCGTGGGAGGTCTAAGACCGCTCGACCACAACAAGGAGGACGTTTAAAATGGCTAAAACAGGCAAAAAGCTGCGCGAAGCAGCAAAGTTGATCGACCGCACGAAATTTTACGATGCTAAAGAAGCGATTGAACTTGCGAAAAAAGCAAGCACAGTAAACTTCGATGCAACAGTGGAAGTTGCTTTCCGTCTTGGAATCGACCCGCGTAAGAACGACCAGCAAATCCGTGGTGCAGTAGTGCTACCAAACGGAACTGGTAAAACTCAAAGCGTGTTGGTATTCGCTAAAGGCGACAAGCTTAAAGAAGCTGAAGCAGCTGGCGCGGATTTCGTAGGCGACGCTGAATATATCCAAAAAATCCAACAGGGATGGTTTGACTTCGATGTAATCGTAGCTACACCGGACATGATGGGTGAAGTAGGTAAAATTGGTCGCGTATTGGGACCAAAAGGCTTAATGCCAAACCCTAAAACAGGTACTGTTACATTTGATGTAGCAAAAGCTGTTCAGGAAATCAAAGCTGGTAAAGTGGAATACCGTGCAGACAAAACGGGTATCATCCACGCGCCAATCGGGAAAGTTTCTTTTGATGACAGCAAACTTGCTGAAAACTTGGAAGCAATCTATGATGTAGTTCTTAAAGCTAAGCCGTCGGCAGCTAAAGGTACGTACATCAAATCACTTAACGTTACAACTACAATGGGACCTGCTGTAAAAGTAGATCCATCAAAAGTTGTCGTTAAATAATTTATTGACATCACACAAGATCCCGGCTATAATAGCGGAGTTGTGAAATATACGTTTGTACCGCAGACAGCAGGGGCGCCAGTCGCTTAAATTATCCCTGCCGAGGACATGATGAACTCAGATAACATCTTTATTGATGCTGATTTTATGCCTCTGTGTCTGTAATGGACCAGGGGCTTTTCTTATGGAAACGGTATAAATGGAAAATCTATGGGAGGTGCCAAAATGACAAAAGCAGTTGAAACGAAAAAAGTTGTCGTGCAAACAATCGCTGAGAAATTCGGCTCTGCAGCTTCTGTAGTAGTTGTTGATTACCGCGGTTTGAACGTTGCGCAATTGACAGAACTTCGTAAACAGCTTCGTGAAGCGGGCGTTGAGTTTAAAGTTTACAAAAACTCAATGACTCGCCGTGCTACTGAAGTACACGGCCTTGAAGCGATCAACGAACACTTTACAGGTCCTAATGCTATCGCATTTTCGAACGAAGATGTTGTAGCGCCGGCGAGAATCATCAACGATTTCGCTAAAAAGAACGAAGCGCTTGAAATTAAAGCGGGTATTATCGAAGGAACTGTATCTTCTGCGGAAGATATTAAAGCCTTGGCAGAACTTCCATCACGCGATGGTCTATTGTCTATGCTACTCAGCGTACTTCAAGCTCCAATCCGCAACTTTGCTGCAACAACAAAAGCAGTTGCAGACCAAAAAGAAGAACAGGGCGCTTAAGCAGTACATCGCTTAACGCAGCAACAAAAAAATTACCTAATCATAGGAGGAAATTATAATGACACAAGAACAAATCTTAGACGCAATCAAAGAAATGACAGTTCTACAACTTAACGACCTAGTAAAAGCAATCGAAGACGAATTCGGCGTAACTGCTGCTGCTCCTGTAGCTGCAGCTGCTGGTGGCGGTGCTGCTGCTGAAGAAGAGCAAACTGAATTCGACGTAATCCTTAACTCTGCTGGCGATCAAAAAATCAAAGTAATCAAAGCAGTACGTGAAGTTACTGGCCTAGGATTGAAAGAAGCTAAAGCACTAGTTGACGAAGCTCCTAAAGCAATCAAAGAAGGCGCTACTAAAGAAGAAGCAGAAGAAATCAAAGGCAAACTTGAAGAAGTTGGCGCTGGAGTAGAAGTTAAGTAATTTTTTGAACTTGATAGAAATGCAGAAAAAGCTCGTCAGTGTATACCGACGAGCTTTTTCTTCTTTTTAATTTTAAATTTCATCGCCGTTGGCTGATTAATGTAAGACCTGCGGTAGTATGTCAACTGAAAAATAAATGATTATGAAGTTATCAAAGGTCGATTTTGTGGAAAAAGACCGCAAGAAACTAGACCAGTAAACAACTACCATTTACTGGTAATTAAGAAAGGCGCTCAATGACGTAATTTACGTCATCGCTTCACGCCCCTTTCCCGGCGTAAAGAGTTGCTGGCTGCGTAGTAGCGCATCCACCAAGCGCACGAGTTTCCTTGCGGTCAGGACGAGTGCTCGTTTGTGCTGATGTTTCGGCACCTCACGGTATTTCTTTTGGTAAAAGGCTTCGTATTCAGGAACCTGGGTCCTGACCCGG
>NZ_VIFV01000037.1 GCF_007004625.1 Planococcus salinarum | reverse complement strand
CGATCGAGGACTTAACCAAAACCAATTTCGTGAACCGCTTTGTGCGCGAATTGTTTCGATGTCGTTTATCCAGTTTTGAAAGAATAAGATAAAGTTTTTTTAAAAAAAGCTTGAATTAATCGCCAGAATTGGTATAATAAATCTTGTCTTTCAAATTAATAATTAGTCTGGTAATGATGGCAAAGAGGCCACACCCGTTCCCATCCCGAACACGGTAGTTAAGCTCTTTTGCGCCGATGGTAGTTGGGGGTCTCCCCCTGTGAGAGTAGGACGTTGCCAGTCTGATCTAAATTATTCCGAAGTAGCTCAGTGGTAGAGCACCGCACTGTTAATGCGATGGTCGTAGGTTCGAGTCCTACCTTCGGAGCCATTTTTCTGGAGAGCTGTCCGAGTGGCCGAAGGAGCATGATTGGAAATCATGTAGGCGGGCAACCGTCTCAAGGGTTCGAATCCCTTGCTCTCCGCCAGTAGATAACTCACCATTAAAACTAGCAAGGCCCCTTGGTCAAGCGGTTAAGACACCGCCCTTTCACGGCGGTAACACGGGTTCGAATCCCGTAGGGGTCACCATTTGGAGGATTAGCTCAGCTGGGAGAGCATCTGCCTTACAAGCAGAGGGTCGGCGGTTCGATCCCGTCATCCTCCACCATTTTCTTTTATACATAACATTACGTTAAAAAGAAGTTACTATTATATAGAAGAAACTCTATTTTAAAGCAGCGTAGAATCAATTGCTTCTCAAGAAAAATTGAGTATTAGAGAATCTTCAGATATACTATGTAAATACTATTATCGCGGGGTAGAGCAACGAGCCGTACGAAGACGGCGAAGTTACACCGAAGCAGCCGAAAGGCGATGCAGGTGTCATCAGCGATAAGCAAAGAGTATAAAAAATCTTCGTATATATTATTATCGCGGGGTAGAGCAGTTCGGTAGCTCGTCGGGCTCATAACCCGGAGGTCGCAGGTTCAAATCCTGCCCCCGCAACCAAATGGTCCCGTGGTGTAGCGGTTAACATGCCTGCCTGTCACGCAGGAGATCGCCGGTTCGATCCCGGTCGGGACCGCCATTTTTTATTAACCAATGTGGGTCAGTAGCTCAGTCGGTAGAGCATTAGATTGAAGCTCTAAGTGTCGGCGGTTCGATTCCGTCCTGACCCACCATATTTTTTCTCCATGCCGGAGTAGCTCAACTGGTAGAGCAACTGACTTGTAATCAGTAGGTTGAGGGTTCAAGTCCTTTCTCCGGCACCATTCGGTGGGGTAGCGAAGTGGCTAAACGCGGCGGACTGTAAATCCGCTCCTTCGGGTTCGGCAGTTCGAATCTGCCCCCCACCACCAGTTTTTAGGGGCATAGTTTAACGGTAGAACAGAGGTCTCCAACACCTCCGATGTGGGTTCGATTCCTACTGCCCCTGCCATTTTTATGAAAAATTATCGTGGCGGTCGTGGCGAAGTGGTTAACGCACCGGATTGTGATTCCGGCACTCGGGGGTTCAATTCCCCTCGTCCGCCCCATTTTTTCATCTATAATTCAATTGCACTTATAAAAATAATAACGTGGCGGTCGTGGCGAAGTGGTTAACGCACCGGATTGTGATTCCGGCACTCGGGGGTTCAATTCCCCTCGTCCGCCCCATCTTATTATTGGGGTATAGCCAAGCGGTAAGGCAACGGGTTTTGATCCCGTCATGCCCTGGTTCGAATCCAGGTACCCCAGCTTTTGCGGAAGTAGTTCAGTGGTAGAACGCCACCTTGCCAAGGTGGAGGTCGCGGGTTCGACCCCCGTCTTCCGCTCCAAAAATTGGCGGCATAGCCAAGTGGTAAGGCATGGGTCTGCAACACCCTTATCACCGGTTCGAGTCCGGTTGCCGCCTCCATTTTATATCATGCCGGCGTGGCGGAATTGGCAGACGCGCGGGACTCAAAATCCCGTTCCTTCACGGGAGTGTCGGTTCGACCCCGACCGCCGGTATCTTAAAAGGGCCTGCCTGCCCTTTACAAAAACCAGTTCCTTCATCGGAGCTGGTTTTTTATGTATACTTAAATTCCTTTAAAATACAGCTTGTTAATTTGCCAACGACTATGTTATATTATTTATTGTCGCTTAGACATTTTGCCGGCGTGGCGGAATTGGCAGACGCGCGGGACTCAAAATCCCGTTCCTTCACCGGAGTGTCGGTTCGACCCCGACCGCCGGTATTATTCCTTATCGTATGCCAAGCGATAAGACTGGAAGCCCTGACCATGAGTCAGGGCTTTTTTTTAGTGTGCCAGGCATGGCAACTATCTAGGTGGTGAAAGTCCACTGTGGGGGTACACATCGACCAACCACTAAGGAAGCGCAAGGTACTCATCGTGAGGTGAGGGCTGGAGGAAGCGTGGAATAAAATCTTGGCTCGACGAACAGAAACCTGATACGAAGGCTCTTCAAAGGGATAAGGCTCCTAAACAAGTCAAAGTCCAAAAGATGTGCGTAACTTTGGAGGGTAAATCAGGCGAGTAAAAGAGGAAAGATCGTTGTCTTACCCTGGGAGGTCTTGCGGATGCACTGACGTGCAGTCGGAAAAGGTTAGCCGCAAGAAGTCAGCCGAAACCATAGTAACGAAGCAATTCGTGAAGGGCTGAACAATTTATAGTGTTTCAACGCCGCGAGTGCATAAGGGACGAACTCCGAATGTGTTACGGGTGAAAGTATGAGCGTATCTCAAAGGACAACCCAAACTGGAGCTATCGCTTACTACGCGAATGGAAAGGAGAAACGAGTGTGGACCTTTTAGAACAGATTCTAAGTAATAAGAACATGAATGAAGCCTACCTGCGCGTCTACCGGAATAAAGGGGCGCGGGATCGACGGGATAACGGTCGATGAACTGAAGGAATATTTGAAAGAGCACAAGGATGAATTGCGCCAGCGCATCCGAACGAGAAAATACCAGCCGCAGGCTGCCTTACGAGTGGAGATCCCAAAAGAGAACGGAAAGATGCGCAAACTGGGCATACCAACAGTCGTGGACCGGGTCGTTCAACAGGCAATTCATCAAGTGCTCAGTCCGGTATTCGAAAAACAGTTCAGTGACTTCAGTTATGGTTTCAGACCCAGAAGAAGGTGTGAGATGGCGATTATTCAAAGCCTGGAATTTTTAAATGACGGATACGATTGGGTCGTGGACATTGACCTGGAAAGGTTCTTCGATACGGTCAACCACGATAAACTCATGCGTATCATCGCCAATACCATCGATGATGGAGATGTCATTTCACTCATCCGGAAATACCTGGTCAGTGGGGTCATGGTGAAGGGGACTTACGAAGAGACGCCTGTCGGCACTCCGCAAGGAGGCAACCTCAGTCCGTTGCTCAGTAACATCATGTTAAACGAACTCGACAAAGAACTGGAGCGCAGGGAATTGCAGTTCGTGAGATATGCGGATGATGCGCTCATCTTCGTGAAAAGTGAGAAAGCG
The DNA here is from genome assembly GCF_007004625.1 of Planococcus salinarum. Lineage (GTDB taxonomy): Bacteria > Bacillota > Bacilli > Bacillales_A > Planococcaceae > Planococcus > Planococcus salinarum. The sequence continues at coordinate 17,430 of NZ_VIFV01000037.1, read as the reverse complement.
GCAAATCGCGTGATGAAATCCATCGTCACATTTATTGAAGGAAAACTAGGGTTAATCGTCAACGCCGACAAGAGTAGAATCGCTCGCCCGAAAGAATTGAAGTTCTTAGGGTTTGGCTATTACTACGACTCTAAAAACAAGCGGTATCAAGTGAAACCCCATCAGTTCTCCATCCAGAAACTTCAACGGAAGCTTCGGCATCTGACGAAGCGAAACTGGAGTGTTCCGTTAGACTACCGAATCGTGAAGCTGAAACAAGTCATCGTGGGCTGGGTCAATTACTTTCGAATCGCCAACATGAAAACCGTAATGACTCGGATTGATGAGAAATTACGCTCGAGAATCCGGGTCATCATCTGGAAACAATGGAAGATACCTCGCAGACAAATCAAATCGCTAGTTCAACTAGGGATACCTGAAGGAGAAGCCAGAGGCTTAACTTACTGCAGGAAAGGTTACCGGTTTATCGGGCAATCAAAAGTTGTGCACAGAGCACTCTCAAATAAACGACTAAAGCAGAGGGGCATCCCCTCTGCGTTGGACCGTTATCTAAAAATACACACTGTAATATAAATTGAAACGCCGTATACCGAACGGTACGTACGGCGGTGTGAGAGGTCGGGAGTTAATCGCTCCCTCCTACTCGATTATAAAAAGTTACTTGTGAGATGGATGAACTTGTTGAGAGAGTTATTGTTTTTCCCTAAAGACAGTGCCTGCAAATCTTCAACATGCTATAATGTGTAAAAACTGATTATTCAAAAAGTTTCGGTGAGATGCTGGAGGTGTAGGCTTGTCTGAATTGAAATGGTTCAATCAGGAAATCGAAGATGTACTGGAGAAGCAAGCAGTTGCACCAGATCGGGGCTTATCCGATTCGGAAGTCGCTGAACGTTTAAATGAATGGGGAAGCAATGAGCTGCCGAAAGCGAAAAGCGAATCAGTTATTATAAAATTTCTAAAACATTTTCATGATGTGCTGATTTATGTATTGTTGGCTGCTGCAGTTATTACGGTATTGCTTGGACATTATATAGACACAGCAGTTATTCTGGCTGTTGTAATTATTAACGCGACTATCGGATATTTTCAGGAATATAAAGCTGAGAAGGCCCTCGAAGGAATACGCAATATGCTGTCTGTGAAAACCACAGTGTTGCGTTCAGGCAACAAACTGGGTATTGATGCAGCAGAGATGGTGCCGGGAGATATCACCATTTTGCGGGCCGGGGATAAGGTCCCCGCAGATATGCGCTTAGTGAAAGCTGATAACTTGCAGGTGGAAGAATCTTCTCTGACCGGTGAATCAGAAGCAGTCGAAAAACAGACAAGCGTCCTTCCGGAAGATACAGTCCTTGGTGACAGAACAAACATGGTTTTTGCGGGGACCGCTGTAGCTGCCGGCTCAGGTCGGGGAATAGTGGTGGCAACTGGTGGCGATACAGAACTGGGGAAAATCAGCTCTGCAATGGTCTCTGTTGAACAGCTCCAGACGCCGTTATTGAAACAGACTGCAGACTTCGGCAAATTGATTTCTGTAATCATTGTATTTAGTGCAGTTGTAATGTTTTTTATTGGTTACCTGTTTCACGACTATGAAACAGGTGAGTTGCTGCTGGCCATCATTGGTCTTATCGTAGCAGCGATTCCGGAGGGACTTCCGGCAATTCTTTCGATCATACTGGCCTTGGGGGTCCAGACGATGGCCGGGAAAAATGCCATCGTCCGAAATTTACCGTCAGTTGAAACGCTTGGTGCGGTCACAGTAATCTGCTCAGACAAAACGGGAACACTGACAAAAAATGAAATGACAGTCAAGTCCGTCATAGCAGATGGAGTAGAGTTTGAGGTCAGCGGCACAGGTTATTCTCCCGAAGGCTCGATTCAGCGGGACGGACAAGAGATAGCGATAAATGACTATCCAGTATTGGAACAATTTCTCCTATGCGTTAAGACAGTTAACGATTCACATTTATATAAAGAGGGAAACTCCTGGAAGGTCAGTGGTGGACCGACAGAAGGATGCTTATTGACACTGGCGGAAAAAGCAGATAAAGAAATAGGCGCATTACCGATTATTTCAAAGATACCCTTCGATTCATCATATAAATATATGGCTGCGCTTGTAGAAGAAAATGATCAAAAATCGATATTTGTGAAAGGGGCACCGGAAAAACTGCTGGAAATGGTATCGGCAGATAAAAGAGATTTTTGGAAAGAGCAAATTGCTGCGCATGCCAAGCGTGGAGAAAGGCTGTTGGCAGCAGCTGTTAAGCAGGTGACAGAAGACGTGCAGTCGATTGACCACGAAGACCTGGAGGAAGGCTACGAATTTCTGGGACTGGCGGGAATTATCGATCCGCCGCGGGAAGAAGTGATTGATTCAATAGCCCAGTGCAGAAAAGCAGGTATCCAGGTCAAAATGATTACCGGGGACCATAAAGAAACCGCCGTAGCGATTGGAGCAAAGTTAGGCATTGGTAATGGAGAAAAAGTAATTGAAGGATTGGAATTGGATGCCATGGATACTGGGCAATTGGAGAAGGCGGCCGTTGAATATGATGTCTTTGCACGCACCAGTCCAACCAACAAATTACAGCTGGTCGAAGCATTGCAGGCGCAGCGGCATATTTGTGCCATGACAGGAGACGGGGTCAACGATGCCCCTGCTCTTAAAAGGGCCGATATCGGCATAGCAATGGGGATCAAAGGGACAGAAGTATCAAAAGAAGCAGCAGAAATGGTGCTTGTTGACGATAATTTCAACACCATCGTCAATGCGGTAAAGGAAGGCCGCCGGGTCTATGATAATTTAAAAAAGACGATCCTGTTTATCTTGCCGACGAATGTATCGGAAGGCATGCTGATATTTATCAGTATTCTTCTTGGGACGACAATTCCGCTAACCCCTGTGCAGATTCTCTGGGTCAACATGATCACCGCTGTGACGATTTCATTGGCGATTGCTTTTGAAAAACTGGAGCCGGGCACGATGGAACGGCCCCCCCGAAAAGTAAACAGCCGTTTGCTGAGCAGATACGCGATTTTCCGGATTGCATTTGTGTCGCTGATTATTTGTGGCGGAATTCTATGGATGAACAGCATACTGGCGGAGCAGAACTATGATGTCAGGACGTTGCAGACGATGACTTTGCAGAGTTTGGTCATCTCCCAGCTCTTTTACCTTTTTAATTGCCGGAACGAATGGCGCTTTGCATTGAATCGTGATTTCTTTTCGAATAAAGCCGCATTTCTCGTATCGGGCATCTTAATAGGAGTGCAGCTCGCAGTCACGTATGTTCCGTTTATGAATACGGTGCTCGGGACAGTGCCCATCGGCATCGATAACTGGATAGGACCGATATTGATCGGATTCAGTGTTTTTGTTCTTGTAGAGGTGGAAAAATGGTTCGTCCATAAGTTTGTTACGCCAAAGCTTGAAGCAAGAAAAAACAAGACAGAAACGGAAATGCCGGAAGACAATAAAAACGGCTGAAGCGCAAATGGCTTCAGCCGTTTTTATGTTGCAGGACAGACATATCATCCAAATATGGAAACGGGAAATGGGTGTCAATGCGTCCGTTGATACGCTTTGAAAGCAAGCGTTCCCCATCCATCCATTTCTGGAAATCGAACATCAACGGCAGACGGTCCGGTCCGATAGCAAATCCGACTTCCAGGCTGTTCGGAAAATAGGAAGCCGTGTGGAGGGTTCCGGAAGCGGTGCTGTATTTTGTTGAGAATACCCCCTGCTCGGAATCATTTAACAGACGAAATGCTGCGTAGGCATCACTTGAAGTGGCCGCATGCGTAAGAAGTGCGCTTTCCCGGCGCTTGGAATCATCGATCTGGTAGCGGTTTTCTTCAGACAACACTTCGAAATGGTTTGTCGACACAGCTGCTTCCCGAACAATGACCTTGCGCGGAGATGTCTCAGCGACAACAGACCTGCCGCTTTTGTCCAACAGCACATAGCTGAAAGAACGCCGATGAGGCAATTCTTCCAGCAGGTCGATGGCTTCTTCGACATTGGCACAATGTTCCAGTATGAGACGCCCGACCATATTGCAAAGGAATCCGTCAGCGGAGTTGCGGCGGTTAATAAAATTATAGCCCATCGCCAGCCCTTTTTCGTTCAGTCCATCGGTCCTCCCTGTAATTTGCATTGAAGGACCGATGGAAGCATAACCGCCGTCTGTCGGTTCATAGAGCGCAAACCGACCTTCATAGCCTTGGGGCGAACTGTCGTAATTGCGGATGAGAAAGTTGGAATGGCTAAGAATTGAACAGCCGCTTCTGGTATATTCCAGATAATAACCCCCAAATTCCCTCAAAGCATCAATGAAAGGCCATTTCAGGGCATCGGCGAGGCCTTCGATTTCTTCCCAGATGCGGGGGGCGAAGCGTTCAAGCATGTGGATGGCCTGCGTTTCATCAACTATCAATTGTCGGCTCTTTTCCCCGCGCTGTATCTTGCGGTTAGGCAACAGCAGTGAGTCCCGCAGCAACTCTCCTTGATGATGGCCGAATTCATAATGGCTTCCCCGGAACTGAATTATATCACTGTGCACTTTTTTCATTGAGCATCCCTCTTTTTTATCTCGATATCAAAATGGTACTAAATTTGGTGGGGGATAGAAAAGAATATGCCTGAAGCACGGGCTTCGGGCATTTATAGAATGCGTAATTCCGCGTGACCGCCGTTAATTCCTGTGAACATATTCGAAGCCGCGGTCAGCATTTCGAGTGCGGTATCCCGATCCATCGAAGGGCGCAGGTAAAAAACATGCAGTGCATTCTTAGTCTGCTCGGTAACAGCAGTCCGGTTGGAATCGACATACGGACTGCCGAATGCGCCTTGGCGGTCTTTCGTGATGAGGATATTCGATAATGTATTGATGCGGTTATTGATGCCTTCATATTGGTCGCTGTCTGTGCCGACAGTAATTTCAACTTCGCCTTCGATCAAATCGGCATCGTACAGCCCGAGCGGAATTTCGTATTGCAGCGAAAGAAAATTATTCATGTCCACACCGGAATGGACGGGGGTGAGGTAATTTTGCTTCTTGATTCTCCGGTAAAGGGCTTCAGCCGCAGGCCGGTAACGGTTCGAATCAGCACCCAGCGCCTTCCAAACGAGTTTCCATTCGAGCAGGCCCGGAAAATCGAAAAGATCCTTATCTTCCAGGTCAAAGAATAATTGTTCCTGGAAAAGCTGCAGGCGGCCTTTTAACATTTGAGGAGAATCGGAAACGGTGATATTGTTATAATGAATGATTCCAATCTTAAACTCGGGAACGATTTCTTTGATTTTCGGATCAACTGTTATTTCCACAGCAATCATCCTTTCTGGGGAGCAATTGTGTTTATCGTATCATATATTCAACGAAGGGGTTATCAGCATGAATCTTGAACAATTTCAAAAAGAACTCGTTGCTTATGCCTCGGAAATCGGAATAGATAAAATCGGTTTTGCTTCTGCAGAGCCATTTTTCAACTTGAAGCATCGTCTGATACGCCAACAGCAATTGCAGTACCAGTCCGGATTTGAAGAACCGGATATCGAAAAGCGGACCCGTCCAGCACTGTTGTTGGAAGAAGCGGTGACCATCATTTCGATTGCCATCGCCTACCCGTCGAAAATGAACAATGCACCGCAGGGGACGCGAGGTGCACGGCGCGGCATTTTTTCCCGTTCGTCCTGGGGGAAAGATTACCATGCCGCGCTGCGGGAGCGGCTGACATTGCTTGAAGCCTTCATCGCAGCGCATTATCCGGAGGCACGCATGCGTTCGATGGTCGACACGGGGGAATTGTCCGACCGCGCAGTCGCCGAACGCGCTGGCATAGGCTGGAGCGCGAAGAACACCAACATCATCACGCCGGAGTTCGGTTCCTATGTGTACCTTGGTGAAATGATCACCAATATTCCTTTTGCGTTGAACGAGCCGATGGAGGATCAGTGCGGCGAATGCCGGCTATGCATTGATACGTGCCCGACAGGAGCGATTGTTGAAGGCGGTCAATTGAATGCGCAGCGCTGCATTTCTTTTCTTACACAGACAAAAGGCTTCCTGCCGGATGAGTTCCGCACGAAAATCGGCAACCGGCTATATGGCTGCGATACGTGCCAGACAGTGTGTCCGAAAAACAAGCGGAAAGCCAATCAGATCCATGCCGAGTTTGAACCGGACCCGGAAATTGCCAAACCGCTGCTGGAGCCTTTATTGAAGATTGCGAACCGCGAATTCAAAGAAAAGTTCGGCTATGTATCCGGTTCCTGGAGAGGGAAGAAGCCGATTCAGCGCAATGCGATACTGGCACTGGCGCATTTTAAGGAAGTCAGTGCAGTGCCCGCTCTGATCGGTTTACTGGAAAGTGATGAACGCCCGGTCATCCGCGGCACGGCGGCCTGGGCCATCGGGAAAATCGGCACGGCGGAAGGCCTGCTCGCTTTAAAAGCAGCGAGCAGGCAGGAGAGTGATCTTGAAGTGCGCGAGGAAATTCAAAAAGGATTGGCATTTTTTGCTGAAGAGTTGAAAGGATAAGTGAAGAGAGTGGCCATTAATATTGTTTTATACCAGCCGCTGATACCGGCAAATACAGGGAATATTGCACGCACGTGCGCAGGGACGGGAGTCAAATTGCATTTGATCCGCCCGCTTGGATTTTCCACTGATGACAAAATGCTGAAACGGGCCGGCCTCGATTACTGGGAACATGTCGATTTGACATATTACGATTCCCTGCAGGAGCTGTTTGCCAGCTATCCGGAAGGCCGTTTTTATTACATTACCAAATTTGGTTCGAAACCTCATACGACATTCGATTTTTCCGATCAGGAAAAGGATCATTTCTTTGTGTTCGGTCAGGAAACAAAAGGTTTGCCTGCTGAATTGCTCGAAGCGAATCCCGATCATTGCCTGCGCATTCCGATGAATGATAATATCCGTTCGTTGAATCTGTCGAACACTGCAGCAATTCTTATGTATGAAGCGCTGCGCCAGCAAGGCTACCCGGATTTGGAATAAAAAAAGCAGCGGGGATTATTCCCGCTGCCTTTCTCAAATGCTATTCTTTATCGAAAGTACCAGGTTTGTCGTCGTATCCGGCTGTGAAAATAGCAACCAGGAACGAAACACAAACACCAAGAATAAGGATCAAGTTCATTTATAACGACCTCCTTGAAATATGCATCTTTGTTTAGTATAGCGGAAAGTCGGGAAAAATGAAATATAAGTCCTTACTGAAATATGGAGAAATTCTGTCCAATTGTTTCCCGGAATCTTGAAACCGATCGCGGTTTCATTCGTATACTAAGGTAGTGAAAATATGTTTAAGGAAAGGGTGATCCCTATGAAAATGAAAATATCGGCTGCTTTGCTCTGGATTTCAGCCATTGCGGAAGCGTTTCTTGCAATCCCGTTTATCGGGGGCACATTTGTCATCAGTACCGGATATGCGGCACTGGGTGTCATGTTCGTTCTGCACGCGGTAACATTATTCTACTGTTTCCGTGAATATTCACCGAAATCCGGCCCGATTTTAGGTTTGGTGACAAGCATGCTTGCCTGGATCCCACTTATCGGTTGGGCATTGCATTTATTGAGTGCGATCGTACTGTTCATCAACGCAGCTTATGCAAGCCGTCCACGTATCTAAAACCGCCATATTGGCGGTTTTTTATGTGCGGCCGATAACTGCACTGCGAGACTCGAAATTTCAGCTGTTAATTTGTACAATAAGACGAGAAGGAGTGAGCGCAATGGAGTTAACGATCAATTCAACGAAAACATTACATAATGGTGTGGAGATGCCGCGGTTCGGTCTTGGTGTCTACAAAATGACAGACCGGGAAGAGGCAGTTAACGCAATGATTACAGCAATTGATGCCGGATACAAGGCAATCGATACGGCGACAGTTTATGAAAATGAACGAGAAGTCGGGGAAGCGGTGCGCCATTCATCCGTCAAACGGGAGGACCTGTTCATCACATCGAAAGTTTGGAATACGGATCAGGGCTATGAAGGGACGCTGCGCGCATTTGAAGCATCACTGGAGCGGCTCGGCTTTGAGTATTTGGATCTGTATCTGACACATTGGCCGGTGCCGGGCAGTTACGAAGACACTTACCGGGCCATCCAGCGTTTATACGACGAAAAGCTGGTGCGGGCGATTGGCGTGTCGAATCATCATCAGCCGCACTTGGAAAAGCTTCTGGCAAAAGCGAATACAAAGCCGATGGTCAACCAAATCGAATTGCATCCGCAATTGACCCAGGAACCGCTTCGGGCATTTTGTGCCCAGCAGGACATTGCCGTGACTTCCTGGTCACCACTCGCACGTGGCCGCTTATTGGAAGATCCGGTGCTGACGGAAATCGCGGCAGCACATGGTAAGACGGTTGCGCAGGTCATCATCCGCTGGCATCTGCAGAGTGACCTCATCGTCATTCCAAAATCGGTGACGCCGTCGCGCATCGCGGAAAATGCCGATGTGTATGATTTTTCACTAACTGCGAAAGATATGTTGGCGATAGATGGCCTCAATCAGGACTGGAGAGCCGGCACGAATCCCGACGATATCCAGGCATAAGAAAAAGAAGTTCCCTCGTTTAACAGGGAACTTCTTTTATATTCTGTATCAACTGAGCTTAAAACCCGATTGAATGGAGTTTCTCTTTATCTCGCCGAATCTTCCACGACAATCTTTTCGCCGGTAAACGGATGGATGAGCGACATGCGAAACGCATGCAGATGATATGCGCCGTCCTGTGTCGGCGGACCGCCGTACAATTCATCGCCGATGATCGGATGCCCGATGTGGGAAAGGTGGGTCCGGATCTGGTGCGTCCGGCCGGTTTCCAAGGACAGCTGCAAGAGGGACTTGCCTTCCATATGGCGCAATAATTTATAATGCGTGACCGCGCTTTGCCCGGTCGGTGAAACCATGCGGCGCGTCGGGTGGTGGCGGTCGCGTCCAATGGCGAAATCAATGGTGCCGGATTTATTGTGCACTTTTCCTTTGACAACAGCCTCATAATCGCGGACCAGTTGTTTCTGTTCCAGCATGCGGTCCAGGATGTTTTTCGCAACCGGGTGCTTCGCTGCCATCAATAGCCCTGAAGTGCCCTGGTCGAGCCTGTGGACGTGTTCACCGTATGAACCGCCCCCGCGGATGATGTGGCCGATAACTCCGTTGATGAATGTATCGTCCTGGCCGATTTCATTCGGATGCGTATTCATGCCTTTCGGTTTACGGGCAATCAGAAAATGTTCGTCTTCGTACAACACCGGCAATTCGATGTCGTGGTTGGGTTCATAAGGGGAGTCCGCTTTTGGAAGGTCGAATTGCAGCACCGTGCCTTTTGGCAGCGGTTCTTTCCAGACGACTTCCTGAAACTTGTCGTTCTTTACGGATTTCGCCATGCGCAGTTCATGGACAACTTTTTTGCCCAATCCCCATTCGGTACGGAGCAATTCTTCGACGGTCATGCCCTCATCTTTAATTTCATAATTCCAGCTCATTGTTATTTCCTCCATAAAAAAAGAGCATGCGCATTGCACATGGCTCTCTTGTCAGTTATTTTTTAACGACTTCTCTGAAAAACTCTTCAATATTCTCTTTTGGCTGCGATCCTACCCAACGTGAAACTTCTTCGCCATCTTCATAATGGACAAGTGTCGGGGTCGCTTCGATAAAGTAGTCTGTCCATCCTTCTTCATACTCTAACAGATTGTACTGCAGCACGTCCACATCCATATCTTCTGCCACCGGCATCAGAACAGGGGTTGTGTTTTGGCAATGAATACAAGTGGGGCTGAAGAAATAAACCGTTGTCGGTTCACCGCTTTCAATCTGATCAGCAACTTCATCCGGCAATGCGATATTCTGGTAATTTTCATCGTCCAGCTGATCGATGGTGGCCGGATCCAAATCATCTGTATCGTAAGGGTTATTGGCCAATTTTTCGCTATTGGACATTTGAGTAAGAACGATGATCAATGCAAAAATGGCGAGTACGATGCCTCCAATGATTAACATTTTCTTCAATTTATTTTTCCTCCTTTGATGTTTTCAGCAAAAATACGCTCATCCCGGCAATTAAAACAAATGCGACAAGTGCAAAAAATGGAATGGTGATAAAGCCGAAATAATTGATGTATTGGCCGGTACAGGGAACCTGTCCGCATGAAGGAGCGGAGTCGGAAAGAAATGCCAGTTTTTGAATTCCGTAATGATACAGGGAAATCATGCCGCCGATACCCGAGATGATCAGCGAGGTAAGAGCTATTCTGACATTCTTCTGAAAATATGCCACACCGACAACGATGACCAGGGGATACATGAAAATCCGCTGGATCCAGCAGAGTTCACACGGGATATAGCCGCGGACCTCAGAAAAGTAAAGGGAGCCGGCGGTGGCTATCAACGCGGTCGCCCAGATTCCCAGCAAAAGATTCTCTTGGATTTTCGTCATAATTCAGGTCCTCTCTTGTTAAATAGCTACTATAGAATTATAATTCTTTAGCTGGGGCAAGTAAAATAATATTATCCTCTGTGTATATCCTATATAATAAGATGTGATACTTTTGTGAAGGAGTGGCTAAAGTGGCAGAACAATTTGATTTATCCCATTTTGAAAAAAGCATGATCATCCGAGAGATGAATTATGCTGATATAAATGCCATTCTAGAAATGCAGCGTTTATGTTTTCCAGGCATGGAACCATGGGAAGAAGAACAACTAAGAAGCCATCTGGGAGTGTTTCCCCAGGGACAGATGGTTGCAGAACTTGACGGCAAAGTAATCGGCTCCTGCTCGAGCCTGTTGATAAATTTTGATGAATACGATGATCGCCATACATGGGACGATGTTACCGATGGCGGGTATATCACCAACCATAACCAGGACGGCTATAATATGTACGGCATCGAAGTGATGGTGCACCCTGAATACCGCCGGATGCAGGTCGGACAGCGCCTTTATGAAGCACGTAAGGAACTGGCGCGGGAACTGAACCTGAAATCGATCATCATCGGTGGCCGGATTCCGAATTATCACAAACATGCAGAAGAAATGTCGCCGCGCGAATACGTGGATGCAGTTTCCCGCCACAAAATTTACGATCCTGTGCTGACTTTCCAGCTGATGAACGGTTTCCAATTGATGCGCATCAACCCGAATTACCTGCGGGATGACAAAGCTTCCGGGAAATATGCGACGTTGATGGAATGGAATAATGTCGACTACAAACCGGTATCCAAACGCCATTTCAAGACGAGCCTGCCGGTAAGAATTTGTGTGGTACAGTATTTGATGCGTGCCATCGAGTCTTTTGATGACCTCGCAAACCAGGTGGAATATTTCGTGGATGTCGCTTCTGATGCCCATTCCGATTTTGTCGTATTCCCCGAAATCTTCACTACGCAGCTAATGTCCTTCCTGAACGAACCATCGCCAAGCCAGGCAGTGCGGAAGCTGACGGAATACACACCGCAATACATCGAACTCTTCACAGACCTGGCAGTCCGCTATAACATCAATATCATCGGCGGCTCCCATTTTGTGAAAGAAGAAAACGATGAAATCTACAATATCGCTTATCTGTTCCGTCGTGACGGTTCGATCGACAAGCAGTACAAAATCCACATCACACCGAACGAACGGAAGTGGTGGGGCATCTCGGCGGGGGATTCAGTCCGGGTATTCGATACGGATTGCGGTAAGATCGCAATTCAGATCTGCTATGACATTGAATTCCCGGAACTTGCCCGCATCGCGACAGACATGGGAGCGAATATCATTTTCTCGCCATTCTGTACAGAAGACCGCCAAGGGTATTTGCGCGTTCGCTATTGCGCACAGGCCCGTGCTGTCGAAAACCAGATCTACACGGTTATTTCCGGTACTGTAGGCAACTTGCCGCAGACGGAAAACATGGATATCCAATACGCCCAATCGGCGATCTTCGCGCCTTCCGACTTTGAATATGCCCGCGACGGCATTGTCGGAGAAACCAATCCGAACCTGGAAATGGTATTGATCGGGGATGTTGATCTTGAAATACTGCGCCGCCAGCGCCAGAACGGCACAGTGAAACAATTAAAAGACCGCAGACATGATGTCTACCGTGTCGAGTACAAAAAAGATTAAGTTCCTGCATTCAAAAATGTTATTGAGCCGCTTCCTGATGGAGGCGGTTTTTTTGCTTGTTTTTTGGTAAACTGGAAATAGATTGATTGACATGTACATATTATGAATGGAGGGATCACTATGAATTGGAAAGAACGGATCAAACGTTGGCTGGATCATGAAGGTCTGGATGAAGTAACACGGAATTCGCTGAACCTGCTGCAGGAAGATGAGAAATTAGCGGAAGATGCATTTTATCAGGATCTGACCTTCGGCACGGGGGGCATGCGCGGAGAAATCGGACCGGGTACAAATCGCATGAATGTCTATACAGTGCGCAAAGCTTCTCAGGGCATCGCGGACTACATAAAATCAAACGGCGACGAAGCGATGGCCAGAGGAATCGTCATTGCCTATGACAGCCGACGCATGTCGCCGGAATTTGCGGAAGAAGCCGCCAAAACGTTTGCGTCAAACGGAATTCATACGTATTTATATAACGGCACGCGCACGACGCCGCAACTGTCATTCAGCGTCCGCTACCTGCATGCATTTATGGGAGTTGTCATCACAGCCAGCCATAATCCGCCGGAATACAATGGTTACAAGGTTTACGGGGAAGACGGGGCGCAATTGAACCTTGAAGACGCAGACCGTGTCATCGAATTCGTCAGCAATGTGGAGGACGAACTTTCCATATCCAATCGGGACTATAAGGATGAACTGCTCGTCACGGTGCGGGATACGGTCGACCAGGCCTATATTTCAAACGTGTTGACCGTCTGTGAACAGACAGGCGCCTCGCCGATACAGGCTGTATTCACCCCGCTGCACGGTGCCGCCGGCGCAACTGTGAAACGGGCGCTGGAAAGTGCCGGTTATATGGAGGTCAGCTATGTCAAAGAGCAAATGGAGCCCGATGGGGAATTTCCGACTGTGACCTCGCCGAATCCAGAGGAAGCCGAAGCATTCGAAATGGCGACACAATACGGTAAAGAAGCCGGCGCCGATTTGCTGATTGCGGTGGACCCTGATGGTGACCGCGTGGGCATTGCAGTTTCGAACGGGGACCGTTACGAATTATTATCCGGCAATCAGACGGGCGCAATCCTGATTGAATATCTGCTGAGCCAGAAGAAAACAAAAGAGAAGCTCCCGGAAAACGGGCGTATTTTCAAAACGATTGTGACTTCGGAATTTGGCCGCGCTGTCGCTGATACCTATGGCATCCGAACAGATGATGTGCTGACGGGCTTTAAATTTATCGGCGAAAAGCTGCGGGCGAATGACAGCAGCCGGGAATTTGAGTTTTTATTCGGCTATGAGGAAAGTTACGGCTACCTGATCCGTGATTTTACGCGCGACAAGGATGCCGTGCAGGCTGTGCTGCTTCTGGTGGAAGCGGCCGCCTTCTATAAAACGCAAGGCAAGAACCTGCACGATGTGCTGGTTGAGTTGTACAATCGGCACGGCTGGTACAGGGAAGCATTGGTTTCCGTAACGAAAAAAGGCGCTGACGGTGCGAGAGAAATTGCCGCATTGCTGCAGGGAATGCGCCAGAATCCGCCACGTGCCATCGCAGGAATCGCGATTACTTCAATTGAAGATTACGAAACCCAGAATCGGATTTTCACGGATTTGGATGAGAGTGAAAAGATCGAATTGCCGCAGGCCAATGTCCTGAAATATTTCCTCGAGGACGGTTCATGGGTATGCCTGCGACCGAGTGGCACTGAACCGAAAGTGAAATTCTATTTCAGCGTCAAAGCGGATACGGAACAGGAAAGCGATGAAAAGTTGGAGTTGATCAAGGAATCATTCCTTGATGAAGTGAATAACAGGTAAATGGCGGGCTCCCTTAGTAAGGGAGCTTTTCTCATTCGAAAGTATGAGGCGCAAGAAGCCTGTAAAGATGTATGGTTTAAATAATGGTGATGAGGTGAAAAACATGAAGCTGAGCGAGCATTCCAATGTAATTCTGCTGAAGGAAATTGCAGAACTGCTGAATGAGGAAACCGATATGGAGCGAATGCTTACGGGTGCCATTCGGAAGCTGTTGGACGGTTCGAATTTTGAAACGGCCTGGATTTTCTTTATTGATGAGGAGGGAAAACACAGGCTCATGGCAAGGGCGAATCTTCCTTCAGCGCTGGAGGAAGATGAATGCCGTCATCTTCAAAAAGGCGGCTGTTGGTGTGTCAAAAGATACCATGATGGTGATTTGGAGAAAGCATCCAATATCATCGCCTGCCAGCGGATTGAGAATTCGATAACGGAAAAAACCGGAGACCACGGCAATATTACGCATCATGCAACGGTGCCGCTTCAATCGGGAGCGGAAAAATTCGGCCTGCTGAATATTGCAGCGCCTGATCGGGAACGCTTTTCTGCGGATGAATTGGCGTTATTGGAGTCTGTGGCTTTTCAAATCGGTTCTGCCATCAAGCGCATCGGCCTGACCAGGCAGGAGCAGGAGTTGGCATTGGTAACCGAACGCAACAGACTGGCTCGTGATCTCCACGATTCGGTCAACCAATTGCTGTTCTCTGTAACGCTTACCGCAAGAGGTGGAGTGGAAATGTCGAAAGAGCCAGCAATCCGTGAAACATTCAGTGATATTCAGCATCTTACACAGGAAGCGCTGAATGAAATGCGTGCGCTGATCTGGCAACTGCGGCCGAAAGGACTTGAAAGCGGTTTGCTGGAAGGCATAAAAGGCTATGCGGAAATGCTCGGTCTGGAGCTTGAAACGAAAGTGAACGGCGTCATCCAGCTTCCTTCAAGAATCGAAGAGACTTTATTCCGCATTGCGCAGGAAGCATTGAATAATATCCGGAAACATGCCGGGACAGATCGTGGGCAATTGTTTCTGTCGGTTACCCAGACGGATGTGCTCCTGGTATTGAAGGATGATGGCAGGGGATTTGTGATGGATGAAAAACTGTATATTCCGTCGATCGGCATGCTGAGCATGAAAGAACGTGCAAAATCCGAAGGTGGCACTGTGGAATGGTCCAGCGCAATGAACAAAGGGACAGAAATTCTTGTAAGGATTCCTTATTAGGGAGAGAGGGATGGAATAATGAAGGTTTTAATAGCGGATGATCATCATGTGGTCAGGAGAGGGCTGTTATTTTTTCTGAAGACCCAGAAAGATATTGAAGTGGTCGGTGAAGCAGTAAACGGCAAAGAAGCGGTCGAAATGGCTGCCAAACTTCGTCCGGATATTGTGTTGATGGATTTGGTGATGCCGGTAATGGACGGAATTCAGGCAACACGCAAAATAAAGGAAAAGTCTCCTGAGATTATAGTCCTGATGCTGACCAGTTTTTCAGACCGGGACCATGTCGTTCCGGCGATCGAAGCGGGAGCGGCAGGCTATCAATTAAAAGATATCGAACCGGATGAACTGGTGGAATCATTGCGCAGTTTGATGAGAGGCGAGAATACGCTGCATCCGAAAGCCACTTCCGAGTTGATGAAAGGACCGTCCCAACCGGCGCCGCATACCGTCAATTTTTTGACGCCCCGGGAAAAAGAAGTGCTGGCGGAATTGACGAAAGGGAAAAGCAACCGGGAAATCGCGTCGGCATTATATGTGACGGAAAAAACGGTGAAAACCCATATTTCAAATATCTTTACGAAGCTCGAAGTGCAGGACCGCACGCAGGCTGCTCTCTATGCAGTAAAGCACGGACTGACAGAAGCGGGGATGGAATAGGGAGGAAATTTTATGATACCGATATTCCGCAAAACAGCTCCGAAGAATTAGCCGACGACTGCGAGGCTAATTCTTTGCGACGAAGCAGCGCAGCGATGCAGCAGCACGGCTTTAATATTGCTAAGCCGTAATCAAACACTTACTTCGTTGTTTTGCTCTATATCTAAGAAACACATTTTAAAATAAGCAATATATTAATTCATTAAAAAGTGAGTAAGTTGATATAATAATTCTGAACAAAATTAAAATGAAGCGGCAGGCAGCTCCCAGCGGAAAGCGTCCGCCTGAAGCGAAATGATTTGAGAAGTAGGTATAGTTTCTCGACAGAAAAGAGGCAAGACGCATCAAGTGCGTCTTGCCTCTTTTTCATTTCAGCGCTTTTTGACTGGACGCTTACGCGAATCTTTCGTAATCTGCTTCCACTTCGAGCGTTCCGCTTTTTGTGCTGCCAGATCGCTTTTCCGTTCCATATGGGCAAGTTCCCGTTTCAGTTTCACGTAGCTGCGGAAACGTTCAGGTTGAAGATCACCCGTTTCGAGCGCTTCCCGTATGGCGCAGCCGGGTTCATTGCCGTGGGCGCAATCACGGAATCGGCAGGCATCCGCCAAAGTTTCAACATCCGCGAATCCGGATTCCACACCTTCGGAATAATCGCCGAGCTGAAATTCCCGCATTCCCGGGGTGTCAATCAGCAAACCGCCGCTTGGCAGCAGCACCATTTCCCGGTGTGTGGTGGTATGCCGGCCTTTGCTGTCATCTTCCCGGATTTCCTGGACCGCCATCAATTCGGTGCCGGCTAGCGCATTGATCAACGAAGATTTGCCGACGCCGGACGAGCCGAGCAGTGCACCGGTTTTGGAACCGGCAAGCACATTCTGTAAATCAGCGATTCCCTCCATTGTGACACTGGAAACTGTGTGGACCGGTACGCCGAATGCGACCGTTTCAACTTCCTGCAAATAAGTGTCGATGTTTTCACACTGGTCTTTCTTGGTCAATACGATTACCGGATTCGCACCTGAATCCCAAGTGGCCAGTAAATAACGTTCAAGACGCCGGACATTAAAGTCGTGGTTCAATGACATCACAAGAAATGCGTAATCGACATTAACGGCGATTGTCTGGATATCGGATGTTTCGCCCGCCGCTTTTCGGGAGAAGCTCGAAATGCGGGGAAGGACCTGGTGGATGATGCCTTTTTCTTCTCCGGGCATCTGCTCCACGATCACCCAGTCGCCGACACCCGGAAATTCCGATTTCGCATGGCTGTGTCTGTATTTTCCGGACAGTGAGCTGAGCCATTCACCGTGGTCTGTCACGACGCGGTATAAATTTTTATGTTCGAGCACCACACGTCCCGGTACGCCGTTTGTTTCGATTTTTTCCTGCCAGTTTTCATTCCAGCCGTACTTTTCAATAATTGTCAATTTGAGTTCCTCCAATTTTTATCACTGCTGTTGTATTAATTGATTTTGAAGATTAGGAATTCATAAAACATTCGAAAACTGGCAAAAACCAAAAGAAAAAGTCCTTTATAATGGAAAGGTCAGGTAGTTCCTGTCCAAATCCACTA
>NZ_VIFV01000036.1 GCF_007004625.1 Planococcus salinarum | reverse complement strand
GAGGTTTGCCGCCCGCTTCCTTCAGATTCCACGTCGCCGTAGACACCCTTGCGCTTGGCTAACTGTTACTTCTGCCTTCACAGTTCGGGACTCGCACCCTATAGATTACGCCCATGCCGGGCACACCCAAAAAGCATCCTCAACTTTCTGAGGATGCTTCTTTTGCACGGATAACGGATTGAGCTGGAGCCGTTTTTAGCAGCTCCAATGTGTATTGGACTCCTTCCATTGACACTTGATCAATTTTTTTCAGAACTTCATCAAAGGCAATGTGTCTCCCCAGCAGCAACTCGTGTTTACCATTGCGGCTCATGCGTGAACTTGTGCTCTCCATTCCGAGCAACAGATTCCCTCTGAACTGTTCTTTCGAATCATCAACTTCAAGCTGTGTCAGTCCACCAGTGCGCATCTTGTGGATCGACGCCAAAATCTTTTCCTGCAGTTCCGGCAGTTGTTCGTTCGACGTTCCGCCATAAATGGCTAATGTACCGTGATCGGAATAGGCTGAGTGATATGAATAAATCGAATAGGCAAGTCCCCGTTCTTCCCTGATTTCCTGGAACAGCCGGGAGGACATCGTTCCCCCAAGAATGTTGTTCATCACGGCCATATCGTAAAGATGGGGGTCGTTTATGGAGAGGCCGGGATAGCCATAGCAAAGATGGCCCTGTTCAATGTCCTTATATTTCAATGAACTGCCGGACGCAAATTTCGGTTCCATGTAAGGGCTGTTACGGTCATCCTTAGCATAGCTTCCGAAAAGCTCCTCGATTTGGCGAATCAGTTCCGGTGTAATATTCCCCGCCACGGAAACGACAGTATTAGAAGGAATGTAAAAACGGCCCATGAATTCCCTGATTTTGTCGGCATCGAATGTTGCCAGCGTCTCTTCAAGGCCAAGGATCGGTGCCCCGATCGAATGTTCCGGATACATGACGCGCCACAGCTGCTCATGCACATCGTCATCCGGCATATCTTCAGTCATGCTGATTTCTTCAAGGACAACTTGGCGTTCGCGTTCAATTTCAACCGGTTCCATGGCGGAATTAAAAAACATATCCGCCATTATGTTAACTGCGTGGCCTGCATGATCGTCAACCACTTTTGCGTAATAACAGGTATACTCCTTGGATGTATAAGCATTAATATCGCCGCCGATCCGGTCAAACTCCCGTGCAATGTCTTTTGCTGAGCGTGTGGGCGTTCCTTTGAACAGCATGTGTTCAATAAAATGGGTGATGCCGTTTTCCTGTGGTTCTTCGTCCCGTGATCCCACTTTGATGAATATTCCGACCGCCACTGAGCGGAAGTGCGGGATTTGTTCTGAAACGATTCGTAATCCGTTGTCACAAATATAAGTTTCTGCCATTTAAAATCCCCTCCAATAAGAAAAAATTGCCAACTTTCGTTGGCAATTTCTTTTTTTCCTGACCAGCTTATTCAGCCTTTTCTTTTTCTTCTTTGAGTACTATCTTGCGGGAAAGATTAACGCGTCCCTGACGGTCAATTTCTACGACCTTCACTTTCACAACCTGATCCATTTTCAAAACATCTTCCACTTCCTTGGTCCGCTCTTCCTGGATTTCAGAAATATGGAGAAGTCCATCTTTACCTGGGAATAATTCGACGAATGCACCGAATTTTTCAATGCGTCTGACTTTTCCATCGTAATATTCTCCAACCTTCGCTTCGCGGACGATATTTTCAATCATCGCTTTCGCTTTGGCGTTCATTTCTTCATCAACCGAAGATATGAAAATGGTTCCGTCCTGCTCTGTATCAATTTTGACTCCGGTTTCATCGATGATCTTGTTGATCACTTTTCCGCCAGGCCCGATAACATCACGGATTTTATCAGGATTGATTTTGACCATGATGATCTTCGGCGCAAATTTGGACAATTGCTCCCGTGGTCCGGAAATCGTCGCAAGCATCGATTCAAGAATGTGAATGCGTCCGATTTTCGCCTGAGCCAGTGCCTCTTCAAGAATTGAGCGTGACAGGCCATCAATTTTGATATCCATCTGCAGGGCAGTGATGCCATCAGCCGTGCCGGCAACTTTAAAGTCCATATCGCCCAGGTAATCTTCCATTCCCTGAATATCCGACAGAACTGTATAGTTGTCACCTTTTTTCACAAGTCCCATCGCAATGCCGGCTACTGGTGCTTTCAAAGGCACACCCGCATCCATCATCGCGAGCGTTGAAGCACAGATACTCGCCTGTGAAGTCGAACCATTGGACTCCAATACTTCAGCTACAAGGCGGATTGTGTAGGGAAATTCTTTTTCGTTTGGAATAACAGCTTCCAACGCCCGTTCACCAAGCGCGCCATGTCCGATTTCCCGGCGTCCGGGTCCACGCAGGAATCCGGTTTCGCCCACTGAGAATAACGGGAAATTGTAATGATGCATAAAGCGTTTGGTATCTTCGATTCCAAGGCCGTCAATAATCTGTACATCGCCCAGCGCACCAAGCGTACAAATGCTCATTGCCTGTGTTTGGCCACGCGTAAATAATCCTGAACCGTGAGTACGGGCCAGCAAGCCGACTTCAGAAGACAGGGCACGGATTTCAGAAGGGCCACGGCCGTCCGGACGGATTTTCTCATCCGTGATCAAGCGGCGAACTTCTTCTTTCACCATTTTATCCAAAATCTGGCCAGCCTGTTTTTTAACGTCGGCGTCAGATTCCTCGTATTGTTCCAAGACACGTTTTTTCACTTCATCGATTGCTTCGTTGCGCGCCAGTTTTTCGTTGATCTGAACAGCCGCATTCAATTCCGCTTCCACTGAGTTTTTGATCGTTGCAGAAAGTTCAGCGTCCAATTCATATAACTGGATTTCAGTCTTTTCTTTTCCGACTTCTGCTGCAATCTCTTCCTGGAAGGCGATCAACTTTTTGATTTCCTCATGGCCGAACATGATCGCTTCCAAAATGATTTCTTCCGAAACTTCTTTTGCTCCGGCTTCCACCATATTGATGGCATCCTTCGTACCAGCCACGATCAGATTGATCGAACTTTTCTCAAGTTGATCGTTTGTCGGGTTAATGATGTATTCACCATCGATCAAGCCGACGATGACACCGGCAATCGGTCCGTCAAATGGAATGTCGGAAATCATCAATGACAAAGAAGACCCGAACATTGCAGCCATTTCTGAAGGGCAATCCTGATCGACAGACATAACCATTGAAATGACCTGCACTTCGTTACGGAAGCCATCAGGGAAAAGCGGACGTAGCGGACGGTCGATCAGCCGGCTGGTCAAAGTCGCTTTCTCGGAAGGGCGCCCTTCACGCTTAATAAAGCCTCCTGGTATTTTACCCACCGCATAGAGACGTTCTTCGTAGTTGACTGTCAACGGAAAGAAGTCCAATGGCTTGGGTGTTTTTGAAGCTGTTGATGTGGATAGGACTGCTGTATCTCCATAACGGATTAATGCTGCTCCGTTTGCCTGTTTTGCCAATTGGCCGACTTCGACCTGTAATTCCCGGCCGGCCCAATCAAATTTGTAAACCTTTTTAGTTTGCTCCATAATCAAGCTCCTCTCTCTTCCAATGTATATACAATTTTATGTATCCATTACTAGTAGTGTATCAAAAAAAGCATTCGCTGTGCTGTTGTATGCTGAAAATTTTTCCATAAAGAAAAAGCGGGACGAATCCCGCTTTTACTGATTGCTATTATCGGCGAAGGCCAAGTCTTGCGATTAGTTCGCGGTAACGAGCTACGTCGTTTTCACGAAGGTATTTCAACAAGTTACGACGGCGTCCAACCATTTTGAATAGACCACGGCGTGAATGGTGATCTTTTTTGTGAGTACGTAAGTGCTCATTCAGGTTGTTGATGTCTTCTGTAAGAATGGCGATTTGAATATCTGCAGACCCAGTATCTGTGTCATGCACTTTGTATTCATTGATCAATTCATTTTTACGTTCTTGAGTGATTGCCATACTGTTTCCACCTCCTTATTTCTGATAGCCCCAATTACCGAGCAAACGTTGGTGATTCGATTTGCCAAGCAACGGTTGGTACATTCAGTACTCATAAATAATAGCACACGGCAATTTGAAAATCAACCGGATGCCACACCAATCATCTTTTATACAAATTCAACAAATAGTAGCAGCTGATATTCCGCAAAACAGGTCACTTGCAAAGAATCGTGCTCCTGTCTCTGTCCCTGCATCGCTTTCGCTGGCTTCGGGGACATGATAGTGCGTTGCATCGCTGCGCTGCTTCGTCGCAAAGAGTCGGCCGAACTACCTTCGGCCGACTCTTCGCTGTTTTGCAGCATATCTTTAGAGAGTCTCATCAGCGCCGAAGCAGGATCAAAACTGATTGTGTGGTTCAACTTAAATAGAAAAAAACTCGATGGCTTCTTCTTTATCCCTTTCAATCTGCGTTTTCAGTTCATCGATGCCTGGAAATTTCTCTTCGTCGCGGATCCGTTTGTACCAATCGACGGTAACGCGTTCACCGTAAATGTCTTTATCGAAATCGAAAATATGGACTTCGATTACCAATTTCTTTTGGTCCGGGTCGTTAAAGGTGGGTTTGTAGCCCACATTGCAAACACCATCATACATTTCATCCTGCACATGAAGGCGAACAGCATAGACGCCTCTTGCCGGCACAAAAGTACCAAGATCCGGTTCCACATTGGCTGTCGGGAATCCGATGGTGCGGCCTCTTTTGTCCCCATTTACTACAGTGCCGGAAATTTTGAATGGTCGTCCTGACAAACGGCATACCTCTTCAACTTCTCCGGATTTCAAGTGCTCACGAATTCGGGTGGAACTGATTTTCTGTTGTCCATCTTCCTGCTTGCCGATAACACTGACTCCAAACCGGCCGTTGCTGCAGCTCCTCATCAATCCCATATTCCCCTGCCCTTTCGATCCGAAAGAAAAATCGAATCCAGCGCTGACGTGAACCACGCCAAGCCCTTCGATAAAGTGGCTGATAAATTCCTCAGGCTGCAACTGCGCAAAATTGGAGGTAAAGCGCACGATGAAACATACATCGACGCCCATTTCTTTTAAAATGTCCACCTTCTGCTGAAGGGGTGTGATGTAAAACATTTCTTCTTTTCTGCCCCCGAGTACGAGAGACGGATGCGGATCAAAAGTCATCACGGCTGATTTCGCATCCAATTGGCGTGCTTTTTCCATTGCTTCTCCGATTACCTTCTGATGGCCTTTGTGAACCCCATCGAAAAAGCCAAGTGCCATCGATAAGGGTCCCGTTTGTTCTTCCGGTTTCATATGATTGGGATAGTTTAAATGGAAAATTTTCATATTTACACCTCGTCTTCTGTCGGTAGACCGAACATTTTTTCCGGTTTCATCTTGCCTGGTTTTTCCGGATGCTTCTTGTATAGCGCAAATGGATTTCCGTTTGTGGTAAACACCAGCAGGGTGTTCATTTCCAGCAACGGGTGCATATCCATCACCTGCCCATTTTTCATTGCAAAAAAAGCTGCGGGCTCGACTTCCACTGAGGGGAAAGCGCTCAAAGCGTAAGCGAGCGGCTTCAAAATTCCTTCGATCTTTTCATTTTGAGCAATTTCTTCGACTTCGGCAAGTGTAAAGCAATCTTCTTTTTTGAATTTTCCGGACTGGGTGCGGGTCAATTCCGACATATGCGCCGGGTAACCGAGCGCTTCACCAATCTGGACAGCAAGTGTCCGGATATAAGTCCCTTTGCCGCATTTTATACGGATTCGGAAATGGATATCGACTCCCGTCCATTCCTCGGCACTGTCCAGTAATTCGATGGAATCGATTTGGGCTTTCCTTACAGGACGCTCTACAGCTATCCCTGCTCTGGCGTATTCATATAATTTCTTGCCATTCACTTTCACAGCCGAATACATGGGAGGAATCTGTGTGATTTCCCCAGTCAGACCTTCCAGTGCAGAGAGCAATTGACTTCGTGTAATTTTCTTTTCGTCCGGATTGCGCTCCACCATTTCTCCGGTGGCGTCTTCCGTCTCGGTTGAAAATCCGATAGCCACTTCCGCTTCATAAGTCTTCCCCTGATCAGTGATGTATTCCGCCACCTTAGTAGTATTTCCGATGCATATGGGCAGGACGCCGTCCACTGCCGGGTCCAGCGTTCCAGTATGGCCGACTTTTTTTGTCTTCAATATTTTCCGCAATTTAAAAACGCAATCGTGGGAAGTCATGCCTTTCTCTTTCCACAAAGGTAGGATTCCGTTAATATCCATCCCTTTCAACCCCCTTTTAAGTAATTCTATATTCCGCTTCGGCGCTTTGGACATGCCTCCCACAATAAGCCGAGAAAATCACTCGTCTTATTGCTCCGGCCAGTTCTGAGCCGCACCGGCGCTTGGAGATTAGCTTCGGCAGAGAAAGTCTCTTAGATATGGAGCAAAACAGCGAAGTGTTGGCCGAAGGTAGTTCGGCCGACGCTTTGCGACGAAGCAGCGAAGCGATGCAGAGACAGGAGCACCGGTTTTGAGAAAACTAACAAGCCCCCGGCAGCCGGCGTCGCGACGTCCTGTCGCGCCGACTGCATGACCCACATCCTGTGGACCCGCAAGCAAGCTGTTTTGCGGAATATCGGTTATGAGAGCTTTTGTTCATCTACATTAATATGTAAAAAAGCCTGCAATCTAAGAACTAGACAGCAGGCTTGATGTTAATTTTCGTCATTTGGTTCTTTGATGTCCCGCAGTAGACTGTCGATGCGGTTACCGTATGCTACTGAAGAATCAATTTCAAATGATAATTCAGGAGTTTTGCGCAACCGTATCCGCTGTCCGATCTCTGAACGGATAAACCCTTTGGATTTCGATAAGCCGAGCAAAGTCTGCTCTTTTTCAGCATCGCTGCCTAGTACGCTGATATAAACCGTCGCCTGTTGGAGATCTCCGGTAACTTCAACATCAGTCACCGTGACAAATCCGATTCGTGGATCCTTCAGCTTGCGGCTGATAATCTCGCTGAGCTCTTTTTTCATTTGTTCGCCTACACGATTAGAGCGCATTGTCATTGCTTATACACCTCGTTCTTACAGATATTCTTGATGATGTTCAATACATTCCCACGACGGATTGCTCTCCAGAAAATACAGCACCTGTGCCATTTCTTTTTCAGCCATCTCTTTTGAAGAAGAGACAGTGACAAATGCAAGGCGTGAACGCTGCCATACGTTCTGGTGATCAATTTCCGCAGCGGAAATATTGAACTTTTGTTTCGAGCGGGTCAGCATGCTTTTCAGCACGGCCCTTTTATCCTTTAATGAATGCGCCGTCGGTATGAAAAATTCGCATTCCATGTAAAGGATCATTTTCGTTCGATTTCTTCCATTACATAAGCTTCAATAATGTCGCCTTCTTGGACGTCATTGAATTTTTTGATGGTGATACCGCATTCGTACCCTTTTGCCACTTCTTTGGCATCATCTTTGAAGCGTTTCAAAGTATCCATTTCGCCTTCAAAAATGACAATTCCATCACGGATTACACGGACGCCGCTGTCACGGGTGATTTTGCCTTCCGTCACATAACTGCCGGCAATCGTTCCGACTTTCGATACTTTGAAAGTGCTGCGGACTTCTGCCTGGCCAATGATCTTCTCCTCAAATTCAGGATCAAGCAAGCCCTTCATGGCAAATTCGATTTCTTCTATCACTTTATAGATGATGCGGTGTAATCTGATATCCACGCCTTCTGCATCGGCTGCACGTTTTGCGTTTGCATCCGGACGGACGTTGAATCCAATAACAATGGCATTTGAAGCCGCTGCAAGGGAGATATCCGATTCTGTAATGGCACCTGCACCGGTATGGATGATATTGACGTTAACGCCTTCCACATCGATTTTAAGAAGGGAAGATGCCATCGCTTCAACTGCACCTTGCACATCCGCTTTGACAATTAAATTCAATTCTTTCATTTCGCCCTTTTTCAATTGATCAAAAAGGTTATCAAGCGTTACGCGGGTTTTTTCAGAACGTTGAACCTGCAATGCAGATGTTGCACGGCTTTCGCCAACTGAACGAGCCGTTCTTTCATCTTCAAAGACTACGAAGCGGTCGCCTGCCTGTGGCACATCATTCAAACCTGTAATTTCTACGGGCATGGATGGACCAGCTTCTTTGACGCGGCGTCCGGTATCGGAAACCATCGCTCTGACACGGCCAAATGTATTGCCGACAACAATCGGATCACCGACATTCAATGTACCATCCTGAACAAGAAGGGTTGCAACAGAACCGCGACCTTTATCCAGTTCAGCTTCGATTACTGTACCGATAGCACGTCTGGCAGGATTTGCTTTCAATTCGCCTACTTCTGAAACAAGCAAAATCATTTCAAGCAGCGTATCGATTCCTTCACCTTTTAATGCCGAAAGCGGAACAAAAATCGTATCGCCACCCCATGCTTCAGGAACCAGTCCGTGCTCGGTCAATTCCTGCATTACGCGGTCCGGATTGGCACTTGGCTTATCCATTTTGTTAACAGCAATGATGATTGGCACTTCTGCAGCCTTGGCATGGTTGATCGCTTCGACTGTTTGTGGCATTACACCATCATCCGCTGCTACAACAATAATCGCAAGATCCGTAACTTTTGCTCCACGGGCACGCATAGTAGTAAAGGCAGCGTGGCCAGGAGTATCAAGGAAAGTGATTTTCTTGCCGTCCTCATCAACCTGATATGCGCCGATGTGTTGTGTAATCCCGCCAGCCTCTCCGGCTGTAACTTTCGTGTTGCGGATTGAATCGAGCAAAGTTGTTTTACCATGATCGACGTGGCCCATAATGGTCACGACCGGTGGACGTTCTTCATTCAAGCTTTCGTCTTCCGGCTCGAAATAAACTTCAAGGTCGGTTTTATCCACTAGGATTTCTTCTTCCACTTCCACTTCGTATTCCGCACAGATCAATTCGATTGCATCTTTATCCAATTCCTGGTTAATGGTAGCCATTACTCCAAGCATGAACAATTTTTTAATGATTTCTGAAGGTTCACGGCCTAATTTTTTCGCCAATTCGCCCACGGTCAATGACTCAGTGAAAGTGATTTTAGCCGGCAATTCCTTTTCCCTTTTAGGCATAGGCGGCAACGGGTTTACCGGTCGCTGCTGTTTGCCTTTGCGGTTGCGGTTTTGTCCTCCGCTCGGTCGTTTGGAGTTGCGCTGCCCAGGTCCTGCAGTCGGTTTCGCCGCTTTTGGCGTGAAGTTTGAGCCTGATTTAGCTGGAGCGGCAGGTCTCTGGCCATTGCCCTGAGAACGGGATTGCCCTTGGCTTGGTGCTGCAGCCGGCCGGGACTGCCCTTGACCCGGACGGTTTTGGCCTTGCCCTGCTGGACGGGATTGCCCCTGCCCGGATGGACGTGTGCCGCTTTGTCCGCCTTGTGGACGAGACTGGCTTTGGCCTGCCGGACGTGATCCCTGTCCCTGCGGACGGGATTGCCCCTGGTTCTGTGGTTTGGCTGGAGCTGGTGTTGTTGAAGCTGATGAAGATTTCTTATAAATGCCGTCCAGTTTCGAAACAGCATTATCCTCTAATGTTGACATATGGTTCGTCACAGAGATATCCATTTTTGTTAATTGTTGGATAATCTCTTTACTTGGCTTATCTACTTTTTTCGCATATTCATGTACTCGAATTTTGGTCATCTGCTCACCCCCGGTTATTTTCATCGAACAAGCTCTTCAGTTTTTTAGCGAATCCTGCATCAGTGATCGCCATAACTACGCGCTCTTCTTTGCCGACTGCATGTCCAATTTCGAAACGAGTTCCGAAAGTTTGGATGTCGACTTTATAATAGCTGCATTTATCGTGCAGTTTTTTACTGGTATTTTCTGAAGCATCTTCGGCAACCAAAACAAGTTTTGCATTGCCATTTCTCACTTCGTTAACGGTCATTCCTTCTCCGGTAATCGTCATTCTTGCTCTTGTAGCGAGACCCAGAATTTGAAGGATTTGTTGTTTTGTATCCATATTACTTCAACTGCTCTCTTAACACGACGCGGCGCAACTCTTCGTAAATTTCCGCAGGCACTTTGACTTCCAGTTGGTTATCAAGCACCTTTTTCTTTTTGGCAGCTGCTATCGCCGCCTCCGATTTGGAAACATAGGCTCCGCGCCCTGATTTTTTGCCGGTAAGATCGACACTGACTTCGCCTTCTTTTGACCGGACAATGCGGATCATTTCTTTTTTAGGATGCATCTCGCCTGTAGCTACACACTTTCGAAGTGGAATTTTCTTTTGCAGAGCCAACGGACATCACCTTATCTTTCTTATTCTTTTTCCTCGTAAAAATCGAAGTCATCCGCTTCTTCGCCGGATTCCGTCAGTTCGATGTCAGCATCGGGATTCGGGTAAATACCCATTTCGCGTGCATCCGTCTCACTTTTGATATCGATTTTCCATCCTGTCAATTTGGCTGCCAAACGGGCGTTTTGACCACGCTTGCCGATTGCCAGTGACAATTGATAATCAGGTACCACCACAGTGGTTGATTTTTCATCTTCGTTCACTTGGACATCAAGCACTTTTGATGGGCTGAGTGCATTTGCAACAAATACCACCGGCTCCTCGGACCATTCGACGATGTCAATCTTTTCTCCGCTGAGTTCATTAACGATGGTTTGGACACGTGCACCTTTGGCACCTACACATGAACCAACCGGATCGATATCTTCACGGTGAGCCATTACAGAAATCTTAGACCGGTCGCCTGCTTCGCGGGCGATCGACTTGATTTCAACAATGCCATCATAGATTTCAGGAACTTCCGTTTCAAACAGACGGCGCAAAAGGCCCGGATGTGTTCTTGATACGAAAACCTGTGGACCGCGTGTTGTGCGTTCGACCTTCGTAATATAGACCTTGATCCGGTCATGGGGCTGATACGACTCATTCGGCATCTGCTCAGTCTGCGGCAGAACCGCTTCCACTTTGCCAAGACCAACATAAAGATTCCGTGCATCCATGCGTTCGACAATTCCGTTGACAATATCATCAGCACGATCGACGAACTCTTCAAAAACAAGACCTCGTTCTGCTTCACGGACACGCTGGGTGACTACTTGTTTGGCAGTTTGTGCAGCAATGCGTCCGAAATCACGCGGTGTAACTTCCTGTTCCACCACATCGTCGAGCTCATATGCAGGATTGATCGCATGTGCATCTTCTAGGGAAATATGCAGACGGTCGTCTTCAACTTCCTCTACTACATCTTTACGGGAATATACGAGCATGGAACCCGTATCCAAGTTCAAATCCACACGCACATTTTGGGCTTGGTTGAAATTGCGTTTATATGCTGTCACTAAAGCAGCTTCAATCGCTTCGATCAACACTTCTCTTGAAATCCCTTTTTGTTTTTCCAATACATTCAACGCTTCCAGCAATTCACCGCTGTTGCTTTTGCTGGTATTTTTACTTTTGCTCTTCGCCATTAATTATTCACTCCTAGGTTCATCAATCAGGTTTAGCTGAAAAATCAATTGCAAGCCGGATTACAGCTATTTTTGGTCTCGGTATAACGATCGTTTTTCTGCGGGTTTTGATTTTGACTTCAATTTGGACTTCTTCTTCGTTATAAGACTGCAGATGGCCTTCAAATTCCTTGGCATCCAGAATCGGTTCATAGGTTTTGATGTAAATGAATTTACCGATAGCCTTTTCAAAATCTTTTTCTTTTTTCAAAGGGCGTTCTGCCCCTGGTGAAGACACTTCAAGGAAATAATTCTGTTCGATCGGATCGAGTTCATCCAAAATTTCACTCAGCCGTTCGCTGACTGAGGCACATTGTTCGATGTCGATCGGTGCTTCCGGATTGTCTACATAGACACGCAGGAACCAGCTGCGTCCTTCTTTTACAAATTCCACATCCACCAGTTCCAGGTTCAGCTCATCGGTGATGGGCTGCGCGATTTTTTCGATTTGTTCTGTTATTTTGCTCATACATGCCTCCCGCCAATTTTATGCCATTACAAACAGAAAAGAGCGGGAGAACCCACTCTTCTGCGACAGAGCTATCAGTAAATGTTACTACAATAATACCATGATTGGCATAGCAGTGCAACTGACTAGAACAGCGACAACTGGTTAGCATCAGGCATTCCTTCCAGACAACCATGATCATCCATGTATTCGATGATCGTTTTTGAAACACGGCCCCGCTGCTGAAGGTCTTCTTTCGACAGGAAAGTCCCTTGCTGCCGGGCTGCAACGATTGATTTGGCAGCATTTGTGCCGAGTCCCGGTATCGCATTGAACGGCGGAATCAGCGTTGTGCCGTCGATGATGAATTCATCCGCTTCCGATTTGTAAAGATCGACTTTCTGGAAAGAAAAGCCGCGCTCGGTCATTTCAAGCGCCAATTCCATTACAGTCAGCAAATTCTTCTCTTTGGTCGAGGCTTCAAGGCCCTTGGCATTTATTTCAGCGATCAGTGCACGGATGGCGCTTGAACCTTTTGCCATCGCGTTGACATCGAAGTCTTCTGCACGCACCGTAAAGTAAGCCGCGTAGTACAGAACCGGGAAATGCACTTTGAAATATGCGATACGCACGGCCATTAATACATAGGCAGCGGCGTGTGCTTTCGGGAACATATATTTGATCTTCTTGCATGATTCGATATACCAGTTCGGTACACCTTCCTCTTTCATGGCAGCTTCAAATTCCGGGGTCAAACCTTTCCCCTTACGGACCGCTTCCATAATCTTAAATGCCATCGATGATTCGAGTCCCTGATAAATCAGGTAAACCATGATGTCATCCCGGCAGCCGATTACATCCGACAGCTGGCACGTGCCATTTTTGATCAATTCCTGGGCATTGCTCAACCAGACATCGGTTCCGTGAGAAAGCCCGGAAATCTGCACCAATTCCGAAAAGGTCGTCGGCTTCGTTTCTTCAAGCATCTGACGGACGAAGCGCGTTCCAAATTCCGGAATGCCGTATGTGGCCGTTTTACATCCGATTTGCTCTTCCGTAACGCCCAATGACTCCGTACCGGAGAAGATTTTCATGGTTTCCGGATCGTCGGTCGGGATCGTTTTCGGATCGATTCCCGATAAGTCCTGGAGCATCCGTATGACTGTTGGATCATCGTGGCCCAGAATATCGAGCTTCAATAAATTATCGTGAATCGAATGGAAATCAAAATGCGTCGTCTTCCACTCCGAATCCTGTGCATCAGCAGGGAACTGGATGGGAGAAAAATCATAAATATCCATATAGTCCGGTACGACGATAATACCGCCCGGATGCTGGCCCGTGCTCCGCTTTACGCCGGTGCAGCCTTGTACGAGACGGTCGATTTCAGCACCGCGAATTGTCATGTCGCGATCATTCGCATAGCCCCGGACATAGCCGTATGCCGTCTTCTCGGCCACGGTTCCGATTGTTCCGGCGCGGAAAACATTATCTTCACCGAAAAGTTCCTTCGTGTAATTATGGGCTTTCGCCTGATACTCGCCACTGAAGTTCAAATCGATATCGGGAACTTTATCTCCTTTGAAACCAAGGAAGGTTTCAAATGGGATATCCTGCCCTTCTTTTTTATAAGGAACATGGCAATCCGGACAATTTTTGTCTTCCAGGTCAAACCCGGAGCCCACCGAGCCATCATCAAAGAATTCCGATTTCTGGCATTGTGTACAAATGTAATGCGGCGGCAGCGGGTTGACTTCCGTTATTTCCGTCAGGGTCGCAACCAGTGAGGAACCTACAGAACCACGGGAACCAACAAGGTAGCCGTCATCCAAGGATTTTTTGACAAGTTTATGGGAAATCAGGTAAATAACCGCAAAACCGTGTCCGATGATCGATTTTAATTCTTTCTCAATACGGGCTTCCACGATTTCCGGAAGCTGATCTCCGTAAATATTTCGAGCCATATTATAGCTTAGTTCGCGTACTTCCTCATCTGCGCCTTCGATTTTCGGCGTGTAAAGGTCATCTTTGATCGGCTTGACAGTATCAATCATATCAGCGATTTTATTGGAATTTTCCACAACAATCCGTTTTGCTGTCTCTTCCCCCAAAAAGTCGAAGGCTTCCAGCATGTCTGCGGTCGTCCGAAAGTGTACTTTGGGAAGTTTCGAGCGGTTCAGCGGATTTGCTCCACCCTGAGAGCCGATCAGCACCTGCCGGTAGATGGCATCATTTTCATCCAGATAATGGACATTCCCTGTCGCTACAAGAGGGATATCAAGCTTTTTGCTGACCTTGACCAGTTTCCGGATAATGTCTTCCAGGTTCCACTCATCGCGGATCAGTTCCCGTTCGATGAGCGGGGCGTAAACTTCTTTCGGATGAACCTCCAGATAATCATAGAACTGTGCGGTACGTTCAACCTCTTCCATCGATTTTTGCATGACGGCCTCGAATACTTCGCCTTTATCACAGCCGGATCCAACAAGCAGCCCCTCCCGGTGTTTCTGGAGAAGAGACCTTGGAATACGCGGTACCCGATAGAAGTAATTGATATGGGAGGCAGATACAAGTTTAAAGAGATTTTTCAAACCGGCATCATTTTGTGCCAATAAAGTCACATGAGTCGGCCGGGCGCGTTTGTAGGCATCGCCTGCACCCACATATTTGTTCAGTTCATCATGATACAGAATACCTTTTTGGTGCGCTTCTTTCAGCAGATGGGTCAGCAGGTAGGAAGTTGCCTCTGTATCGTAGATGGCACGGTGATGCTGGGTCAATTCGATGCCGAATTTTTTCGCCAGTGTGTTCAACCGGTGACTTTTCAACTCCGGATGAAGCATCCGGGCAAGCTCCAGTGTATCAATGGTCGAATGATTCTTAACAATCCCGAACTTCTTATAGGCAACGTACAGAAAGCCCATATCAAACGACGCATTATGGGCAACCATGATATGGTCACCAGCCCATTCGTGGTAATTGCGGATCACTTCTTCCACTTCAGGAGCATCTTTGACCATCTCGTCAGTGATTCCCGTTAAATTGGTTGTAGTGTCCGACAATGGATGGTGCGGATTCGCAAAGCTTTCGAATTTATCAATGATTTGTCCGCCTTTGATTTTGACGGCTGCCAGTTCGATAATCGTATCGTAAACAGCGGATAAGCCTGTTGTCTCCAAATCGAACACGACGAAAGTCTCTTCTTCGAGAAGCGCGTGGCGCTCTTCAAAAGCGATTGGCACTCCATCATCCACCAGATTTGCCTCAAGGCCGAATATTGCTTTTATGCCATGTTTTTTGCTGGCAGTATACGCGTCCGGAAACGATTGCACACCGGCATGGTCGGTGATGGCGATTGCCGGGTGACCCCATTTCGCTGCCTGAGCGACCAATGAATCCACTGAAGAAATGGCGTCCATCTGGCTCATCGGTGTATGCAGATGCAGCTCTACCCGTTTTTCAGCCGCTGTATCTTGACGCAGCTGCGGTTTTATTTCCACCATATCCTGTGCCATCATGACCAGGTCACGGACAAACGTATCCATCTGAATGGAACCGCGCGCCTTCAGCCACATGCCTTTTTGGATGTTTTTCATCAATTCGGCATCGTCTTTGTCGCGGGAGAACATTTTCACCAGAATCGAGTCCGTATAATCTGTGATTTTGACAGTAAGCAGCGAACGTCCGCTTCGGAGTTCACGCACCTCTGCATCAAAAACAAAGCCTTCCACTGTAATCCGGCGTTCTTCATCCGTAATTGACTGGATCTCCGCAATCGGCTCGTCCGGTTTGATATTGCTTCCCATCTGGAATGGACCGGCCGGAGTACCGTTTTCTTTTCTGTCAGTTTCACGTTTTTTCATATCAGCTAATGCTTTTTGAGCCATCTCTTCTTCTTCGGCGAGCCGTTCGGCCATAAATGCTTCATGAGCTGCCTGCTGATCCCCTTCAGCCAGCCGGAACTCAATGCCGATGCGCGGAAATCCGAATTGCTGATAGACAGCGGCGAGTTTGTCGGTGTATTTCGACTTCAGTGCCATCATTTCATGCTCATGCCCGCAATTCAGCAGCATCTTGTTGCCGCTCCACTGCGGTGCCTGGTTCAGTAAGCGTTCGCGCAGCGGCGGTGCCATATCTGCCAGCTCATCTACCGCGTAACGCCAATAATCATTGACCAGATCGGCATCCGCGGTGTCGGCTTCTGTTACAATGGTCAGCTGGACCGAGGCAATGGGAGAAAACGTTGAATGGAGCTGTTCTTTCAGCAGCAAAAATAATTTCAGAGGCAAAACGTTTGCCAGTTTTATCGTAAAACGCCACGTCCGCTCTTTTTTATGGACGGTCATCCGTGTCAATTCAGCCTCTTCGAAATAAGGCATATGTACGTCATCTGTCAACTCGAGATGCTGAAGAAGCAGTTTTAAACGCATCTTGGGATCTTGCTGGTTTGTCATAACTATCCCCTTCGCTCTTATATTAATAAAACCGGTTCGAACCGGCTGTTCTAATGATGTTTTTCGGCAACTTTTCCTCAAAATAAACCCAAAGGAAAAGAAGAAAAAGAAAGGAAAGCACACTTTGTGCTTTCCTTTCATTCTATCAGATTTTACAATTTAATTTTGAAAAAACTGCTGCAATTGGTCGAGCAATTCTTCCTGTTTCCACTCAAACGTCTCGCCTGTGCTGCGAATTTTCACTTCCAAAATTCCTTCAGCTGCTTTTTTACCGACGGTCAACCGAATTGGCAGGCCAATCAAATCGGCATCGGCAAATTTAACACCCGCACGTTCATTACGGTCATCAATCAGCACTTCATAACGATTTGACTTGAGCAGTTTGTAGATTTCATCAGCGGTTTCGCGCTGCACATCATCTTTGACATTGACCGGCACTACGTGGATATCGTAAGGTGCAGCCACTTGCGGCCAGGTAAAGCCGTTGTCATCATTGAATTGTTCAGCTACAGCTGCGACAACGCGGGAAACCCCAATCCCATAACAGCCCATGATGTAAGGAACAGCGCGCCCCTGGTCATTCAGGATAGTCGCTTTCATATCTTCACTGTATCTGGTACCCAGTTTAAAGATATGCCCCACTTCAATTCCTTCAGCAAACTGGATTGTCCCCTGGCCATCCGGCGAAGGGTCTCCTTCTTTGATAAATCTAAGATCCGCATATTTCTCCACTTGAAAATCTTTTCCAGGTGTCACATTTTTATAGTGCTGGCCTTCTTCATTGGCACCGGCAATTCCATTGACAACCGTTTTGAGTGCATTGTCAGCGAAAACGCGGAGGCCTTCCGGCAAAGCAACCGGACCTATCGAACCGATTTCACAGCCGATCAATTGTTTCACTTCTTCCGGCGTCGCCATTTCAACCACTTTCGCATCAGCCGCATGTTTAACTTTGACATCATTGATGTCGTGGTCACCGCGGGACAACACCACAACAAATTCCTCATCGGCTTTAAAGACCAGGGTCTTGATGCAATGTTCTGCATCCGTTCCGAAAAATTCTGCAACTTGTGCAATTGTTTTGACAGCTGGTGTTTCGATTTTTTCGATATCTTCAGGCTTTTCCTCAGGAACTTCATATTCGACATTAACCTGTGCCATTTCAATATTGGCCGCGTAGGTTGAAGAATCCGAATAAGCGATCGTATCTTCCCCGATATCAGAAAGCACCATGAATTCATGGTTATCTTTTCCTCCGATAGCACCGGAATCCGCAATTACCATCCGGAAGTCCAAACCGAGTCGTGTGAATATATTTTTATAGGCCTGCATCATGACATCGTAAGTCTTATCAAGGCTTTCTGTCGTAGCGTGGAATGAATAAGCATCCTTCATCAGGAATTCACGGCCACGCAGCAATCCGAAACGCGGTCGTTTCTCATCACGGAATTTTGACTGGATCTGGAAAAGATTCAACGGCAATTTTTTATAGGATTTGATTTCATCACGCAAAAGATCCGTGATCACTTCTTCATGAGTGGCGCCTAGAGCGAATTCCCGCCCATTGCGGTCCTTCAATCTCATCAATTCATCTCCATATGAATACCAGCGTCCGGTTTCCTGCCAAAGCTCCGCCTGCTGCATCGCCGGAAGGAATACCTCCACGCTGTTTGCGTCTTCCATTTCCTCGCGGATGATTCTTTCCACTTTATCGAGCACCCGTTTGCCCAGCGGCAGGAACGAATAGATGCCGCTCGTATTCTGGCGGATAAAACCTGCACGGAGCAATAATTGATGGGACCTTACTTCTGCATCTGCAGGAGTTTCACGTAATGTAGGGATAAAAGTTAATGTCTGTTTCATTCCAAATGCACCTCAACTGACTGATAAATTTTCAACGCTTTTCTGTTTGCTTCTATAATAATTCAATTCAAAAATCAATAGTAGCCGATATTCCGCAAAACAGCTGTGCTTGCCAAAAACCCGTGCTCCTGTCTCTGCATCGGTGCGCTGCTTCGTCGCAAGAGGTAGGCCCAAACAAGTTTGGGCTATCTCTCGCCGTCGCTTTTCTCTTGTCCAGACTCCAGCGGCCCAGCTCTTCGGTAAAAAATGCTCCTGCATCGCTGCGCTGCTTCGTCGCAAGAGATAGGCCCAAACAAGTTTGGGCTATCTCTCGCTGTCGCTTTTCTCTATTAAAAGAAGAACTTCTGAATATCATTCCAGGTGACTACGATCATCAGCAGCATGAGCAGCATGATGCCGACAAAATGGACCATACCCTCTTTTTGTCGATCGACAGGTTTTCCTCGCAAGGCTTCCACAATGAAGAACATGAGGCGGCCGCCGTCAAGTGCCGGCAGCGGGAGCAGATTCATGATGCCGAGATTGATACTCAGCATTCCTGCCCAGCTCATCAATGTGAAAATGCCGTATTGTGCAACTTCTTCGGTAGTTTTGTAAATGCCCACCGGACCCGATAAGGCATCAATTGTAAATTGGCCTGTAACCAGCATTCCAAGCAAGCGGAATATTTCCTTGAACCAGAACACTGTCGTTTCAGCCCCGTATACGAATGAACCGAAGAAATCCTGTTCCCGAGGACTTTCGTAAAGCACACCGATTACCCCAACATTTCCTTGCTGTTGTTCAACTAATTCAGGCGTAATGGTAAACTCCACTGTTTCACCCTGGCGCTCGACTACAAAGTCAAGCGGAGTTCCGGCTTCATCCTGAACGGACTCCACCAGGTCATTCCAACTCGCAATGGCAGTGCCATCAACTTCTGTAATCAAGTCGCCCGCTTCCATACCTGCTTCCTGTGCGGGACTGTCGTCCGTCACTTCGGAAATGACCGGTTCGTTAGTCGGCACTCCCTGAAGCAGGCCAATTGCTGTAAAGATAAAGAAGGCAAGTATGAAATTGAACAGCGGTCCTGCAAAAATTGTCATAAACCGGTGACCGATGCTTTTGGAATCGAATTGACGGTCCTGGGGAGCAAGAACAGTCTCCCTGCCGTTTTCTTCCACTACAGCATCTCTGGCCACTTCAAGCCGGACAAACTTTTCCTCTTCGTCATATCCTTTGATATACAGTTCTTTTTCAAGATCTGCTTCTTCGACTTCGAGGAACATAATATCCTGGTACATCGTTTTTTGATTTAAAATTATTTTTTGTGCAAGACCCTTTTCATCAAGCAACACACCGATTCGGTGGCCTGCCTGCAGTACGATTCTGTCCATTTCTTCGCCGGCCATACGAACGTACCCGCCGATTGGCAGCAACCGGACTGTATAAAGAGTTTCCCCTTTTGTAATGCCCAGAATTTTGGGACCCATGCCGATTGCAAATTCCCGAACCAGAATACCGGCGCGTTTCGCAAAAAGAAAATGGCCCAATTCATGGAAAAATACTAAAGCGCCGAAAATTATGATAAACGATATGACTGTTTCCATTTGAACCCATCCTTATAAACCTTTTCGGTTTTAATCTTTAGCTATTCTAGCATGTTTTGGACTGCTTTTCTTGTTTCGGAATCGACGTGAAGAATCGTTTCCAAATCCGGAGTCGAGATTGGATTATGCGCATTCATCGCGCGTTCGATCATTTCTTCAATTTGCAGAAACTTAATCTCTTCATTTAAAAACATTGCGACGGCCTGTTCGTTTGCCGCATTCAGCACAGTGGTCATCGTCCCGCCGGTGCGACCGGCATCAAATGCCAATTGCAAGGCACGGAATCTGACGTAATCCATTTCCTGAAAATTCAATTTACCGATTTCGGCGAGATTCAGGCGTTTGGCGCCGGGACGCGGCAGGCGGTCAGGGTACGTCAACGCATATTGAATCGGGACCCGCATGTCCGGTGTGCCCAGTTGGGCCATTACGCTTGTATCCTGGAACTCCACCATCGAATGGATGATGCTTTCCCTGTGCAGCAGCACTTCAATATCATCATACCCGAAATTGAAAAGTACGTTGGCTTCGATAACTTCCAGGCCTTTATTCACCATCGTCGCTGAATCAATTGTGATTTTTGCACCCATTGACCAATTCGGATGATTCAAAGCTTCCTTTACGGTAACTTCTTTGAGCTGTTCTCTGCTGGAATCCCTGAAACTTCCACCGGAGGCAGTGAGGATCAGTTTTGTGGCCTGTTCAATTTTTTCTCCCCGCAATGCTTGGAACAGTGCAGAATGCTCGCTGTCGACAGGAAGAATTTGGGAGCCGTACCGTTTTGCACTTTCCATGACGAGGTGGCCGGCAGTTACAAGAGTCTCTTTATTGGCGATTGCAATTGTGCGTCCCAATTTGACCGCTTCAAGCGTCGGTTCCAGACCCACACTGCCTATTACAGCATTGACGAGAACATCGGCGTCATAAACTGCCGTTTCAATCAGTCCCTTGCTGCCGAAAACAAATGCTGTGCGCGGAAAATCCCTGCTCATTGCCTGGGCAACCTGTTCGTTCTGCATGCAAACAATTTCCGGTTCAAATTCCTTGATGATCTTTTTTGCCAGCTCCATATTTTTTCCGGCTGAAAAACCGACAAGGGAAAATTCTTCGGGATGCTCCCTGATAATATCTGTCGTTTGTACGCCGATGGAACCCGTAGCCCCGAGTAAAACTATTTTTTTGCCCATTCAGGATATCCTCCTTAGATGAAATGTAAAAAATGCAGAAGAGGCATAACGAAAAGGATACTGTCAAAGCGGTCAAGAATGCCACCATGCCCCGGGAGGATTTCCCCAGAATCTTTTACGTTAAAATGCCTTTTCAATGCGGACTCGACCAAATCCCCCATCTGCCCGAACACCGATGCGATAACCGTTACGATGATGATGATATAAATGGGGTAATCCAGGTCGACAAAAAAATCAAAAACCAGGGCAGCAACAATGGCATAAATGATGCCACCGATAAAGCCTTCAACGGTTTTATTCGGTGAAATTTCCGGCCACAGTTTTCGCTTGCCGAATTTCCGCCCCGTAAAATATGCGCCCGAATCTGTAAACCAGACGACCAATAATGCATAAATCAGATAAGCAAGCCCCGCTTCGCGTGTTTCAATCAGGTACAGGAAACCCATCCCGACATACAACGTCCCAAGCATCGCGAAGGCAGCATCATCAAATGTAAAACTATTTTTAACAACTACAGTATGTATAAGCAGCAAAATTACGGCAATAAAAGCAAATTCCACTTTTGTATAGCCGGTCAATTGAAAAATTTCCAGTGACCAGTCATTCGGCACCATAAACGCATATAACGCCAAAAGGGAAATAAGGCCGGGAACACTCCAGAGTGTGCGGCCTTTCATTTTTAATAATTCCTGAAAACCAATGGTTCCCATGATCAACACAAGAATGGTAAAGGGAGTGCCGCCGAAAATTACGAATGGTATGAAAAATGCCACGGCGATTGCTCCTGTAATGAGACGCTGTTTCATTGTGCTTCTTCCCCTTTCAATCCTCCAAAGCGGCGATTTCGCTTTTGGTAGTTCTCAATCGCCTCAACCAAAGAATCTTCGTTGAAGTCCGGCCACAATGTATCAGTGAACCAAAATTCGGTATAAGCCAGCTGCCAGAGCATGAAGTTGCTCAACCGCACTTCTCCGCTGGTGCGTATCAATAAATCCGGTTCCGGCAATGAACTGGTCATCAATCCGGAAGCGATGTGATCTTCGGTGATGTCCTCGGGATCCAGGGTTCCGGCAGCAACTTGAGCTGCCAGCTCTTTCACCGAATCCACAATTTCCGCTCTGCTGCCATAATTTAAGGCAAAATTTAGAATCAGCCCTGTATTTTCTTTTGTGGCTTCCTTCGCCTTGCTGATGGCCCGCAAAGTATGTGCTGGGAGGTTCGTATGATCACCCATCATCTCCACTTTGACATTTTCAGCCACCAGTTCCGGCAGAAATGTCGAAAGAAACTCTTCAGGAAGCCTCATTAAAAAGTCCACTTCCATTTTTGGCCGTTTCCAATTTTCTGTGGAAAAAGCATATAAAGTCAATACGTCAACACCAAGGACGTTCGCCAAGCGGGTGATTTTCCGGACAGTTTTCATTCCCTCGTGGTGTCCTGCAACACGTGGTAGAGCCCGTTTTTTTGCCCATCGGCCATTCCCATCCATAATAATGGCAATATGTGAAGGAATAATTCCATCACGGAGCACCGACAGGCGATCCAAATCACCAATCACAGTTTCCGTATTTCTTTTTAATAATTTATTTATCATAACTAATCCTCCACCTATTACAAATCGGCATGTCTATTGCTTATCATATCAAAAAAACGGCTAGTGTGCCCTATCTTTCTCCATGTCGTTTTTTTGGCATGAAAAAGCGCCCTGCTATACAGGACGCTTCAAAGCTTATGAAGTTCGATTTATCCTGTTTTTATCTGTTCTGTAAGCCTCCCACTTCTTCGAGCAGGCGACCAACTGACCATAAAACCGGATTGGATGGACTAACATTCAATAGGGATGAAGCCCTCACTTGAAGGAAGTTTCTTTTTATACTTCCATTATCTCTTTTTCTTTATCTTTAGCCATTTCGTCGATTTTCGCGATATTCGTATCCGTCAACTTCTGAACGTCATCGGAATAGCTGCGCAAATCGTCTTCCGTGATTTCGCTTTTCTTCTGAAGTTTTTTAAACTCATCGTTTGCATCACGGCGGATATTGCGGACATTGACTTTGGCAACTTCCGCTTCTTTTTTGACATCTTTTACAAGTTCTTTGCGGCGCTCTTCAGTCAAAGCAGGTACAGCAAGTCGAATCACTGAACCATCATTAGAAGGATTCAAGCCTATATCCGACTTCAGAATCGCTTTTTCGATGTCGCCCAGGACAGATTTATCGTAAGGCTGAATCATGATCATGCGTGCTTCAGGAACAGATACACCCGCCACTTGATTGATTGGAGTCGGCGCACCATAATAATCGACTGTCAACCTGTCAAGGATGGATGGGGTTGCACGTCCGGCGCGAATGGATGCCAGCTCGCGTGAATAAGCCTGGAGTGCATTTGTCATTTTTGCAGTGGTATCGTTCATCACAGATTTCGGCATTATATCTCTCTCCTCACAACTGTTCCGATTTTTTCACCCTGAACAGCACGTTTTATATTTCCATTTTCCATAATAGAGAATACTACGAGTGGGATGTCATTGTCCATGCAAAGTGTGGAAGCTGTAGAATCCATTACTTGCAGGCCTTGTTGGATAACTTCAAGATAAGATAACTCTTCATATTTGACGGCTGTGCTGTCGGTCTTCGGATCTGCCGAATAAACCCCATCCACATTGTTCTTCGCCATCAAAATCACATCTGCTTCAATTTCAGCAGCACGGAGTGCCGCTGTCGTATCTGTAGAGAAGTAAGGATTACCTGTACCTGCCGCAAAAATCACGACCCGTTTCTTTTCAAGATGGCGCATTGCGCGTCTCCGGATATAAGGCTCTGCGACCTGACGCATTTCAATAGAAGAAAGTACGCGTGTTTCAACGTCCTGCTTCTCAAGGGAATCCTGCAAGGCCAATGAATTCATGACTGTGGCAAGCATCCCCATATAATCAGCAGTAGCACGGTCCATACCCATTTCAGAGCCGACCTTGCCTCTCCAGATGTTGCCTCCGCCTACGACTACGGCAACTTCCACGCCTAATTCAACGACTTCTTTTACTTGGGCTGCTACAGATTTAATGATCTCAGGAGATAACCCGAAACCTTGTCCGCCTGCCATCGCTTCTCCACTAAGTTTTAATACAATGCGTTTATATTCCTGAACACTCATCGGTACCCTCCATTATAACTATTTATTGAAAAATAGGGAACACCTTTCAGTGTTCCCCAAGGTCGTGCTATGAAAATGTTTTTATTTTTTGTTTACCTGGCTCATAACTTCATCAGCAAAGTTATCTTCACGTTTTTCAATGCCTTCTCCAACTTCATAGCGGATGAATTCTTTTACTGTCCCACCAGTTGAAGCTGCGAAATCACGGACTTTCTGGTCTGAGTTCTTAACGAAAGCCTGGTCAAGCAAGCAAACGTCTTCGAAATATTTGCCGAGGCGTCCTTCAACCATTTTTTCAACGATTTTTTCAGGCTTGCCTTCGTTTAGTGCTTGTTCCGTCAATACTTTACGCTCTTTTTCCACTTCTTCAGCTGAAACTTCGTCACGTGAAATATATTGCGGGTTCAATGCTGCAATATGCATAGCGATGTCGCGTGCTGCATCTGAATCAGTCGAGTTTTCAAGCAATACCAATACTGAAATGCGGCCACCCATATGAAGGTATGGACCAAAAGCATCTGCATCGGATTTTGTGCGGATTTCAAAGCGGCGCAAAGTGATTTTTTCACCGATCTTCGCGATTGCATTTGAAATGTGGTCCGCAACTGTAAGGCCGTTAGACATTGTAGAAGCAGTCGCTTCTTCAACAGTAGCTGGTTTTGTTGTCAACAAATGTTCGCCCAATTCTTTAACAAGAGCCTGGAAACCTTCGTTTTTAGCAACAAAATCAGTTTCAGCGTTTACTTCATAGATTACTGCTTCGTTTCCTTCAACCATGATTGAAGTTGTTCCTTCAGCAGCAATGCGGTCTGCTTTTTTAGAAGCGCTTGAAAGGCCTTTTTCACGCAGGAAATCCAAAGCCGCTTCCATGTCACCATTTGTTTCTACAAGTGCTTTTTTGCAGTCCATCATACCTGCACCAGTTTTTCCACGTAATTCTTTTACCATTTGAGCTGTAACTGCCATGATTAAATTCCTCCTTAGGATATACGTTTTCTCAAAAAAAGGTGATAAGAGGGTTTGTCCGCTTATCACCTTTACTACATTGTGAATTACTCTGCAGCTTCAGCTGGAGTTTCTTCTTCTTCTTCTGGTTTAGACTCTAGCAAAGCATCGGCCATTTTACCAGTCAAAAGTTTTACTGCGCGGATTGCATCATCGTTTGCAGGAATTACGTAATCGATTTCATCCGGATCACAGTTAGTATCAACGATACCGACGATTGGAATGTTCAATTTCATAGCTTCTGCTACTGCAATGCGTTCTTTGCGTGGGTCAACTACGAACATTACATCCGGAAGACCGTTCATGTCACGGATACCGCCAAGGAATTTCACAAGACGAGCGTGCTCTTTATTCAATTGAACAACTTCTTTTTTCGGTAGAACATCAAATGTTCCATCTTCTTCCATGCGCTCGATTTGTTTCATACGATTCACACGTTTTTGGATTGTACCGAAGTTAGTAAGTGTTCCACCCAACCAACGTTGGTTGATGTAGTAGTTGCCTGAACGTTCTGCTTCTTCTTTGATCGCGTCCTGGGCTTGTTTTTTCGTACCAACGAAAAGTACCTTGCCGCCTTCTTCGCCCACTTGTTTCATGAAGCTGTAAGCTTCTTCCAATTTGCGGACTGTTTTTTGAAGGTCGATGATGTAGATACCGTTACGTTCGACGAAAATGTATTTTTTCATTTTCGGGTTCCAACGGCGAGTCTGGTGGCCAAAGTGTACACCAGCTTCAAGCAATTGTTTCATAGAAATTACTGACATGTGTGTTTCCTCCTGATAGGTTATTTTTTTCCCTCCGCATTCTTCATCTTTGAACCGTTACCCAGTAAGGGCACCAGCGGAACAAATCCAAATGCGTGTGTATTTAACACCATTTGAAATTATACCACGGCTTGCATAGGTTCTGCAACAAGTATCTTCTGGAAATGAAAAAAGGTTGTCGAGAAACTGAAGACTCAATAATCATTACGCTTTAGGCGGATGCTTTCTTATGTGCAGTCAAGTATTTTT
Organism: Planococcus salinarum; assembly: GCF_007004625.1. Classification (GTDB taxonomy): domain Bacteria; phylum Bacillota; class Bacilli; order Bacillales_A; family Planococcaceae; genus Planococcus; species Planococcus salinarum. The sequence continues at coordinate 303 of NZ_VIFV01000036.1, read as the reverse complement.
CTCATATTTTATCTCAAAAGTTGATAAAATAAGGCGATGGAACGGTTGCTTTCTGTTCCGGTGCGCGCTTTCCGCGGGCTCACGCCCAAGCCTCCTCGCTCACTCCGTTCGCTGCGGGGTCTCGGTCGACTCACTAATCCGCAGGAGTCGCGCACCTGCACGCCAAGCAACTTGGCTATCCCTGAAAATGAGCATGCTTAAAAAACCTGGCGGTTCCTTTTTTTTCACCAGGTCGTCTGTGTTATAGTGAAAGAGAAATGGATCTACGAAGCCTTGCCGGATTCGTAATGAAAGAGAAGTCCG
>NZ_VIFV01000035.1 GCF_007004625.1 Planococcus salinarum | reverse complement strand
GTAAGATGGACGTAGCTCATGACAGAACCTCCGTGTAGTGTTGGTGTGGTAACTTACATTTTACACGAATCTGTCATGGGCCCTTTTTTTGTTTTGTAGGGTGTTGCACTTAATATTACAATTCGTCAAATCAAAAACAAGAAGCGCTCAGCGATGAGCGCTTTTTCTAGTGCCCATACTCCAACGGTCAGCTCTTCGGGTCATAAGTCAGATTAGCTAATCGAGATAAAGGCTGCTCCTGTCTCTGCATCGCTGCGCTAGCTTCGAGACATGAAAAACCGTTGCATCGCTGCGCTGCTTCGTCGCAAAAGATGGGCCCAAAAAGTTTGGGCCATCTTTCACTTTTGCTTTTCTTATTCAGCCTTAAACCCGTGCTTTTCAAGTTCTTTATAAATCGGTTTTAATTGGACGTATCCTTCAGCTGCGACTTCATCTTCTACAAGCACCAACGGATAGAAAAACTCATCATTTTGAATGCGTTCGATATAATCTTTTTGACGGTCGTTTTCCGGCTTTTTCTCAATATCGATATAAGTAATTGAAAATGGCTGGTCCTTATATTTTCTTGGTATGGCAGCCTGCAGCCACTCATAAGTATCCAGTGAGGATGGGGCATTTACACAACTGGCGCAGATTACCTCTGCTCCGTATACTTCAATGGCAATTTCTTTTGTCATAAAATTTGACCTCCTGTAAATTCATTAGTGGCTTTTTCTCTCTAATCACATTATAATGATTATAATGAAAGGAGTCGATATAAATGACTGAAGCTTTGTTGGAAGACCAAGTAATGGAAGTCTTAGATAAATTGCGTCCATTCCTTTTACGTGACGGAGGGGATTGCGAACTCGTTGACATAGAAGATGGCATCGTGAAACTTCGTCTGCTCGGTGCATGCGGAAGCTGCCCAAGTTCGACAATTACATTGAAAGCTGGAATTGAACGCGCATTAACGGAGGAAGTTCCTGGCATAGTAGAAGTAGAACAAGTATTTTAAAGCCAAGGGACCTGTTACGGGTCCCTTTTTATATGACTACAGGTTTTCCTACTTGGTCCTCTTATGAATTTATTGATATTATATATATAAGTTGCACTAATATTTATTAATAATTGATATTCCGCAAAACAGCTTCGAAGACAGTAGACGTGTCCTGCACGGATACTGTCTTTGCGACGAAGTGCGCAGCACTGCAGGAGCACGATTTTAAGGCTGCTCCTGCATCGCTGCGCTAGCTTCGTCGCAAAGAGCCGGCCTTGCAGGCTACGGCCAACTCTTGGCTCGCGCTGAGCTAACTCGGTCTCGTTACACTTCGCCCGAGTGGATCTCAGCACTTCACTTGGTCCCCTGGGCGTCTTCGCTGTTTTGCTCCATATCTTGGAGACTCTCTCCACTAAAGTTAATTTCCCAGCGCCGGCGCGGCACAGGACCTGCCGGAGCAATAAGACGAGTGGGCTTCTCGGCTTATTGCGTGAGGCAAGGTTCGCCATACGAAGATGGCGCATCCTTTGCGACGAGCAGTGCGCAGGAGCATAATCTTTGCACTGTCCAAAGCGCCGAAGCGATATGAAAGTGAAATTCGTTACTTCAACTTATAATAGAAAGGATGATGGGTAATGGAACAAGTAGTCGAAATTACAGAAGCCGCTTCTTTTCAAGTCAAAGAAATGATGCGACATAACGAAGAGGAAGATTCATTTCTGCGTGTAGCCGTTAACGGCGGAGGCTGCAGCGGTTTGACATATGGCATGGGATTTGAAAAAGAACAGAGTTCAGAAGACGATCTCTACGAACAATTTGGAATTCCAATCCTGATTGCAAAAGAAGATGCTCCCATATTGAAAGGGACAGTCGTCGATTACAAGCAATCGCTTATGGGCGGGGGCTTTACGATCGAAAATCCGAATGCCATTGCAAATTGCGGCTGCGGAACTTCTTTCCGGACAGCAAAAAAAGCGGGCACACCAGAAAATTGCTGAGCTGAATAATCGTTAATGGACCTTCTGCTTATTTTTATAAGGCAGGAGGTTTTTATCTGCAACCGGAGGAATAATCTGTTTACTTCTGACAGCCGGATATCTGGCATTATCCAGTTGAAATCACTAGTTAAAAAGGCTAATATAGAGTGTAGGAGTAAATTGGAATATTAATGACTTAGTTATTATTAAATTTCCGATTTAAAAAATGACTTGAAGGTGGTTGCGATTAGATTGAAAAGACCGTCAATTTTAGTACTTGGAGCAGGTTATGGTGGTTTGACTACTGTAGTGAATCTGCAAAAAATCATGGGAACAGACGAAGTCGACATCACGTTGATCAACAAAAATGAGTACCATTATGAAAGCACGTGGCTTCACGAAGCTGCAGCGGGAACGATGACACCTGAGCAGGTCCGCTATGACATCTCGGAAGTTATAGACCCTGGAAAAGTGAGATTTGTGCAGGCAACTGTAGAAGCAATCGACGTTGAAGGTAAAAAGGTCCTTACAGATAATGGCGAGTTTACATACGACTATATCGTCATCGCTCTTGGTTTTGAAGGCGAAACATTCGGGATCGAAGGCCTTGATAAATATGCTTTATCGATTGCCAATGTAAAAGCTGCACGTTACATTCGCGAACACATCGAATTTCAGTTTGCGACTTGGTCGACAGAAGAGGTTAAAGACGACAGCCGTTTGAATATCATTGTCGGAGGTGCCGGCTTCACTGGAATCGAGTTCCTTGGGGAACTTGCCAACCGTGTACCTGAACTTTGCAAAGAGTTTGATGTACCACGTGAAAAAGTTCGTGTCATCTGCGTTGAAGCAGCACCGATGGTATTGCCTGGTTTCGACCCGGAATTGGTCAGTTACGCTGTTGGACACCTGGAGTCAAAAGGTATCGAATTCTCAATCGGAACCCCGGTTGTCGAAGCAACTCCTGAAGGCGTCAAAATCAAGAAAAGCGATGATGAGTTTGAATTCATCAAAGCTGGCACAGTAGTTTGGGCAGCCGGAATCCGAGGCAACAGACTGATTGAGTCTACGCCGATTGAAAACATGCGCGCCCGTGTCAAAGTTGAAAAAGATCTTCGTGCACCGGCTTTCCCGGACGTATTCATCGTAGGGGATTGTGCATTGATGATCAACGAAGAAACCAACCGACCGTATCCACCGACAGCACAGATTGCCATGCAGCAGGCTGAAGTGGCTGCCGGCAACATCAAAGCATTGATCCAGGGGCAGACAACTCAGGAATTTATTCCTGACCTTAAAGGAACAGTCTGTTCACTCGGCGATGAGGATGCAATCGGTGTCGTATTCGGCAAGAAAGTCACCGGCAAGAGAGCATCGTTTATGAAGAAAATGATCGACAACCGTGCTCTTTACATGATGGGCGGAACGAAACTGGTCATGAAAAAAGGGAAATTTAATGTGCTATAAGGTATAAACAGAAGCTCCCGTTAGCGGGAGCTTTTTTATTTTCCTACAAAATGGTATATCAATAAAAGAAAAGTTTGAAAATTGTGTCCATTTCAAGAAGTTATAAATAAAGTTTATATGTATGCGCTTACATCCATTTGTTTCTCTTGCTTGTTTTAAAAGACCGTGATATATTATCAGAATATTATAAACAATAGCAGGAGGAGGTGTTTCGGATGAAGAATTTCAAAAAAGTTAAGTCAACGAATCAGTGCCCATATTGCGCAGGTCAAGGATACTTCCAATTGCGTTTGGGCGGATCGGAAACGTGCTCTTGCTGCTCGGGATCAGGAAAAAAGTAACGCAGATCATTCAGAAGGACTCCGCATATCAATAATTGCGGATCCTTTTTTTGTGGAAATACAATCAGCGTTGTGTCAATGTAATGAACTATGGGCTGGTCGATTGAAAGGCCCTGATATTTCGGGTAAACTGATGAAGGGAATATCGGAGGTTAGAATTACTATGAATAGTTCATTCACTATTGTTCAATTGATTATTTCAATGCTTTTATTTTATGTTATGTTTTTCGGTATCGGGTTTTTGCTTAACATGCTGTTGCGGATGACCTGGCTGATGGCAATCGTTTATCCGGTGGTAATTTTGCTCGTTATCGATGATGTCGGTGTATTTGACTATTTCACGAATCCAAGCCAGTCATTCCCGATGCTTGGTGATACGATTGCGTCATTAACAGGCACCGATATCGCTGTTCTTCTTGCTGGATTTGCAGGGGCACTTACAGCGGGCTTTGTGATGAAAATCCTTCGTAAAATGGGCTACCAGATGTTTTAAGAGAAAAATCCGTACAAGCCAATGATGGCTGTACGGATTTTTTATAGCATCAGGCCATAAACGATTACAGAAATTGCAATTCCGGTCAGGGCGCCCATAAAAACTTCACTGGGTTTGTGGCCGAGCAATGTTTTCAATTCCTCGATCTTTTCCTCTTCTTTTTTCTTTGGCCAGTTTCTTGTTTCATTCATGAACAGTTGAAGGTCGGTACGCATTTTATTTATAGTTAAAGCCTGTTGGCCCGCCTGAAACCTCACTCCTGTAGCATCAAACATCGTGATGACGGCAAACATTGTCGACACTGCAAAAATGGTTGAACCAACACCGTGTTCATAGGCGACCGCGGTCGTCAATGAAGTAACGGCAGCAGAGTGTGAACTCGGCATTCCACCGGTGGAAGTGAAGAATTTCCAATCCAGTTCCCGCGTTACCGCATATTGAATGGGGATTTTAATAAATTGAGCGAAGATGATCGCAAATAGCGCAATCATTAAGGGTGTATTCGTGAATAACTCCATCTAATTATCAACCTTTCAAGTGGAATCTGTTGCTTCATTGTACCACAAAATGATTTTCTCTCGGCTTCGAAACAATTTCGTCTTACGAACTACTATGCATCAGAAATCCATGCTAAACTGAAGAAGAAGAGATACAGAGGAGGAGAAATATGAAAATTACAGCACAAAATAAGGAACAAAATATCACGGCGGACATTTTGATCGTAGGGCTCACACGCCATCCCGAGAACACGAAAGGATGGGAAGAATTCTCGCAGCGCTTTGATGGAAAATTACAAGGATGGGTCAAACAGGAATTGTCTTTTGAACAGCATACAATCATTACATATCCGACCATGTCGGGAGAAATCCCGCGTGTTATGTTCATCGGGATGGATGACCGGAAAAAATTGGACGAGGAAGCTGTCCGTGCGGCTTTCGGTTTGGCCGGCAAGGAACTGATCAAGAAAAAAATCAAACATGCAGCCGTTTATCTTGATTCATTCCAAAATGACGCGGTCAGTGCAGAAGATGCAGCTTATCTCGCGGCAGAAGGAATGGGAATGGGCATGTACAGCTTTGCAGATTACAAAACATCCTCCAACGAAACGGAAATCGAACTTGAAAATTTGACGCTGCTTACCGACGAGGGATCTGAAGATATCGAGGCGGCAGCAAACATTGGCCAGGTTTTCGGCGAATCTGTCAACGAAGCCCGCACGCTGGTCAATATGCCCGGCAATATCCTGACGGCTACGGCTCTGGCTGATTACGCCCAGGAAATGGGTGAGCAGTACGGATTTGAAATGGATATCCTCGACAAAGCCCAAATGGAAGAACTCGGCATGGGAGCCATTTTGGCGGTAAACCAGGGATCTGTCGAAGAACCGCGGTTGATTGTCATGAAATACAAAGCGACAGACGCGTTTGAAGATCCGCTGGCGCTTGTCGGTAAAGGGATTACGTTCGATACGGGCGGCTATTCGTTGAAGCCGAAAGATGGCATTGTCGGCATGAAAGGTGATATGGGCGGTGCAGCAGCTGTTCTCGGTGCGATGAAAATCATCGGTGAATTAAAACCTGCTAAAAATGTCATTGCGGTTATTGCCTCAACCGATAATATGGTATCCGGCAATGCATTTAAACCCGATGATGTCATCACCTCGCTGAGTGGCAAGACCATTGAGATTTTGAATACAGATGCTGAAGGGCGTCTGGTCCTTGCTGATTCAGTCACATATGCCAAGCAATTGGGTGCGACACGCATCATCGATGTTGCGACGCTGACAGGGGGAGTCATTGTTGCTCTTGGGATGGATAAGACTGGCGCGCTGACAAATGACGAATCCTTTTTTGAAGAATTTCTGGAAGCAGCCAATGAAACAGGCGAGTTTGTCTGGCGCTTGCCTCTTACAGAAAACGATAAAAAACGTCTGCGCAAAAGCGATGTGGCCGATCTGAACAATTCACCGGGACGTGATGGCCACATGATTTTCGGCGGCGGATTTGTGGGCGAATTTGTAGACAACACCCCGTGGATCCATTTGGACATAGCGGGAACCTCATTCACGTCAGCAGCATATGATCTGGGCCCTAAAGGCGGCACAGGAGCCATGGTCAGAACATTGGCGATGATGGTGGAAAGTTTAGCAGAAGGAAAATAAAACATTAGAACCGATATTGCGCAAAACAGCTTCGCTTGCCAAACCCCGTGCTCCTGCATCGCTGCGCTAGCTTCGTCGCAAAGCGCTGGCCGAACTACCTTCGGCCATCACTTGGCTCGCGCTGAGCTAACTCGGGCTCGTTGCACTTCGCCCGAGTGGATCTCAGCACTTCGCTTGGACCCCTGGGCGTCTTCGCTGTTTTGCTCTATATCTCAGAATGTCTTCTAAAAAAGGATTGCTTTTTTAGGTCGTTTTAAGAAAGAGACACTTCAATTCTAAACAGCACCAGAATGAAGCGTCAGGCGGTGAAGGGCAAAGATGTGCTCCTACATCGCTGCGCTGCTTCGTCGCAAAGACTTGTCCTCGCAAGCTTCGGCCAATGTCTTTCCTGCGGGAACCAGAGCGAGTCCTGAGACCCCGCAGGCAGCGAAGCGGACGAGGAGGCTCAGGCCGCTCCCCGCGGAAAGCATCCGCCTAAAGCGTAATGATTAGAGAAGATGACCTAGTTAGTACTCCATATAAAAAAACCTGCAGACTTAATCGTCTGCAGGTTTTTTGGATAGTGCAAATCTTTTTTTCTTCCGTTGAACGGCAGGCCCCAAATCATCACGTACGGTCTGTTCTGAAACTTTGATGCCCGAAATATAAGCGGCGCGACCAATCAGATGGCCGCCTACAGGTGCAGTTATGAACAGAAAGGCGATGGCGATGATCATTTGGGTGTTGAATATGCCTTCAACAATCCAGAAATGGATGAAGGTACCGGTCAGGATCGCCAATACCCCCAGTGTGGAACTCTTGGAAGCCGCATGAGTACGCGTATAGACGTCCGGCAGCCGAACAAGCCCGAGAGCCGTAACGACACTGAAAAGGACGCCCACGCTGATTGAAACGATAATGAGGATGTTAGCGATTGTCATCACGATCGAAAATCTCTCCTCTCTCGATGAATTTAGCGAAAGCCGCAGTGCCGATAAAGGACAGGATACTCAGCAACAGAATGATTTCCAGGAAAAATTCCGTTTCGATGATCAGTGAAAGCAGCGCTACAATGGAAACCAGACTGATTCCGATGGCATCCAAGGCGACAACACGGTCCGCGACTGTTGGTCCTTTCACCAATCGGAAGAGAAGACCGGCAAAAGCGATGCTTATGATCGCCAGGGCAACCCAATAAAATGTCATCATGGCCGGCTCACCTCCAGTATTGCCCGCTCGAATGTATTCTTAATGGACGAAACAGCTTTATCGACATCCTCGAAATCGAGGGCATGGATGTAAAGCCTTTTTTGGTCATCGGAAATACCAACTACCAGAGTTCCGGGTGTCAACGTGATCAAGGCCGAAAGCAGCGTCACTTCCCAATCCTCCTGCAATTCTGTTTCCATCTCAAAAATTGCAGGTTTTATATTCATGTTTGGGCGAAGAACAATACTCAACACCTGTACGCTTGATAGTATCAATTCCTTCAGAAAAAGTACGAACAAGGAAATAACAGCCCAGACTCGCGTCAAATACAATCTTCCGGTAAAAAATCGGCGCATGAGAATGATGATTCCCAAACCGATTAGAAACCCGATGGCGAATCCGGCAGGAGTAAAGGAAACCGTCATGAACATCCAGATGAATGCCAGAAAAAAGTTCAACAGGATTTGTGTAGACATATCATCTACTCCTTAAATACCGCTTCTATATAGAGCGATGGATTCAGCAGCACTTCAGCCGCACCAGAAACGAATGGCATGAAGAGTTCCGCGCCGACTCCGAAGAATACTGTTATGGCAACCAGTATCATCGAAGGAATCAGCATAGCTTGATAAGCTGATTTTTTCAGAGGTTTAGTTTCAACAGGTTCACCCCAGAAAGCATAGATGAAGATCCGCATTGCACTTAACAGCACAATTAGGCTTGTTGCAAGAATTACAATACTGCCCCAGAATTGCGGACCTTCAAATCCTCCTTGCACAATCAGCAGTTTTCCGGGAAACCCACTGAGCGGCGGAATACCTGCAAGGCCGAATGCTGCAATCAGATAAGTCCAGCCCAGTACAGGGTAGGTCTTTATCAAACCGCCCATTTGCCGAAGGTTGGAAGTGCCGAATATGACCGCCACAATGCCAACCAGGAAAAACAATGCCGCTTTAATCATCATGTCATGCACAAGGTAAAGAATCGCCCCCTGCACGCCGGCCTCATTCATTTGGGAAACACCAAACAGGATAACGCCGACAGCTATGATGATATTGTAGATGATAATTTTTTTGACATCAAAATAGGCGAGTGCCCCGACACAGCCTGCCAAAATGGTAAGGATGGCAATAATGGCCAGTAATTCATGGGTAAAACCGGTATTCATCGTAAAGAACAGCGTGTATGTACGCATGATCGCATAAACACCGACCTTTGTCAGGAGTGCACCGAATAATGCGAGAACTGGCATCGGCGGTGCATGATAAGAAGCCGGCAGCCAGAAATATAATGGAAATATGGCTGCTTTAAAGCCAAATACCACCAGAAACAGCACAGCGATGACGGTTAAAATGCCCGTGTTTTCAATTTGTGGAATTTTTACAGCCAGGTCCGCCATATTCAAAGTTCCGGTCACTGAGTAAAGAAATGCAACAGCAACAACAAATAATGCGGATGAAATGATATTGACCAGTAAATACTTGATTGATTCACGAAGCTGCTGCTTCTCGCCGCCATGAACGATCAGAGCATATGAAGCCATCAGCAGGACTTCGACAAAAACGAAAAGGTTGAATATGTCTCCAGTCGTGAAGGCTCCATTCACACCGGCCATCAAGAACAGTACGGCCGAATAATAGAATGACTGTTCACGCCTGATGCCGATTGTGGGGAAGCTGTACAGGACAACAAACAACACAATCAAAGACGAGGTTGCAACCAGCAGGGCGGAGAAGAGGTCGGAAACCATCGAAATGCCGAAAGGTGCCGGCCAGCTTCCAAGTGTTACCACCTGAATCCCATCACCGTAAACTTTTGCCAGCAGGAATGCTGCAGCCAACAGGGTGGCAGCTGCACCAATCAGGGCAATCAAACGCTGCATTTTAATTTTTTTGGGGAACAGCATCAGGATCGTAGCGAAAATCAAAGGAATCATGATCGGGAACAATAATAAATTACTCATGGTCTTCAGTTCCTTTCATTAATTCCATATTGTCAGTTCCGAGCTCCTGATAAGCGCGGTAGGCAACAACCAGAAAAAAAGATGTAACAGCAAAAGAAATGACGATCGCTGTTAATATCAAAGCTTGCGGCAGAGGGTCTGCATAATCGGACACAGAGACTCCCTCCGCTACAACCGGTGGGGACTCTCCGCCAAGGCCACCCATAGTCAAGAGAAGCAGGTGGGCGCCATGGCTGAGGAGGCCGGTACCAATGATGATTCGGATTAAACTTTTTGAAAGTATTAAGTAAACAGCTGCCATAAATAGAAAACCGATGACAACTGACATGATAATTTCCATTATTCATCCTCTCCAATCGTTTGAATAATGGTCATCGTAACGCCAACAACAACCAGATAGACTCCCACATCGAAAAGCAAAGCAGAATGCAGGGAAGTTTTGCCGAACAGCGGCAAATCAAAATAATCATAGGCATGTGTGAAGAATGGGACATCAAACAGTACGGATGCCGAAGCTGTAGAAATGGCTACAAGCAGGCCGACCGATGTCATGACGACATAATTGATCGGCACAATCTTTTTGACCGTTCTGATGCCAAAAGCAAGCATCAACAACACAATGGCACTTGCTGTCAGCAAGCCGCCCACAAAGCCGCCGCCCGGCGTGTAATGCCCGGCGAAAAAGATATGGACAGCAAACATCAGAATGAGGAAGGTTACGACTTTCGTAACGGTTTGCAGCATAACATCATTTGTTCTCATGCTGACCCTCCTTTTTCGTAAGCCTTAGCTTAATCAAGGTGATGATGCCGATGCCGGCGATGCCGAGAACGGCGATTTCAAACAAGGTATCAAACCCACGGTAATCGACGAGGATTACGTTGACGATATTGCCCCCGGCCGCTTCCGTGTAGACCGTTTCCTTATAGAACTCTGAAATGGATGGCAGCGCTTTGCCGGCATGGGCCGTGAGCGCGACAAGTGTCATCGTTACGCCGACACCAATCGCAATAACCGCATTGCCCAGTCGGAAGCGCATGCGTTCTTCTTTTCTGCTGATCTGCGGCAAATGATAGAAGGCCAGCAGGAACAATGCCACAGAAATTGTCTCGATGACCAGTTGCGTTAAAGCAAGGTCTGGCGCACGGAAAATGACGAAGAACAACGCCACTGAATATCCAACTGCACCGAGAGCAATAATGGCTGTCAGACGGGATTTTGAAAACAGAATTGTCAAAGTGGAACCGAGCAATGCAATCATAATGACGATTTCATACAATCCGACAGGCGCAAGATTGTTCATATCGATTGCAAATGCTTCATTTAAAACAAAAGTACCCAATACGATAATGATGAGGAAACTGAACATATACACCAGATACGACCGGATAAAGCCGGTCATATAAAGTCTTGAGAAGCGGTTTGCACCGATATCGCTCAGGAACATCATATGATCGTACAATCGGTTCAGTGTCAGTGTATCAGGATACAGGTCATAACTCTTCTGCCATTTGGCGAGCGTCCAGAACATCAGGAAGCCGACAGCAAAAATGCCGAGGGTCATGAACAGCTCTGTATTGAAACCATGCCAATAAGCAACATGCACATCGACTTCCTGCGGCGAACCATACATGAACGGCTGGACCGCTGCTACCGCTGGCTTAACGAGCCAGTCTCCCACAATGTTCGGAATGATGAAAATGACCAATACCAGGATTGCCAGGAAAGCGGGAGAAAGAAGCATGCCGATCGGCGCTTCGTGCGCTGGCTTCGGCAATTCCTCCGGCTTGTGCTTGCCGGCAAATGTGCGGAACACGAAATAGAAACTGTAGATGAATGTAAAGACGGAGCCGATCCAGGCAATGACCGGCAATAGGATGCCCCATGTTTCAAACTGGAACATATCGAATTCCGTCATCGTCAACATTGCCGTCAAGAACATTTCTTTGCTCAGGAATCCGCCGAAGGGCGGCAGACCGGCCATCGAGAATGAACCGATCATGGCGATGGTAAAACTGATCGGCATCAGGCTCATCAAGCCGCCAAGTTTCCGGATGTCGCGTGTTCCGGCTTCGTGGTCGATGATGCCTGCCACCATGAACAGACTCCCTTTAAAAACTGCATGGTTGATCAAATGGAAGATTGCCGCAAATCCGGCGTATTTGAAATAGGTGTCAGCAGCATTTTCGACATGGAACCCAGCTGCAGAAGCACCGAGAAGGGACATGATCAATCCGAGCTGCGATACCGTCGAGAATGCGAGAATTCCTTTCAGATCTGTTTGTTTCAAAGCCCAGAAAGAGGCCCAGAACATCGTAAACAATCCGACGCCGGTAACGAGCCATACCCATGTGCCGGACGCGGCGAAAATAGGTGTGAACCGCGCAACCAGGTACAGCCCGGCCTTGACCATCGTCGCAGAGTGCAGGTAAGCGCTGACCGGAGTCGGAGCTTCCATTGCATCCGGCAACCAGATATAAAACGGAAATTGTGCGGATTTCGTAAAGGCACCGAGCAGAATCAGCACGAGCGCCCACACAAAGAAGTCATGATTCACAAGTTCCGGTGCCTGTGCAATCAGTTCACGGATTGAATACGTATTGCCCATGATACTCAGCAACACGAAGCCCCCGAGCATCATCAATCCGCCGAACACGGTAATAATCATTGATTTTAACGCGCCGAATCTGGACCGGTCGCGCGTATACCAATAGCCGATCAGCAGGAAGGATGATATGGAGGTCAGCTCCCAAAACAGATAAAGCGATATCAGGTGGTCAGACTGAACAACCCCGAGCATCGCTGTCATGAACATCAGGAGATAAACATAGAAGTTATGTAATTGTTCACGGTACTTATCCAGATAAAATATGGAATAGAGCACGACTAAGGCTCCAATACCGGTTATAAGCATTGAGAACAGGAGACTCAATCCGTCGATATATGCGATGAAAGCAATATCAAGCGAAGGAATCCATTGCAATTGGGACATCCGACTGCCGCCTTCTGCGATTGTTGGCAGCAATGTGGAATAATAGATGAACAATACTGTTGGTACGAGCAAAACGAACCAACCCGTATGGATCTGTCCGACTTTCTTGAATAGCAGCGGTATAAACAGGGCTGCGAGTATGGGCAGAAAAATCAAAAATACGAGTGACAAAAGAATCCTCCTTTCGAGCATAAACATGATGAGTAACTAAAAAAATTATAACTTAATTTCCGGGGCTTTGCATTGTTGGACGTTTATTTGAAAGCAAACAGGAGCATTTTCAGCCGGTTATAAAGATAGGAAGAAACTCACTCAAAAAAATTTAACTTTCTTGCCTGGCCGGACCTGAAAACAATGAAAAAAGCGGATTCCCAAAAAGAATCCACCTGGCTTTTTGCATAAGAACAGAAAGTCGAAAATACAGTCCGGTTTGTTCCGGGCAGATCACATCGATTTCATTTCCTGCTCCAGCAATACGTCTTCGAAATCCTGATCGGGTTTCGCCAATGTATATTTTAAGAACACGAACGCCAAAACGAACAATACGCCTGTAACGATGAAGACAGAAGAAATTCCGATAAAGCCACTGATGATACCGCCAAAAACCGGCCCGACAATATTGCCGAGGAACCGGAAGCTGGTGTTGTAGCCCATGATTTCTCCTTGAATTTCAACCGGCGCTTCCCGGCGCATCAAGGCTGTAGTCGTAGGAATCATCCCGCCGACCGCAATGCCGAAAAGCAAACGGAGCAGGATCAATTGCCATAAATCTGTTACGAAAGCCTGCGGCACGATGAACAGGAATGACAGCAACAGCAGAAAGCCCAGAACTTTTTCATAGCCGATCGAATCTCCAAGCCGCCCCCACCGTCGGGCAAACAGCAGATTGCCGACTCCGGCAGCGCTGAATGTCACACCGGCAAGAAACGCAACCTGCGAACTGTCGACCGTCAATTCTGCAACATAGAGAGACAATAACGGCTGAATACTGAAATTCCCCACTTGAATGAGGCTGGTGATGATCATGACGTTAATCAGCAGACGGTGATGAACAATTCCCTGGATAATCGTTTTGCGCGCATAAACATGTGCGTCTTTGTTGAAAACCTTTTTTGTTTCCTTAATACCAAGAGCTACCAGCGAGGCTGCGATTCCGATGACGATGGCGGTAATAATGAATGTATAGTCAAAGCCAAAAGCATCAGCCATCAGCCCACCGATTACCGGACCGAATAAAGTTCCCGCAACACTGCCCATCTGCAGTGTACCCAAAGTTTTACCGGCGGTTTCTTTGGGAGTCTGTGCACTGACAAAGGCCAGTGAAGTCGGGATGAATCCTGTTACAACGCCCATGAACAGCCGCAGAATGAACAGTTCATGAACCGAATCGGCTGTTCCCATCAGGTAAATGCTGATGGCGATGCCGAAACCGTTGATGATCAATATCGGCTTGTAGCCATAGCGGTCTGCGATGCGCCCCCAAATCGGAGACATGAATAAAGCCGCAACAAACGTGACCCCAAAGACGAGGCCTGCCCAGCGCTGGACATATTCATCGGAAAAGTCGCCGAGAGATTCGATATACAGTGATAAAAAGGGCATAATCATTGTGGTGCTGCCTGCTACGAGAAAATTTGTGAACATAATGATTATGAAATTTCGTTTTTGCACATCCATCACAAGTACCTTCTTTCTGAACCGTGCATCTGTATCCATTATATATTATTTCGTTACTCGAAAAAAGGAAGAAAAATTACCGGTGTTTTCCGAAATTTTTATACATTAAATTAGGCGGAAACAATCGACTGCATTAGCCATACGTCCAAAGCGCCGAAGCGGCATATTTATGTTGATTCTTCCATTCAACTTATATAGAATGGAGCGGGGTGAATGCGAAATGAAAAAACTATTGATGCCGATTTTGTTGGCAACGGCCTTACTCGCCGCCTGTGGTTCACAGGAAACAGAACAAGAGACAACGCAAGATGAAACGGGCAGTGCAACCGAAACTGCAACGAATTTTCCACAATTGACTGATGAAGTCGCAGAAGATGAGGCCTTGGTGGATATGAACACCTCGATGGGCACCATCACGATAAAACTATTCCCTGAGCTGGCACCGAAGACAGTCGAGAACTTTCTGACTCATGCAAAAGACGGCTATTACGATGGCGTCATTTTCCACCGGGTCATCAAAGATTTTATGATCCAGGGGGGAGACCCTGAAGGAACCGGCCGCGGGGGAGAAAGCATTTACGGAGAAGGTTTTGAAGATGAATTTTCTGACCGGCTTTATAATTTCCGTGGTGCATTGTCCATGGCGAATGCAGGCCCGAAAACGAACGGCAGCCAATTCTTTATCGTCCAGCTGCCTGAATTGCCGGAAGAAGGCCTTCCACCGGCTGAATATCCGGAAAAAGTCAAAGAGGAATATGCAGCCAACGGGGGCACACCTTGGCTTGATGGCAAGCACACCGTCTTTGGCCAAGTGATTGAAGGAATGGACCTCATCGATGCCATTGCTGAAGTTGAAGTAGGCGCGGGAGACCGTCCTGTTGACGACGTAATAATTGAATCGATCGACATTATCCAAGAGTGAAAAAGACACAGGCTGGACAATAAAAAAGGGAAGATCCATTGCGGATCTTCCCTTTTTTGCTTTTGATGTACAAAATTCAATTCATCCAAGCGCTTTGATAATCCGTTCAACGCCGTCTTCAAGCATTGAGCGTGGACACGCCACATTCAGGCGGAGGAATCCTGTTCCGGGTTCTCCGTATTTCGAACCGGGTTCCAGTGCAACCTTGCCGTCATGAAGAAGCTTCTTCATGATCTCCGACTCTTCCAATCCAAGATCGCGGCAGTCCAGCCACATCAGATAAGTGGCTTCAGGCTTGGCTATCTTGATTGATGGAATGGAGGCGCCAAGTTTTTCAATGACATAGTCCATGTTGGAAGAGAGAACTTCCAGTAACTCATCAAGCCAGGCTTCGCCTTCTTCGTATGCCGCCTGTAAAGCGACAGGAGCAAATGCGTTCATCATGCCGGTGCCATTGGCGGCTGCATGATTTTCCAGCCGCAGCCTTTTTTTCGGATCGGTGACAATCAGCATCGATGCCTGGATGCCGGCCAGATTGAATGTCTTGGTTGGTGCGATGCAAGTGAAAATGCGGTGCGCCTGATCACCTGCGAGCTTGGCAAGTGGAATATGCTGATGCGCTTTTAACACCAGATCGGAATGAATTTCATCTGAAATGATCAGCACGTCATGTTTTTCGGCAAGCCGCAGAATTTCGTTCATTTCATCTTCTTTCCAAACTTTGCCTCCCGGGTTGTGCGGGTGGCAGAAGATGAAGAAAGTGGCCGTCTTAAACTTCTCTTCCAAATCTTCATAATCGAGTGTATATTCTCCGTTCGTTTCTTTCATCTCACTGTACAGGACTTTTCTTCCCTGGTTTTGTGGAATTGAAAAGAAGGGGGGGTAAACAGGCGGTGTTACCACGACCGAGTCTCCAGGATTGGTGAAAACCTGCAGAATGGCCGCCATTGCCGGGATTACCCCGCTCTGGAACATGATTTCTTCTTCTTCAACCTGCCAGTCATTGCGTTTGGATTGCCAGTGGGCTATCGCTCTTTTACAGCCATCATCGATATACGTATAACCGAGAATCGGATGTTCAAGCCGCTTTTTCAACGCATCAATGACGGGAGGAGGAGCAGGAAAATCCATATCTGCTACCCAAAGAGGCAATATTTCTGATGCGTCTTCGATTTCGTAGATCATTTCCATCAAGTCCCATTTGATTGAGCGGGTTTTTCTCCGTTCATACACTTCTTCGAATAAATTCAACCGAATCTCCTCATTTCTTTTTGGTTTCAATGATAGTATAGCTGTTTGAATAAGTGAATGTTAAGTGAAGAACTTATGTGAATCACTGAATGCATCTGGTGAGCATTGATAACTTTAAAGCAAGTTTCCCATCAGCGGCGACAATTGCGTTTCTGAGCTGCTGTAAATTGTGTTCTGATTTGCATATGTCCGACATACCAATAAAAAAGAGTTTCCGGCGATTTTCAACCGGAAACTCTTTTTTCTTTACTGTCCTACAGGTTCCACGCCATCCAGCAGATTGGAAGCAGGGACTTCCAGTGCGTTTGAAAGCTTCATGATTGTCTGTACAGAAGGAATTTCTTCCCCTGTTTCGTATGAGTGGAGGCGCGTCGCTCCGACTCTTGTTTTTAAGGCAAGGTCGTCGAGTGACAAATTACGCTCTTCACGCAAAAACTTCAGTTGGGTGTGCAAATCTTTACGCATATTCATACCCCCCTTTTAAATGGTCCTATCTTCTAATTAAAGAATACCATATTAACTCTATTATGTTATACGAAAATATGTCAGATTTTGAACAGTTTTCAGAAGATATCAATAATTCCCTGAACAAACACAATAATGATGGCAATCGGGGCAACATATCGTAAAAGCACCCGCCAAATATCAACCAAAACTTTCTGCTCGTACATTTCAGCATGAGCATCTTTCTTGGTCAACACATAACCCGCAAACAGTGAGATGAACAAAGCGCCTAGAGGCAATCCTATTTTACTGGTTAAAATATCGACAAAGTCAAAAAATGTATAGCCGAAGAAAATGGTGTCAGAGAAGATTCCGAATGACAACGCGCTTGGAATTCCTACGATGAAAATCGCAAGGCCAGCAAGCCAGGAGATTTTCCCGCGTCTGTCGTATTTGTCCTTCACAGCAATCGACACCGAAATTTCCAGCATAGAAATGGAAGAAGTCAAAGTTGCGAAAAGCAAAAGAACGAAAAACAGGATGATCAGGTATTGTCCCATGAATAGTTCATTGAAAATAGCCGGCAGGATGATGAATACTAAGCCAGGCCCCTGGTCAGGCAGATAATCCAAAGCGAAAACCGCAGGGAAAATGATGAGACCCGCCATTATTGAGATAATAATATTCAAACTTACTACGCTGACGGCGGAACGGCCAAGGTTTTCCGTTTTTGGCAAGTAGGAAGCATATGTGATCATTCCGGCTACCCCTACACTCAATGAGAAGAATGCCTGCCCAAGAGCGGTAAGAGCCGTCTCGAAGGTAAAGAAAGACCAATCCGGCACGAACATAAACCTGATCCCTTCCATGGCACCGTCAAGTGTCAAAGAGCGGATCATTAATATGACAAAGAAAATCAGCAACGCCGGCATCATGATTTTGCTGGCGCGTTCAATCCCGGATTTGATGCCCCCGTGTACGATCCATACAGTCAAAAGCATAAAGGCTGCCTGAGCAACTAATACTTCAACGGGGTTCGCTATGATGCCGGTGAACAGATCGGCAAAACCGGTGTCGTTATAATCCGATAGCTGGAAGAAAATCGCGCGTGCGAGGTATGATAGGATCCACCCGCCGACCACGCTGTAAAAAGACAAGATCAGGAATGAAAAGATGAAGCCTGACCAGCCAATCAGAAACCACGGTTTACCGGGTGCCTGTTTCTTTAGGCCAGTGACGGCATCTGCCTGTCCGCGTCGTCCGATGACGAATTCTGCAAGCAAAATCGGCAACCCGATGAAGATGGTGCTGATGATGAATAATAGTATAAAAACACTGCCTCCGTTAGCGCCTGTTTCATATGGGAATTTCCAGATTGCCCCCAATCCGATTGCGCTCCCGGCTGCTGCCAGGATGAATCCGAGTTTCGATGTCCATTGTTCACGTTTCTCCATTTTCCTCACTCCTATATCAATTAGATTTTCTCATTCTACACGAGCCAACTCTAAAAAAATAGATAAATTTGAAACTTCATTGAATTAGCAACGTATAATAAACATATAAAGGAAGAGGTTGAATATTTCAATTTTAAAAGGGGCCCTTGAAATGCAATCAGATGATTTATTGGAAAAAGCGAAAGATGGTGACAGGCAGGCTTTTGTTGCTTGGTTTCAGCCTTATCGGGACATGATTTCCAGGCTTGCCTACCAGGCTGGCATACCCAAAGATAAAGTGGACAGTTTTCAATTAGAAGTGATGAAAGAAATCAGCAATTTACTCCAAACAGTGGATGGTCAGAATACGGAGAA
The DNA here is from genome assembly GCF_007004625.1 of Planococcus salinarum. Classification (GTDB taxonomy): domain Bacteria; phylum Bacillota; class Bacilli; order Bacillales_A; family Planococcaceae; genus Planococcus; species Planococcus salinarum. The sequence goes on along the minus strand of NZ_VIFV01000035.1, from coordinate 12,203 downwards.
CCGCATCATGCAGGGTGCGGTTCGGGTTCTGAAAAAAGAACAGACGGAAGAGCCGGTCAATCAAATCGACGATTCGATAAAGTTTGCAGAAGACCTGGAAACACATAAAGCAATCCAAAAACTGCCTTTTTCGGACAGGATCGTTTTCCTGTTGCTCTTTTTTCACCGCAAAGATTCCGCGGAAACCGGCTCTATTTTGGACCAACCTGCCGACGCGGTTGAAGTTATGGCAGATAGAGCGATTGCCGAGATTCGCCGACAGCTTGCCTCCACATCTGAGGCAGACATGCAAAAGCGGTTGGATCTGTTGGCAAAATCTTATAACCGAATCCAGTTTCCGGAGGAGAAAGATCATTTAATAGAAGAAATCATTGCAGCGGACGAACCGGCCCATGAAACAGTACAGACTGAAAAAACCTCGGTCAACCGAAAAACTTTCGCGATTCTTGCCGGTGCCAGTTTATTCCTGTCAGCGGTGATCGGCGCTTCATTCCTGTTCAACGAGCAACCGGCCGACAACCGGCAGAGCGCAACAGAAGAAGAAAATCCGTCATCGGTCAGCAATGAGATGGTCGACAATTGGGAAGCGGAGTACGAAGAAATCCGTGCCTCCGCTCCGGAACGCCTCGGACTTCCCGTTGACACGTTCGAACAGCTTGAATTTGTCCGAAAAGCGGACGCTCTCAAAGAGCGGACCTTCAGTCGGCAAAATGTTAAACAATTGCGCGACGACCCTGAACGCATGCAGGAACAGGTCGACAAGTTGATGTTGAGCATCGACACGCCGAAAGGCATGTTGGATTCTGTTGAGGATAATACTTTATTGACTTCGGAAGTGAGCGACTTTCTGGTGATTTACACTGAAAAAACGAATCAATTGATGGTGATTGCGGATGGATTGCTCGAGGAATACGATGAGGAATTGGCAATCGCTGAAGTGAACGGCGTGTTGTCCCCTGAAAAATTGACTTACAACCGGACAACTTATCCGGAAGCCATTGAAAACCTGACGGACTCCTTAAGGGAATATACACTTCAATATACGGTGCACCCCAACGAAAATCGCTTCCGGACGGTACGGGATCTCAACAAATTTTATGAAATTCATCCGTTTAATGCAGATCAGTTATCATTTAGTTATTTAGACATTCTCCAAAATACGCCGTTTTCCGATGAATCAGGGTTGCTGTGGCCGATTGAGCAGCTTCCGTATTCAGTCATCATGATGGCGACATTTATGAATGACCCACTGGCGGACCCGATTCTGCAGGGGAAAGTCGAGCCTCAACTGATGCAAGTCTTTTTCACTTTACTGAAAGGGGACCAGTCCATTGAGATCTTTAATGATGAGGGGATTGTGAAAGAGGAAATTCAAATTGCCTGGGGCAGCCTGTTGCAGCATAACAGTAATCCGGTTACATATATAATGCTGCCGATCCTGGAGGAATTTGAAGCGAGTGGCTGGACAGAGTCCGCGCATTACGACGAACTGGCTCCTCCCGATATTCTCTATGCCATCGATATGGAGAACAACGGGGAACTGGCTGAAAAAATGCCGAATTCAGATGTAACCGTTGAGACTGAAACACTGCAGCTGGAAGATTATGATTACAGCGACATTCAAATGCTTTATGAAGAGTTTTCAGCAAATCATAACCTCGAGGTCCTGTCGGGTGTCGCACCGATGGAAATCGTCAAGCTCTACCATTACGCCAATAAAATCGAAGACATTGAAACGATGTGGCACCTGACGGCTGATGATGAACTCAAGCCGTCGCTCGAGGAATACACAAGCAATTGGAAAAAACGGCCGGAAATAACCGAGAAATTGCGCCACATCGAAATTTATGGGGAAAACATGCAACGGATGGGCAGAAAACTTCGGATCATGGCTTTCGGCCAGAATGTGGAAATCGAAAGCGATTATCGAATGATGCAGCACATGACGCTTGTCACTGAAAAGGATCAAATCTGGCTGATGCAGCACCAGCTGGATGAATACTATACCAGAGATGAAAACTTCGACGACTACGACTCAAATGTGCAACGCTATTACAACGAGATAGCATCATCTGCAGAATTAGAAGCGATGGACAGGGCTACACCGGCAGAAATAGCGGGGGTCTTCCTGCTGGCTCTGGAAAAAGAAGATCTGAAAACGATGCGATTGCTGGTCTATGAAACGGATGAGTCCATCAGCGATGAGGAATTTCAAGAGCGGTGGATCGGCGGACATCTGACGGTTTATTCTAAAATGACCGCTATATCCTTTAATGTCGATGCATTCAACATGGATATTCATGGCATCCGCGGCAATGTTGATATCATCGTGAAGTCCGATTCAATGGAAGACAGCCGTTATTTGCCCATGGAAAAAGCGGAAGGATTTTGGATGATCGGAGACATGTTCAATTATTGATTTACGAAGCTCGTTAATCTGTGCTATAATATACAGATGCCAATAGGTGTACAGGATAATCCAGATAAGACTAGGAGCGGGTAGAACATGACAAAGACATATCAAACAGGTGACACAGTATCAGGTAAAGTAACAGGAATCCAGCCGTACGGAGCTTTCGTGGCATTGGATGATCAGACTCAAGGCTTGGTCCACATCTCAGAAATCACTCACGGATACGTAAAAGAAGTAAGTGAATATCTGGAAGTAGGACAAGAAGTAGACGTAAAAGTTTTGGAAGTTGATGAGAAATCTAAAAAAATCAGCCTTTCAATCCGTGCATTGCAGGAGCAGCCACCGGCAGCTCAGCGCACTGAGAAACCAAAACAGTCTCTTCAGTCGCATGTTAACGAAAATGATTCTGAAGGATTCAACTCGTTGAAAGACAAAATGCAAGAGTGGATCAAACGTTCTGGACAGTAAGTAAGAAAAGCGAAAGCGCCCGCTAAGCTCTGAAAGGCATAAGACGGAATAGCGAAGCGGCATCTTTTCAGCCGCGTAGCTAGATCGGCTTATGACCCGAAGAGCTGGGCCGCTGGAGTCTGGACAAAGAAAAGCGAAAGCGCCCGTTAAGCTCTGAAAGGCATAAGACGGAATAGCGAAGCGGCATCTTTTCAGCCGCGTAGCTAGATCGGCTTATGACCCGAAGAGCTGGGCCGCTGGAGTCTGGACAATAAGGAACAAATAAAAAATGAAGGGCAGACTCAGGTCTGTCCTTCATTTTTTTTTATTTTCCGCAAACGGTACTGCAGGTTCTGCCGGCTCATGCCAAGAGCGGCAGCCGCTTTTGTCACATTGTCGTTGTGCAGGTCCATCGCTTTTTGCAGGTAATACATTTCGGCTTCAAACAGATACTCTTCCAACGGAAGCAGTTCTTTGTTTGAATGGACGATAAAATCTTCCGGCTTTAATGAACCGGTTTTTTTGGTTTTTAACTTGAAATGATAAGGCAGCAGATCGAAGCCGACAATCTCTTCTGTTGTCAGCAGGGAAGTAATTTCGTCGAGCAGCAATTCAAGCTCCTTTAAATTCCCTGGCCAATCATAGGAAAGCAGCAAGCTCTCCACCTGATCATCGACGTTTCGTACCATCGAACCGAACTTCATCCGGTGCCGGGAGAAATAATCCAGAACAAAAGGAATGATATCTTCTTTTCTTCTGCGCAGCGGTTGGATGGGAATCGCCATTGCCGAAAAGAAGTAATAAAGATCCTTCAACAGCTTTTGCCCCGAAATCAATTCAACAGGATCTTCACCGACGCTGGCGATGAAATAAGTGTCACTGCCGGAATGTTCCTTGACCATGTCCAGAAGCTTTGATTGCATAGACAATGTCAGCATATCGATTCTTTCGCAATAAACGGTTCCACCTCTTCGTTTTTTCATCTCCTCAGACATCTGTTCAACCGATTCTACCGTGGTTCCGTGAGAAAATAGAATCGCCATTTCTTGAGAACCATTTGCATGTGCACGGTGAATGGCTTCTGCAACCAACTCTTTCCCTGTGCCGGATTCACCGACCAGTAAAACCGGAAGTTGGGCAGATGCGGCTTTTTCAGCTGTTGCAATCACTTTTTTCATACTGGCCGAAACAGCAGTTATGCTTTTAAAGGTGATAGGTTCTTCGTATTTCTTCAAAGGCTGGTAGACAACCTTTTCCAAAGTGGTGACATCCCGTGCCAATTCAATGGCACCGAGTAATTCTCCGTTCTCAATAACGGGGTAGGTATCATTAATGGTTGTGATTTCCTGTCCTTTTCGGTTCCAATAAGTCTGTTTGGAATTCAAAACGGCTGAACCGCTCTGCAGAACTTTCAGCAAAGTACTTTCTTCCTGATCGAACCGGAACATCTCCAACAACGAACGATCTGCTAATTCCTCAAAATCGAAGCCTTCAATATCTTTCATCTTTTTATTGTATAAAATCGTTTTCCCTTTTGTGTCAACAGCATGTAAGCCTACAGCCACGTGCTCTGAAGCGAATTTATAGAAGGGAGATAGATCCAGTTTCAATTGCTTCAAATTAGCCACCTCAAATTTTTTTTAATATTTCAAATGAAAACAGTTGATTTATGCAGAGATCTTTTGCATTATTATAAGTGGAAACGCTTTATAAGTGCAAATTTTTTTTGCACTCAAACCATATTCAAGGAGGATTTATCTATGATTCCCTACAAACACGAACCATTCACAGATTTCTCGATCGACAAGAACCGCAACGATTACTTGGAAGGTATGAAAACTGTCGAAGCTTATCTGGGCCAGGACTATCCATTGATCATCGGTGGAGAACGTGTGACGACGGAAGATAAAATCGTTTCATTCAACCCGGCAAATAGAGAAGAGATCATTGGGCGCGTTTCAAAATCAAACAAAGAATTGGCAGAAAAGGCGATGCAAAGCGCTGATGAAGCCTTTAAAACTTGGAAAAAAGTAAAACCTGAAGTGCGCGCTGACGTATTGTTCCGGGCTGCTGCCATCATTCGCCGCCGCAAACATGAATTCTCTGCACTGTTAACAAAAGAAGCAGGGAAGCCATGGAACGAAGCGGATGCAGATACTGCAGAAGCGATCGATTTCCTTGAATACTACGGCCGCCAGATGCTGCGCCTTAAAGATGGCATGCATGTTGAAAGCCGTCCAGGCGAGGACAACCGCTACTCTTATATTCCTCTAGGAGTGGGAGTGGTCATTTCACCTTGGAACTTCGCATTTGCCATTATGGCGGGTACGACTGCTGCGGCGATGGTTGCAGGAAATACGGTTCTATTGAAACCGGCTTCCGCGACTCCGGTTGTAGCGTATAAATTCATCGAAGTTCTGGAAGAAGCGGGCATGCCAAAAGGCGTCGTCAACTATATTCCGGGACCGGGTTCTGAAGTGGGCGACTATCTTGTAGACCACCCGAACACACGCTTCATCTCATTCACTGGTTCAAAAGAAGTCGGCCTTCGCATCGCGGATCGCTCTTCAAAAGTGAACGAAGGACAAATCTGGATGAAACGCTTGATTGCAGAAATGGGCGGCAAAAACACAATGGTCGTTGATTCAAACGGGGATCTTGAACTTGCAGCACAAGCAATTGTGAAATCGGCATTCGGCTTCAGCGGTCAGAAATGTTCCGCAGGATCCCGTGCAGTAATCGTAGAAGATGCATACGATCAAGTCCTTGAACGCGTCATCGAATTGACGAAAGAATTGACAATCGGCGATCCGGTTGACCAAAACAATTATATGGGTCCTGTCATCGACAGAAATTCCTATAAAAAAATCATGGATTACATCGAAATCGGCAAAGGCGAAGGCCGCCTGGTTGCCGGTGGAGACGGAGATGATTCAAAAGGTTTCTTCGTAAACCCGACAGTCTTCGCTGATCTTGATCCAAAAGCGCGCATCATGCAGGAAGAAATCTTCGGACCGGTTGTCGGCCTGATGAAAGCAAAAGATTTCAAAGAAGCGATCGCTATTGCCAACAACACAGAATATGGTTTGACTGGTGCTGTTGTAACAAACAACCGCGAACACCTTGAATATGCACGTGAAGAATTCCACGTCGGTAATCTTTACTTTAACCGTGGATGCACAGGTGCAATTGTCGGTTACCAATCATTCGGAGGATTTAATATGTCCGGAACAGACTCTAAAGCGGGCGGACCGGATTATATCCCTCTTCACATGCAGGCAAAAACAACTTCTGAAATGTTTTAATCAACTTCTGGAAATTCAAATATTATTTAAGGAGGCAGACTGCAAGTCTGCCTTTTTCAAAAGGAGGAACTTTGAATGACAAAGACACAGGACATCATCAAACAAACAGAAAAATACGGTGCACCCAACTATCATCCGCTGCCAATCGTGATCGCGGAAGCTGAAGGTGTATGGGTAAAAGATCCGGAAGGCAATAAATTCATGGATATGCTGTCGGCGTATTCAGCCGTCAACCAAGGGCATAGACACCCGAAAATCATCCAGGCTCTTAAAGACCAGGCTGATCGTGTAACGCTTACTTCCCGAGCATTCCATAATGATATGCTTGCTCCCTGGTATGAATTGATCTGTAAAGTCTCTGGAAAAGAAATGGCTTTACCGATGAACACAGGTGCAGAAGCAGTGGAAACAGCTGTCAAAGCTGCTCGCCGCTGGGCATATGATGTAAAAGGTGTTGAAGAGAACAAAGCCGAAATCATCGCCTGTGAAGGGAACTTCCACGGCCGTACGATGACAGCAGTCTCATTATCGTCCGACCCGGATTACCGTAAAGGCTTTGGCCCGATGCTGCCCGGCATCAATATCGTTCCTTATGGCGATTTGGAAGCTTTGAAAAATGCCATCACTCCGAATACAGCTGCATTCCTGATCGAGCCGATTCAGGGAGAAGCCGGAATCATCATCCCACCACCAGGCTTCATGAAAGCTGCAAGAGAGCTTTGCCGCGAACACAATGTATTATTCATTGCTGATGAAATTCAGGCTGGTCTTGGCCGGACAGGCAAAATGTTCGCTTGTGAATGGGAAGATGTAGAGCCGGATATGTATATTCTTGGCAAAGCACTTGGTGGGGGAGTGTTCCCGATTTCATGTGTAGTAGCTGACGATGAAATTCTGGGCGTCTTCAATCCAGGGTCGCACGGTTCAACATTTGGAGGAAACCCTCTGGCATGTGCAGTATCGATCGCTTCTATTGAAGTTTTACAGGACGAAAAGCTGGCAGAACGTTCCCGGGAACTGGGCGAATACTTCATGGGCCAGTTAAAGGAAATTTCACATCCTTCCATTAAAGAAGTTCGCGGACGCGGTTTGTTCATCGGAATGGAATTGAACGAAGCTGCACGACCTTATTGTGAAGAACTGAAAGAGCTCGGCTTATTATGCAAAGAAACTCATGATACAGTAATCCGTTTTGCTCCACCGCTGATCATCAGCAAGGAAGAATTGGACTGGGCTCTGGAGCGGATTCGCAAGGTGTTCACAAAATAAGATGTATCTGGCAAAGCATTGTCTGATTGTGTTACACTGAATGCGGAGTAATTACTAAAATACAAAGAGGCGAACTTAAAAAATGGCTGAAAACTTGAACTTGTTGACGTCAACACAGAACGTTATTAAAATTGCATTGGAAAAGCTAGGATACGATGAGTCGATGTACGAACTTCTGAAAGAACCTATGCGAATTCTGGAAGTACGCATTCCTGTTCGTATGGACGATGGATCAACAAAAGTATTCACCGGATTTCGTGCACAGCATAACGATGCCGTAGGTCCTACCAAGGGCGGAGTGCGTTTCCATCCGGATGTCAACCGCGATGAAGTCATTGCCCTTTCGATGTGGATGACTTTGAAATGCGGAATTGTCGATCTTCCTTATGGTGGCGGGAAAGGCGGAATCATTTGTGATCCGCGTGAAATGTCCATGCGCGAAATCGAAATGTTGAGCCGCGGTTATGTCCGCGCCATCAGTCAGATAGTTGGACCGAACAAAGATATTCCAGCTCCGGACGTCTTTACAAATTCTCAAATCATGGCCTGGATGTTCGATGAATACAGTAAAATTGATGAATTCAATTCACCGGGTTTCATTACAGGGAAACCGATTGTCCTCGGTGGTTCACAAGGGCGGGATAAAGCCACTGCCCAGGGCGTTACAATTGTCATCAACGAAGCGGCAAAAAAACGCGGCCTCGAAATGCAAGGAGTCCGTGTAGTGATTCAAGGGTTCGGTAATGCGGGGAGTTTCCTTGCGAAATTCCTGCATGATGCGGGAGCTAAAGTAGTTGGAATTTCCGATGCGCACGGAGCTTTACACGATCCGAACGGTTTGGATATCGATTACCTTCTTGATCGCCGTGACAGTTTCGGAATGGTGACGAATTTGTTCGACAATACAATCACAAATAAAGAACTATTTGAAATTGATTGCGATATTCTTGTGCCTGCTGCGATTTCGAATCAGATCACTGCAGAAAATGCCAATGATATCAAAGCTTCAATTGTAGTTGAAGCAGCCAATGGTCCAACAACCGCAGAAGCTACGAAAATGCTGACGGACCGGGGAGTACTGTTGGTGCCGGATGTTCTTGCCAGTTCCGGTGGGGTTACTGTTTCCTACTTTGAATGGGTACAGAACAATCAGGGCTATTATTGGACCCAGGAAGAAGTGGACGAAAGACTCAACAAGAAGTTAGTTGATGCTTTCGAAAACATTTACAATGTCGCTATAACACGTAACATTGATATGCGTCTCGCTGCGTATATGGTTGGTGCCCGCAGAACAGCGGAAGCCGCCCGTTTCCGCGGTTGGGTATAAATCATTTGAAAAAATCGTCTGGATTTCATGTCCAGGCGGTTTTTTAATTCAAATTTTTGCATTTAAAAAAAAGAAGCTACATAATATATTGGGAAGAGGAGGCTGAACAATAAATGAATAAATTCACTTTTTACAATCCGGTTAAACTGATTTTCGGGAAAGGCCAATTAGAGGCTATCAAAACAGAACTTCCTAAATATGGTAAAAAAGTACTTGTCGTGTATGGTGGGGGAAGCATCAAAAAGAATGGTTTGTACGATGAGGTAATGGAAACTCTGTCATCTGCAGGCATGGAAGTTTTTGAACTTGCAGGAGTAGAACCCAACCCACGCTTATCAACAGCGAAAAAAGGGATTGAAATCTGTAAAAATGAAAACATTGATGTGCTTTTGGCTGTCGGTGGCGGTTCGGTCATCGATTGCACAAAACTTATAGCGTCAGGTGCTAAATACGACGGCGATGCATGGGATTTCGTTTCCCGCAAAGCACAGCCAAAAGAGGCTTTGCCATTCGGCACGGTATTGACATTGGCAGCTACCGGTTCTGAAATGAATGCCGGTTCGGTCATCACTAATGAAGAAACGCAAGAAAAATATGGTTGGGGAAGCCCGTTTTCGTTTCCGAAGTTCTCGGTTCTGGATCCTACATATACAATGACGGTGCCAGAAGACCAGACTGTATATGGAATCGTCGATATGATGTCGCATATGTTCGAGCAATACTTCCACAATGCCGACAATACACCGGTGCAAGACCAGATGATCGAAGGGGTATTGCGGGCAGTTATCGAAACAGGTCCGAAATTGATGGAAGACCTCCAAAGCTATGAACACAGAGAAACGATTCTTTTCGCAGGCACCATGGGATTAAACAACTTCCTGCAGATGGGATACAACGGCGACTGGGCCACTCACAACATCGAGCACGCCGTTTCAGCTGTCTACGATATTCCACATGCGGGCGGCTTGGCAATCCTATTCCCGCATTGGATGCGCCACAATATTAAAGTGAATCCTGCAAGATTTGCCCAATTGGCTGTCCGTGTATTCGCAGTTGAAGGTGAAGGGAAATCGGATGAAGAGGTTGCGCTTGAAGGAATCGAACGTCTGTCAGCTTTTTGGACATCTTTGGGAGCGCCAACGCGACTCGAAGATTATAAGATTGATGATTCCAATTTCGATTCCATTGTAGAAAAAACATTAGTTTACGGAGAGTTCGGGAATTTCAATAAATTGAATGATAAGGATGTTCGTGAAATTCTTCAGGCATCTATATAAAAAAACTGCTTGAGCCGGCTGGCTCAAGCAGTTTTTTAGTTTGTAATATCAATATCCACTTGCTCTACATTTTCAATGGAGTAAATGTCCTGATACAAGTCCAATGTATCCTTTTCCTGAAGAAAGGAAACCCTGATCTGAAGTTCATGATAACCTGATCCACTGCTCTTTGTACTATCTGGATGGGTAATTGAGATACTGTCAACAACAAGTCCCGACTTTTTCAGTTCTTCAATAACGGTCTTGATGTATTTCCTTTCCGCTATAAATATTTTTAAATGGGCTTCAGTCAAACGTAGGCGGGATGGCCCGATTTTATTTAGGAGAGGCGGCAATAATTCTATTGCCATCAATACAATCAGAACAGCAAAGAAAGCTTCGAGATAAAATCCTGCGGCTACTGCAATACCGATTCCACCTGCTCCCCAGATCATGGCTGCAGTGGTCAATCCGGATATGGAATCATTGCCTCTTTTCAGAATTACGCCGGCTCCAAGGAAACCGATGCCGGAAACAATCTGGGCTGCCAACCGCAGCGGATCCATTGTAATATTGACATTTTCGTATTCACTCCCCTGGGCAATGTATGCGGACTCGATTGAAATGATAGTCAGCAGACAACTGAAAGTAGAAATAACGGCACTTGTTTTTAGGCCAACTGGTTTCCGCTTTAACTCACGTTCCAGGCCGATCACCAAGCTGAGGCTTGCAGCAATCAAAAGCTTAAGAAATGTTTCTAAAGATGAAATTTGTAAAGCGCTGAAAAATTCCAACAACAAAACCCCCGATCATTTTTCTGGTTGCTTCTATATGTAAGGAATGGCAAACTAAACGGTAATGATTAATCCAAAAATTGAAATCCATTAAAATAGTTGAGGTGCCACAATGGAAAAGCCATCTATCCATCCATTCATACCAATTATCATAGGAGTCATATCCGTCGCGATGTCTGCAATCTTCGTAAAAATGACTACAGCAGATTCAGGCGTAACAGCCTTTTATCGAATGCTGTTTTCCATACTGATCATGAGCCCGTTATTCTTTTTAAAATATACCCATGAATTAAAAAAACTAAGCAAACGAGATTGGCTCTTTACATCCATCGCCGGATTTTTTTTAGCCTTTCATTTTATTCTGTGGTTTGAATCCCTGAATTACACTTCTGTTGCAAGTTCGACCGTATTGGTTACCTTGCAGCCATTGTTTGCTTTTGCCGGAACTTACTTTTTCTTTAAAGAGCGATTGTCAGCAAAAACGATCGTGTCCGCACTGATAGCAATTGGTGGGAGCGTTCTGATTGCATACGGCGATTTCAAAATCAGCGGTGCAGCATTATTTGGAGACATTCTTGCCTTGATTGCATGTGCCCTGATAACGGCCTATCTATTATTCGGACAGGATGTTCGGAAACGTTTATCACTCATGACTTATACATTTGTAGTTTATGGTGTAAGTGCAATAACATTATTCTTCTATATAATTATTAAGGGAGAATCTTTTGGTCCATATCCGGCTCAGGAATGGATGTGGTTTTTGCTTTTGGCATTGATTCCGAATTTATTCGGTCATACATTATTCAACTGGGCTTTAAAGTGGGTGAGCACCAATGTGATTTCAATCGCAATTTTATTTGAACCTGTCGGTGCAGCTATTCTAGCGTATATAATATTGGGAGAATTGTTGAGCGCCACTCAGATTATTGGGGGAACGATAGTGCTGACTGGTATTCTATTCTTCTTAATTGACTATACAAAAATTAAAAGAGTCTTTTTTAAAGTTTTCACTTGATTTTTTCCTGCTGGCGGTTTATATTAATACATGTCCTTAAAACAACGCGATAAAATATTTTAAAATAGTATTGACTTCCTGGTGTGGATAGGGTATATTAATAAAGTCGCCAAAGAGCGCGGCGTTATAATTTGAACCTTGAAAACTGAACAGCAAAACGTCAACGAAAGACGTCACGAGCGCCTTGGCGCGAGAACGGCTTTTGCGAGGATCGCCTTCGGGCGATCGGAGCACCGCCTTCGAACTACTCGGGTTCGTGACTTAACTTACTGATCAGCATTCGTGCAGATCAAAAGCGAATCGCTTGTCTTCGGACGGCGATGCGCCAGCAGTATTGAGCAATCAACACTACTCTATAATGGAGAGTTTGATCCTGG
>NZ_VIFV01000034.1 GCF_007004625.1 Planococcus salinarum | reverse complement strand
ACATTTCTTTCGATAAAGAAGGAGCTGAGTTACTGTTTACTCATTTATCATTGCGCGCTGGTCGATCCTCGACCATTATCACCAGCAACCTGTCGTTTGCGAAATGGGAAGAAGTATTTCATGATCCCATTTTGACTGCAGCATTGACGGATCGCCTGACGCATAAATCGCACGTGGTGAATATGATTGGACCCTCTTACCGGATGAGAGAAACGAAAAAATGGCTCGAAAGTAGCCATTCAGAAGTGGCTCAAAATTAAATTGCGTTGTGGCTCAATTTTCAGTTGCGAAATACAATTCCTTGAGCGAAAAGGTGAAGATACCATTTTGGACAGCAGGATCCCCCTCAGCAAACGCCAATACATCTTCTTCAGTTTCAGCATCGATCACGATGGCACCACCTGAAAAATCCATGAATGGCCCCCCGAGTATAACATTGCCCCCGTCAAACCCTTTCTGCACGTAAACGGCATGTTCAGGCATAAATGGCTGGTTGTGAAACACTACATCTTCTATCCAATTCGGCCCGCGGGCCAATAAAATTAAGAATCTCAAATGATTTCCTCCATTACTTCACTTTTATTTTTAAGTAATGATCTACAGTACCATTGGCGTATTCGCCGTATAATTTATAGTTGTATGTTCCAAGTTTATCTGGAGCAATGAAAGAATGCTTGTCCATATCGATCTCTATTTCTTTTTCATCGCCAATTACCTGATAAACACTGATATTATCAGGTTTTTTGTTTATGAACTCTAATGTTATTACTTCGCTTTTACCTGTTTTTAATACATCCAACTGCTCTCTTTCAATACTTCCTTTGAAAAAGTCCCCATAAATAAAGTTTCCACCTCCTCGGTCAAGCACGCTCGTTCCATTAAATACCTTAACCTTCTCTTTCTCCGTAAAAGCATTTACACAGGGAATATAGGTTTCCAAACAATTCTCTTCTGAAAACACTCCATCGTCTCCGTCTATGAATATGATCGTAAACACAGATAATGCAAGTATAAAAAATGTTAGAATGCCTATTCTTTTCTTCATCGATACACCACTCTTCTAATGAGTTTCCACTTTATCTACTTGTCTGGTTACCTCAATAAAATATTGTTTCATCTATTATACCAAGAATATCCATTTCGCAATTAAAAATTTCAAATCTTCACTCAACTATATGTAGCAATGTTTTCAAACACAAAAAAACAGCCCCAAAAGGAGCTGCCACCAAAATTCTATAAAATCGCTTCCGCAATCACTTTATCCAACTTGCGGATGTCGACTTTCTTCGCCAGGTTCAGTTTGAATCGGCCGGCTTTCGTCCAAAGCTCGAGCTCGGTGTTCAGGTCGAACGTGCCGCCGTTTTCCGACGAGTACATGATGATCGATTTGAACGGAATCGTGTAGACTTCGACTTTCTTGCCGGTCAATCCCTGTTTGTCCGAAATGATGATGCGCTTGTTCGTGACCACGGCCGTGTCGCGTACCGTCTTGTATGCGATCTGCGCCACTTCGCCCGTAATCAGCAAGTCATTGACCGATTCCGGTACATCGATTTCCTGTGTAAACGTCCATGCCAACATGCCACTCAACTCTGCCATAAAAAAATTCCCCCTCTGCGTTTCTGCCTTCAGTATGGCATAAGATGGGAATTGAGGAAAGTTCACAGCACCAAATCTTTATTCGAATAAAATATCTTGATTCACTTCATTATTAATAGTTAATTAGTCTATAGATTTATGACATTTAAATACAGTAAGATAAGAAATAATAATCTGAAAAAGGCAAACTTATCCGAAAGGTAAGGACGCAAAGCTATGAGCCTACACACTGGTCTTCCAGTGCACGGTCGTCTGGTTGCCAGGCGCCCATTCTGTGAGCACTGGTTCACAGAATAGGAGGAAACTATAAAATGTTAAAAAAAGTGGTGATTGCCGTTGTGGCATTTTTTTCATTAATTGCGTTCGTGGGACCTGGATATACGCAAGCAAGCGAAACGTCCCAGCCCTTCCGCGCTACATGGCTTTGGAATCCCTGGATGTTTGTTGAAGACGAAACGGGCACGTTGGCTTTTATCGAAAGCAAAAGCGTGAACAAAGTCTATGTCCAAGTAGACCAGGACATTTCAAAAGCAGCTTACAGCAGTTTCATCGGGAAAGCGAAGAGTAAGGGAATCGACATATATGCGCTTGACGGGGCACCATCCTGGGTCGCACCAAAAGCTTATGTAAACCAGGATCGCTTCTTAGCCTGGGTTAGCGACTATCAGGTTCAGGCAGCGGAAAATACCCGATTTGCTGGGGTCCATCTGGATGTGGAACCGTATCTCTACAGCGGCTGGAAGACCAACCAGGCAGCCACCATCAAATCTTTCCAAACGCTTCTTGAAAGAGCGAATAGGAGCACAGCCCAAATGGGTCTTCCGCTGGAAGCCGACATTCCGTTCTGGTTTGACGAGATCCAATACAAAAACACATTTGGCAAAGGTCAGCTGGCCGAGTGGGTGATCGCCAATACGGCTGGTGTGGCCATCATGGCTTACCGTGATTCTGCGCCGATGATCATCGACATCGTCAAAAACGAAATGGCGATGGCCCAACGCCTTGGCAAAAGCGTCGTGGTAGGCGTCGAAACGGACGTGACTGACGAAGGCAGCATCATCACGTTTGCGGAAGAAGGCGAAGCCTTTATGAATCAGGAACTCGCGAAAGTCACCGCTCATTACGCTGGCAATCCAGCCTATAAAGGAAACGCAATTCACCATGTTGGAAGTTGGATGACATTGCGTCCATAAAGTTCAGGACATTTTGATGCGAGCCATCAAAATGTCTTTTTTTTTATTGAATCCACGCAGCATATCCCAGGAATAACGGAATTTTATAGACCTATAGAATCTTTTTAACCCCACATTATGTAAGTTATTATAGTATAATAACAACCATTCAGATATTTTTTTAAGAAGGTGAAACAAGAATGGTTCCGACAAATTACAAAAAAATGCTCGCCAATAGAATGGAACAGGATTTTTCCAAATGGCAGATACAACAGAACATTGAAGAACGGGAAGTCTACCGCTTTTTACATACGCTGAAAGGCACGGCAGGCACAATCGGGATTATGGAATTGTCCGAGTTTTGCGGAAAGCAGCTGGAATTTTTCACAGAAGAAAGCACGGCATTGCTTCCTGTTCAGTCATTGAAACCTTTGATGGAGACATTTACAGACTTCTTCACTTCCGAACAACCTATTATAGAAGAAGCAGCTCGTTCTTCTGAAATTGCTCCTGTTAAAGAATCGTTTGTCCTGGTCATTGATGCGGATGCAACCTTTGCAGCTTCCGTAAAAGACTCGTTGGAAGAGCGGGGCATTTCGGTTGTTATTGCGCTCGATGGCAAAAAAGGGATGGAATTTTTCTACACGCTTCAACCGCAAATGGTCCTGTTGGATCGGAACTTGCCCGATGTTGACGGTTTTGACCTCGTAACCCAAATCCATGAAGCGGCGAAAAACAGCTTTCTTCCCATTGCTGTAATCAGTGCGGACGATCGGATTGAAACTCAAATACAGGCGATGGAGCTTGGTGCCACTGATTTTCTTGCGAAGCCGCTGAATATGTCCTTTTTTGTTCCTTATGTCAATAATCGCCTGCGAAACCAAAAAGAGATTTCCCAGGGGACGCTATACGATGAACTGACAGGAGCGGGGAACAGAAAGTATTTCAATCATGTGTTATTGCAAATGACGGCATTAGCTGAGAAGATGCGAACTGCGTTCACGCTGGTCCTGCTTGATTTGGACCATTTCAAAGCAGTGAATGACAACTACGGACATTGCGCGGGAGATGAAGTGCTGCGGATTTTCAGCCAGCTCCTCATGAATACGAAGCGGGAGTCGGATTATTTCTTCAGGTACGGCGGGGAAGAATTTGCATTGATCCTCCCGGATACAAAAGCTCAAACGGCCAGCGATTTGCTGGACCGGATCCATTCCGCCTTTGCGGAAACCGCTTTTTCCTTCGACGATTCCGAGCCGTTTCATGTAAGCTTTTCGGCTGGCATCAGCGAATACCGGCAGAAACAGGATGCGCTTGTGAGCATGGCCGACCGCGCTTTGTATCAGGCGAAGAAAAATGGACGCAATCAAACATTAATCTACGAACGGGCTCAAGATGATTTCAGGCGTCATCTCAACATCATCATAGTGGATGACGATTCCCTCGTACGCAAGCTGGTGTCGAAACAATTTTCGGGCTGGAAGCCTGAAGAATTCGATCTCCGGATAGAAGAATACGCTGACGGCGCCAGTTTTGTCGAATCGGAATGGTTTAAGCCTGAAGAGAACTATATGATTCTGCTCGATGGCATCATGCCGAAAATGGATGGTCTCGAAGTGCTGAATCATGTACGCAATCATTATCCCCATGAAAATATCATCATTTCTATGCTGACCTCCCGCAACAGTGAATCCGATATTGTATTGGCATTGAAAAGCGGCGCAGATGATTATATCGTTAAACCCTTCTATGCGCAGGAAGTTGTGGCGCGAATACAGCGGCTGACTATGAGGATGTTCAAATGAGCCTCCATTTCTTCTGGATTTTAAGCCTCTCCCTGCTCCTTGGCCAACTCGTCCTGTTGCTTGCTTTAGCTTGGCGCAAAGAAAAAATGTCGGCTAAAGAACAGGCGATAACCCAGCAATACGAAGCGTTGATCGACTCATTCAGCTCGTATATGCTGGATCCCTCCGATGACCGATTCCTCCGGGAAATTCAAAACAGCACGCATAAAATCGTTGTACTTGAACGGTTGTTGAATGGTTATGTAGCCGTGACAAAAGGCAGCGTGGCGTCTCCGCTTGTTACAAAACTGTCGGAAGATTTGCTGGCAGCGCATTACGCCAAACAGCTGGCGCGCAAAGACTGGGCGAGCCGGATGAATACACTTTATTATATAGAAGATTTTCATATAACCTCCCTTAAACCCTTGCTGAAAGAGCGAATCGATAAAAGTTCCATTCTGGACCAGGAAACGCAGCAGCTCCTCCGGACATTGGCTTCGTTGAATGAACCGGCCACCATTTCTGTATTGGCGCGCTATCCCGATGCACCGGTCCGCTTATACACCGATGTGTTCCAACGGCTCGAAGAACAAACCAGGATGGAAGAGCTGGATGCCGCTTTGCGGAATGAAATACAAAATAATGCGTTAAAGCATGCAGCTGTTTCCTATATCGGCAGGGCAGGATTAATCGCATTTTTGCCCCGCATTGAGGCTGAATTGAAAACGGGGGAAGCGGAAATGCGCATTCAGGCATTAAAAGCTATTCTCCATATGCAATACCTTACCGATCCAGGCTTATTGCTGTCTTTTCTTCAGTCACAGTCCTGGACGGAGCGGATGTATGCTTCCCGGATTGCCGGAAAGCTGCAATTGTCGCGTTTCAAAGAAGTGCTCAGCGTCCTGCTGGGCGACCCCGTTTGGTGGGTCCGGTATTCAGCGGCCGAAGCCTTGCTCCAGTTTTCGGACGGAGATATCCTGCTGACCCATTTGTCGGCCGATCACCCCGACCGTTTTGCGCGGGACATGGCGGCACAGTGGAAATCGTCCCTTTTAGGAAGTGAAACCTAATGCAGAGTTTTTTTGAAGTTTTGGCCTACGCCATTATCGCTTACATGCTCTTTTCAAGTTTGAGTTATTTGGGCTTCTTTTTGCTGGCATTCGGAAAAGTGAAAAGGGAGGCAAATCTCGACCGGAAGGAATCCACTGAAGATTTGCTGGGAAACCAAAATACGTTCCCCGTTTCCATCCTGGTGCCTGCATATAATGAAGAAGTCGGCGTTACAAGCACCGTCCGGTCATTATTGTCGTTGGAATATCCTGAAAAAGAAATCATCGTTATTGATGACGGTTCGAAGGATAAGACATCCGAGCGCATGATTGAAGAGTTTCAGATGAAAGAAATACCATTCGCTGTCCGACTGCATATCGAATCAGCCGAGATCAAAGCCATCTATCAATCATCCATCTTTCCTTATATCCGCTTGATCAAGAAAGCGAATGGAGGAAAAGCGGATGCGTTGAATGCGGGCATCAATTTGTCTTCCTATCCATATTTCTGCGCCATCGACGGAGACTCCATACTGGAAAATGATGGGCTACTCAAAACGATGAAACCCATCATCGAATCAGATGGCCAGGTCATCGTAACCGGGGGCTCTGTCCGGATTGCAAACGGCTGCACCATCTCCAGGAGCAAAGTGGAAGCGATTGACTTGCCGAAGAGTCCGATTGTCCTCATGCAAATCGTTGAGTATTTCCGTGCATTTCTCATCGGTCGTCTGGCTTTGAGTCACTTAAATGTGCTGCTCATTATTTCCGGCGCATTCGGTGTTTTTAACAAAGAACGTGTGATTCAAGCTGGCGGATACAATAAAGACACGGTGGGGGAAGACATGGAACTGGTCGTGCGGCTGCACCGCCTTCTCCGGGAAGAAAAGTCGAAACAGCGTATCGAGTACATTCCGGATCCGGTTTGCTGGACCGAAGCTCCTGAAACGCTGGATGTGCTCAAGTCGCAGCGGATCCGCTGGCAGCGCGGGTTACTTGAAACCCTGTGGTCACACAAAAAGATGATGCTGAACCCCAAATACGGATCCGTCGGCCTGTTTTCAATGCCATACTTCCTGTTTGTGGAACTTCTCGGCGCCGTATTCGAGTTTGTCGGCTATTTCCTGATTATCGGCGGCTTTGCCTTCTCGCTCATCGATCCGTTTACGGCAGGCATCCTCTTTTTGGTGACGATATTCTACGGTTCACTCATTTCAGCATTGGCTGTGCTGCTGGAGGAATTGACCCTTCATAAATATCCGAAAGCCTCCCATCTGATGCGCCTGTATTTCTGGGCGCTGACCGAAACCTTCTGGTACCGGCCGCTTATGGTCTTCTGGAGAGTCCTGGGGATTTTCGCTGCGTTCCGAAAAGGAGCCCATTGGGGTGACATGAAACGCAAAGGAATTTCAACTTAGTTTAAGGAGGCACAAAAAATGAAAAAAGTATTAGTGGCAGATGATGAAGATATTTTGCGCCTGCTGATTGTGGATACGCTTGAAGACGACTTTGAAGTAGAAGAAGCAGAAGATGGCAAAGAAGCCTTGCAGAAAATCAGGGAAAATGACTATGACCTGATCATTCTGGATTATATGATGCCCCATCTGACCGGCATGGAAGTGCTCGAAGAAGTCAGGAAAGACCAGAACAGCACCCAGGTGCTGATGCTGACGGCCAAAGCACAGGACGCAGACCGGGAATCAGCCATCCAAAAAGGCGCGAATTATTTCATGTCCAAACCGTTCAGTCCGATGGAACTTCTCAGACTGGTGGGGAAAATTACAGCTTCCTAATTAGAAACTTTTCATAGTCGATATTCCGCAAAACAGCTTCGCTTTCCGGGGGCTAGCGCTGAGCTAACTCGGTCTCGCTTCACTTCGCCCGAGTGGATCTCAGCACTTCGCTTGGTCCCCCAGGAGTCTTCGCTGTTTTGCTCCATATCTTTAGATCACTTCCTAATCAGGGTATTTTAAACAGCTTATTTTAAATAAAAGAGTAAATCCTTACAGAAGTTCTATATTTCTCGACAACCTAAAAAACGAACTGGCCCTTGGCGGCCAGTTCGTTTTTTATAGCTTTTTTTACAGAGCGATTACTTATTTGTCACTGGTTGAAAGAGGCTCTTTTTCTGGATAGAAAATAACGCCGTTTTCGTGGTGGCCATTCATCAATTTTTTCATCACTTTCGATAAATCAACTGATGCATAGGGTTTTGTAAGGTAATGGCTGATCTGTGTTAATTTTTGTACATCTGCTACCGGATCCAAGGCAGACGAAATGACAATCGGCACATCCTTCGTTTCAGCATCTTTTTTCATCATGTCGACCAGATCCCAACCGCTCAATTCCTCACCGAGCATGATATCGACAACCGCGCCGACAAGCGGTGTGCGTTTTGCCTCTTTAAATGCTTCTACTACACTCGTGTGGTAGATCACTTTGAATCCGTTCAGCTTCAATTCCTCCGACAACAGCAAGGCAAGGCTGATGTCGTCTTCGACAATCATCACCGGCGGCTTCTGTTCGGCTCCTTCATGATTGGTATACTCGGTCGTCTCAGACAGCAGCGGCAATTCGAAATTGACCGATGTGCCAAGCCCTTCCTGCGACTCGATCCAAATATTCCCGTCATGCTGCCCGATGATTTCCTGGCAGATGGCAAGGCCGAGGCCGGTTCCGCCAATTTTCCGGCGTGAACTATTGTCAATGCGCTGGAATTTCGAGAACAGTTTCGAAATATCTTCAGCCGGAATCCCGATGCCTTCATCCTGAATCGAAACTTGAATATTTTTGGAGTCGTTCTTCAGGGAAATCGTTACATTACCGCCCTGCGGTGAAAACTTGATGGCATTGCCGATCAAATTCATCAATACCTGCGCGAGACGTTCACGGTCCCCGGCGACCATCACATCGGAAGCATCGTCAATCACCACGACATGATGCATCGCCTGTGTCCGGAATTTTTCAGCCGCATCGATGACCATTTCGCTCATCGATAATTTGTCCATGCGGTAGACCTGATTACCGGACTCCATGCGTTGCAGGTCCAAAAAGTCATTGATCAGGTTGGTCAGGCGTTTTGCTTCTTTATAGATCGTTTTTAAATAGCGCTCCTGTTTTTCCGGTTTCAGCTGCTTGTTCAGCAACAGTTCGGTAAAGCCAAGAACACTTGACAGCGGTGTCCGCAGTTCATGGCTTACGGTGCTGACAAGCTCGGATTTCATCTTATCGACTTCCCGTTCCCGTGTAACGTCCCGGTGCACAAAGATGGTCCCTGTTTTCTCTTTGTCGACGACGACCGATGTGCTGTATACATCAATCACCCGTTCATCCGGTTCTTTGACGGTGTATTGGAACGTATTCGACATCGCTTTTTGTTCATCGATGCAATTGTTCAAGAATGCCATCATTGCTTCAGGATTCGTCGTTTGTTCAGCCATGGTGCGGATCCAGACTTCCGGCTCGATATTCGCATCAAGCGGCAAGTCGCCGCATTCCAATAGGGCAGCCATCGTTTTGTTGCGCTGCACCATAGCGCCATTTTTTGAGATGAACTGGATTCCTTCATTGATGTTATTAATGATGCGTTCGTTTAATGTCCGTTCATGGATCGCCGCATCGTATAATTGGATGCGGTCAATCGCCAGATGGATCCGGTTCAACAGCCCGCTGATATCCAGTTCTTCTTCTTGCGAGAAAGTCCGGCCGATCCGGGACAGGCCGATCAGCGCAATATTTTCCTGATCTTCATTTTTCACAGAAGCATACAGGTCACTAATATAAACTTCCCCCAGCGCAATCCCTTTTTCATGCACCGCTTCACGCTTCATAGTGAACGATTCACGATCTTTCAACCGCTCAACGAGATACGGAATCCGCTCATCACGGAATTCTGTGAACATGCTTGCTGTCAGTCCTTCCAAAGCAAATTCTCCGCTTTGGGGCAGCCAGAGTACCCCGCTATCGACTTCATAAGTATCTTTGAAATATTCGAGCGTTGCGTTTGCCAATTTTTGTTTGTCCAAGGTGAAAGAAAGGATATGATTCAAATCATTGAACCGGATGATCCGTTCCTTGGCTTTCTCTGTTTCTTCCAGCGATTCTTCGAGCTTGTTCTGCTTTTCCTGCAGTTCCCCCTCATTAAGCAGCAGCGCCTGGTTTTGGGCCGTCAGTTCTTCCTGATTTTCGTGGATTGTCCTCACCATGTTGTGGAAAGCCATCGATAAAACGCCGAGTTCGTCCGAACGCTGGAGTGGCTTGTAGGCAACTTCCTCGCCGCTGACAAAACCCTCAATCGATTCCCGCATACCCTCCAGCGGTTTTACGATATCATTCAGCGCCCGCAAAATAATAAATGCGACGATAAGGAACAGCAGGAAAAACATCACCACCAGCACAAAAGAAAAGTTCTTCGATTCGTTTAAAAGCTGTTGATTCAATTGCTGCAGGCTTCTTTCAGAAGCCCTCTCATAATTATCCGCAAAGGCGATGAAAGCATTCACTTCCGAGTTGGTGCCGCTGCGGGAGATCTCCCGCACCAGCGCATAATCATCCGCGCGTACAGCTGCAATCGATCTCGGTAATGACTCGTTTTCATACCGTTCAAGGAACTCGCTCAAATCTGCAATCGGCTCTCTTTCTTCTGTAGTCAGCGACAGCATATTGATCCGGGCGATCGTCCTTTTTAAACTTTCCAGTTCGGCAAGGGCAATCTCAAGATCCTGCTCATATTTGAAGGAGTAAAAGCCCCTGACCCGGAAAAACAGTTCATTCACCGAGTCGGAAAGTTCGTTCACCATCTCCTGTTTTTCTCTAAGTTCTATGTATTCGGCCATGTGCTGCTCTTGCTGGCTATTCATGTAAAAATAAATTCCCGCGACCAATAACGAACTGATAAACAAAGAAGAAATCGTCAGCCTTAAATATTTATGCCGAATCCCTTTTTCTGAAGAATTGCGCATGCGTGAG
Source organism: Planococcus salinarum (assembly GCF_007004625.1). Classification (GTDB taxonomy): domain Bacteria; phylum Bacillota; class Bacilli; order Bacillales_A; family Planococcaceae; genus Planococcus; species Planococcus salinarum. The sequence goes on along the minus strand of NZ_VIFV01000034.1, from coordinate 20,350 downwards.
CCCCCTGAATGATCATTGCAGTAATCCCTGTTCATGGATTTAATGTATTTATATTGTAATCCAATTTCCATGAATAAGCTTTTTATTTTTTGAGAATACTAATTTACCGGAAACAGACAGAAGGGTTGAAATAGGCTTTCGGAAAAGGGGGATTTTACTGTAATAAACCTTAATTAATTGCATACAAAAAAAAGCTCCTTCAAAAGAAAGGAGCTTCCAAAGGAGATCAGTTTCTGCCCTCACACAATCAACTCATTCTCCGCCAGCAGCTTTTGCAGCAGGCCGGCAAAAAGCGCAATGACGCTGGAGCCGAACGTGATGAGCACGCCGATCGTGATGATATGCGTGATGTCTTCGCCCCGGATCAGCGCAATCGTCGCCAGCTCACCCAGCACGATAAACGTGATCATCGTGAGCGCGCAATACTTGATCGTCTTCAGCGCCCTTACCGCCACATCCGAGAATGCCTTGCCCCGGTCGATGGAGTGCAACAGCCTGAAGGTCTGATACAGCGCAATAAAAAATGGCATGAAGAAGAGGTAAGCCGCCAGTAAAAACGGAACCTGCAGGTACGCCGTCTCGGGATGCTGCCTGGCATCCATCGCCGCGATTTCCGGCAAGGCGAAAATGCAGATAGCGAGCGCCACCCCGCCAATCAGCAGGAGCACCGCTTTCAGAAACAGCGTCGAAGCCTGTCTGCGTTTCATGGGATCACTCCGTTCGGTTAGTTTGTAAGTTGAATATAGCACGATATTTATTGTTTATCAATAAATAAATGTTGAATTTAGATACATATATTTAATTTGGGATGAAATCCAAATCATCTCGAAGAATGTCAATGCTTTCTTTACTTCACATGAAACGTACGTTATAATGTACATAAAAGGAGATGGTGAAAATGTCATTAATTACTGCAACTACTCCGACTAATCTTAGAAAAAATCTTTTTAACGTACTTGAGGATGTTACCGAGGCTAACACGGAAGTCATCATTACACTGAAGTCAGGTAAAAATGCTGTATTGATCTCCGAAGATGAATTGAATTCCTATCGTGAAATGGCTCATTTGATGTCTACAAAAGCGAATAGAGACAGACTGAATGAATCTATTACACAGTTGGAGAATGGTGGCGGAACTGTTCGCGAGTTAATCGAGGAAGATGCTGATGTTAAAAGTATGGTCTGATCAGGCATGGGAAGATTACTTGTATTGGCAAGAAACCGATAAAAAGATAGTGAAAAAGATAAACAGATTGATCAAGGAAATTGAGCGAAATCCGTTTACTGGTCTTGGCAAGCCGGAACCGCTGAAACATGACTGGTCAGGATATTGGTCGAGGCATATTACGCAAGAACACCGAATCGTTTATAAAGTCGAAAATGATGAGGTAAGAATTGCACAAGCAAGATTTCATTATTAGCCCATTTGGCATAATGGCTATAGGCAAAATATGAAATTCGAATATGATTTTAAAGCGAATCCATTATGGGTTCGCTTTTTGTATACATCAATTTGAGAGTGCCTTACAGTCTGCTATAAAGGGTTTTTATATGGTCATTTGGATTATAATTGGAAAAAGGATACAATGGAAATGGCGAAATGTTCTGAAGTTTATGAGGGAGTGTCTATATGTCTCGTTGTACGAATTGTAATTATAAGTGGAAAGCGAAAGATGTTTGGAAGCTAGCACTATCTAAAAACGGAAAGGAATGTCCAAACTGCAAAACCAGACAATACATATCCTTTAAAGATGGAGGATTTCTAATCGGACTCGGCTATTTGAGTGGAGTAGTGGGTTTCCTGCTTGTAATCTTTTTCCCTCTATATATCAACTTAAGCGATAAAGATGAAATGTCATTATAATCCGTAAGCAATATTAGAAAGGAGAAAAACAATGCCGAACTGCCAAAACTGCAATTATAAATGGAGCTGGATCGATACGTTGATTATCGGCTTCAAGAATAATAAGAAATGCCCGAACTGCGGGGAGCGGCAATTTATCAAACTGCAAGGGAATAAAGGGGTTTATATACTTTATATTCTTCCGTTGCCTATCATCCTGTTTTCCCGGATTATTTTTGACTGGAGTACGCCGGTTTTTCTTTCCATCGGTTTCTTCTTCATCCTTGTTGCAACGATGCTGATTCCTTATACAATCAAGCTGTCGAATGAGCAGGATCCGTTGTGGTGAATTGAAGGTAGCGGAGTTTAGCTTACCAACACAAAGAAGGAAGTCCATATCCAAGGGGACCAACTATTCAAATGGTCAGCTTAAATTGATCTGCATAATTAAAACAAAAATGACCCAGAGCAGGTAACCTTGCTCTGGGTCATTTCTGTTCTATTGGCGAAAGATTATCAAGTTTTCCCTATTCATATGCCTCGAAGAGTGAAAAACGTTTTAATAAGCCTATTGAGTGAAATTTAATGTGGGGCTTGACCAGTGGTCTGCGGCGTTATGCAATAGAGTTTCCGGGCATTCATGCTTATATAATATTATTGATATGTTATCAGCTAGAAAATATTTACTTTTAATTAAAAAATATCTATTTTTTTATCTTGAAAACGTGCTAAACTATCGCTGTACAGACTGCAACAAAGGCAAAGACATTACAAGTGAAAGTGAATACTTTTTTCTCCTGCTTATACAGGGGTGCCAGTAATAAAATATTTCAAAAAACAAAATAGGGGGAAGTTTTATGGGTACATTTTTATTGTTACTAACTTTAGTAGCTTTAATTGCATTGGTTGTCTTCGGAATTTTGTGGGGAACTCACAAATTTATAAAAAAAGATTACCAGGGTAAGAAGTTTGGTCGTAATGCGTTGATTGCGCTAACCGTCTTTGTTTTATCTTTAACCGGCTTTGGAATGACTGGCGCCAGCGAAGCAGAAGCGGAGCGACAAAGCTTAGCTGCAGAAAATGAGTCATTGAAGGCTGAAATAAATAAGCTTGAAACTGCTATCAGCAAATCGGAGGAAGATTTTGCTAAGCTCGAAGAAGAAAAAGCAGGAACTGAGAAAGAACTTGAAGAATTGGCAAGTAAGAAAGATGAAAATGAAAATGCAGTTACTGAGTTAGCGAGTCAAAAGGAAGCTTTCGATAAAGAGAAAACCGAATTGGATAAGCAACTTGCAGCACTGGAGAAGGACGTTGAAGATCTAGAAACCGAAAATAGCGAGTTAAGCAAAGAAGTAGCAAGTTCGAAAACAAACTCTACGAATGAAACTGCAGCTTCTCCTTCCAGTGGAAGTTCGGAATCCAGTTCGAGCAGTTCTTCGTCAGATCAAATGAGTTCAAGTGCAAGCAGTGCAGCTGCTCCAGCCCAATCAGAGAATTTTGCAAACTGTACTGAACTAAGAAAAGTTTATCCAAGTGGTGTGCCATCTACCCACCCAGCCTACCAATCGAAGATGGATCGTGATAAAGATGACTATGCTTGTGAAGCATAATCAAAAACCCTTACTTTCAAAAAGTAGGGGTTTTATTTAGTTTTTTAGAAGAGCATCCACTCTTTTTAGCTGGTGATATGCATAACATTAAATTTTCCAAAAGCAGACAATTAACAGGTAAATAATGCTAATATTAAGACATTAGATTGTCGTAATGGTTTTAACTAAAAACATATTAAAAGAAATTGTAAGCGCTTGAACTACATATCTGATAATAATCATTGAATCTGCTGCATCCAGAGAGGCTGAATACATATGGGAATGACCGAACTAAAAACTTGGGACTTTAATAAAAGCACTTTGGACAGTATTAAGAACAATACTTACTTTGACTATCCGGTGGTTTATTTTTTGAACAACAATACGACGGTATACATCGGTGAAACGGTCGCCTTTAAAAATCGGATGAAGTCCCACTTGAATAACATCGAGCGAAAGAAATTAGAAAAAATGACGCTCATCATCCATGAAGAATTCCACCGATCAGCTACCTACAATATCGAAACGAAACTCATCAACTATTTCCTGGGCGATGATCGCTATAAGCTGCAGAATAAGAGTCAGACCGCGCAAAGCGTCACGCACAACTACCATAACAAGGAATTCTACGACAAAGAGATATTCAATGATATATGGAAAGAACTCTTGAAAAGGAAGATGGTTAATAACCCTGCTCACGTAATTGAAAACAGAGACATCTTTAAACTTTCTCCTTTCAAAGAGCTGACGATGACGCAGCTCGAACTTAAAACCAAGATCCTGCAAGTATGCGAAGAACATATTAATGATGAGGAACCGTTTGTATTCATGGTCAAGGGCGAAGCTGGCGTAGGGAAGAGCGTAGTCCTGAGTTCCGTGTTCAACAGCATTCAGGAGCTGGCGGCTGATAAGAACTCCAATCTTCATCAAACAAAGAATTATCTGCTCGTCAATCATTCAGAGATGCTGAAAACGTATAAGAACATCGCTGCCAATGTGAAGTTTCTGAAGAAGAATAACTTCGACAAACCGACCAGTTTTATTAATAAACAAAAGAGAATTGCAGAAAAAGCGGATATTGTCCTGGTCGACGAAGCACATTTATTGCTGAGCAGAGCGGATGCTTTCAACGGATTCAATGAAGACAATCAGCTGGAAGAAATCATCAGGCACAGCAAAGTTGTCATCGTTGTCTATGATGAAAAACAGGTCTTAAAACTGAAGAGCTATTGGGACAAGAATCGGCTCAAGAAAATAGTGTCAGGCTATCAAAGAGAAAAGCCCTACGTTTTAAGAGAACAGTTCCGCATGAATGCTGGAGACGATGTGATCGACTGGATCGATAATTTCGTAGAAAAGCGCATTGGCAAGCTTCCGGAAGATGAGCTTTATGCCTTTAAAATATTCGATTCTGCCAAGGAAATGCATGATGCCATAGTGGAAAAGAATAAAGAACACGGCCTCTCCAGAGTGGTTTCGACATTTGATTATGAACATAAGAAAGATGGCGAGCAGTACTACATTAGAGAAGACAATCTTGAAATCCCATGGAACTCAACCGATGCCAAAAACACCTGGGCAGAAAAGCCGGAGACAATCAAAGAAGCGGGATCCATCTATACGATTCAGGGCTTTGATCTGAATTATGTAGGCGTGATATTGGGTCCATCAGTTACTTATGATGACCAGAATCGTTGCTTGAAGATCCTTACTGAAAAATATAGCGACACCGAAGCATTCAGAGGGAAAGATGGCATTGAGGATGTTGAAAGGGCGAAAGAACAGATTATATTGAATTCGATTAATGTGTTGATGAAGAGAGGGATAAAGGGACTTTATATTTATGCGAGTGATGAGGGGTTGAGGGAGCGGCTTTTAGGGTTTTTTAAAAAAAAATAAATAATAAAGGATTTTACTTACTTTGAATTTTAGATAGGAGTTGCAAGATCTTATGCAAAGTTTAAATTTCAAGGGGTTTCAAACAATTAGAAGAAAATTATAAAGATAACTTTATAAATATTTTTAAAAGTTATCTTACCTTGCAATAATAAATAATTTTTAGAAAAGGAGTCTTACATATGCCTAGGAAATACGTGCGTTTCAATTATTTCACAACTAACTTAACTCCACTAGATTTACCAGTAGAAATGGCTGAACGAAATATTGCTGCAGCATACGATATGACAGAATTTTTGGATTATATTTCTATAAGAAGAAATCCATTAGATGTTGTAGTGAATGTTGGAGAATATATTGCAGAGCTTGATAGAGATACGTTTATTTATGATGCTCAAAATAATTTGTATTCATTTCAAATTTCTAAGTTAAGGGAGACTAATATACCATCTATAAAAAGAATTGGTAATCCAAAGGCAGATCTTAATTTAAATCCTGATGAATATATTGGAGAATTCGTAACAGTTGTTTACGACCCAACTTTTTACACTATAAGTATTCAATCCAATTTATATAGCTTAAATGCAGATCAAGTTATGTACTTTTTGACTGAATTACGGTGGAGATATTTAGCTGGAATTGGGGAGCAAGAGCCTCTAGCACTTAGGGTTGTGTTGAATCCAATAATTGATCTAGGAAAAGTGAATATGGTGGAAACCGCCGAAATTTATAGAAAAATAGTTATTAAAGGTTCTGATGTTGCTGCCGAAGCATTAGCGCAAACTGGGACTTTAAATGAGGTTTCTGACTTAATCGGAAGAGCTCAGGGGATAAATTTTGAGTTAACTCTTTCAATAGGGCAAGCAGCAAAAGAAGAAAGCCTTGATAGTCAGACTATACAAGAAATTATTGGAGGTTTTAGAGACATTCAGGTGGTTGAAGAAAGGCCTAAAGTAGAAGTTACTATGCGAGAAGACATAGAATCTCCGTTAGAAATAGTAAATTTACTCGCACCTAAATTAACAAACAAAATAAGTCTTGTAGTAGAAAATCGCCGAGGAATTGGATTTGAATACATTCATGATATGTTTGTGGAATCTTACAATATTCCTCAGGAAACTATTGCACGTATTTTAAGAGAAGTTTAATTTTAAATAATTTTGAATGGAGGTCTAAAATTGATTGAAAAGATACAGAAAAAAGTAAATCAATATACAAAGAAGTTTTGGGACCTCTGGGAATTAAAAGGGGTATATGTATCTGCTGTAATATCAATAATTCCATTAATAATATATTGCCTGGGATATTTAAATCTAATTAGAGAAAATACAGGAAATTTTATTACCTATGCTTCTGCTCTAGTAACTATTAACGGGGTGTTTTTAACACTTATTGTCACTCTTAAGCAAAGTCGCTTATTTGAGCGTTTGAAAAAATTCTTTCCACAACATTATGCTTATCTGTATGAGGGGTTAAAAGGACAAATTAAAGCTTGTATTGTCTTTATCGCAATTAATTTAATCATTGCAGTTGCTGGTCCAATAAGTAATGCCTCCATTGCACTTATAGGCATGTATATATGGTCATATTTTTTTGTTAATACATTTTTTGGCGCATTTTATACCTTGAAAATTGTAACAAGTTTAGCTTCACAAGAACCAGATAAAAGAAGTGTCATGAAATAAGGACTAAAGGCAAAAGACTAAAAAGCGGAAACTACTGTAATTGATTATCTTATGCCTTTCGGCTACTTTTCCATTGACGAATTCTAAACAAACATTTTTCACTCAATCATTTCGGATAAAAACGGAATCGTTCAAAAAATTCTAGATGATTCAAATAAGAAGGGATAACTTGTATTCCTATTGTTGTGATATTTTCTCATTTAACATGGAAGTGCAACATTTTTCTATAATCTCTCTTTAAACTACACGTTGTGCACTCTATTGAAACCGAAATTCATAAAGAAAATAGAATTATACATATACATGTTATTTGGCTCCTTATAATAGATAAATTGAAACTATAGTTAAATATGAAAAAATAATAGGGCAGGTAGGTATTTATATGGATAAATATAATATGCACTTATTGGGGTGGAAATCCTTCGAAAGTCTTTGTACTAATATAATGCAATATATTTTTGGAGCTACATATACCCCTTTTTCAGAAGGTAAGGATGGAGGAAGAGACGGTTATTTTGAGGGCCAAAGCGATATAGAGCTTAACGATAAAGTGCTTGAAGGAAAATTTGTTTTTCAATGCAAACATACATCAAAAGAAGAGAAAAATTTGACATTCTCTATAGTAGAGAATGAAGTTCTGAAAGTTACTAATCTAGTTAAAAATACGGGAATAGAGCATTACATAATTTTTACTAATTATAATCTTTCAGCAACTAATGAAAATTTAATTAAAAAAGAATTTCTTAAAATAAAAGGTCTCAAAAGTTGCACAATACTAGGACAAGAATGGTTTGAGTCTACTATTGACGCCAATATTTTTTTAAGAAGACTGGTTCCAAGGTTATATGGAATAGGAGATCTATCTGAAATTCTTGATGATAGGGTTCATAAACAGTCAAGCGCACTATTAGGAGAATTACAGGCTAACGTTCTAACATTTGTGAATACAAACTCCTACCAACAAGCCTTAAAAGGAATAATGGAAAAAAGATTTATAATTTTATTAGGGCCTCCAGCCGTAGGTAAAACATCAATTGCGGCTACTTTGTGTATGACATCTATAGCTGAAAATGAATCTCATGAAACAGTTATTTTAAATAGTGCAAATGAATTTCGGAAACATTGGAATCCCGAAAACCCTCACAAAACTTATTGGTTTGACGATGCTTTTGGCTCAACGAATTTAGATAATTTATTGTTAAATGAGTGGGAGCGAGTTTTTCCATTATTAAATATTGCTATAAAAAAAGGTGCATCAATTATATTTACAAGTAGAGATTACATATTTAAAGAAGCAAGGCAAAGGTAAAAGAAAATGCGTTTCCACTTTTATTCGACTCTCAAGTTCACATAAATGTGCAAGATCTTAGTGAGAGTGAAAGAGAACAGATACTTTATAATCATATTAAAAGTGGTGATTTAGCTAGGGAAACTAAGAGTAAGTTGAAAATTTACTTACATGAAATTGCACATCATGAAAATTTTTCGCCTGAGTTGGCAAGAAGGTTAGGAAATAGAATGTTTCATAAGGGGTTAGCTATAAATAGAGGAGGGCTAAATAACTTCTTTTCTGGTCCAATACAGTTTTTTGAAAGTGTTATAAATTCACTTGATAAAAACAAAAAAGCTGCCCTTACTCTCATTCTTTTACATGGTAATCGTTTGTCGAGTCCAGTTAAAGAAGAATATCTTAATAATTATTTTATCGAAGCATTCGCAGTCAGTTTGCCAGAAATAAAAAATTCTTTAAATGCCATGAGAGATAGTTTAGTAAAGTTATCAATTATTTCCGATAGGCAATTATGGTCTTTGTTTCATCCCAGTATGTTGGATTCTCTTCAGTTACTTTTAGCTAAGGATCCAGAAATGCTTGAAATATTTTTAAGAGGCGCAGAGAGCAAAACAATACTTAGAGAAGTTTCATGCTTAGAAAAAGAACACAAAATTTTTGTTCCACAAGATTTATGGAATATACTATCTGTAAAGTTATTTGAAAAGGAAAATAACGGTTTTGAACAAGAAGTTTTGATAAGGTTTTTCCTTCATGAAACTTCTGATAGTTATCTTCGTTGGGTGTATGAGAAAAATCATGAATATTTAAATGGTTTAGTGGAACAACCTTTCACACAGTTTAACTTCGGATCTGCATATAAATTTGCGATTAGGTTGCAAAATTTAGGGTTGTTCAATGAAGAGTTAAAGCGAATTGTCACGAAGGATATTAGTAGAATTGCTCTATCCATGTGCGACTTAGCCTTTATAACAGATGAAACAATAAGAAAACTTATAAATGAAGATGATGTTCAAACAATATTGCTAGAACTTAAAGAACTAGGTCCGTCATATTTTATGGAGGAATTTGATATGCGACTAGATAATATAACCGAAACAGAAGACGATATTGAAGAAATTGCTAAGGAATGGGTAAATTCTGTAGAAGTATTTATTAAAGAGACAGAAAACCGTTCAATTCTAACAGAAAAAGAAAAAGAAGAATTTGATAATATTTTAAATGACGTATCTTATAAAGTTCGTGACTACTTAATGGTATTACATTCTGATCAATACGAGGAAGATTTCGAGAATGAGTTTATGGATTATAATGAAACAAAAACTAGCTATACAGGAAATATATTTTCTGATGTAGATGAATAAGGTTATAGGTATTATACAGAAGTTAGGAGAATATCGCTCCACTGTTAAATTGGTGTCTAACAGTGGAGGTGCAGTTCATTTTAGGTGAGCATTTTTCTTTTTATTCATCCGTATAAATTGTTTGGGAATTGTGACGTTCCCTGGGAAGCGATATTTAATTATTGGCAATATGACAGTTGGTGGAACCATAGCCAAAGTTGAGGCATTTGCTAATGTCTTGCAGGTTTGTGTAAATGCTCGAGCGAAAAGAGTCTTGATATCAGCAGCTTCCGTGATGGATCTGCAAACAGTCCCATCGGATTTGTTGGTAAAAGTGCAGTCGGTGTTTTATTTGGATTCTGTGGAGACGGTTTATAAGGGTTTAGAGGTAAGTTAGATATAGTATGAAAAGAAGCATTCAATTTTATTGGATGCTTCTTTTTTAAAAAAATTGAGGGTTATAAATATTGTCCAGCCAATAGAGAAGAATTTGAAAATTATATAGAGCATCATCGATCTATTATTGATGAATTATTGGTTAGCCATAATAGAGTTAGATACTTTGTAGGTGGAAGACATAATGAAGAAGATGGAAGATGTAAAGAAATTTTACTAATGAATTATTTAAAGAAGTTTTACCATCAAATGTTTCAGTAGGAACTGGATTTGTAGTGGGTGAAAAGAATATAACTAAACAAATTGATATAATTATTTATAATCATAATATACCAACATTATTTTCTGAAGGTGACTTTGTTATTGTTCTACCTGACGGTTATAGTTTAATTAGTTGAGTTTTATTTTGTAGATATTATTATTTAAATTTTCTATAGAAACGGTTGAAAAGGTATTAGTATTGATTTCAATTTAAGATTTTGAACTAATTAATCGGAATATTTAAAATTAATATCTGTGTAAATATGGAATTATTATGTTGCTTTTAAGTTAACTTGGGTGAAAAGGGTGGTATTAAATTGAAGCTGAAAAAAATTATTATTGAAAATTTTAGATCTTACAAAGAAAGAATTGAAGTGGATTTTGATGATTTAACAACTTTTATTGGTAAAAACGATATTGGTAAGTCCACAGTTTTAGAAGCACTAGAAATATTCTTTAATAACAGTAAAGTGAAGATAGAACCAAAAGATGCTTGTGTTCATAGCGATGAAGATAAAGTTACAATAGGCTGCATATTTGAAAATGTTATGGATATGGAAATAGTAATCGACTCAACTGCTCTAACTACAGCTAAGCAAGAATACATACTCAATAATGAAGGACATCTTGAAATATATAAAATGTTCGATTGTTCTAAAAAAACTCCATCTGCAGAAATTTTTATTAATGCAATGTATCCGACTATCGAATCTGCGTCTGATTTACATGAACTAAAAATTACTCCTCTAAAAGATAGAATCAGAGATCTGGGTGTTGATACTTCTGGTATCGATATGCGCTCAAACGTGGAGTTAAGGAAGGCAATTTTTAATTCGTTTGATGACTTAAAGTTAGCTCTTAAAATGATACCAGTAAAAGCAGAGGGAGTTAAAGCAATTTGGGATAAATTAAGTCTTCATCTTCCTATATTCACACTGTTCCAATCTGATAGAACAAGTTCAGATAGTGATAGTGAAGTGCAAGACCCTATGAAGTTAGCAGTTCAAGCAGCTATTCAAAATGTTGAAACACAATTAGAAGAGATTAAGCAAATGGTGATGGAAGAAGCTTTAACCGTTGCGGGTAATACCTTAAATAAACTCAGAGAAATGGATGAATCTTTGGCTAACGAATTAAGCCCCCGTTTTAATGATGAACCAAAATGGAGTAGTATTTTTAAACTTTCGTTAGAAGGCGATGATGGGATTCCTATAAATAAAAGAGGCAGCGGAGTCCGAAGGTTAATTTTACTGAATTTCTTTAGAGCTGAAGCAGAAAAGGGTACCTTAGGATCTTCAGAAAGAAGCATAATTTATGCAATAGAGGAACCAGAAACCTCACAGCATCCTAGCAATCAGCTTTTACTGGCAAGAACCTTATTATCTTTATCAGAAAATGACAATACTCAAGTAATCCTTACCACGCATGTTCCTGGTTTAGCTGGAGTACTTCCAACTGACTCGATAAGGTTTATTGTAAACACACCGGAAGGTAAACTGATTAAAAGAGGAAATGATGATGAAACAATAAGTGAAATTGCTGAAACGCTAGGAGTACTTCCAAATGTAACTGAAGAAGTAAAGGTTATTGTCATCGTAGAGGGTGTACATGACGTTTCAACATTAAATGTATTCAGTAAATTAGTCTCTGAAAATGTCGCAGATATTATAAATATAATAGACGATGATAGGGTGGTAATTATGCCAGCCGGTGGTAGCACCCTTAAAAAATGGGTAGAATTAAACTACCTCAAGAAATTTAATCTCCCAGAAGTGCACATATATGATGGGGATGCTCTAACGCCAGCCAAATACCATACTACATGCCAGGAAGTAAATAATAGAGAGGATAATTCAGTTGCCTTTAGCACTAAAAAAAGAGAACTCGAAAATTATCTGCATGAGGATGCTATCAACCTAGTTTGTGATGTAACTGTATCGTTTTCTTCTACTTGTAGCGTTCCTGAAATTACAGCAAAATCACTGTATGAAAGAGACACTGGATTAAATTGGGAGGATTTAGATGTGGAGAACCAAAGGGGTAAGAAAAGTAACGCAAAAAAGAGACTAAATAATGAAGTAGTTAATTCTATGACATATGAACAGCTTCGCAAAGCGGATGATGAAGGTGAAGTTGAGAAGTGGTTGAGAGAAATTTCTAGACTTTGCATATGAAATTAATATAAGAAAAGGTTTACTTATTTACACATAATTATTGATGGTCTCTTTTAATAAACAAACAAAGTAAAGAATAATTATTAAAATAGAAAATCAAATATTTGGAGGTTGATTTCTTGGAAAATGAATTTATATATAGCTCACAAAATAGAATAATAATTGATACTACATTAGAAAATATTCAAAATAATTCAAAGAAAATTAGGTTTTTTAATGAGCAACTAACTGTAGAAAAAATAGTGCTTGCAAATAGTAAAATAAACAATCCTCTCTATTCAGAAAACAAAATGGTATTCCGAATTGAATTAAATAGAAAAATGAGAGAAGAGATTTTTGAAAAGAGGAGTATTTCATTTAGACTTAGATGTGAAAAAGATGAATATTTTTATACTATTCAAGAAGAGTATTTAGAACTTGTAGATCATCAAGAAGTTGATAATATGGATTTATTAAATATTCTTTCTCCAAGAGTTGAGTTATTGAATCATGAAAATTCAGGAGATAAAAAAGATGCTATAGTTAACAATTCGCAAATAAAATATTTGCTAAATCATAATAAAGCAGAACATGAAAAATTCTCGAACTATCTTTCAAATAAGCACCCCGAGCTTTATTTAAAATACACGTTAAGTTCGAACGATAGTAAGCCGAATAAATTTTTACTTGTTTTAAATAAATTTAACGATAAAAACCTAACTAACAATCTAGATAGAGATTATAAAGGTACCGGAGAATCGAAAGTCTATACTTTCAATAAAAATGAATTCTTTGAAATTGATAGTGAAAATGAAGTTATTATAAAAAAACAAAGTCAAGATAAAAAGGTAGCATTTATAGTCCATGGACTTGCTTCACAAATAGGTAATAAATACATTGACTTAGGAAAATTTCTTTGTTCAAAAGGCTATAAAGTCTATGGATTTGATTATTATACAATAAATCGAGGTATATCGGACAATGGTTATTTGTTAGCAGAAGAAATCAAAAAAATAAAAAAAGTCTACCCTGAAAGTGAAGTGCTAGTAGTAGCTCATAGTATGGGAGGTTTAGTAAGTCGTTCAGCTAGAATAGAGTATTTTGCGGAAGTTGATAAAATTATAATGGCAGGCACTCCCAATGGTGGATCAAAGATATTGCAAAAGACTCAAGGCATTAAAAAAATAAGGAATAAAATATTTGTTGCTGTAAACTTTTTTGGTTTTCTTTCTATAAAAAAAGATGACTTAAATGAACTAATGTACAATACAGATCCTAAGGGAATTAAAGATTTGTCAAATAAGAGTAGTTTTATTTCAGACTTGAATAAAAAGGATACTCAACACTTTAGTAAGAAATATTTTTCTTTAGTAGGAAGATATAAGAATATGTCTAACGATATCATTGTTAGCAATGATAATATGATTTCTATTAATGGAATAAATATGTCTTTTGCAACTTTAAAGAGTAGTCATTTTTCCTATTTTAAGGGTAAAGAATGGAGTAGTATTTTAAATAAAGCTTTGATTTATTTGAAATAAAAAAAACTTCCCTATGTCAAGCGCAATCCTACTTAAAAACGCCTCCCTATGTCAAACACAATTCAAGTTATACAATAAACCTGCATAAGAAATCCGCCTATTCAACTATAGAGCGGGTTTTTTACATTGGCTTTTTCATTTTAACGAATCGCTTCCCAGGGAAAGAAACTATTCTAAAAGATTCTGACTATACACTAAAATTTATAATTTATACACCGGCTGATCTATAAAATCATCGTTTCTAGCGATGGTGTTGCACTTTATTCAAGCTTATCAATTGTTTGGAAATTGTGTCGTTCCTTGGGAAGCAGAAAATCAAAAATCAAAATACACCAAAGACACAGCAATTAAGTTGCTGTGTCTTTTTTCTTTGTTCAGTATTTTTTAGAAATTTCGAACAATTATCCTATTAATTTTTTAAATATGTGTTTTGTGATAGGAAACAGAACCCGTTAATCTAATCCCTCTCTTTTTTCTTTGGAATTGTTTATATAAAACAGCTTGACATTAATTACCTCTGCCGGAGAAATGTTACAATGAGTTAAGATGGTAAGTAGGAACAAGTAAAACCAAAGGAGAGAGGCATATGCTCGATATTTCTGCACAAAAATCAATTGATAATTTAAAGAAGATTCTCACCGATGAAGACATGACCTTTAATGAACAGACAACGAAGCACTTTCTTATTCTTCCCTTCCTCACTTCACTCGGATACGACATAACAGATCCGAATGTCTTGAAGCATGAGTTCAAGCCGGCCAATCTACGGGGGAACAACGACAAAGTGGATTATGCGTTGGATTTGGGTGACTTCAAAATCATCATTGAGGCCAAGCCTTTAAACACCAATATTAAAAGGCATTACCATCAACTGCAGAAATACTATAATTCCACTCCGGAAGTACAACTGGGAATCATTACAGACGGACGAAATTATCACTTTTTTACGGACTTCTACTATGAAAATCTAATGGATATCGAACCCTTTTACTCCTTAGATGTTTTAAATCTCACGGATTATGATTTTTACTTCTTGAATTTACTCAATTACACGAAGATATCAGCAAACAGCATTCGAGAAGCCACTGAGGAAATTATCTTCCGGGATAAACTGCTCACCTCATTTAAGAAGACACTTGAAGAACTTCCGCCTGAGTTCATCAAATTGGTTGTCAAAGACTTTTACCCACATGCTGTTACAAAGAAAGTGATTGAAAAAGCGACGGCAATTGCCAAGCAGGTAGGAGCGAACAGATTGGATTTGAGCATTATCGACGAGTCCATCATTATGTCTGATGAGCGAGTAGAACAATTGGATAGCCCAACTACTGTGCCGGCTGAAGAAGTAGCACCTGAAACACCAGCCGATTTGGAAATGAAAGAAGATAAGCCTGCTGAGAAAGAACCGGAAGTGTCAGCCCCTCAATCAGAAGAACCAGAAACCAAATTGGTGGAAATTGAAACGACACCTGCTCCAACCAAGAGGCCATCATTACGAAAAGGTGAGCGTGTCTCCTTAACTATGGAGGACACTCCGCTAACGAAACTCAAAGTCGGACTAGGCTGGGATGTCAGCAGCCAGCAAGGAACAGAGTTCGATCTTGACGTTCATGTATTCCTTTTGAATGAAAATCAAAAAGTGCCGAAGGAAGAATTTTTTATATTCTACAACAACCCTCAATCGCCAGATGGCAGCACGAATTTATTGAAGGATAGTCGTAATGCAGGAAACAATAGTGAAACGGTCTTAGTGGAACTGGATAAAGTATCAAGCGAAGTAGAAAAAATTGTGTTTATTGTAACTATCTACGATGCTTTAAATCGAGAGCAGAATTTCAGCATGGTGAACAATG
This sequence comes from Planococcus salinarum, assembly GCF_007004625.1. GTDB lineage: Bacteria > Bacillota > Bacilli > Bacillales_A > Planococcaceae > Planococcus > Planococcus salinarum. The sequence goes on along the minus strand of NZ_VIFV01000034.1, from coordinate 4,499 downwards.
CCTTTATCCGGATGACGAATGCAGAAACCGGGGAGGAAATGTTCCAGTTTGATTTGGCCAATGGTGGTGGTCCGGAGACTTGTCTGATAGTTGGGGAAATCTATCGTTACAACGAAGATTGGAAGTTCACTGCAGTCGGAAACGGTTATCAGTCTGATATTCAGCAATTATGCACCAACTTTGGAGTCCAATTAGCATGAAAAAACGGAGAACATAGAAATTAGCGTCCCTGTGTAAAAAACAATTCTAAACGAATCTGAATATACACTGCAATTTATAATCTATACATTGCCGCTCCCACTGCATCATTTAGGGCGTGGTTTTTTCTTTTTATTCACGAAACGGGGGCTTGGCGCGTTAGGTCAATCTAACTTCAATTTGTGATTTGATCCATAATCTATCACCTCTGAGCAACTTGCTTTAATTTCAAGGTGTTAAAAGGTAAGGTAGGGCTTGTATTAACCAGATGTATGAAAGTGAAATTTTGTTGTAGGATACCTATCAGGCTCTGGAGAGAAGGCAGGATTTCTTAAGAAGACAAAACGGGAACTTACAAATATATTTCAGAAAAGGAAGTGCTATGCATGCGTGCAGTTGTCATTAATGAATATGGTGGGAAAAATGTGTTAGTGGAGCAGGAGCTGGCGAAACCAGAAATAGAAGCAAACCAAGTACTTGTTGAGGTTTATGCCACTTCTATCAATCCAATTGATTGGAAACTTCGTGCCGGTTATTTGAAAGAGATGCTCGATTGGTCATTCCCGATTATTCTTGGCTGGGATGTTGCGGGCAAGATCGTTGAAGTAGGAAATGAAGTGACGCATTTCCAAATCGGGGATGAAGTGTTTGCACGACCGGATACTACCCGTGAAGGCACTTATGCGGAATTTACAACTGTAGACGCGGAGTTGCTTGTGAAAAAACCTGGCAACCTGACATTTGAAGAAGCTGCATCTATACCGTTAACTGGTTTAACCGCATGGCAGTGCTTAGTGGACAATTTAAAAGTCAAAGAAGGCGATAAAGTTCTCATCCATGCCGGAGCTGGTGGGGTAGGAAGTCTGGCCATTCAAATGGCAAAACAACTGGGTGCCTATGTGGCAACAACAGCGAGTGAAAAAAATGAAGCCTATGTAAAAGAGCTGGGTGCAGATGAATTCATCAATTACCGTACACAACAATTTGAAGAAGAGTTAAGCGATTATGACGCGGTCCTCGATACAATGGGCGGCGACATTTTAGACAAAAGCTTCCAGGTATTAAAGCCGGGTGGCAGACTCGTATCGATAGCCGGTCAACCCGATCCGTCATTAAGCGAAAAGCATCAGGTAACAGCAAGCTCCTACTGGTTAACGCCAAATGGTAAACAGCTGGCTGAAATAGGCGACTTGCTTGAGAAAGGAATACTGAAGCCTCAAGTGGGGAAAGTATTTGATTTTTCGGCAGAAGCCTTACAAGAAGCACATGAGTTAAGTGAGACCCATCATGTCCAAGGGAAAATAGTAATAAAAGTTAAGTAACCTTTGTGAAGTTCAAGATACCCGCTAGTGACTAATCGTCATTAGCGGGTATTTTTTTAATCGCGACCCTGTGTCAAAAACTATTCCAAACGATTTTGACAAGACACGACAATTCATATTACATACATTGACACACCTGTTACATAAGATCCTAGGTGTATTTTTATTATTTTATATATCTCTATAATTTGTGTGAGAATTGTACGGGACACAGGGGGAAATCTGGGATCTAGGTGAACATAACAACAGCGAAGCATTCCGCCGTGCTGGGGATGCGGGACAAAGACAGGCTGAATACATCACAAAAGGCGGCAACTCCGGTTGTCGTCTTTTAACAAAACATTATTACAAGAATTTAATCTATATCATGAAAAATCAGATTATTGTTTTTATCACAAAATTGTGATAAAATCATTTTCAAAGGAGTTTCATATTTTTAATTATGATATGAAAGTCTTAACTGAGTTTTGGTACTGGGTTTCAGGGGTATGAACCTTAATATAGTATGTTAAATATTTTAGAAAAGGGAGGAAAAATGATGACGAAAGCTTCGTGGTCAAGGTTACTATTCTTTATGATGCTGATCTTTATTTTGGCTTTGGCAGCATGTGGTGGCGATGAGGAAACTACAGACCAGGAACCAGCGGATGAGCCAGCAGAAGAACCAGCAGAAGAACCAGCAGAAGAGCCTGCAGAAGAGCCTGCAGAAGAGCCTGCAGAAGAACCAGCAGAAGAACCTGCTGACGAAGGGGCTGAGGAAACTACAGATGCAGAATCTGCAGAAACTGAACCAAAAGTCACTGAGTTTGAACCAGCATTTCCAGAACAAACAAGAGCACCTGCAGTAGAGACTGAAACAGAACTTAATGAGGAAATTATTGCTGACGGTCTTGGCGTGTTATGGGGTATGGCAGAGTTTGAACCAAACCGCATACTTGTTACGCAAAGAGATTCAGCAGAACTTCTTATTGTAAACCTTAATGAGTACGCTGATTCAGAACCAATCGAAGGTACACCAGAAGTAAATAGCGAAGGCCAGGGTGGTTTACTTGATGTAGCCGTTCCACCTGATTTTGAAGAATCAAGAATGGTATTTTTGACGTATGCTGAAGATGTTGAAGGTGGTACTGTAACTGCTGTCGGTAAAGGTGTTTTATCAGAAGATGAAACGTCATTGGAAAATTTTGAAACAATCTTCCAGGCAACACCAGCATATGAAGGTGACTTACACTATGGTGGACGTATTATCTTTGATGAAGATGGCAACCTGTTCTTAACAACTGGTGAACGTTCAGATGATCCGATTCGCGAACGTGCACAAGACTTGGATGCTTACTTGGGTAAAGTAATTCACATTACACAAGATGGAGAACCAGTAGGTACGAATCCATTTATCGAAGATGAAGACGCACTGGATGGTATTTACAGCTACGGTCACCGTAATATTCAAGGTATAGACTTCCACCCTGAAACAGGAAACTTATGGATTGTTGAATTCGGTCCACAAGCTGGGGATGAACTGAATATTATTGAACCAGGCAATAACTATGGATGGCCGATTGTTTCTTATGGTATCGAGTACTCTGGTGAATTAATCAATGAGGGGATTTCAGAACATGAGGCGCAAGGCTTTGTTGAACCAAGATATTATTGGGATCCAACAAGTGCGCCAAGTGGTATGGCATTCTATGATAACGACGCAATTCCTGAATGGGAGAACAACCTGTTCATCGGTGGTTTAGCGCCAAACTATATTGTACGTGTCGTTATTGAAGATGAATTCATCGTTGGAGAAGAACGCCTATTAACTGAAGAAGGCGAACGTTTCCGTGATATTCTTGTAACTGAGGATGGCGAGCTTATTGCATCCACTGATGGCGGTGTGATTTATAAGATTTCTGCAGCAGGTGAATGATTTATGATTCACTAAAAGCACCCAATTTATGTCAATGTCATTAACTTACGGCGTTTGACAATATTAAAGAAGCAGGCATTCATGTAAATCCATGATTGCCTGCTTCTTTTTTGCTGCCTGTACAGACTGGAAATATAAAGGTGGGATGATTGAAATGACTCGGTAGACGCACAGAGCTGCGGATAGCGAAATCGGAGTATAAGAAGATGTCTATCGTGAATAGAAAGAGCTTATTTGATGCTTACTGTTGTGCCGATTTTAAAACTCTACTTTCATGAATCCCGTTTGTTCATTTTTACGGCGGGTATACTCTTTACGAAGAATAATTTGAGGAGGGGTTTTTCTAATGGGCCAAACTTTTGACGCATTAAAAGAAAAAATCAGCAATGCTGACACGGGAGAAGCGAAAGAAATCATCACTCAAGTCAAGCAGGCATATGACGATGGTAAGATTGACGAAAAGGAAAAGGACGAATTGATGGATTTGGCAAAATCTAAACTCGGCGGAGGGCTCGGCGGCTTATTCTAGGAGCCAGAAGCCTAAATGAAAATAAGTTTTGGCATCCTTATTGAAGGGTTGCTGAAGCTTATTTTTTATCGTTAAAATTCTCTTATTGTCCAGTGACTAAAACGGGGGGATCCAATCGCTGCTGGGTCTTGAGCAGGCATCCCTGTATTTCCTGAATTTAAGCGTCAAATAAAAATTGGCTAAGATGAGCTCGGTGTAATACCGGACGCATACCAGCCAATTGGCTACATAAATAAAACTCTAACTTAATTAATTCGCGTCCCTGTGTAAAAAACAATTCTAAACGAATCTGACTATACACTGCAATTTATAATGTATACATTGTCGTACACGCTCCATCAGCATTTAAGGCGTGGCTTTTTCTTTATATTCACCAATTAAAATTGTGTGGGAATTGTATACGACAAAGTGGTCGACCCCCTTAGAATGGACACCATAGGTGTTACAATTGTGCAATCAATAGGATTCTAAAGGGGGAGGATTTTCATGAACACTCACAAGAAAAAAATAAAGCGCCAAAATACGTTTGATGAAA
>NZ_VIFV01000033.1 GCF_007004625.1 Planococcus salinarum | reverse complement strand
TTTCATCAAACGTATTTTGGCGCTTTATTTTTTTCTTGTGAGTGTTCATGAAAATCCTCCCCCTTTAGAATCCTATTGATTGCACAATTGTAACACCTATGGTGTCCATTCTAAGGGGGTCGACCACAGTCACCCGCACAATTTAGACGCAATTCAAAAACCCCGAAATCCTCCTATATTATAAGAAGGATTTCGGGGTTTCTTTTATCTCTTTTTTATTACATACCAGCGCTGAAAGTAATCGCTAAAGATATGGAGCTAAACAGCGAAGACTCCCAGGCGACCAAGCGAAGCGGCGAGATCCACTCGGGCGAAGTGAAACGAGCCCGAGTTAGCTCGACGCAAGCAGCCAGGAAAGCGAAGCTGTTTAGCGGAATATCGGCTATTACAGATAGCTTTTAAAGATTCTTCAATTCCTCAATACGCTTCTCCACCGTTGCGTGCTTCTCGGTGTAGTCCGCTTCCTTCGCGCGTTCTTCCGCGACAACCGCTTCCGGTGCTTTGGAAACAAAGCGTTCGTTCGACAGTTTGCCTTGAACGAGTTTCACTTCCTTCGCCCATTTCTCGAGCTCCTTGTTCAAGCGCGCAAGTTCCGCATCGATATCGATGAGGCCTTCCAGAGGCATGAACAATTCAGCGCCGGATACAACAGCTGACATCGATTTTTCTGGCGCCTGGATGTCCTGTGCAATCGTCAGCGTTTCCGTGTTGCAGAAACGTTCGATGTACGCAGAGTTCGCTTCCAGCACCTGATGCGTATTGGCGTCTTTCGCCAGAATCGTCAGCGGCACTTTCTTGCTCATCGGCGACTGCACTTCCGCGCGGATCGTCCGAACGGATTTGATGACATCCACCAGCAGCTTCATGCTCGACGACTGGCTTTGGTCCGTCAATGACTCATCCACTTTTGGCCATTCAGCGATCGTAATCGACTCGCCTTTTGTCGGCAGGTTCTGCCAGATTTCTTCCGTGATGAACGGCATGAACGGATGCAATAAACGCATCGTGTTGTCGAGCACATACGCAAGCACCGAACGCGTCATTTTCTTCGCTTCTTCGTCTTCACCGTACAATGGCAATTTCGACATCTCGATGTACCAGTCACAGAAATCATCCCAGATGAAGTTATAAAGCAGGCGGCCCACTTCACCGAATTCGTAGCGCTCGGCAAGCGATGTCACTTGTTCAATCGTTTCATTGAGACGCGTCAGGATCCACGAGTCAGCCACAGACTTCTTGCCGCTGAGGTCGATCTCTCCGTACGTCATGCCTTCCATGTTCATCAATGCAAAACGGGAAGCATTCCAGATTTTATTGGCAAAGTTCCAAACGCTCTCCACTTTCTCCATCGAGAAGCGGAGATCCTGCCCCGGCGATGAGGCCGTAGCCAGGAAGTAGCGCAGCGAATCGGCGCCGTATTGTTCGATGACGTCCATCGGGTCCACGCCGTTGCCGAGCGATTTCGACATCTTGCGGCCTTCTGCGTCACGCACCAGTCCGTGGATCAGTACATCGTCAAACGGTTTTTCTCCGGTAAATTCGAGCGCCTGGAAAATCATACGCGATACCCAGAAATTGATGATGTCATATCCTGTTACGAGTACATCAGTCGGGTAGTATTTTTTCAGTTCATCATTTTCTTCCGGCCAGCCAAGCGTCGAGAACGGCCATAACGCTGACGAGAACCACGTATCCAGCACATCTTCGTCCTGCGTCCAGTTTTCCGCGTCTGCCGGTGCTTCGTGGCCTACGTAGATTTCGTTCGTTTCGTTATGGTACCAGGCCGGAATCTGATGGCCCCACCACAATTGACGGGAAATACACCAGTCGCGGATGTTTTCCATCCAGTGCAGATACGTTTTCTCGAAACGGTCCGGCACGAAGTTGACGCCGTTCTCGTCTTTCTGCAGATCCACTGATTTTTGCGCCAGCGGCTTCATGTCCACGAACCATTGCGTCGACAGATACGGCTCAACAACTGCCCCGCTGCGTTCGGAATGCCCTACGGAATGCAAATGCTCTTCTATTTTGAATAAAACATCCATGTCCTGCAGGTCTTTGATGATTGCTTTGCGGCATTCGAAACGGTCCATGCCTTCATATTTGCCGGCGTTTTCGTTCATCGTGCCGTCTTCGTGCATGATCAAGACGCGTTCGAGGTTGTGGCGATTGCCGATTTCAAAGTCATTCGGGTCATGGGCCGGCGTGATTTTTACGGCGCCGCTGCCGAATTCCATGTCCACGTAATCATCTGCCACGATTTCCATTTCGCGTCCGATGATCGGAAGCGTCACGGTTTTACCGATGAGGTGCTTGTAGCGATCGTCTTTCGGGTGAACCGCTACCGCTGTATCGCCGAGCATCGTCTCCGGACGCGTCGTCGCGATTTCGATGTGGCCGCTGCCGTCTGTCAGCGGGTAGCGCATGTGATAGAATCCGCCCTGCACATCTTTGTAGATAACTTCGATGTCCGAGATGGCGGTTTTCGTCGCCGGGTCCCAGTTGATGATGTATTTGCCGCGGTAGATCAATTTCTTCTCGTATAATTTCACGAACACTTCACGAACCGCTTTGGACAAGCCATCATCCAGCGTGAAACGCTCACGGGAGTAATCGAGGCCGAGGCCCAGTTTCGACCATTGCTGGCGGATGTGCCCGGCGTATTCTTCTTTCCATTTCCACGATTCCTCAAGGAACGCTTCACGTCCAAGGTCATAGCGCGAACGCCCTTCCTCTTTCAGCTTGCCTTCCACCTTCGCCTGCGTCGCAATGCCGGCGTGGTCCATGCCCGGCAGCCACAAGGCGTCGAATCCCTGCATGCGCTTCATGCGCGTCAGGATATCCTGCAGCGTCGTATCCCAGGCGTGGCCCAGGTGCAGCTTGCCTGTTACGTTCGGCGGCGGAATCACAATGGTATACGGCGTTTTGCCGCTTTCCGGTTTTGCTTCGAAATACTTGTTCTCGATCCACCAATCGTAACGCCCTTTTTCAATCGATTGCGGATCATACTTGGTCGACATCGGTTCTGTCATGTGAGTTCCTCCTCTTTGTGTCGCTGCGGGTTTTATTCGCGCCGCGCTTGGTGTTGATGGGTTGAAGCATCTTCCTGAGCTTAAAAAAGGGTACAAAAAAACTCCTGTCATCTCTACTTAAAGGACGAAGGAGTTTTCGCGGTACCACCTTTATACACAGGCAAAAAAAGCCTGGCTCTCAAGTTCGATAACGGATTCGCATCCGGGTTCCGCTACTCGTGTTCACGGAATCTGCTCGGAGGTGACATTCAAATGCTGGTTCATGAAAACCTCTCACCGTTCGGTTTCCTCTCTGAAATGCACGCACATTCTACTATCCTCTTCAACGCATCAGTATCTGATTACATCCATTGTACTCAATTTCCTGTTTTAGCGTCAAGTTTTTTCAGCATATATGCAACCAGAGGCGCAGCGAGCAATAAAATAAAGAACAGGCGGAACAGATGGAAGCTCGTAATAAGCGCCACATCCGCACCCGCGGCAAGCGCTGTGATCCCCATTTCCGCCATGCCGCCCGGTGCAGCGCTCAGGAAGAAATCGAGGAACAGGTATTCCGGCAGCAGTGCCGCCAATATGTAGGCAATGAAAACGGTGAACGCGATGAGCAATACGTTGTTGACGACAATCGCGAATGCCAGGCGCATGCTCATGTTCTCGCGCAGCTTTTCCATCTGCAACCCGAGGTGCGCACCGACCAGCAGCTGCGCCAGGATGACTAAAATCTCAGGCATTTCGATCAGCGTGGTGCCAGTCACTGATTGCACAATCGCCATGACCAGCACCGGCGCCAGTAATTCTTTCGCCGGAAACGAAAATTTCTTCATGAGCAGATAGGCAAAAATGCCGAGTGCCACGGCTACGAGGAATGCCGGCGGCGAAAACGAAAAAGCAGTTTCGGTGGCGATCTGCGAAGCTTCCCTGCCGACAAAAAAAGTTGTCAGCAGCGGCACAATCGTCACCACCAGGAATATCCGGAATGTCTGCATCACCGACACGACGGTTACATTGGCGTTGTCGACTTCTTCCGATATGAGCACCATCTGCGACAGCCCGCCCGGCATCGAGCCGAGCAGACTCGTCTGCAGCGATTCATTGGCCATCCTGCTGAAGAGTAAACCGAAGAGCAGCGCCGCGATGATGACCGACACCGTCATAAACAGCATATACGGCAAATCCACCCACATCAGCAGCACCGACTCGCGGGTGAACGACGCGCCGATCATGATGCCCAGCAAGACAAGTCCGATAGCCCGGAAAACTTTCGGCCAGTAAAACTCCATCTCCGTAAACTGCCGCAGCAGGAGGAGTGCAATCATCGGACCGAGCAGCCAAGGCAGGAACATGCCAATTTGCTGAAAAAGGAAGCCGGCCGCTACCGCCACCAGCGCTGTACGCAATAATTTCAAAACCGTTCCAACTTTCTTCTGAAGAGAATCTATATTATCTATCGTAGCAGAAAATTCGGGTTGGCGGGCGGGCTATATCAATGCCATTTTAACGAGTTGGGAATAAAACTGACGAAGTTGGGAATATCCGAATGGTAGTTGGGAATAAATTAAGCAAAGTTGGGAGTATTTCCATCAAAGTTGGGAATAAACCGAAATTCTGATGAGAATGCGACTCCAGTTGGCAGCACAGCCAGCGGAAATGGGCGCATTTTGCTCATTTCCAACCCCTTAAAAGTGCAGCCGAGTTTTTCGGCTGCATATCCATCATTTTCTTTCTTGGTGCAACCCAATATCTTCTATACCATCGTTTGAAAAACCCGATTGCATGCTTTTCGCCAGCGAAAAGCGAAAGTGCGAAGTTCCAAATGGCTGCGGGAAATTCTATGAGCGGTTTTTCGGGTTCTATGATCATTCAAATGGTTCTATGATCACTTATGAGGGTTCTATGATCACTTAGATTATTCTATGATCACTCGCTGTTTTATTGTTCCCTCACTCATAAAATAAGAGCAGCCAGATCCACCGGCTGCCCCCTCCTCTCCGCACTTTCGGACGAAGTCCTGTAATCCGCCCTTACCGTACACAGGAAAACATGATTACAAGCTTTTCGCAGGCGAAAAGCGACAAAAATGAGCTTTAGCTACTATTCTGCCGCTATTCTGCTTTAACACATTATATAAAAGTACTTAACAAATAAAACTTGCACCAAAATGAGAAGTAACCAGAGATATGCAGCAAAACAGCGCAGACTCCTGCGGCTTAGCGACACGACCGATACACCGCAGGTAGCGCAGCGGACGAGGAGGATTGGGCGGGAGCCCGCTGGAAAGCGAAGCTGTTTTGCGGAATATCGACTTTCAACCATTATTTTCACCATAAAAAAACAGCCGGAAAACGTTCTCCGGCTGTCTCTCATCTTTATTAACGTGCCAATTTCGCAAACACGGTGTGGAATGCTTCCACTGTTTTGGCGATATGCTCTTCGGTATGAGCAGTCGACAGGAACATGCCTTCAAACTGGGACGGCGGCAGGAAGATGCCTTCTTCTGCCATCAATTTATAATAATCCGCAAACAGGTCAAGATCCGAAGTTTTCGCTGTGTCGAAATCGACGACTTCCTCGTTTGTAAAGAAGAACCCGATCATGGAACCTGCACGGTTTACTGTGTGCGGGATGTTGTATTTCTCTGCGGCTTCGCGGAACCCTGTTTCAAGCTGGTCCGCACGTTTGTTGAAAGTCGTGTAGCTGTCTTCCGACAGGCGCGACAAGGTTTCAAAACCGGCGCGCATCGCAAGCGGGTTACCTGACAGGGTACCTGCCTGGTAAATCGAGCCGCTTGGTGCGACCTGCTGCATGATTTCGCGTCGTCCACCGAATGCGCCGACAGGAAGCCCGCCGCCGATGACTTTGCCGAGGCACGTCAAATCAGGTGTAACGCCGTAATGGCCCTGCGCGCAATTGTAGCCGACGCGGAAACCGGTCATGACTTCATCAAAAATGAGAAGCGTACCGTTTTCTTTTGTCAGGTTGCGCAGCTCCTGAAGGAAGCCTTCGTTCGGTGGGACAACGCCCATATTGCCGGCAACCGGTTCAACGATCACCGCGGCCAGATCATCGCCGAATTCCATGAATGCCTGGCGTATGCTCTCCAGGTCGTTGAACGGTACCGTGATGGTGTTCTGTGCGACTGACGCCGGCACACCCGGTGAATCCGGCAGGCCGAGCGTCGCAACGCCGGAACCGGCTTTAATCAGCAGGCTGTCGCCGTGGCCATGGTAGCACCCTTCGAATTTCAGGATTTTATTGCGTCCCGTGAATCCGCGGGCCACACGCAAAGCGCTCATCGTCGCTTCCGTTCCGGAACTGACCATGCGCACCATTTCGATGGAAGGCACACGGTCCATGACAAGCTTCGCCATGTCGTTCTCCAGAATGGTCGGTGCGCCGAATGACGTTCCGAGCTCTGCAGTTTCTTTGATCGCTTCGACAACTTCCGGATGGGCATGGCCAAGAATCAGCGGCCCCCAGGAAAGTACATAATCGATATACGTATTGCCGTCGATGTCCGTAATGGTGGCGCCGTTGCCGGAAGCCATGAAAATCGGATCCATGTTGACGGATTTAAATGCCCGGACCGGGGAGTTGACCCCGCCCGGCATCAAGCCTTTCGCTTCTTCAAATGCTGCATTCGACTTTTCGTATGCCATCTATTTTCCCTCCAGCCAGCGTACCGCGTCTTTTGCGTGGTACGTCAAAATGATATCCGCTCCAGCACGCTTCATGCTGAGCAAAGTTTCAAGAACGATTTTCTCTTCATCGACCCAGCCGTTCAAAGCAGCCGCTTTGACCATGGCGTATTCGCCCGACACGTTATAGGCGACGATCGGCAAATCGAAATTGTCGCGCACCTCGCGGATCACGTCCAGATACGACAGCGCCGGTTTGACCATCAGGTAATCGGCGCCTTCTTCCACATCGGAAGCTGCTTCGCGGAGCGCTTCCAGGCGGTTTGCCGGATCCATCTGATAGGTTTTGCGGTCACCGAATTGCGGTGTTGAGTGGGCCGCTTCACGGAAAGGACCGTAATAGGCCGATGCATATTTGACCGAATAGCTCATGATCGGGATATGCTGGAAACCAGCCTCGTCGAGTCCGTAGCGGATTGCTGTGACAAAACCGTCCATCATGTTCGACGGCGCAATGATATCCGCTCCGGCTTTCGCCTGTGACACAGCTGTGCGCGCCAACAGATCGAGCGACTCGTCATTTAAAATGACGCCCTCTTCGATGACGCCGCAATGCCCGTGATCCGTGTATTGGCACAGGCACGTATCGGCAATGACGACCAGATCCGGATGGCGTTCTTTTGCAAAACGGATCGCTTCCTGCGTGATTGCGTGGTCATGGTAAGCCTGGGAACCGACAGCATCCTTATCGTTCGGCACGCCGAACAGGATGACCGAAGGAATCCCCAAATCGACCACTTCGTCCAGCTCTTCGCCGAGTCGGTCCATCGAAAAATGGAAAACGTTCGGCATCGACGAAATTTCGTGTTTGATGTTTTCGCCTTCAACGACAAAAATCGGATAGATGAAATCTTCTTTGTGAAGTCCGGTTTCACGCACCATCGCACGGATGTTCGCGGATCCGCGCAATCTCCGGTGGCGATTGAATTTCAAATCTTTCATTCTGTACATCTTCCTTTCGCTATTTCATTGACGACGTCCAGGTACGTATAATTCGGGGGAATAAAATCGATATGCCCGCCTTCGTCCTTTATCGCTTTTTCGGTTACATGGCCGATCGCCGCAACCTCTGCATCTTCCCACTCCCCTCCAACTTTCCGGTAAGCCGAAACAGCTGAGGGGCTGGCAAAGATAATCGTTTGATGTTTCATTTCCTTCAATAATTGTGCGTTTTCGAGCAACAGATTGGTGTCGTAGATAATCCATTCATCGACCGGCATTGGCATGGACGCGATGGTATTCTTCGCCAGTCCGCCTTTGATGAACAGGCATTTTTCACCGTTAGCCACAGCTGGAAATTCCGTCACAAAATTGTCTGCGCTGAACACCCGGGGAATAAAATCCACCCGATAGCCATTGTGGCGCAATACCTCAGCCGTCTTTTCCCCGACTGCCGCAATCTTCGGCACAGCACCAGCGTGGAGCTGGCAGAAAGCCTGTGCACTTGTGCGGCTCGTGAAGATGAGCCAGCCATAAGCCGAGAAATCGGGCGTTTTGGTCTGGCGGATGGAGGTTTCGATCAACGGCAGATAAACTGCCTTGCCGCCCAGCTCTTCCACTTTGCCCGCAGCTTCCCGCGGAAAAGTCGAACCGGTAAAAACGACGGTTTTGCCTTCCAGCGAATGACCGGTGTTACACATTGCTCTCAGCAATGACGCGCTGGATCAAGTCATAGCCGCCCTGTTCGCTGATTTTATCAGCAACGATGCGTCCGGCTTCGACCGGGTCTTTATGTGTTGCCGTTTCTTTATAAACCTGATCGGCTTCCGGAGAAGAAATCAGCCCAGTAAAGGTGATGACGCCGTTTTCGACTGTTGCATAGCCCGCAATCGGAACCTGGCAGCTGCCGTTCATATCTTTCAAAAACTTGCGCTCTGCATTAACTGCAAGCATCGTTGTTTCATCGTTGACTTTCGAAAGTTCCGCCAACAATTCCTTGTCGTCTTCACGGCACTCGATTGCCAAAGCACCCTGGCCGATCGCCGGGAGGCAATCTTCGATGGTGAGGAATTCAGTGACGATATCGTCACCCCAGCCCATGCGCTTCAACCCGGCTGCCGCGAGGATGATGGCATCGAATTCTCCTGACTTCAATTTTTCAAGGCGCGTGTCGATATTGCCGCGAATCCAGTGGATATCCAAATCCGGACGGATCAACAACATTTGGGAACTGCGGCGCAGGCTGCTCGTTCCGACTTTTGCGCCGACCGGCAATTCCATGAACTTCACATGGTCATTGGCGATAAAGGCATCGCGCGGATCTTCACGTTCCGGCACACAGCCGATAACGAGATTTTCCGGAAGTACAGACGGCATATCTTTCATGCTGTGAACAGCAAAATCGATTTCCTTGTTGAAAAGTGCCTGTTCAATCTCTTTGACAAAAAGGCCTTTCCCGCCAACTTTCGACAGCGTCACGTCCACAATGCGGTCGCCTTTTGTGACAATTTCCTTTATTTCAAATTCAAAAGGGGCTCCTGCCGCCTTCAGTTTGTCGATGAACTGGTTGGTTTGTGTCAATGCCAGCTTGCTTCTTCTCGAACCTACAATAATTTTTCTCAACTAAATCCTACCTTTCTTTAGTACCAAAAATGGAATTCCGATAAACGGCTGCCGAGAAAGAAATTAATCAGCAGCACTAAAAATGCGTATATATGTGCCAGTGCATAGGACATGCCATTCAACGAGCCCTTGCGGTGTCGCCAGAGAATGATGCTGTAGACGACCAACAGAATAAATGAGCCGACGATTTTCAGATCGAAAATCGAGAACTCGACGAGCGCTATGTACGCCCATTGCAATCCGAGGACCAGCGATACGAACAGGAGGGAAATCCCCACGCCGATCGAGATCGACATGCCTTTTTCCGTCTGCCCGAGTGATGGCAGGCTACTCCACTGCTTTGTCCATTTTTTCTGCTTCAACAAGCGGTATAGCAGAATATTGAGCAGCGAAAAAACGAAGGACAGCGAAAATGCCGCATAGGACAGGATCGCAAAACTGATATGAATCAGCAGCAGTTCGGAAACGAGTGATTCGCCGACCGGTGACCGCTCGATCTGCACCGGTGCGAAAGTGTGGATTGTCATGAAGATAAAACCGATGATATTGATCAGGAATACCGCAAAATCAAAGCGGTAGAAAATCCTCAGCACCAGCGACACTGTCACCAGCAGCCAGGCATAGAAGTAAATGCCCTCGAACAGGGTCAGAATCGGAAACCTTTTTGTTTCCATGATATAAAACACCAGAAACACCGTCTGCAGAAGCCATACGACTCCAAGCAGCGACATGGCGATCCGTGCAGCTTTTTTCTCTTTATATACATAATCCAAAAAATAAAAAACAAGGCTGACAGCATATAGTATAACCATAGCTTCGTGCAGCCTTGCCATTGTTATATCAGCCATCCCATTCCCCTTCATTTCCATAGTTAAAGGCGCTTCGCATCTACATTTTAACATATAGATACGAAAACGCCTCTTTTCAACCGATTAAAATGAGTATCCGGGTGATTCCTGTTTTTTCTGCTGCTTTTCTTCCACAGCCTTTTCAGCTTTGACCATCGCAGCTTTCGACTGCTGCTCGATTTGTATTTGCACTTCATCTTCAATACCGAAAATCTGCTGGAACATTTGGAGCTGTTCACGCGATTTCGGGGAACCGGCCATTTCTTTCGCCTGTGAGATCGGTTCTTTCAATAATTGATTGATGATCGATTTGGTGTGTTTGTTCAGGATTTTCTTTTCACGTTCAGTCAGGTCCGGCATCTTGTTCTCGATGCTCGCCATTGTTTCCGACTGAATGCCAAGCGCTCTTTCACGCAAAGCCGAAATAACAGGCACGACGCCGAGCGTTGTCAGCCAGTCGTTGAACTGATTCGCTTCCTTGTCGATCATCGTCACGATCTGATTGGCCGCACGTTCACGTTCCGCCAGATTGGCGTTGACGATGCCCTGCATATCATCGATGTCATATAGGAAGACATTCGGCAGATCGCCGATGCGCGGGTCCATGTCACGCGGCACCGCAATATCCACAAGGAATAGCGGCTTGCCTTTGCGCAGTTTCTCCACGAATTGCATCAATTCCAGGTCGATGACGAAATCTTGTGCCCCTGTCGACGAAATAAGAATATCCGCATCCAACAGCGCACACTGCAGTTCACTTAACGGTTTCGCTTTGCCGCCGAATTTTTCAGCCAGCACTTCCGCTTTTTCGAATGTGCGGTTGATGACCGTGATGCGGTCGGCACCACTGCCCTGCAGATTCTTGATCGCGAGTTCGCCCATTTTACCGGCGCCCAAAATGACAACGTGCTTGTTCTTCAATGTACCGAAGATTTTCTTGCCCAGTTCAACTGCCGCATAGGAAACCGATACGGCGTTTTCGCCGATCGCCGTTTCCGAATGCGCCCGTTTTGCAAGCGTCACTGCCTGCTTGAACAATTGGTTGAAAACTGTACCGGTTGTCCCGATTTCCTGTCCGGCAAGGAAGCTTCCTTTTACCTGGCCAAGAATCTGAGTTTCGCCGAGCACCATCGAATCAATCCCGGCAGTCACACGGAAAAGGTGCTCAACCGCCTCATCTTGTTCATGGACAAATAAATACTGCGAAAACGTCTCCTGCGGAATATCAAAATAATCCGCCAGGAATTGCTTCACATAGTATTTGCCGGTATGGAGCTGGTCGACCACCGCGTAGATCTCCGTGCGGTTGCACGTCGATACGATGACATTCTCCAATATGCTTTTTTGTTTATTCAAAGCCTGCATCGCCTGTGGAAGTTCGTTTTCGATAAACGACAATTTCTCACGGATCTCAACAGGTGCAGATCGGTAATTCACCCCGACTACTAAAGTATGCATGGGTTCAAAACACCTTTCACGTTCCATATTTCATATAAATAAGTATACCACTTCCAAAGGATTATAAGCCTTTGAAATTGTGAACAAGCAATGAAGTATGTTTATTTGTAATAATTATAAACTAATTCTAGCATTGGCGATATTGCAGAACAAGGATTACGCTTGTATTCGAATTTGTCAGTTAACTTGAGTGTTCCTCATAAAAATAAGAGTCATTTGAAATTATGTTGAATTAAAGTAAGAACACTTTTATATGTCGCTTCGGCGCTTTGGACAAGGCTCCCACAATAAGCCGAGAAGAGCACTCGTCTTATTGCTTCGCCCAGTCCTGAGCCGCGCCGGCGCTGGTGAAGTAACTATGGCTGAGCGAGTCTCTAAGATATGGAGCAAAACAGCGCAGACGCCCAGGGGACCAAGCGAAGTGCTGAGATCCACTCGGGCGAAGTGCAACGAGACCGAGTTAGCTCAGCGCGAGCCCCCAGGCAAGCAAGCTGTTTTGCGGAATATCGGTTATTTAAGCTCAACTCACTTATAACTAAAAAAAGCGCAGCCTCAGCTGCGCTCCCTTCTTACATTCTGCTTTCGATTTCTTTCCAGGCTTCGTCTTTGCCGAGTCCTGTTTCGGAAGAAAAGATGATTAACGGATCAGTCTTTTCCATCTCCAGTGTATCGCGGACGATTTTTTTGTGCTTATCCCATTTGCCTTTTGGAATCTTGTCCGCTTTCGTCGCGATGATGAGGCACGGAATGCCGAAATGCTTCATGAAATCGTACATCGCCACATCGTCGCGGCTCGGCGGATGGCGCAGGTCGACAATCTGGATCACGGCACGCAATGGTTCGCGGTCTGTGATATAGCGTTCGATCATCTTGCCCCATGCTTCACGTTCCGACTTGGAAACTTTGGCATAGCCATAGCCGGGAACATCGACATAGAAAAGCTTTTCTTCGATTTTGTAAAAATTCAGCGTCTGTGTTTTGCCGGGTTTTGATGAAATACGCGCCATGCTTTTGCGGCCGATCATTTTGTTGATGAACGACGATTTGCCGACGTTGGAACGTCCCGCCAACGCGAATTCCGGCAGGCCATCCTCCGGATACTGATCCGGACGGACGGCACTGATTACTAATTCTACATTATTTACTTTCATTCGTTTACTCCTTCTAAAGCGATTTGGAGCGCTTCGTCTGCCTGGGATACAAATTTGAACGTCAATTGTTCACGCACTGTATCCGGGATGTCTTCAATATCGCGTTCGTTATCCTTCGGAAGAATAATTGTCGTCAGTCCTGCACGGTGCGCGCTTAAAGTTTTTTCTTTCACGCCGCCGATCGGCAGGACGCGTCCGCGCAATGTAATTTCGCCGGTCATTCCAACTTCGCGGCGAATCGGCCGTTTTGAAAGTGATGAGACCAATGCCGTCGCGATGGCTACACCCGCCGAAGGGCCGTCTTTTGGAACTGCCCCTTCGGGAACGTGTATGTGGATGTCATGGGATTCATGGAAATTCGGGTCCAGGCCGAGTGATTCGGCACGTGAACGCACAAACGACAACGCCGTCTGCGCCGATTCTTTCATGACGTCTCCCAGTTTACCGGTCAATTGCAATTTGCCTTTGCCCGGTGACAACGACACTTCAATCTGCAGCGTATCGCCACCTGTGCTCGTGTAGGCAAGGCCGGTTGCGACGCCGATCTGGTTTTCCGATTCAGCCATGCCGTACCGGAATTTGCGTTTGCCCAAATACTCTTCGGCTTCTTTTTCGGTCACTTCCACAGATTCCTTTTCTTTCGAGATAATCTGCTTGGTCACTTTCCGGCAAATCGAAGCCAGTTGGCGCTCAAGTCCGCGGACTCCCGCTTCGCGCGTATAATAACGGACGATGGCCAACAGAGCCTCGTCGGTAAACTGCAGCTGCTCGGATGTCAATCCGTGCTCATCCAATTGTTTCGGCGCCAAATGGTTCTTCGCAATCTGCGTTTTTTCCGCTTCTGTATAGCCCGCAATCGAAATCACTTCCATCCGGTCGCGCAAAGGTCCAGGAATCGTACTCAGATCATTTGCTGTCGCAATGAAAAGCACATTCGAAAGGTCATAGGTTTCTTCAATATAATGATCGCTGAACGAATTATTCTGTTCGGGATCCAGCACTTCCAGCATTGCGGAAGACGGATCTCCCCGGAAGTCATTCGACATCTTCTCGATTTCATCCAGCAGGAATACCGGATTGACCGTACCCGCTTTCTTCATCCCCTGGATAATACGGCCCGGCATAGCGCCGACATACGTACGGCGGTGGCCACGGATTTCCGATTCGTCACGGACGCCGCCGAGGGAAATGCGGACAAAATTCCGGTCAAGCGAATCGGCAATCGATTTCGCGAGCGACGTTTTCCCGACGCCCGGCGGTCCGACCAGACAAAGAATCGGCCCACGCAAGGACTTGGTCATCTGCTGCACAGCCAGATACTCAAGAACACGTTCTTTGACGTCTTCCAGTCCATCATGGTCGCGGTTCAACACTTCTTCGGCATACTTGATATCGAGACGGTCTTCTGTTTTTTCCGACCACGGAATCGTTACCAGCCACTCGATGTAATTGCGGATAATGCCGCTTTCCGCAGCTGCGGAAGGCAGTTTTTCGTAACGGTCCAGTTCTTTCAACGCCACTTTCTTCGTTGACTCCGGCATGCCTGCTGCATCAATCCGTTTTTTCAAATCGGAAATTTCGCCGGTTTTGCCGTCTTTGTCGCCAAGCTCCGACTGGATCGCTTTCATCTGCTCGCGCAAGTAAAATTCCTTTTGCGTCTGCTCCATCGCTTTTTTGACCCGCTGATTGATGCGCTTCTCCAAATCGAGGACTTCCTGTTCGTTGTGCAACCGGCCAATCAGCATTTCGAGACGCTTGCTGATATCAAAAGTTTCAAGAATCTCCTGCTTGCCGGCCATTTTGAGTGGCAGATGTGAAGCTATCATATCCGCCAGGCGGCCGGGCTCTTCGATATCCGCAACCGTCTTGTAGGTTTCATTTGTAACCTTTTTCGAGGCTTTTGAATACTTCTCAAAGTGCTCAAGCAACAGGCGCATCAGCGCATCCTGCTCAGCATCCTTTTCTTCCTCATCAGGGAATGAAGTCACTTCAACAACCGGGAATTTTTCCTCATCCTCATACGATTTCCACTGTCCGCGCTCCAGCCCTTCGACCAGGACACGGATGGTGCCGTTCGGCAATTTCAGCATCTGCTTCACATATGCCAGTGTACCGATTTTCTGAAGATCTTCCTTTTCCGGCTGCTCGACACTGATGTCTTTCTGTGTAGCCAGGAATATAATATTATCTTCCAGCAATGCCTGTTCCAAAGCAGCCACCGAACGCTCGCGTCCGACATCAATATGCAAAACCATCGTCGGGAATACCAGCAGTCCGCGCAGCGGCAATACAGGCACTCGTTTTGTAACTTTCTTCTTAGCCATTTCACAGCCACCTCCGGGAGTTTATATCAATAAATAAAATCGAACAAATTAAATATTAAAATTAATAACTTCATTTGATTAAAGTATTCGCATATATAACGCTTCAGCGCTATGGACAAAGCTCCCGCAATAAGCCGAGAAGAACACTCGTCTTATTACTCCGCTCAGTCCGTTGGCGCGCTGGCGCTAAGAGAAATTTTTAGAGATATGGAGCAAACCAGCGAAGACGCCCAGGGGAGCAACGCTTTTCATGTCTCGAAGCTAGCGAAGCGATGCAGAGACAGAAACGGCGTTGGCTTTCCAACGTCGTTTCGACGAAGTGCGTGCCCTTTCAGGTGCTCCTGCATCGCTGCGCTGCTTCGTCGCAAAGACTTAGCCTCGCATGCTTCGGCTAATGTCTTCGAAGCTGGTTTGCGGAATATCGATTATTAACATTTCCACACCATATAAAAGCCAAAAAAATGGACTGAGCTCAGACCGCGCGGATGTGCACAATCTGAGTCAGCCCATTTCATCCGAAATTATGCGGATGTCTTCTCATTATTATCTGCAATGTATTCTGTGCCATCTTCCAACATGAGTTTCGGCTGAACTTTATCGGCTATTGTCTCTTTTGTAATAATGCATTCCACAATGTCTTCACGCGAAGGCAAGTCGAACATTACATCAAGCATGATGTTCTCGATAATTGAGCGCAATCCGCGGGCACCTGTTTTGCGTACAATCGCAAGTTTTGCGATTTCTACAAGTGCTTCGTCTTCAAACGTCAATGTTACGCCGTCAAGCTCCATCATTTTCTGGTATTGCTTGATCAGGGCATTCTTCGGTTCTGTCAGAATTTGCACCAATGCACTTTCATCAAGCTGTTCAAGGCTCGCCAATACTGGTAGACGGCCGATGAACTCCGGAATCAGACCGAATTTAAGCAAGTCTTCAGGAATCAATTGGCTGAGCAATGATTTGTCATCAACTTCCTCTTTGTTCGGATCTGCACCGAAACCGATGATTTTATTGCCGAGACGGCGTTTGATGATCTGGTCGACTCCGTCAAAGGCTCCACCCACGATGAACAGGACATTTGTCGTGTCAATTTGGATGAATTCCTGATGAGGATGCTTGCGTCCGCCCTGAGGTGGAACGCTCGCAGTCGTGCCTTCAAGAATTTTCAGCAACGCCTGCTGAACCCCTTCACCCGAAACGTCGCGCGTGATTGACGGGTTCTCGGATTTACGGGCCACTTTATCGATTTCATCGATATAAATGATGCCTTTTTCAGCGCGGTCCACGTCATAATCCGCTGCCTGGATAAGTTTCAACAGGATGTTCTCGACATCTTCACCGACATAGCCGGCTTCCGTCAGAGATGTTGCATCCGCAATAGCGAACGGTACGTTAAGGATGCGGGCCAATGTTTGCGCCAATAAGGTTTTACCGCTCCCTGTAGGGCCGATCAATACGATATTCGATTTCGAAAGTTCGACATCGTCGATCTTGCTCTGCGAATTGACGCGCTTGTAATGGTTGTAGACTGCTACTGCCAGCGATTTTTTCGCTTTGTCCTGACCGATTACATAGCCGCCAAGGATATCCATGATTTCCTTCGGTTTAGGCACTTCCTTGAATTCCACTGCTTCTTCCGTACCAAGCTCTTCTTCTACGATTTCCGTACAAAGCTCAATACATTCGTCACAAATATATACACCCGGTCCTGCAACCAGTTTACGAACCTGTTCTTGTGGTTTTCCACAGAATGAACATTTAAGATGGTCTTTTTCGTCATTAAATTTGAACAATGTATTCACCCCTATTCAAGCCATAATATTACAAGATTCCAGTGGTTTGAGCAACTATTTAGATTCTATGGAGCTGCAAGGCTCTATGTGAGTTGAACTAATAATCCTTGATATCCGATACTCCGCAAAACAGCTTCGCTTGCGGGCCCACAGGATGTGGGTCATGCAGTCAGCGCGACAGGACGTCGCGGTGTCGACTGCCGGGGGCTCGTAAAACTAACCAAAACCCGTGCTCCTGCATCGCTGCGCTGCTTCGTCGCAAAGTGTCGGCCGAACTACCTTCGACCAACACTTCGCTGTTTTGCTCCATATCTTAGTTATTTTCTACACCTAAGCTATTCTCTAAGCGCCGAAGCGGTATAAAATAGATATTTCTATTGTTCAACTTATATATGTGTTTTTTACTCATCTTCTATGTAGCGAAAACAAGGCGCGTCTCCGCGCCTTGTTTCTGTTGGATTGTATTAAAAAGCTTATTCAGCGCTTTCCGGGTTGCTCACTTCTGTAGTAATGTTTGCGTTTTCCAGAAGGAATTCAACAGTGTTTTGCATACGGATATCATTTTCAAGCATTTCAGTGCCGCCAAGTGCAGCTTTGATCTGCTCGACATCCATGTTGAACTGGCCTGACATCTTCTGAAGTTCTTTGTCGATATCTTCAGAAGTGACTTCCATGTTCTCAGCTTCTGCAATTGCTTCAAGTGTCAATGAAACGCGTGTACGCGTTTCAGCGTCGCCTTTCATCTGCTCGCGAAGAGCTGCTTCGTCCTGTCCAGAGAACTGGAAGTAAAGCTCAAGGTTCATGCCCTGTTGCGTCAAGCGCTGTTCGAAGTCCTGCATCATGCGATCCATTTCTGAATCGATCATTGCCTGCGGGATGTCAATTTTAGCGTTTTCAGCCGCTTTTTGTACCAACTCATCACGTACTGCAGCGTCAGCATTTGATGCTTTTTCAGCTGCAGCCGCTTCTTTCATTTTCGTGCGAAGCTCATCAAGGCTCGAAACTTCAGCGTCAACTTCTTTTGCAAAGTCATCGTCCATTTCAGGAAGTTCTTTCCCTTTCACTTCGTTCACTTTCACTTTGAAAGTTGCAGCTTTTCCTGCAAGTTCAGCAGCGTGGTATTCTTCAGGGAAAGTTACTTCGACTTCTTTTTCTTCGCCTGATTTTACGCCTACCAATTGCTCTTCAAAGCCAGGGATGAACGAGTTCGAGCCGATTTCAAGAGAATAGTCGCTTCCAGCTCCGCCTTCAAAAGCTTCACCGTCGACAAATCCTTCAAAGTCGATGATGGCAGTATCGCCTTCAACGATCGCTTCGTCTTCTTTGACAGCAAGTTCAGCGAGACGTTCCTGGTTCTCTTTCAATTTGCTTTCGATTTCTTCATCTGTTACTTCAGTTTCAGGTTTTGAAACTTCAAGGCCTTTGTATTCGCCCAGTTCAACTTCCGGTTTAACCGTTACTTTGGCAGTGAATACAAGCGGCTGGCCTTTTTCGATGGTTTCAATATCGATTTCAGGGCGGTCAACCGGGTTGATCCCCGCTTCTTCAACTGCGTTTGCGTAAGCATCCGGCAAGATGAAGTCGATAGCATCCTGGTAAAGGGATTCTACACCGAAACGTTTTTCGAACATTTGGCGCGGCATTTTCCCTTTGCGGAATCCTGGTACGTTGATTTCTTTTACTACTTTCTTGAACGCTTTATCCAGTCCGGCGTTTACTTCTTCTGCTGGAACTTCGATTGTAAGTGTTCCTGTGTTACCTTCTTGCTTTTCCCATTTTGCTGACATATATAAGCCCTCCAAACATTTTTTACAAAGTCATTCATACGTTTATACGAATTTTGACAACTTCAATATTATATCACACCTGATACGAGGTTCAACTATTTCTATCCGTTACGCGTTTCAAACCACATTTCGGCCCGTATTATGAGATTTTGCAGATCTGCATCGCCTGCCTGGTCGGTCTCACCAGTGAACAGGAAATCGAGATAGGACAGATACGCTTCCGCCACTTCTTTCGGTTCGTAGTCATCCATCAGGAACGGATAAAAAAGATAGACATGCCGTTCGAAAAGTTCATTCGCCATTTCGAGACGGGTGGGATCTTTCGCCAGCTCTTCCGCGAAGATCCCTTTTATTTCATTGACGAGCGGGCTTTCCTGGGGATCGGACAGGTCGAGAATATTGAATTCACCAAAATAATGAAACTTATGTATTTGGAACCTTGCCTGTATCCCTTCCTGCTGCATGATGAATAATATGTAGGTTTTTGCCAGCAGATCGATGTCCGGATGTTCAACGAGAGCAAGCAATTTGTTTTTCAGCGGTTTGAACGACGACGGCGGCAACTCCATCACTCTGCGTTCCTGCTCATACGGGTTCAATGTCAAAAAGACTTCCGGCGTATATTGCTCGGCATCGATCCTTTCAATCGATTTTGAAGCGATGCGGTCGTTCAGGTCCCGCAGCAGCTGGAATTGTTCCAGCCGTTCTTCCGGCAGAACCTTTTCGTCGATCAGGGCTTCGATTACCCGCTCCGCTTCTTCAAATTCACGGACCTGCATGAGAATGCTTATGTATAGTTCCATCGTCTCGAGGTAATGAATCGGTCCGACTTTCAAAAGTTCCCGGCAAACTTCCAGCGCTTCTTCGTAATCGCCAAGCTCATAGAGGCAGTAGGAATAAGCTCCAAGCGCCGCCGGATGTTCGGGTTCATAGGTAAGCACCTGGTAAAGGCCGTCCCGCGCTTCTTCGTAACGCTCCTGCTTAAGAAGCGTCATGCCTTCCGTCAGCAGCCGGTTGATCGTTGTCGGAAAGACCACAACATTGCCTTTACGCTTCAGATCCCTGTATTTTTTCCGCATTCAATCACCTCTTCCACTCGTTATTGTCATTACATTACCACCATTTCCTATCAAGAGGAATCTAAACCTTTTTACCCGGTGGTGAAGTGTTCCGCGCGGTTAATATCGATTCCTTGCATATAATTTACTATAACACTTTTAGAACGGATTGATGAACAATAAAAGCCCCTTCCCGGCAGGAAGAGACTCAGCTGTTAATCTTAGCGTGCAAACGACAGCGTATAAGCCACATATGCGCCGATTTCCCGGAAGAAAAACGGGATGATCGTAGCCGGTGAATTGTATTCGGAGCTTGTGGTCGGAGAAGTATACGCATCAAATCCGGTGTCTTCCGCCATCTGGAGCGCGCGTTTCATGTGCAGCGGATCGCTGACCACCAGGAAATCCGAAAGTTCATGCAGGTCTGCCATTTCCGAGACGTAACGGAAGTTTTCAATCGTCACCAGCGAGCGGTCTTCGGTCAAGATATCTTTCAGTGGAATTCCCTGGGCGACCGCATAATTTTTTGAAACAGCCGCTTCGGCGATCTGTGAGCCATTTGTCTTCCCGCCGGTAAAGATGATCATCTCGACGTAATCATTTTCGTACAGCCAGATTGCGTGGTTGATGCGTTCGCGGAGAACCGGTGATGGTTCGCCTTCCCACACCGCTGTGCCCAGCACGATTGCTGCGTCCGCCTTCACCAATTCAGATGTCTTGGCATACGTCCAGATATCGTAAGCGGAAAAGCCGCTGAATGCAACCAGAAAAACCAATGTAGCCATAATGATTTTAACAGTATATTTTTTGATCAATTGCCTATCATCCTTTTATGTTTAATCTGTCCGGTATATGTATCGGAGTTTTTTATTCCTAGGATAGTCTATCAAATAAATGCAACAAACAGAGTAATTTTCAGGAAAAAATTATATTTTATTTTTGCATTTGACTTGTCTAAGCAAAAATTCATTCTCTGACTTCAGCCCGTCGAAAGAAAGATGCTTCTTTGTCCGGAATAGACTCCCTTTTCTTAAACAGAAAAAAGGCGCAGCCAGTTCGGCGGCTGCGCCTTTCAGGATACTAAAGAGATCCTTTTACGTGATTCTGTTCAAAATATACTGCGGCTAAAGATTTGAATTACTGAGGTGCTGCCACTCGGACTTCCGATCCGATTTGAAGATTATACGGATCGATTCCCGGGTTCCAGTTGTACAGGTCATCAAGCGTCACGCCTTCATGCAGGTTCGCAATGCTGGTAAGCGTTTCACCCGGTTGCACCATGTGGAATGTTTCTACGGAATTATAGTCCGGTGCCTGTACACGGACTTCCGATCCAATCTGCAGGTTGTATGCGTCGATTCCCGGGTTCCAGTCGTACAGGTCATCAAGCGTCACGCCTTCATGAAGGTTCGCAATGCTGTAAAGCGTTTCACCCGGTTGCACCATGTGGAATTCTTCGACTGAGCCATGGGAATTATTGTTCTCGCTGCTAATAACTATTTCTGTTCCGATTTGAAGTGTGTAAGGATTCAAAGTCGGTTTCAATTCTTGCAGTTCATTCACTGTCATGTTGTATTCTTGAGCGATTCCCCATAAGGTATCTCCAGCTTGAACGGTAACTGTTTCTGCTTGAGCCGTTAATCCAAATGAACCGAGTGCAAGACCAAATGCTAGTGCTGAAGCTGGAATAATTGAACGTTTTTTGATAATATCTCCTCCTGAATTAATATTTGATAAGTAATCTTACTAAAATTTTTCCCGACATACATTAGAATAAAGATCTTTTTCTCAATCTTATTTTCATTGTTTGAAAGCAGCCACGCTGGCTTTCTTAAGAGGGATAAATATGTAAAAAGCGCTGAATCGTCATAATCACGATTCAGCGCTTTTAAGCTTGCATAGAACATTTCAACTATTAGACTAATTGCGTATCAGGAGCGATTCAAACTTCCTGCAATACAGGAGCAAACATAACTGAATCGCAACAGCTTTTTCTATATGAATAACTGCCCTTTCCCGATGATGACTGCTGTACCCCCGATTTTCACACCTTCGATTCTGCTGCTGTTGCCGCTTACCGTAATATCGATAGAGCTGGGACGTCCCATTTCATAGCCTTGTTCGCTTCGAATGGCATGAATGGCACTCTCATTATTCGGCAGCACCTTGTGTTCAACTAAATAGACGCCGAGCGGCCCGCTTGCTGCGCCGGTTGCGGGATCTTCGGCAATGCCCATGGCCGGCGCGAACATTCTTGCATGAACGGCAGCTTGCCGACTCTCAGTTTCTGTTGTGAAAGTGAAAATGTGCTGGATTTCAGGATTTCCGCTGAAATGCTGTTCCCACAAATCCAAGCGGAAGTGGATTCGCTGAATCGCCTGAAGAGAACGTAAAGGGATGAACAGAAAAGGAACACCCGAAGAAATGGTTTGAATCGGAAAATCAGGAAGAAGGTCTTCTTCTGTCAACGAAAGCAATTGGGCGGCAAGCCTCCTGTTTCGGAACTCATCGCTGAAGACGGGCAGGGGCTGCTTCATTTCCACTTTAACAATCTGCCCCTCTTCCTTATGAACGGTTACCGGGATTTCTCCGACCTGTTCTTCGAGCACCCACTCGTTGGGGCCTTCTTCTGCAGGCACCGCTCCGGAAGAAGCCAAAACAAACGCCGCTCCGATAGTCGGATGCCCCGCCATCGGCAGCTCCATCTGCGGTGTGAAAATCCGCAACTGCATGACGTTTCCTTCTTTAGCCGGTGGAAAGACAAACACTGTTTCAGAAAGATTCAGTTCCCGGGCGATTTTCTGCATCGCTTCTCCAGTTAAATCATCCCGTCCTTCCACAACCGCCAACTGGTTGCCGCCAAAAGGAACTTCAGTAAATACATCTGCCAAAGTATATTGCAAGGTTTTCATCGTCATCCTCCTTACCGATTGGTTTTCAGTAAACCGGTTTGCATCGTTTTTGGTGGGACCTTAAATAAAACAATGCTGCCAGTGTTCACCTGGATTTTAAAGGAATATCATTATTCTGTTTAATTATACCATTTAGCGATGGATTATCCCGATCAGGGCTTCAGTTCAAAGCTATGAGTATATTCTTTTTCCTCTACTTCATCACTAGTATCTTTACACTTCCGCTTCATGTAAAGCTGAATCAATTCAGCATCGTCGTCAGTGAAGTGCTCCAAATCTTCAATTGCCTGGATTACCTGCAAAACCTGCTTATCATTCGTCTGCTCTTTCTCTTTACTGAAGTAGCTCGTGATGGCACTGGTGAACGTTCCGATTATCCCGATTCCTACCAGCATAAGAACGACTGCCAGCATTCTGCCCAAGCCGGTTGTTGGCGAGATGTCGCCGTATCCCACTGTTGTAGTTGTTACAATAGCCCACCACAGCGCGTCTGGGAATGTATTGATTTCAGGCTCGACTAATATAATGGGGATCGGTATTAAAAAGAGCATGATCATTGTCACTATTAATAATTTATCAAGTCCATTGGTTTGAAGAATACTATAAACTGGCTTTAAAAATCTCGAACCAATTCCTAACAGTCTTATAATACGAAAGATCCTCACAAAGCGTGCAGCCCGAAAAATAGAATCTAAAGGAATGATAGCAATCAACTCGAAAGGATGTGATTTTACATAAGTCCATCTCTTTTCCGAACGAATCAATCGGAAGGTGTAGTCGATAACAAATATAATCCATATTATTTTGTCATATAGCAGCAACTGTGTGTTATCTGAAAAAGCAAAGAAAAGTGAAATGATTACCAGGACAAACATAAATACTTCATACGCTATTAGAAGTTTTTTCAATCTATTTACCGCCTTGAATGAGTCATATTTTTCATTATAACTTTACAATCTTCCACAATCTAGAAATATTGTAAACTCATCCAATTTTCCAATCCATGCTCATTGAAGAGAGATTACGATATCTGTTTAACCTCATTTGTTACATAGTAATGGACATTCCACTTTCAACAGTCATACATTCTCCCACCCTGACCGCCAGTCCCTGCTGCTGGAATCTCCAATAAATCATCAATTCCACCGCTTCTTTGGACATAAAAAAACCTCCTGATCGGTTAGATCAAGAGGCTTTCCGGCTCAACGTTCAGATTAAGGATAAAAGCGAGCAGGTTCTATTCCTGACCTTTTACCTTACTGCTTATATACGTTGATTTGATACTATTTCAGTTCCATAATTACGTCCCAGGAGAGATTCGAACTCCCGACCGACGCCTTAGAAGGGCGTTGCTCTATCCAGCTGAGCTACTGGGACATGGCTTTCTTATAAATGCTTGACCGAACTGGAACAGCCGACAATGCATTCTGTTTTGAAAGACAATTTTAATTATAGAAATCTTTTATCGAAAAGTCAACGTTATTTTAAAAAAACATTAAAATCGTGTTGGATTCTGCTGTGGCTCAGTTGCCGGACAGTCCCGGCATCACTTTCCCTAATTCCCGAATAGCATTTCCCCGATGTGACACGGAGGCTTTTTCGGCAGGTTCCATTTCGGCCATTGTTTTTTCGAGTGACGGAACATAAAAGATCGGGTCATAGCCGAAACCGTTATCCCCTTTTCGTTCATCCGTTATCAGGCCCTCACATGTCCCTTCGAAGAGGATTGTTTCCTGGCCGGGTGATGCCAGCGCCAGGACACAGCGGAAACGCGCTGTCTTTTCATCGGCAGGAACCTGCACCAATTTTTGGAGCACTTTATCGATATTGGATTCGTCGTTCTGTTCATCACCCGAATAACGGGCCGAATAGACACCTGGTTCACCGCCAAGTGCATCAATTTCAAGGCCGCTGTCATCTGCAATGACGGTTTTTTGAAGTTCCTGTGCAATCGTTTCGGCTTTCAGGATCGCATTCTCTTCAAACGTTTCGCCAGTTTCCTCCACGTCCATATGCGGCGCGACATCATGCAATGTCAGCACGCGGTAGCCCATCGGTTCCAGCAGTTCCTCAAAATCCTTTGCTTTGCCTTTGTTTTTAGTCGCAATGATTATCTCTTTCATAATTCCGACCTCGTTTCTTCTCCAATTCGCGTTGCAGCTTCACCCAAAATCTCTTTTTGCATTTCGATCAGCTGGCGGATACCGGTCTCCCCGAGATCGAGCAGTTCGTTCAATTGTGCACGTGTAAATGTCGATTCTTCTCCTGTGCCCTGCAATTCAACAAAATTTCCCTGGCCGGTCATGACGAGATTCATGTCCACTTCAGCGGTTGAATCTTCGACGTAGTCCAAATCCAGGATGGCGCCCGCGTCCTTTGTGATGCCGACGCTTGTTGCTGCCAGATAATCCGTTACAGGAAACGCTGTCAGTTCCAGCTTGCTGATGGCCATCACCATTGCGACGAACGCACCTGTAATTGACGCAGTACGTGTGCCACCATCTGCCTGGATAACGTCGCAATCAAGCCAGAGCGTGCGTTCACCCAATTTTTCAAGATCCACAACGGCGCGCAAAGCACGTCCGATGAGGCGCTGTATTTCCATCGTGCGGCCCCCAATTTTGCCGGCGGAAGCTTCCCGGCGATTCCGGCTGCCTGTGGCGCGCGGCAACATAGCATATTCAGCTGTAATCCAGCCTTTTCCCTGCCCCCGTAAAAATCCTGGGACTTTTTCTTCTATCGTAGCTGTACAAATCACTTTTGTCTTGCCGACCGTGATCAGGACAGAACCTTCCGGGTGGATCAGGAACTCTGTTTGCATTTTAACCGGACGCAACTCGTCCGCTTTTCTTTCATCTGCTCTTGTCATGGATATCCTCCTTGTATTTACTCGATTAGCGTACCATATTTTTTTGCGGGCGACAAAAAACCTGACAGCATTTGCTGTCAGGTTTGGGGGAATTTCAAGATATGGATAATCGGGTTGTCGATTTCCAGCCATTTTTCGATGATGGTCCCGAAAATGGCAGTCGAACCTGAGGTGTAAAACTCATGCACCGGCGGATGTTTCGCATCGGCGAGCATCCTCTGAAAACGCAGGTGGTTCTCCACGTCCTTTGCCGTTTCGGAAGCGGAAGACAGAACGGTCACAGACGGTCCGAACTTTTCTTCTATGAAAGTTTGGAGAAGCGGATAATGCGTGCAGCCAAGAATAGCGGTATCAAATGATTTGCTGTCCAACTGCCCCAGCGTGTCCCGCACCATTTTTCTGGCAAACTCGCCTTCGTACTCATCACTTTCGACCAACGGAACGAATTTCGGGCATGCAAGTTGGACGATATGGCACGAGGACACCAACGATTTCAACGCATTTTCATATGCGCCGCTCCGGACTGTTCCTTCTGTCCCGAGCACTGCAATTTCCTTTGTCACCGATACTTTCATCGCTGCGCGGGCCCCGGGAAAAATGACGCCGATCACAGGGATGGGCAAACTTTTCTGCAGGGAATCCAATGTTGCGGCGGTTGCCGTATTGCAGGCAATGACCAGCAGTTTGATGTTTTTGTTCATCAGCGCACGCGCCATCTGCCAGGTATATTTCCTGACTTCCGACTGTGACCGCGGCCCGTAAGGACATCTGGCATTGTCGCCGATATACAGCACTTTTTCATTTGGCAGAAGCCGCATAATCTCTTTTGCTACAGTCAGTCCTCCGACTCCGGAATCGATTACTCCGATTGGCGCATTTGCTAGCATTGTTCCGCTCCTATTTCATGTTTGTGTGCAATTTCTCCAACAGGAATGAAAATTGCTCCACTTCTTCTTCGCTGAATTCAGTCAGAACGTTCTGGAGATACTCCTGCCGTTTCTGGATTACTTCCTCAATAATCCGCTCGCCTTCCTTCAAAAGCTTGATGCGGACAACACGGCGATCCTGTTCTTCCCGGATGCGAACGACCAGTTCATTCTTCTCCATGCGGTCGACAAGGTCTGTCGTCGTGCTGAAAGCAAGAAACATTTTATTCGACAGGTCGCCGATCGTCATATCGCCATGCTCAAACAGCCATTGCAGCGCGATGAATTGAGGCGGCGTAATCGTGTAGGAATTGAGGATCTCCCGTCCTTTTTGCTTGATGATGCCGGAAATATAACGCAATTCCTTTTCCATGAAGGCTACCCGTTCCTTGTCATGGGGGCTGGCATTTGTGTTCTCATTCATAATCATTGTCCACTCCTTGGATACAACTAATACATTCTATACTGAAGGTTTTATGCTGATTTAGCAAGAACTGACTTAATTTTCTGATGAAATTAATTGGCGGCTGCCAAACAGTTCTTTTTCCTCTTCTGTCCACGGATGACCTTTGCCCGTCGCTTTGGAAATCTGTACCATCGCTCCGCGGCCGGTAAAGCACGTTTCTTCTTTTGCGTTGACCACCCAATAATGGACATCAATCGACGACCGCCCGATTGAAGCAATTTTGACGTAGACATCGAGCAGCTCGTCAAAATAGACCTGCTGTGTAAAATCGACCTGGATGTCCGCGATGACCGGGAATAGATCGCCGTCCCCTTTGAGCCAGCGCTGCATCAGGCCTAGTTCCTTCATGTATTCAATCCGCGCAAATTCAAAATAAGTGATCGGCACCGTGTTATTGACGTGGCCGAACATATCCGTTTCGGAAAACCGAACCTGGACGCGCGCAGAAAATTTAAATTCTTTTTTCCATTCTTCGAAATCTGTAATGTAGTTTGCTTTCATCTTATTGCCTCCAGTAAAATATCGCTTTCTATTTTATCAGTATAACAAAAAGTGTTGTGGGAGGCTTATAATTTCATTTTTTAGAGAGTGTATTGATAACTTTTTGCTATATCTGTAATAACCGATATTTCGCAAAACAGCTTCGCTTGCCTGGGGGCTCGCGCTGAGCTAACTCGGTCTCGTTTCACTTCGCCCGAGTGGATCTCAGCACTTCGCTTGGTCCCCTGGGCGTCTGCGCTGTTTTGCTCCATATCTAAGGCTATTCTCTAAGCGCCGGCGCGGCTATGGACTGGCTGGAGCAATAAGACGAGTGATCTTCTCGGCTTATTGCGGGAGGCAAGATGCGCCATGAACTTGCGGCGCCTCCTTTGCGACGAGCAGTGCGCAGGAGCATAATCTTTGCACTGTCCATAGCGCCGAAGCGGTATTTAGCTGCTAGTTCATTATTTTAACTATGAAAATTAAAAGTCAAAGTGGACATAAAAAACCCCCACCGAAGTGGAGGTTTCGCTTTATTGATTAAACTGCATGGTCGCTTCCGAAGAAGTTGCGGAACATTTGAACTGTTGTTTCACGGTTCAACGCTGCGATTGAAGTTGTCAAAGGAATACCTTTAGGGCAAGATTCAACACAGTTTTGTGAGTTACCGCAGCTCGCAAGGCCGCCTTCACCCATGATTGCGTTCAGACGCTCATCACGGTTCATGGAGCCAGTCGGATGCGCGTTCATCAGGCGAACCTGGGAAAGTGCTGCGGGTCCGATGAAATCAGATTTATCGTTGACGTTCGGGCATGCTTCAAGGCAGACACCGCAAGTCATACATTTTGAAAGTTCGTAAGCCCATTGGCGTTTGCGCTCAGGCATACGTGGACCTTCGCCAAGATCATGCGTTCCGTCGATTGGAACCCAAGCTTTGACTTTTTTCAATGAATCGAACATGCGGCTGCGGTCAACGACAAGGTCGCGGACAACAGGGAATGTTTTCATTGGCTGCAAACGGATCGGCTGTTCCAATTGGTCAACGAGAGCAGTACACGACTGGCGCGCTTTGCCGTTGATGATCATTGAACATGCTCCACAAACTTCCTCAAGACAGTTCATGTCCCAGTTTACAGGTGTTGTTTTCTTCCCTTCCATATTGACAGGGTTGCGGCGGATTTCCATCAATGCCGAAATGACATTCATGTTCGCGCGGTATGACAATTCGAATTTCTCGAAGTACGTTTCTGACTCGGTAGAATCGCGGCGTTCGATTTCAAAAATTACCGTTTTTGCTGCTTCACCCATAGTAATTCTATCTCCCTTCATTGACTCGTTAACTTATGCCTTGGCTGAATAATCACGCTTACGCGGTGGAATCAATCCTGTATCGACTTCTTCGAAATGGAAGATCGGTGCGTCATAGCCATTGAATTTCGCCATAGTCGTTTTCAAGTATTCTTCATCGTTACGTTCCGGGAAATCAGGTTTGTAATGAGCTCCGCGGCTTTCGTTGCGGTTCAACGCCCCAATGGTGATTACTCGTGCTAAATGTAGCATATTTTTGAGCTGACGTGTGAACATCGCGCCCTGGTTGCTCCAAAGTTGCGTATCTGTAATGTTGATGTTGTTGAAACGCTCAAGCAATTCCTGGATTTTCTCGTCCGTTTTTTGAAGACGGTCGTTGTAGCGGACAACAGTAACGTTATCCGTCATCCATTCGCCAAGCTCTTTGTGCAGAACGTATGCGTTCTCTGTTCCATCAAGCGCCAGAATTTCTTCCCACTTGCGCTGCTCTTCAGCAACCGCATTGTCGAAGATATCAGATGGCATATCTTCCGCAAGAACTTCAAGGCCTTTGATGTAGTCAAGAGCATACGGCCCTGCCACCATTCCGCCGTAAATAGCCGACAGAAGTGAGTTTGCGCCCAAACGGTTTGCACCGTGCTGGGAATAATCACATTCGCCTGCAGCCAGAACGCCCGGAATGCTGGTGAATTGGTGGTCATCCACCCATAAGCCGCCCATTGAATAATGGACTGCCGGGAAGATTTTCATCGGTACTTTGCGAGGATCATCACCTGTGAATTTCTCATAGATCTCGATGATGCCGCCCAGTTTGATATCCAATTCTTTCGGGTCTTTATGGGAAAGATCGAGATAAACCATGTTCTCACCGTTGATGCCGAGCTTTTGGTTAACGCAGACATCGAAGATTTCGCGTGTAGCGATATCACGGGGTACCAGGTTTCCGTAAGCCGGATATTTTTCTTCGAGGAAATACCAAGGTTTTCCGTCTTTATAAGTCCAGATGCGTCCACCCTCACCACGTGCGGATTCCGACATCAAGCGCAGCTTGTCGTCTCCCGGGATGGCAGTCGGGTGAATCTGGATAAATTCACCGTTTGCGTAATACGCGCCTTGCTGATAAACGATGGAAGCCGCAGAACCTGTGTTAATGACAGAGTTCGTCGATTTTCCGAAGATGATTCCCGGTCCGCCGGTCGCCATGATAACGGCATCTCCACGGAAAGCCTGGATTTCCATTGTCGTCATGTTCTGGGCCGTGATCCCGCGGGATACACCATTTTCATCCAGAATCAGGCCAAGGAATTCCCAGCCTTCATATTTCGTTACGAGACCGCTTACTTCGTGGCGGCGTACCTGCTCGTCAAGTGCATAAAGCAATTGCTGGCCAGTCGTCGCGCCTGCAAACGCTGTTCTGTGGTGCATCGTTCCACCGAAACGGCGGAAATCAAGAAGACCTTCCGGCGTACGGTTGAACATGACACCCATGCGGTCAAGCAATCGGATGATCGCCGGCGCCGCATCAGCCATCATTTTGACCGGACGCTGGTTGGCAAGGAAATCGCCACCGTAGACCGTGTCGTCAAAGTGAATATCAGGTGAATCGCCTTCACCTTTTGTATTTACCGCTCCGTTGATTCCGCCCTGCGCACAAACCGAGTGCGATCGTTTAACGGGAACGATTGAAAATAAATCGATTGGCGCACCAGCTTCTGCGCCTTTTACAGCTGCCATCAAACCGGCAAGTCCGCCACCGACAATAATTAGTTTGCCTTTCGCCATTTTGGTATTCACTCCTCTTTTAATTCACCAGTAATCGATTGCGTATTAAACGAATGCCAATAAAGCGCGGATACCGATAATTGACAATACCAGGAACACCAAAAGTGTGAAGTACGTCGAATATCGCTGAGCTTTTTCGGATTGCGTGATTCCCCAAGTTACAAGGAATGACCATAGTCCATTCGCGAAGTGGAAAGTAGCTGCAAGAACTCCGACAACGTAGAATGCGAACATCCACGGGTTATCCAGAATGTTGGCCATCATGTTGAAATCAGCTTCTGCTGCTCCGATTGCCACCTGGAAGCGTGTTTCAAACACGTGCCACGCGATGAAGACTACAAGGAATACCCCAGTATAACGCTGAGCAACAAAAAGCATATTGCGCATATAGCTGTAATGCCCTGGATTATTCTTCGAAGTGAACGCTATGTATAAACCGTAGAATGCATGATACATAATCGGCAGATATATAACGAAAATCTCCAGGAAAATTACGAATGGAAGATTCGCCATGAAGTGGGATGCTGCATTAAATGCTTCGACACCTTGTGTTGCAAAATGGTTGATGAACAAATGCTGTACCAGGAACAATCCGATTGGAATAACTCCCAGCAACGAATGCAACCTGCGCAATAAAAATTCACGATTATCCAATACTTTTACCCTCCTCAAAACATTAATAAGGCAGTTAACGCTACAATCGATATTTTACGAAAGCATCCGTTGACTGCATGGAACATCATGATACAATAATATGACATATTTATTGTACTCCGCTCAATATTGAGCGTCAAGGCAACAAGCGTGAATTCAGCAGATTCCCTATAGGGTTTCGCCATATTGAAAGTGGGTTTGTAATGACGGCAAAAAAACCTGAAATAAATGAGCATTTTGGCTATGAAATTATTCGTGACTATGTATTATCCGATGTGCTGGGAAAGCACGAAAGTGACGTCCTGTATTGGGCCGGCAAGTCACTGGCACGCAAATTTCCGCTTTTCTCCCTTGATGAAGCAGCCGATTTTTTCAAGCAGGCTGAATTTGGCGAATTAGTGACAGAAAAATCCGGAAAAGACGAAATGGTTTTCCTGCTTCGCCCATTCAAGACCGAAAATCGCTGTTTCAAACTCGAAGCCGGATTTCTGGCTCAACAAAAGCAGAAAATAGGCGGATTTTTAACAGAAGCATATGAAGAAGTGATCCCGAAGAAAAAAATGGTGCGGATTACGCTGAAAACGGACCTTCGCGAGCAGGTTTGAGCAGAATAGGATGTGGAATGGCCGTCTCCGGGAGTGTGGGAGGCGGTTTTTTTGTGGGGATTTTGGGGGATTTTGGGGGTTGTTGGAGTATGTGGGCGGGTGGCGGCTGTTATGTGCGGTGAGCCGGATTTATGTGCGGTGAGAGACATTTATGTGCGCAGCGATAATTTCTTGCTAATATAAATAAAAAAACACCTACTTGAACAGGTGTTTTTCAGATAAAGATTTAGTCTTCATTGATATATTTGCGATTCTTCCTTGCTCCTTCAGTTACAAGTCCAGCATCAGAAAGCATTCTAAAAACTACATAACGTGACTCAATCCCGCTGAACCGCCTGAACTCCTTATTATCAATCTCACTGCTGACTAACGCAAAGTACTCCTGCAAAGCTTGTTGGTGCGCATTAGGATCCCGGTGGCCGC
This sequence comes from Planococcus salinarum, assembly GCF_007004625.1. Classification (GTDB taxonomy): domain Bacteria; phylum Bacillota; class Bacilli; order Bacillales_A; family Planococcaceae; genus Planococcus; species Planococcus salinarum. The sequence continues at coordinate 1,111 of NZ_VIFV01000033.1, read as the reverse complement.
ACTCTCTGCATTCCCAGACTTTAAATAGCCGCTCCACCGCAATCTTCCCACACCCCACACACTTCACACCCGTCTTCAGATCGCGCGGATCTATCCCGTAATACTCACATAACGGCGGCCGCACATAGGGATGGCTATTTGATTCAATCAATTTCCGCACCCTGCTCGGCTTAGGGGAGTCAGCCGGAACATCGTGCTTCTCAAGAATTCCGTACAGCTCTTCGACCACCTGATAAGTTTTGCAGATATGCTTATCCGCCGGCTTGGCAATAAATTCACAATGCCTGGACGTGAAAGCTACCACTCCGACAATCGGGGGAGGTGCAATTCTCCTCTGTTTCATCCAAAGATCCAAAAAGCGAGTATGCTTCGCCAACTGGACCAGCGGATTCTCAAACACGCTCCTTTCACCTTCGTTATTAAATCGGTAAAATTCAGATGTCGCCGGATCAAAATGGATCCTGCCACTGATGTTCTTCGAATCGATGATAATGAGGCAGCGCGGGGTCACCAGCAGGCCGTCAATTTGCACTTTCCAGTCACCCAGTCTCAAGCCGACATCCCACAAAATTTCAAAGGGTTCATCCCAATGAAACTCAACCATTTTCGCAATCAAGCGCTGCTCGCCTTTCAATCCTGCTTCGTAACGGTGAAACTCTTTTCTTAAATATGTTTGCTCCGGATGACTTTCCGGCAGCCTCTCCATCAACAGCTTTACTCCTTCCCACATCACCAAACTCTTCTCCCCTATCCGAACCTCCACCTCTCCATGTAATTATCTGAATTATAACATTATTAAACGGAAGAAAGACGACTTACTTTCAGCTTTCACCCATCAAAAATTCAACCCCTGATTGGAAAGCAGTCCGCTGCCTGCGGACTGCCCAGTGGGCGGGGCACGGCCCGCCCGACCTTAGGTAATAAAGGGTTTTATCACCAGGCAAAAGTTAACTTGAAGGATTCACTCCTATCTCCCGATCGATTCCAATCGAGTAGGAGGGAGCGATTAACTCCCGACCTCTCACACCACCGTACGTACCGTTCGGTATACGGCGGTTCAATTAAGATGCATAACGCAAAGTTTCATAACGTGCTACCAGACTTTTGAGCC
>NZ_VIFV01000032.1 GCF_007004625.1 Planococcus salinarum | reverse complement strand
CGCCCGCTTCCTTCAGATTCCACGTCGCCGTGGACACCCTTGCGCTTGGCTAACTGTTACTTCTGCCTTCACAGTTCGGGACTCGCACCCTATAGATTACGCCCATGCCGGGCACACCAAAAAAGCTGCCGGATAAATTCCGGCAGCTTTTATTTACACTTTTTTCAATGTGAATGTGCTGATCATCAGCAGCGAACAAATGAGGACTAGAAACATATAAAAGACAGTCGGCAAGGTTTCCAGACCGAAATATGACAGAGTCAAGACGGTTCCGGCTGCGGTAATCGGCAATCCGGTAAAGTAGCCGCTTGATTCGCTGATATTGAAGCGGGCAAGGCGGAACGCTCCGCTGGAAATGTAAATTACGGTAAAGACCATGCCTGCAATGCCGAAATCACTCAACGCAAGTTGGTATATCAAAATGGCGGGCGCCACGCCGAAGGAAATGATGTCACTCATGGAATCCAATTGCTTCCCGAGCTCTGATTCCTGATTGAGCTTGCGGGCGACAATGCCGTCGAAACGATCCAGAAAAGCGGCTATGAAGATGAACAGCACACTGAAACTGTATGCACCGTTGAGGGCCGCCATAACTGCCGCGCCCCCAAACGCCATATTCCCGATGGTCAGCATATTGGCAGTATGGGATTTAAATTTTTTTATCGTGTTGTCCATACGTTCTATAAAAATCAATGGAGAATCCTCCTAAAATACATAATGATGTTTCTTTCATTATACTGTTTGATTAGAAAAAATGGTAGACTTTTATCATGATGGAGGTAGTCCGATGAAGAAAAAGTTATATCAATATACAATCGAGTTGACGAATGGACCTATGACGTCCGGTTTATTGCAACGATTTGCAAAATCCGCGGGCAGTCGCTCAGTCATCCAAAACTATGTCAAGACATATAATATAAAGACAGAAGATATTGAACAGCCAATGGATTCCTTCTCTTCTCTCCATGAATTCTTTATCCGGAAGTTGCGGCCAGGCAGTCGTCCACAGGCGGAAACGGCTGTCGTCTCGCCGGTCGACGGCAAAGTGGAAATAGCCGGTAAAATCCATCCGGACAGCCGGTTTATTGTTAAGGGCCAGGAGTATTCGCTTTCAGAGCTGATGGGAAGCGAGAAATTGGCAGAGCGCTACGCAAATGGCAACTATGCAGTGCTTTATCTTTCGCCAGCCGATTACCACCGGATTCACAGTCCATTGGACGGCAAGGTCATCCGCCAGTTTGTGCTCGGAAAAAAATCCTACCCGGTCAACCAGTCAGGTTTGCTTTACGGCAAGTCGCCGATCAGTGGCAATTACCGGCTGATTACGGAACTTCAAACAGCAGGCGGTAACGTACTGATGGTGAAAGTCGGAGCGATGTTCGTTAATTCAATAGAACTGACAAACACGAAGGATGAGTGGCAAAAAGGTGAAGAAGTCGGCTATTTCAGTTTCGGCTCCACCGTGGTTTTGTTTTTTGAGCCGGATCGTTACCGGTTTACGGAGAATATTGTGGCCGGTGAACCGGTAAAAGTGGGAGAAGCACTGGCAAATATGCTATAATCATTAACATTAAGTTTGAGGATACAGGAGTTGTTGATAGTGTACCAAAAATTTATACCGAGCCAATATGTCAGATCGGTGTTTGATATCACCCCGGAGAGTCTGCTGGAGAAAAACATACGGGGAATCATTACGGACCTTGATAATACGCTGGTCGAATGGGACCGCCCTGAAGCCACCCCGATGCTTATCAGTTGGCTGAAAACGATGAAGGATTCAGGCATCCAGGTGGTCATCGTTTCCAATAACAATGAGCTGCGCGTCAAATCATTTGCCGATCCGCTTGGCATCCCATTCATTTTCCAGGCACGCAAACCGATGGGCAAAGCTTTCCGGAAAGCTTTGAAAATCATGAGCGTGAAGCGGGAAAATGTGGTTGTCATCGGCGATCAGATGCTGACCGATATATTTGGCGGCAACCGCAACAAACTGCATACGATCCTCGTCCTGCCGGTCGCCCAATCCGACGGGTTCTTTACACGTTTCAACCGTCTGGTCGAGCGCCGCATCATGAAGAGGCTTAAAGATAAAGGATATATAACCTGGGAGGAAGAAAATTGAGTGAAATGCCAAATTGCATCGGCTGCGGTGCACAGATACAAACAGAACATCCTGGAAAGTTGGGCTATGCCCCGGCATCATCATTGGACAAGGAAGAGGTAATTTGCCAACGGTGTTTCCGCTTGAAAAATTACAATGAGCTACAGCCCGTGTCGCTGACGGATGATGATTTTCTGCGGATTTTAAACTCGCTGGGTGAACGCAGAGGGTTAATCGTGAAAATCGTCGACATTTTTGATTTCAATGGAAGCTGGCTTCCAGGCCTTCACCGATTTGTCGGAAACAACGACATTCTGCTGATTGCCAATAAATCGGATTTATTGCCCAAATCGGTCAAAGAACAGAAACTCCTGCAATGGATGAAGCGGGAAGCAAACAAGCTTGGCCTGAAGCCGGTTGACATTCTGACAGTCAGCGCAGCTAAAGGGAAAGGGATTGCGGAAGCGATGGAAGCGATCGAACATTACCGTAAAGGCGCCGATGTATTTGTGGTCGGTTCTACGAATGTCGGGAAGTCCACTTTCATCAACCGCATCATCAAACAGGCGACCGGCCAGGATAATATCATCACTACCTCGCATTTTCCGGGGACAACGCTCGATATGATCGAAATTCCGCTGGACGATGAGAAGTCGATGTATGATACGCCGGGAATCATCAATCACCACCAGCTTGCTCACTATCTTCATACAGCTGATTTGAAAATGATCATGCCGAAAAAAGTAATCAAGCCGCGGGTCTTCCAACTGAATCCGGAGCAGACGCTGTTTATCGGTGGCCTGGCAAGATTTGACTTCATCCAGGGTGAACGTTCATCGTTTACGTTTCATATTGCAAATGACCTGCCGATTCACCGGACGAAACTGGATAATGCTGATGCATTGTACGAACAGCATTTCGGTGGCATGCTTGCTCCGCCGTCCGAAGAGTACAAAGAGGATTATCCGGAATTGGTGCGCCATGAATTCCGCATCAAGGATGCAAAAACCGATATTGTCTTTTCCGGTCTGGGCTGGGTAACTGTTCAGCATCCGAATGTTACTGTCGCAGCGCATGCGCCGAAAGATGTCGAAGTGATGCTGCGGCCATCTCTTATATAGGAGGGATTGGATGAAAAAATGGTATGCGGTAATCGGCGACCCGATTTCCCATTCATTGTCACCGTTCATGCACGAAACATGGTTCAGAGAAAACGGTCTGGATGCTTCGTTTATACCGGTGCATGTGGAACCTTCAGATTTGAAACAGGCATACGAGGCTTTGCTGATTCTTGGGGCAAGCGGTTTTAATGTGACGCTGCCGCATAAACAGGCAATCATTCCATTGCTTGGCGGTATTGATGATACTGCTGCAGCGATGGATGCCGTAAACACGGTTGTGCGAAGTGGCAAGAGTTTTAATGGGACAAATACAGACGGCGATGGATTTGTGAAATCCCTGCTGACGATGAAGCCTGCCTCCGACTCCAGAATTCTGTTGATTGGAGCGGGAGGAGCAGCCAGGGGAATCAGTTTTGCACTGAAACGCGGTGGTTTTGAAGATGTGACGATCACCAACCGGACATACCGCCGGGCCGAAGAGCTTGCTTCCGAAACCGGCAGCAAGCCGATGATGAAAGCGGAAGCGGAGCACAGGCTTGGCGACTTTGATATCATCATCCAGACAACTTCTGTCGGTTTGGCGGAAGATGAGGCATTGCCGATCGGACTCCAGAATGTGAGGCCCGGGTCACTGGCAGCAGACATCGTCTATAATCCGATCGAAACGCCCTTCCTGAAACGAGCTGAAGAGGAAGGCTGCAGGACGTTGAACGGTGTGGGCATGTTCGTCTATCAAGGCGCCATCGCTTTTGAGAAATGGACAGGCATCAAACCCGATACCGAAAAGATGATTCAATTGATAACGGAAAAATTAGGAGGAAATTATGTTAACAGGTAAGCAAAAGCGATTTTTGAGAAGCGAAGCACATCATATCGATCCGATATTCCAGGTAGGCAAAGGCGGCGTAAATGAAGCGATGATCGTTCAGATTACAGAAGCTCTGGAGAAACGCGAATTGGTGAAAATCAGTATTCTTCAAAACAATGAAGACGGCAAGAACGAAGTGGCAGAAAAATTGGCTGCGGGAACAGGAGCGGAATTGGTGCAATTGATCGGCCATACAGTCGTCCTTTACAAAAAATCAGTAAATAATAAGCGGATCGAGTTGCCGGTGAAGCGATGAAAAAAGTGGGGATTCTGGGAGGAACCTTTAATCCGCCGCACTTCGGCCATCTGATCATGGCTAATGAAGCCTTTCACACGCTGGCCCTGGACGAAGTACGGTTCATGCCCAATGCAGTTGCCCCGCACAAAGAGGTTCACGGTGCGGATACTTCCCAGCGCCTGAAAATGACGGAATTGGCGGTAGAAGGTTTTTCACAGTTTCGCATCGAGCCCATTGATATCCTGGCTGGCGGAGTGTCTTACACATTCAATACAATCAGTCAATTAGTGGAAATGGAACCGGAAACAGAATTTTATTTCATTGTCGGGGGAGATTCGATCGAAGGGTTGAATTCCTGGCATCGAATCCATGAACTGGCGGAAATGATTCAGTTTGTTGGAATCGGCCGCCCGGGCTATGATTCCAGCACCGATTTTCCCGTCATGATGATTGATTCCCCAGAAATGCATCTGTCTTCGTCAATGCTGCGGGAAAGAGTGGCAGCGAATCGGCCATTGACATTTTTCGTGCCCGAGAAAGTCGAAGCCTATATCCGTGAGGAGGGTTTATATGGACCAGAGCAAGATGCTTCAACTCGTAAAGAAACGTCTACCTGACAACCGGTATGCACACGTTGTCGGAGTTTTGAACACGGCGACAGCACTGGCAATCCGATTCGGCGTGCCCCAGGAAAAAGCTCAGGTGGCCGCGATTCTGCATGACGTCGCCAAGTTCTCCGACAAGGAGTGGATGAAGTCCATCATGGAAAAAGAAGCGATGGACCCCCTACTACTGGAATATCATTCGGAATTATGGCATGCTCCGGTCGGGGCATATGTCGCTGCCTATGAATTCGGTGTGGAAGATGAAGATGTTTTAAATGCCATCCGGTATCATACAACCGGCCGCGCCGGCATGTCCGACCTGGAAAAAGTGGTTTATATCGCAGACCTCGTGGAACCGAACAGGAAATTCAAAGGCGTCGAAGAATTGCGTCAATTAAAAGAACAGGGATTGGATGTTATGATGGAAGCCTGCGTCAAACACAGCATCGATTTTCTTGTATCAAAAAATCAGCCGGTCTATCCGGATTCACTGAAGTGTTATGAATACTTCGTGCAACAGAAAGGGAAAGTGAAAGAATGACTGAACATACACTATTGCAAATGGCATATCAAGCTGCCGAAGATAAAAAAGCGGAGGACATCGTTGTCCTCAATATGGAAGGGATTTCGTTGCTCGCGGATTATTTCGTCATCTGCAGCGGGAATTCAGATCGCCAGGTCCAGGCGATTGCACGCGAAATCATCGAGAAATCCAATGAAGCGGGTAATGAAGTGAAAAGTATCGAAGGTTTTGATTCGGCCCGTTGGATCCTTGTCGATCTTGGAGATGTCGTAGCGCATATTTTCCACAAAGACGAACGTTCTTATTATAATTTGGAGCGCCTCTGGAGAGAAGCGCCTGAAATGGAAATATGAGCTACGGCAAATTCGCGTCAATTTACGATAGCCTGATGCAGGACATTCCCTATGAACAATATGTTGAATGGATCGCCTCGTGGCAGACTTCCGGAAAATTGCTCGATTTGGCATGCGGCACGGGCACACTTGCCCAACTTTTTGCAGAACTGGGCTACGAAGTGACAGCCAGCGACCTGTCCGAAGAAATGCTGACAATGGCCAATCAAAGATTCCAGGTGGCCAACCTGCGTATCCCGACGTATCAATTGTCAATGGACAGTCTCGAAGGCCTTCATGGCTTTGATGCAGTTACAATTGCAATTGATTCGCTGAACTATTTAAAAAGCGGAGAACAGGTGCAGAAAACGTTCAATGAAGTGCACAAAGCTTTGAACGACGGAGGCATGCTGTTTTTTGATGTTCATTCCACCCACAAGGTCGATGAAGTTTATATGGGCAGCCCTTTTGTGCTTGACGATGAAGAGGTTTCGTTCATCTGGCACACGGAACCCGGCAAAGCCAATCACAGTGTCGTCCACGACATTACGTTTTTTGTAAGGGAACAGGAAGACTTGTATAAGCGGTTTGAAGAAACACACGAACAGCGTACCTTCCCGGTTTCCACCTACAGCACCTGGCTGAAAGCGGCGGGCTTTGTAATCGAATCGATCACAGCGGATTTTTCGGATGCAGAACCATCAAGCGAAAGCGAGCGGATTTTCTTCTGTGCCAGAAAAGTTTAATGGAAATTTTTAAAGCCACCAATCGGTGGTTTTTTGTTTTGTATAAAAATCTATATTTATATTGAATTAAGCTATAGGAACCGATATTACGCAAAACAGCTTCGAAGACATTAGCCGATGCTTGCGAGGCTAAGTCTTTGCGACGAAGCAGCGCAGCGATGCAGGAGCACGATTATAAATAATAGTAGATTACGCACTTCGTCGAAACGACGTTGGAAAGCCAACGCCGTTTCTGTCTCTGCATCGCTGCGCTAGCTTCGAGACATGGAAGGGCGCTGCTCCCCATGGCGTCTTCGCTGTTTTGCTTCATATCTTTAGGACCCACTCAAACAAAGTTACTTTCCCAGCGCCGGCGCGGCTCAGGAGCAGGCGAATTCCGACCGGAGCAATAAGACGAGTGGTCTTCTCGGCTTATTGCGGGAGGCAAGGTTCGCCATACGAAGCTGGCGCATCCTTTGCGACGAGCAGTGCGCAGGAGCATAATCTTTGCACTGTCCAAAGCGCCGAAGCGATTTAGATATCTTATTTCTTACTAAACTTTTATGGACAGGCGCTTACAATAATTGTATAATTCAGACAGCTTCCATTTAATTGCTTCCCGCTGGAAAGAGGGATGCAAACTGACAATCCAACAGATTTTCAGTAAATACAGCAGACTGCTGATCCCCGCTGCAGTCCTATCAATGCTGGCGCTTTATTTTTTATTTCCCCATGGTGATTCCGAAGAAACCGGAGCGGCACCATCTGATCTGATAACAGCTGAATCCCCTCAGCTGAGTGAAACCCCAACCATTATCAACGAAACCGAAACCGAAACAAAGACGGAAACAGTACCAGCGAAAATTTTGATAGAAATCAAAGGCCAGGTAAATGCACCGGGTGTATTTGAAATGCCTTCGGAATCCCGGCTGCACGATGCAATTGAGCTCGCCGGTGGTTTTCTTCCGGACGCTGATGACCTGTCACTTAATATGGCCATGAAACTGACGGACGAAATGAGCGTATTTGTGCCAAAAGCAGGCGAGGCGGCTGATGCGCCACCGGTTATCACCCAACCGGCGGAGGCTGCGGCAACGGCCGAGGCAGGGGGCCCGTTGAACATCAACACGGCGGACGACACGGGCCTGACCACTCTGCCCGGGATAGGTCCTTCAAAAGCGGCAGCCATCATCGCGCACCGTGAAGAGAATGGCCCGTTCGTTTCCATCGAAGCTTTGAAAGATGTAACCGGCATCGGCGATAAAACGTTTGAACAATTGAAAAACTTAATTTCGGTGGACTGATTGTTGACGTCTTTTCCACCTCTGCTAAACTGAAAATGACAGTATAAAGCAGGGGGCAATTAAATGAAGCGAATAACTTGGGACCAATTCTTCATGGCGCAAAGCCATTTGTTGGCGTTAAGAAGCACGTGTACACGGTTGGCGGTTGGAGCGACCATCGTCCGCGACCGGCGGATTATTGCGGGAGGCTATAATGGCTCGATATCCGGTGGCGACCATTGCATCGATAAAGGCTGTTATGTAGTGGACGGCCATTGCGTGCGGACGATCCATGCCGAAATGAACGCATTGCTGCAATGTTCGAAGTATGGGGTCAGCGTCAATGGCGCTGATATGTATGTCAGTCATTTCCCGTGCCTCCAGTGTACAAAATCCATCATACAGGCCGGAATATCCCGGCTATATTATGCAGCAGATTACAAAAACCACGAATACGCAATCGAATTATTGGAACAGGCGGGTGTGGAAGTTGTCCAAGTGATTTTTGACGAGCGGCAAATCGATTTTCTCGGTGTGGAAAAGGCGGCTCTCTATATCGAGCTGATTGGAAAGCTTCGGGAAAAAGGCGGAAGCGAAGAAGAATTGGCTCATTACAATGAGCGGGTGAAGGAATTATTCGGAGAAGAGATCGAAGTCTGAGCCGGAATACAATGATTTATTTTGCTGCAGCAGCGGCAATTTCTACAATAGCAGCGCATGAAACACCTGGTTTACTCGTGTTCATGGCGCTGCTTTTTCTATGGATGCTCTGGAAAAAGGAAGCGGAAGCGGCATTTGCTGCTGTTCTGCTCTTTTCGGCAGTGTTTTTTATGGTACAGGATCAGCGGCATGGCGCACTGCCTGATTACACAGGAGTTTATGACGGCACCGCTCATTTTCAGGAAGGGTTTAAGATTGACGGAGATTCGGTGCGGGGGTTTATGGAGCTGAATGACGGTGGACTTGTTTACGCCAGCTACCGATTTGCATCTCCGGAAGAAAAAGTGGAAAAAGAGCACCTGATCCGAAAATCCCTCTTCCATGTCAGGGGAGTATTCGAACAGCCCGACGTGGCATCACATGAATATGCTTTTGATATGGCAGGCTACCTTACGAGCAACGGGGCTGCTTCAGTCCTTGCACTGCAGGAATTGACCCATGAGAAACCTCTGGAGGGCTTTTCAGCTGCCATGTCCGACAGGAGGGCGCAGCTGAAGGAACATATACGCAAACGCTTTCCCGCCAGCCTGACTGCAGAAGCTGAAGCACTGCTGATCGGAGAACGCGAAAGCATCACATCTGAACAGCAGCGCATTCAGCAGACTTTGGGAATTTCGCACCTTTTTGCAATATCGGGCCTCCATGTCGGGATCATCAGCGGCCTGCTGTATTTTTTTATGCTGCGCTGCGGCATCCGAAAAGAAACCGCGATGCTCCTGTTGCTGGTTCTATTGCCTTTATACGCCTTACTGGCAGGAGGAGCACCTTCAGTCTGGCGAGCTGTCAGCATGACAAGCGCGATCCTGGCTTTTCGGCTCCTTCGGATACGAACGCCGGTTGCTGATGTTTTGCTGCTGAGTTTTATCGTTTTTATCGCAGCAGATCCCTATGTCATTTATAAAATTGGATTTCAGCTTTCATACGGCGCGAGTTTCGGCATCATTTATTCATTGAAACTGCTGGAAGCGGCAAAATCACCTGTCTCGATGGGGCTTCTGATAACGTTCCTGTCGCAGTTTACTTTGTATCCGATTCTGCTCTTCCATTTCTATGGTTTATCGTTGTCTTCTTTTTTGGTCAACAGCCTTTTTGTGCCTCTTTATACGTTAGTGATTCTGCCGATGAATATTTTGGCGCTGTTCCTGACATTTGCGTTTCAACCAGCGGCAGTTTTCGTGTTTTATATGTATGAACCTTTGCGGCTTATTGTGGAACGGTGGACTGCCTGGCTGGCGGAATGGCCACACCAGATGTGGGTTCCCGGCAAGCCCGGTGGCCTGTTTCTGTGTTTGATGCTGGGCGGGGTCATCCTGTTTTACAGTCTTGTGGAAAGAGGGGTAAGCTGGTGGAAAATTGGCATCGGCTTTGTCCCGGCCATTCTCTTTTCGGCTATGCCTTATTTTGATGGCGCTCTGAAGGTGACATTCATCGATGTCGGCCAGGGAGACAGTGCGCTGATCCAGTTGCCCTACCGGAAAGGCGTTTACCTCATCGACACAGGGGGCTTGCTGCGTTTTGACAGGGAGGGATTCAGTGAAAGGGTCCGTCCATTTGAAGTCGGACGGCAGGTGGTGGCGCCGTATTTACAGGGGGAAGGCATTTCTTCGATTGATAAGCTCATCCTGACACATCCGGACGCTGATCATGCGGAAGGGGCGGATGAAATCCTGCAGCTCTTCACGGTAGACGAACTTCATCTGACACCGGGCTCCGAAAGTTCCGAAATTGTCAGAGGGCTCGAAACGGATCTGGACGACACGTCCATCCGACTGCCGGGGCGAAGCAGTTTTTGGCGGGTCGGTGAAATCACCTTCAGCTATTTAAGTCCGGACGATGGCATCTATGAAGGCAACAACGATTCTCTTGTTCTGTTGATGGAATATCAGGGAACTAAGGTATTGTTCACAGGCGACCTTGAAACGGCCGGGGAAAATGAGATGCTCAGGCTTTATGGGGATCTGCTCGAAGATATTGCGGTTTTGAAAGTGGGCCATCACGGCAGCAAAACATCAAGTGGTGAAACTTTTCTTGCAGAACTCCGGCCGGCACTTTCCATTTTTTCGTCAGGCAAAGACAATCGATATGGCCATCCTGCGGAAGAAGTCGAAGAGAGGTTTGAGCGCCTTCAGCTGCCGACTCTCAATACAGCGGACCGCGGAACAATCGAAGTTGTTTTTCGCGAAGGCGGCTTTTCTGTTGCAACCATGAAATGAAAAAAGGTTCCGGCTGGATAGCCGGAACCTTTTTTAAAATTACAATGCCACGTATTGTACAACTGCAGCGACGATAAAGATAGTTGCGAAGAAAACGAATGATACCACAAATCCCATACCGGCATCGATGGCGTCGTTACGCTTCGACTGTACATTATTTTCAAATTCATTCATGGCTATCCCTCCTGATTCCCTCTAATTATAAGCTACTGCATCCCAAAAATCTACATTGAACTTTATAATTGCGGCTCTTTTTGCCTGCCGTCACAGAAAAGACAAATCCCACAAACAGCCGGAAATCCGATATAATAGAACAAGAAGGAGGCGGAAATATGATCACTTCAATATGGAAATCCATACGCAGCGGCCAAATCGCCCCTGTGTATCTTTTAATAGGCACTGAAAGTTATTTTATCGAAAAAACGTTGGACCTTCTGAAATCAAGCCTGGCCAAGGCGGAGGAACTTGAATTGACATTCTTCGATCTCGACGAAGTCCCGGTCGATCACGTCATTGACGAAGCGGACACATTTCCTTTTTTCAGCGAACGGAAATTGATCATCGCAAAAAATGCCTCTTTCCTGAAAGCAGCCGAAAGAGGCAAGGAAAAGATCAATCATGACCTGAAACTCCTCGAGTCCTGGCTGGAGAATCCGCCATCGGCTTCAGTCACCATTTTTGTTGCTCCTTACGAAAAGCTGGACGAACGGAAAAAAATCGTCAAATCCATGAAGCAGCATGCAGTCGTGGTCGAAGCCAAATCCCTGCAGGCAAATGACCTCGAGTCCTGGCTGTCACAGGAAGCGAAATCGTTCGGCAAGGACATCAGCCGGGGAGCCGTGCGCAAGCTCATAGAAATGGCCGGCACCAACCTGACTCTTCTGTCATCGGAAGTCGAGAAGATGTCGCTCTACCTGGGAGCTGAAGGGGGGATCACCGAAGAGCTCGTCGAAGGGATGACCTCCCGCACACTTGAACAGGATGCATTTAAAATGCTGCAGGCCTATCTGGACGGCAACATCAGCACAGCGCTCAGCGTCTACTACGATCTCCTCAGGCAGAAAGAGGAACCGGTCGCGCTCGCTGCACTGTTGGCATCCCAGATCCGTTTCATGGTGCATGTCTATTATCTTCAGAAAAAAGGCTACCATGCCCAGCAGATCTCCAAACAATTAAAAGCGCATCCGTACAGAGTGAAACTGCTCGTCGAAAAGCGTCAGCCTTTTTCGGAACAGCGGCTGCTCGAAGTACTGGGCGATCTGGCCGAAATCGATCTTCAACTCAAAACAGTCAGCGGCAACCGCGAACGAGTCCTGGAATTCTTTCTGATGAAACGCGGGGCAAAGAAAAGCTGAAGCGATTTATAAATTAAATCAAAGAAAAAAAGCCGGCTCCTTTTAAAAGGAACCGGCTTTTTACATTTTTACGCTTGTTTCATCAAGCGAGATTTTTGGCGGGCTGCAGTATTTTTATGGATTAAGCCTTTTGAAGCCGCTTTTTCCACTTGTTTAATCGCAGCTTTAACCGTTGCGTTTGCGTTTTCGTCATTGTTTGTCAAAGCTTGCTCAGCTTTTTTCAAAGATGAACGCATTGCTGATTTAGCTTGCGTGTTTTGAGCGTTTTTAGACTCGTTCGTTCTCACACGTTTGATCGCAGATTTAATGTTTGGCATATCTTTCACCTCCTAGACAAATAGCGAAAGAGGTGGAAACACCTCAACTCATTTATGTCTCTATACAACATGAGTTATTTTATCAAACCGCGGAAAGGAATGCAATAGATACGTGCAAAGAAGTTTTCCTTGACACTGAAATCATTTCCGATGCTTTCATTGCCCAATAGCTGCGGTACTGCTATAATTCATAGTAGTTTGTATAGGAGTGTGGACCATGAATCAAGAACAGAGATTAGCGCGTCAAAAGAAAATACGTAATTTCTCCATCATCGCCCATATCGATCACGGGAAATCTACGCTTGCCGACCGCATATTGGAGAGAACCAACGCCCTTACTGCAAGGGAAATGAAGGAACAGCTGCTTGACTCCATGGATTTGGAGCGGGAGCGCGGAATCACGATCAAATTGAATGCCGTCCAGCTGAATTACACAGCAAAAGATGGTGAGACTTATATAATGCACCTTATCGACACGCCGGGCCATGTCGATTTCACTTATGAAGTTTCACGCAGCCTTGCTGCCTGTGAAGGTGCTGTGCTGGTTGTCGATGCTGCCCAGGGAATCGAAGCCCAGACATTGGCGAATGTCTATTTGGCTTTGGACAATGACCTCGAAATTCTGCCGGTCATCAATAAAATCGATTTGCCTGCCGCAGACCCTGAGCGGGTGCGCCAGGAAGTGGAAGAAGTCATCGGACTTGATGCTTCTGAAGCGGTACTTGCTTCTGCAAAAGCAGGAATCGGCATTGAAGAGATTCTGGAACAGATTGTTGCAAAAGTGCCGGCACCAACCGGTGACCCGGGTGCGCCTTTAAAGGCGATGATCTTTGACTCTCTTTATGATCCATACCGGGGAATCGTCTCGTACGTCAGAATCGTCGAAGGGACAGTCAAGCCCGGCGATAAGATCAAGATGATGTCCAGTGACAAAGAGTTTGAAGTAATTGAAGCGGGCGTTTTCACACCAAGAGCAACGCTCCGTGAAGAGTTGACGGTTGGTGACGTAGGATTCCTTACAGCCGCCATCAAGAATGTCGGTGACGCACCAGTGGGTGATACGATCACTCATGCAAGAAAACCGGCAACGGAAGCATTGCCCGGATACCGCCGCCTGAACCCGATGGTTTATTGCGGACTGTATCCGATTGATACCTCGAAATACAATGACCTTCGTGATGCACTTGAAAAATTGGAATTGAATGATGCGGCTTTGCAATTCGAGCCCGAGTCGTCACAGGCACTTGGTTTCGGCTATCGTTGCGGATTCCTTGGCTTACTGCATATGGAAATCGTTCAGGAGCGCATTGAGCGGGAATTTAATATCGATCTGATTACAACTGCGCCAAGTGTTATCTACAACGTTCATATGACAGATAAAGAAGTGCTGAAAGTCGATAACCCGGCAATGATGCCCGATCCACAAAAAATCAGTTTTATAGAAGAACCTTATGTCAAAGCGACTATTATGGTGCCGAATGATTATGTCGGTGCAGTGATGGAAATCTGCCAGAAAAAACGCGGGAATTTCCTGACGATGGATTATCTCGATAATTCACGAGTCAGTATTATTTATGAATTGCCGCTTGCAGAAATCGTCTATGATTTCTTCGATCAGTTGAAATCAGGCACAAAAGGATATGCTTCCTTCGATTATGAATTGATCGGTTACAAAGAATCGAATCTTGTGAAAATGGACATTCTGCTGAATTCAGAGCAAGTGGATGCCCTGAGCTTCATTGTTCACCGCGATTTTTCCTATGAACGCGGCAAGCTCATCGTAGACAAGCTGAAAAACCTTATTCCGAGACAACAGTTCGAAGTGCCGATACAGGCTGCAATCGGCCAAAAGATTGTCGCCCGCCAAACAATCAGTGCGATACGCAAGAACGTGTTGGCAAAATGCTACGGCGGTGACATTTCACGGAAACGGAAACTTCTGGATAAGCAAAAAGAAGGCAAGAAGCGCATGAAGCAAGTCGGGAATGTTGAAGTTCCGCAGGAAGCTTTCATGGCTATATTGAAAATGGACGATCAATCAAAATAACGAAAGAAGGAGGCGGTTTTTCAGCCTCCTTTTCCTATTAGAAAAGAGGATTAACATGGTAAAGGGATTGTATATCCATATTCCATTCTGTCACCAGATCTGTTTTTACTGTGACTTCAATAAAGTATTCTTCAAAGACCAGCCGGTGGATGCCTATATCGATTCGCTCGGAAAAGAACTTTCCTTATGGAAGCAGCAGGGGGCACTCGATCAGCCGCTGGAAACAATTTTCCTGGGCGGCGGCACACCGACCTCCCTCGAACCGCAGCAACTGGAAAGATTGTTGGGCTATATCCATGAATTTGTGCCGATGGCGAGCAACCTGGAATGGACCTCAGAAGCAAACCCCGATGAATTGACGTATGAAAAGATGCAGGTGCTGTTCAATGGCGGAGTCAATCGTCTCAGCATGGGCGTGCAGTCATTTGATGAAGATCTGCTGAAGCGGCTGGGCCGGACACACAATAACAACGATGTCGCCAGGGCTGTGGCAGACGCACGCAAAGTCGGCTTTACCGATATCAGTTTTGATCTTATGTACGGCTTGCCCGGGCAGACTATGAAGCAATGGGAAGATACGCTCGAACAGGCATTTTCTTTTGATCTTCCGCATTTTTCTGCCTATTCGCTGATCATTGAACCGAAGACGGTATTCTATAACCTGATGACAAAGGGGAAATTGAATACAGTGACAGAGGATCTGGAAGCGGATATGTATGCAAAGCTGATGAACGAAATGGAGCAACACGGTTTATTGCAATATGAAATTTCGAATTTCGCACGTCCGGGATTTGAATCCCGGCACAATCTTCTGTATTGGGACAATGAAGAATATATCGGCGCCGGAGCGGGAGCGCACGGATACGTACAGGGAATCCGTTATTCAAACCACGGTCCGTTGAAGAAATACATGGAGCCGCTGGAACAGAACGAGCGGCCGATATTGAATTCACACAGTGTTCCGCGCAAAGAAATGATGGAAGAAGAAATGTTTCTCGGCCTACGCAAAACGGCAGGCGTTTCTTTGGCGCATTTCGTTGAGAAATTCGGAGTCGAAATGGAATCCGTTTACGGGGATATTCTGAAAAAAGAAATAGAAAGCCAAAACCTGGTGATTGAAAACGGCAGAGTGAAGCTGACAAACCAGGGCCGTTTTATCGGCAACAATGTTTTTGAACAATTTTTGCTGGCATAAAATAGATATAGTAGAAGAGTCGATACTTCCTAGCAACCGATATTCCGCAAAACAGCTCGCTTGCCTGGGGGCTCGCCCTGAGCTAACTCGGTCTCGTTTCACTTCGCCCGAGTGGATCTCAGCACTTCGCTTGGTCCCCATGGCGTCTTCGCTGTTGTGCTCCATATCTCTAGAAATCTCTCTAGCGCCGGCGCGGCTCAGGACTGGCCGGAGCAATAAGACGAGTGCTCTTCTCGGCTTATTGCGGGAGGCAAGGAGCGCTTTAGCGCCTCCTTTGCGACGAGCAGTGCGCAGGAGCATAATCTTCGCACTGTCCATAGCGCCGAAGCGGTGTATTATAAAAAATAATATAAATTAAGTTTTAGATAGATGCGCAATCGTTGACAAGCCAAATGGAATTTGGTAATTTTAGTGTAGTCTTAGCACTCGCACTATAAGAGTGCTAACAGAGGTGATGATCATGTTAACAGAACGGCAGCTGCTCATTTTAAAAGTGACAGTGGATGATTATATTCAATCAGCACAGCCGGTGGGATCAAACCAATTAGCTAAAAAATCCGGGATCACATTCAGTTCCGCTACCATTCGGAACGAAATGGCGGACCTGGAAAGCATGGGGTTTCTTGAGAAGACCCATACTTCTTCCGGCCGGATTCCTTCAGAGAGAGGCTACCGCTATTACGTGGACCATCTGCTGACTCCCCGGGCGCTTCCGAAAGAGGATATCGTCCAATTGCGCTCTATTTTTGAAGATAAAATCAGTGAGACCGAAGAAGTGATCAAACGGTCCGCAATGATTTTATCCGAGCTGACCAATTACACATCGATCCTGCTCGGACCAGATGTCCAGCGCCACATCGTCAAAAAATTGTCGATTGTGCCACTGACTTCCAACTCCGCAGTCGCGATTATTGTGACAGATTCAGGCCATGTTGAAAACCGGGTCTTTCCGATTCCAGAAGGGCTTGATCCTTCTGAAATCGAAAAGATGGTTAATATCCTGAACGAACGCCTTGTAGGTGTATCACTGTATGATCTGCATTCGCGGCTGGAACAGGAAACGATGATGATTATGAAGCAGCATATGCAGCGTTACGGCGAATTGTTCTCGACTTTTCGGCAGGCAGTCTTATTGCCGCGGGAGAAAAATGTTTATTACGGGGGCAAGCTCAACATTTTGAATCAGCCGGATTTCCACGATCTTCATAAGATCAGGAGCCTGATGGATGTTATGGAAGAAACGGATCATATTCCCATGATCATTCCGGTAGGCAACCAGGGCCTCCATATCCGGATCGGTTCAGAAAATGCACTCTCAGCAATGGAGGATTGCTCGGTAATTACGGTATCTTATGATATTGGGCAGGAACAAACCGGTTCAATTGCAATAGTCGGTCCAAAACGGATGGATTATAAGCGGATCGTGTCTCTGCTGGATACCTTGAGCGGCGACCTCTCCAAAGAGCTCACCCGAATCCTTCGGAGTTGAGCGAACAAAAGGAGGAACATCACTTGTCCAACAAAAAAAAGACTACAACTACAGAGGAAACACTTGCAGCAGAAAACGCAGCAACTTCGGTCGAACAGGAATCGACTGAAACCACAAATTCTTCAGCTGAAACTTTGAGTGAAGAATCTGCTCCTGCAGAAAACAACTCCGAGGAACAGGCAAATCCTGAAGAAACGAAAGATGAAGAAATCGCCAGATTGAAAGATGAAGTCGAAGCTGAACAGAATAAATATCTTCGTCTTTTGGCCGATTTTGATAATTTCAAACGCAGGTCACAGAAAGACAAGGAAATTTCCACTAAATTCCGTTCGCAGTCATTGCTGACGGACCTGCTTCCGGTATTGGACAATTTCGAGCGCGCCTTGACTGTCGAAACGAAAAGTGACGATACAGCTTCCATTATGAAAGGTGTCGAAATGGTTCAGAAATCCTTGCTCGAAGCGGTAAAACGCGAAGGGCTTGAGGAAATACCTGCTGTTGGGGAACCATTCGATCCGAATTATCACCAGGCAGTCATGCAGGAAAAAGACGAGCAGGCGGAACCGGGCATCGTTTTACAGGAATTGCAAAAAGGGTATACCCTTAAAGGCAGAGTCCTACGTCCGGCAATGGTAAAAGTAAACGAATAAAAGTTAAATGGAGGAATTCAAATGAGTAAAATTATTGGTATTGACTTAGGTACAACAAATTCAGCTGTCGCAGTTCTAGAAGGCGGCGAACCGAAAATTATTCCGAATCCGGAAGGCAACCGCACTACACCATCAGTTGTGGCATTTAAAAACGGGGAGCGCCAGGTCGGCGAAGTAGCAAAACGTCAATCAATCACGAACCCGAATACGATCCAATCTGTAAAACGTTTGATGGGTACGCAGGAAAAAGTAACGGCTGAAGATAAAGAATATACGCCACAGGAAGTATCGGCAATGATCCTTCAATATATCAAAGGCTATGCAGAAGAGTATCTTGGTGAAAAAGTAACGAAAGCGGTCATTACGGTACCTGCTTATTTCAATGATGCACAGCGCCAAGCGACAAAAGATGCTGGCCGCATTGCAGGTCTTGAAGTGGAACGAATCATCAACGAGCCGACTGCAGCTGCACTTGCATATGGCTTGGACAAAACGGATACAGATGAAACGATTCTTGTTTATGACCTTGGGGGCGGTACGTTTGACGTATCGATCCTGGAACTTGGCGATGGCGTTTTTGAAGTAAAATCAACTGCCGGCGACAACCGTCTTGGCGGAGATGATTTCGATAAATTGATTATCGATTATCTGGTGCAGGAATTCAAAAAAGAGAACGGCATCGACCTTTCAAAAGACAAAATGGCAACTCAACGCTTGAAAGATGCAGCTGAGAAAGCGAAAAAAGACCTTTCAGGTGTTTCTTCCACTCAGATTTCATTGCCATTTATCACTGCTGGAGAATCCGGACCACTTCACCTTGAAGTGACAATGGGCCGCGCGAAATTCGATGAGCTTACTTCAGCATTGGTAGAACGCACAATGGAACCGACTCGCCAAGCATTGAAAGATGCCGGCATTTCAGCTTCTGAACTAGACCGCGTCATCCTGGTCGGTGGATCTACACGTATTCCGGCAGTACAGGAATCCGTTAAGAAATTGACTGGAAAAGATCCGCATAAAGGCGTTAACCCGGATGAAGTAGTAGCATTGGGTGCAGCAATCCAAGCGGGTGTCTTGAGCGGCGACGTGAAAGATGTCGTTTTGCTTGATGTAACACCATTGTCCCTCGGCATCGAAACAATGGGCGGCGTGTTTACGAAATTGATCGAACGCAACACGACGATTCCGACTTCAAAATCACAAACATTCTCAACTGCCGCTGACAACCAGCCGGCTGTAGATATTCATGTTCTCCAAGGTGAGCGTCCGATGGCAGCAGCCAACAAAACGCTTGGACGTTTCCAATTGGCTGATATTCCGCCTGCACCTCGCGGCGTGCCACAAATCGAAGTAACTTTCGACATCGATAAAAACGGTATCGTAAGCGTTAAAGCGAAAGACCTTGGAACGCAGAAAGAACAGACGATCACGATCCAGTCCAACACATCACTGACTGATGAAGAAATCGATCGCATGATCAAAGAAGCGGAAGAAAATGCCGAAGCGGATGCGAAAGTGAAAGAAGAAGTAGAACTTCGCAATGAAGCGGACCAGGCGGTCTTCCAGACTGATAAAACTATCGCTGACCTAGGCGAAGTTGTAACTGAAGAAGAGAAGAAAAATGCTGAAGAAGCGCGCGATGAACTGAAAGCTGCTTTAGAGAGTGACAGCACTGATGACATCCGTGAGAAGAAAGAGAAATTGAACGAAATCCTGCAAGCTTTGTCCATGAAAGCCTATGAACAGGCGGCAGCAGCTCAGCAGGCGGCTGAAGGCGATACAGAAGGCGCAGCCGGATCAAACGATGATGTTGTAGATGCAGAGTTTGAAGAAGTGAATGACGATACAGACAAGAAATAAGAAAGACCCGGAAAAGTCAAAGCAAAGCAACATGCTTTGGCTTTTTCAATGTCTTTGCAACACAATAACTAACCGTGTACAATTACAGTTGATTGTTAGAGGGAGAGTGACATATGAATAAGCGTGATTATTATGAGGTGCTTGGCGTTTCAAAAACAGCATCCAAGGAAGAAATTAAAAAAGCTTACCGGAAATTGTCAAAACAATTCCACCCGGATATCAATAAGGAAGCCGATGCATCCGAAAAGTTCCAGGAAGTGAAGGACGCATATGAAGTATTGAGCGACGAGCAGAAACGCGCACAGTACGACCAGTATGGCCACGAGGACCCGAATCAGGGATTCGGTGGTTTCGGCGGAGGAGCGGAAGGCTTCGGATTCGAAGACATCTTCAGCACATTCTTTGGCGGGGGCACGCGACGCCGGGATCCGAATGCGCCGCGTAAAGGCGAAGATCTTCAGTATTCCATGACAATCGATTTCATGGACGCTGTTTTCGGAAAAGAAACGGAAGTTGAAATTCCGAAAGAAGAAACTTGCGATACTTGTGACGGCTCCGGCGCAAAACCGGGCACGAAGAAAAAGACCTGCCCATATTGTGAAGGGACAGGCCAGTTGAATGTCACACAGGACACGCCTTTTGGCCGCATGGTCAATCGCAGAGCTTGTCAGCACTGTGAAGGAACAGGCCAGATCATCGAAGAAAAATGCCAGACATGCAAAGGCGCAGGCAAAGTGCGCAAAGTCAAGAAGATCAAAGTCAGCATACCGGCGGGTGTCGATGATGGCCAGCAATTGCGTGTGAATGGACAAGGCGCACCTGGTTATAACGGCGGACCGCCAGGAGACCTGTATGTCGTTTTCCGTGTAAAACCGCATAAAGAATTCCAACGCGAAGGCGACGATATCTACCTTGAATTATCAGTTACTTACCCACAGGCGGCACTTGGGGATGATATCGAAGTATCAACCGTCCACGGCAAAGTGAAACTGAAAATCCCTGCAGGGACGCAAAGTGGGGCACGTTTCCGTTTGAAAGGCAAAGGGGTCCAAAATGTCCATGGATATGGCACAGGAGACCAGCACGTCATTATACGTGTAAAAACACCAACGAAACTCAACGAGAAGCAACGTCAATTGCTCAGAGAGTTCGCTGAAATCAGTGGTGACATTCCGGAAGAACAGGGAAGTTCATTATTCGATAAAATCAAACGAACCATCAAAGGCGATTAAAGGAGCTGTTTGCACGTGAAATGGTCAGAACTATCCATCCATACGACAAACGAAGCGATTGAACCGGTTTCGAATATCCTGCATGAAGCCGGAGCCAGTGGTGTCGTCATTGAAGATTCGGAAGACCTGGTTAAAGAACGGGAAGATCAATTCGGAGAGATCTGGTCTTTAAGTCCGGATGACTTTCCGAAAGACGGCGTTATCGTGAAAGCCTACCTCCCCGTCAACAGCTTTCTTGGAGAGACGGTCGAAGCGATAAAGTTGGCAGTCAATAACCTTGTCACCTATGACATCAATATCGGGGCCAATGTCGTTACGATCAGCGAAGTGAACGAAGAAGAATGGGCAACAGCCTGGAAAAAATATTACCATCCGGTCAAGATTTCCCAGCGCTTTACGATTGTGCCGACCTGGGAAACTTATAATCCGGTTTCAAGTGACGAACTGATCATCGAGCTGGATCCCGGAATGGCATTTGGAACGGGGACTCACCCGACAACGGTCATGAGCCTTCAGGCGCTCGAGAAAACCGTAAAACCGGATGATCGGGTCATTGACATTGGAACCGGTTCGGGGGTACTTGCCATCGGTGCTGCGCTTCTTGGTGCGAAACAAGTACATGCACTTGATCTGGACGATATTGCGGTCAAGGCTGCCGGCATCAATGTCAAACTCAATAAGGTCCAGGACCGTGTAAAAGTAGCAGGCGGAAATCTGGTCGATACGATAGAAGAGCCTGGAGACGTTGTCGTAGCGAATATCCTGGCGGAAATCATCATCTCATTTACTGACGATGCCTTTGGAGTGGTCAAACCGGGCGGTTATTATATAACCTCCGGCATCATCGCTGCGAAGAAGAATGATGTCAGGGACGCACTGGAAGGTTCCGGCTTCAAAATCGAAGATATTATGATGATGGAAGATTGGGTAACGATCATTTCTAAAAAACCTGAATGAGCGGGGTGCAACGATGCAGCGATATTTTATTGAAGGCAAAGTTCCCGAAAACCGTATAACTGTTATTACTGGCGATGATGCAAAGCACATCGCCAAAGTTATGCGCCAAACTGCCGGCGATGGGCTGATTGCCGTAATGGAAGGCAAAGCATTCAGTGCGACGATTCTTTCCGCTGAACGTGATATTGAACTGCGTCTCGACAGCGAGATGGAAGCTGATGTGGAAATGCCGAAACGGGTTACAATTGCCTGTGGCTTGCCCAAAGGCGATAAACTGGATCTCATCACACAAAAAAGTACAGAACTCGGCATGCATGCTTTGATCCCGTTTTCTGCTGAGAGATCCATCGTCAAATGGGACGCCAGCAAAAACGACAAGAAAATTGGCAGATTGCAGAAAATAGCGAAGGAAGCTGCTGAGCAATCACACCGGACCCATCTCCCGGTGATACATAATGTCCACAGTTTCAAGCAATTGCTGGAAGCGGCTGAAGACTTTGACGCGGTGATCGTTGCTTATGAAGAAGAGGCGCGATCTGCCAGTCCGGTGCGGTTTGCCGATATTTTAAAAACATTGTATGATAAAAGTTCAATATTGATTGTTTTCGGCCCTGAAGGCGGAATTTCAGAGGCGGAGGCTTCCAGCCTGAAACAGGCGGGGGCGCTGTTCACTTCCTTAGGTCCCCGTATCCTGCGGACCGAAACGGCACCTCTCTATGCAATGTCGGCAATGTCTTACGAATTCGAATAAAAGAGATGGTCATTTATGTCGAGGGCAACTTTCATTTTGTTGGCTGGAAAGTGAATCATCAGGAACCGAACAGGTTATTTTAAAAACTTATTATAGAATGGAGCTTTTACATGACTAACATTGCATCTTATATTGACCACACCCTATTAAAACCGGAATCCACAGAAGAGCAGGTCATCCAACTTTGCAAGGAAGCAGCGGAATATGAATTTGCATCTGTCTGCATCAACCCTTCTTATGTAGAGACTGCTGCTGCACAACTGAAAGACAGCAACGTAAAAG
Organism: Planococcus salinarum; assembly: GCF_007004625.1. Classification (GTDB taxonomy): domain Bacteria; phylum Bacillota; class Bacilli; order Bacillales_A; family Planococcaceae; genus Planococcus; species Planococcus salinarum. Next base: position 10,826 of record NZ_VIFV01000032.1, on the reverse strand, counting down.
TCTGTACGGTCATCGGTTTTCCGCTGGGCGCTTCGACTTCTGAAACCAAAGCGTTTGAGACAACTGACGCCATCGAAAAAGGTGCGGAAGAAATCGACATGGTCGTCAATATCGGAGCCATCAAGTCCGGCAACAGCGAGCTTGTCAAAAGTGACATCCAGGCGGTTGTAACTGCTGCAAAAGGCAAAGCCATCGTGAAAGTCATCATCGAAACATGTCTCCTGACTGACGAGGAAAAAGTAATGGCTTCACGTCTGTCAAAAGAAGCCGGCGCAGATTTCGTTAAAACGTCAACCGGCTTTTCAACCGGCGGCGCCACCATCGATGATGTTAAATTGATGCGCAAGACTGTCGGAGCCGAACTTGGCGTGAAGGCTTCCGGCGGCGTAAGAAGCCTGGAAGATGTTCAGGCAATGATTGATGCAGGCGCAAGCCGGATCGGCGCAAGTTCAGGAGTCCAGATCATGCAGGGTCTTAAATCGGATTCCGATTATTAACTATTGACTCGAGTTTGAACATACGATATAATTTTTTGTATATAACACTTGTTGTTACTTTCTTCAACGTGTGTTCGGAGGGAGGGAAAAAGAGATGACAAAAACAAATGTTCGTAAAAACGAATCAATTGAAGATGCTCTTCGCCGCTTCAAAAAAACTGTTTCTAAATCCGGGACAATGCAAGAGGTACGAAAGCGGGAGTATTATGATAAGCCTAGCGTGAAACGCAAATTAAAATCAGAAGCTGCGCGTAAACGTAAATTTTAATTGACCCTTACTTTTAATATGAGACTTTTAAAAATATGAACGACCAGCTGAAACCGGCTGCACATCCATTGTGCAGCCGGTTTTTCTATTTATGGACAAAAGGTGAAAGGTTCTGATTTCTTGACAAAACAGGAAAGCGCTTTCTTCGCTATTCCAAAATTTTAAATTTATAATTAAATAAACGGAAAACTTGAAACCGATTGCAGGTTCATCCGTAAAAATAGGAACGGATAAGTAAAGGGGTGATCTCTTTGAGGAAGATGAAAATCTTTACTGTCGTTATGCTGTTTGTCCTGGCATTGCTGTCGCTCATCCCGGTGCTGCATGCAGACAGCCATTCCGTTTACATAATACCTGTGGAAGCGGAAGTTGAAAGAGGGCTGCAGGCGTTTATCGAAAGAGGCATCGAAGAAGCGGAAGATGCCGATGCCCAGGCAATTATTTTTGAAATCGATACGCCAGGTGGCTTTGTTGATGCTGCTGATGGCATTGCCCGCCTGTTGCAGGAAAGCTCTATTCCGCCAATAGCCTATATCAACCAGGATGCCCTTTCGGCGGGCGCATATCTTGCATTGAATGCAGAGGAAATCTATATGCATCCCGCGGCCAGGATGGGGGCGGCGCAAGTCATCGACCAGGCGGGCAATGCCGCTGGAGATAAAGCGAACAGCGCTTGGCTTTCCTCAATGTCAAACGCTGCAGAAAGCTCCGGAAGAGATCCACTATATGCAGTTGCCATGGCAGATGCGTCCGTGGATCTTCCACAATACAGGGCAGGGGAAGGCGAATTGCTGACACTTCGGGCCGGCGAAGCGGAAGAAGTTGGTTATTCGGAAGGAACCGTATCCTCCCTTGAAGAATTATTGGAATTGAAGGGAATGGAAGACAGCGAAATCGTTTATATCGATGAAACATTTTCCGAAAGCCTGGCACGTTTCCTGACGAATCCGGTAGTCGTACCAATTTTGTTGAGTGTCGCGATGCTCGGATTGTTGCTTGAGTTGTTCACTCCGGGCATTGGAGTTCCCGCTTTAATCGGACTCACTTCGTTGATGCTGTTCTTTTATGGCCATCTCGTGGCAGGGCTTGCAGGCTACGAATCGATCATCCTGCTCTTCATCGGTCTGGGCTTGATGATTGCAGAATTTTTCATCCCCGGCGGTGTGTTGGGGATACTCGGAATCGCTGCTGTGCTTGGAAGCATCCTGTTGGCCGGCGGAGACCTTCAGACAACAGCCATTTCAATACTCATAGCAATGATAGCAGCAACTTCGGGGATGGTGATATTAGTGAAATTCTTTGGCAAAAGGCTCAGTTTATTCAAGCGCATCATTTTATCGGATGCCACGGATACTAAGAGCGGCTATGTATCGACCGCCAATCGGCCGGAACTTATCGGCCAGATGGCAATTACTGCTACAGAATTGCGGCCTTCAGGCACCATAATCTTCGGAGATGAACGAATTGATGCAGTTTCCGAAGGGCGCTACATCGGCCGCAGCAAAGATGTTAAGATTATCAAGGTAGAAGGTTCACGCATTGTAGTCCGTGAACTGGAGAAAAAAGAGGAGGAAGAATAAATGGGACTTGAAGCAATTGGCCTTGGGGCCGCCATAATCGGCATAATAATCGTTCTGGCAATATTCTTCACATTTGTACCCGTAACATTATGGATTTCTGCACTGGCTGCAGGGGTCAAAGTCAGCATCTTTACATTGATCGGTATGCGTTTGCGCCGCGTTATTCCATCACGCATCGTCAATCCGTTGATCAAAGCTTCAAAAGCCGGGTTGTCGGTTCAGATCAACCAACTGGAAAGCCATTACCTTGCGGGTGGTAACGTAGACCGTGTGGTCAACGCTCTGATCGCGGCACACCGTGCCAATATTGAACTTCCGTTTGAACGCGCAGCCGCTATCGATTTGGCAGGCCGTGACGTACTGGAAGCCGTACAGATGTCGGTTAACCCGAAAGTTATTGAAACGCCATTTATCGCGGGTGTTGCGATGGACGGAATCGAAGTGAAAGCGAAAGCACGTATTACAGTGCGCGCCAACATCGACCGCCTTGTCGGGGGTGCGGGTGAAGAAACAATCGTTGCACGTGTTGGTGAAGGGATTGTATCCACACTCGGTTCAAGCACGAGCCATAAAAAAGTTCTGGAAAATCCGGATTTGATTTCTCAGACAGTATTGGGCAAAGGCCTGGATTCAGGTACAGCATTTGAGATTCTTTCCATTGATATCGCGGATGTGGACATCGGCAAAAACATCGGTGCTGAATTGCAGACCGAACAAGCCGAAGCCGACAAGAAGATCGCTCAGGCTAAAGCCGAAGAACGCCGTGCAATGGCCGTTGCCAGTGAACAGGAAATGAAAGCGAAAGTTGTCGAAATGAGAGCGAAAGTTGTCGAAGCGGAAGCAGAAGTTCCACTGGCAATGTCGGAAGCTCTGCGTTCGGGCAATATCGGTGTCATGGATTACGTGAACTACAAAAACATACAGGCTGATACAGGCATGCGTGATTCGATTGCCAAAACCAGCACTCCCCAATCCAATGACGAACAATAGATGATCCAAAGAGGAGGTTTGTCACATGGAACCACTCATATTCGCTCTCATCATTATGGCGATCGGCGCGTTTTTTAATAATAAGAAGAAAGACGAAGGGGGTTCACGGCCTAACCGCAATGCGGGCGGTCAACAGCGAACCTCGGGCCGCGCTCAGGGAGGATTCAAGCGCATGGAAGATTACGCCAAAGAGATGTATGGTGAATTCCAGGCGCAGATGAATCCTGAAGCAGATAAAAGAGAACAGGTTAAAGAACAGGTTAAAGAAAAAACGAAAGAAGTGGTCGGGAGACAATCTCAGAGCAGACCGGGCCGTGAAGCGAAATCTTTCGCTGATTATGAGATTGGCGGAAGAATGTCTTCCCGCAAAACACCGTCCCGCCCGCCGCTTGAAAAGACGGCTGAAGAAAGCAGGAGTCCATTTCCGCTTTCTCAAAGCGAAGCTCAAAGAGCAATTGTTTTAGCGGAAGTGTTCATGCCGCCGAAGGCGAAAAGAAAATAAAAACAGCTGTTTTAACAGCCGATGACTTTAGCCTGCAGAGGACTTGCATTTCCTCTGCGGGTTATTTTTATGGGCCATTTTCTTCATGACGAAATACAAAAGAATAAACAGATTTATTTTATTATAATATTATTATGTAAAGTAATTTGGGTGTGATAATATTTTACAGCTATTCCTGTTTAATGATAGAGTAAAATCAGAATAAAAATTGCAACCAAGGAGTGTCTGAATGACTGAAAATGAATTATTGGAACTTCATGTGAAAGACCCGAATGAAGCGGTGCTTCTGCTTGGCATATCAGACAATCACATGACATTGATTGAAGAAGCATTTGATATTCATATCATTACCCGCGGTGAAGTTATCAGGCTGTCTGGGACCGATGAAGGCAAAGAAATCGGAAAATCATTGATAGAACAGTTGCTGAAAGTGATCCGGAAAGGCATCAACATTGACCAACGGGACATCGTTTCTGCAATAGAAATGGCAAAATCAGGAACAATTGAATATTTTGCGGAGCTTTATGATGAAGAAGTCGCCAGAAACGCGGCCGGTAAAATTATCCGGGCGAAGACGATTGGCCAGCGCCATTACATCCGCGCAATCCGCAGCAAAGATCTGACTTTCGCCATCGGACCGGCGGGAACGGGAAAAACGTATCTAGCAGTAGTAATGGCCGTACAGGCTTTAAAAAACGGCCAAGTCAAACGCATCATTTTAACAAGGCCAGCAGTTGAAGCGGGGGAAAGCCTCGGATTCCTGCCCGGCGACCTGAAAGAAAAGGTCGATCCCTATCTCCGGCCGCTGTATGATTCCATGCATGATGTGCTGGGGGTCGAACAGACCAACCGCTTTATCGAACGCGGTACAATTGAAGTAGCGCCTCTCGCTTATATGCGGGGCCGGACACTTGACGAGGCCTTTGTCATATTGGACGAAGCCCAGAACACGACTAAAGCGCAGATGAAAATGTTTTTGACCCGTCTCGGTTTTGGTTCGAAAATGATTATCACCGGGGACAAGACACAAATCGATTTACCGCGAGGGGCTGAATCCGGCCTGATTGCTGCAGAGAAGATTTTGAAAGGTGTCAGCGGAATTCAGTTCATGTATTTGGAAAGCGGGGACGTTGTCCGCCATCCTTTAGTGTCGAAAATAATTGATGCCTATGAAAACCAGCCTTAAATCGGCTGGTTTTTGTTTTTACATGAAATTTACATTTGAGAAGTGAATGGAAATTATTCGGAAATATCGTGAAATCTTTTATTGATATTGATATGATAGGAATACTAAAGGTGGGGTGGTCAGATGGTCTCAAAGATTCGGGCGCTGGTGGAAAAGACGGGCTTCAAAGTTTTTTCCGTGACAATGATTTTACTGATAGGCGTTATTTTATACGGTTTCCTTTACAGTTCAGTCAAGGGAGATACATACAATGTTCAACTGTTTCAATTATCGGATGAAACAATCCGGTCTTCCAAAACCGTCGAAGATCCGGTCAAAACCGAATTGGAGAGACAGCGGGTAGCTGAAGAACTGGCACCGAGCTATAAATTCAATGATGAATTGGCCGGCAATCAGTCAGCAGTCATCGCCTCTCTGTTTGGATATGTCGATGACGCCAAAGACATGGAAGAGGAAGAAACAGAAGAAGGCGAAGAAGAAATTGATGATTTACAGAATATGGTGGTGGAGCTGCGGGAAACAACGCGGTTGATGGAAACAAGTGAAAACGGGCTCAGGCTGACGGACGATATGCTGCGGTCACTGCTGACATTGCCGGATGACCGGTTGAATGCCGTGCAGCGGGAGCTGGAGGAAATCGTTGAAGAATTGCTGGCAGTTCCTGTCCGCAAAGAAAATGTCGACAACAAACGCAACGAAGTGGAGCAGGCAGTCCGCAATAACGAGGAAATCCCGGCATCGGCGTTGCAGGCGGCTGTATCGATCGGAAGGTTCGGCATCATTGCCAACGAAACAATTGATACAGACCTGACGGAAGCTCAGCTTGAACAGGCCAGAAAAAGCATAGAGCCGACAAAAATTCTGCAGGGCCAAGTGCTTGTTCAGGAAGGGCAGGTGGTCGACCGGGAAGTTTACCGCCAACTGGAACTCGCGGGCATGACGGAGGAACAAACGGATTTAAAACCCGCACTGGGTCTCCTGTTGTTTGTGCTGATCGCGATGGGCTTGTTAATGATCATCATCCGCCGTTCCCAGGAAACGGAACAGAAGAAAACAACTGCTTTGCTCGTGTTGGCTGCTGCTGTAACCATTAGCCTGACATTCATGAAGCTTCTGCAGGCGGTAAGCGGGAATTTTGATGTGGAGATTTCGTTCCTGTTTCCGACAGCGCTGGCAGGAATGATTGTCCGGATGCTGATCAATGAAAGAACGGCAATCTTTGTCACCATCTTAACTGCAGCAACGGCGGGAATCATGCTGCAAAATGGCTATTCACCGATTCTCCAGATGGAAACCGTTCTGTACATTCTGTTCGGCGGACTGGTGGGCGTTTATCTGATTGAGCGCGATGACCGTCGGGCCAGGCTATTGCAAACAAGCCTGTTCGTGGCCATCGCCAACTCTTTCTTTATCGGTTTCTACCTTCTGATTTCCCAAAGTCAGTACGATTTGGCTGAAGTCGGCTTTTATTTCGCAGCGGCTGTCATTTCCGGTTTGCTGTCCGGTGCATTGACAATTGGTCTGCTCCCATTTTTTGAATGGGCTTTCGGGCTCATTTCGCCGATGCGCCTGATTGAACTGGCAAATCCGAATCATCCCCTCTTGAAGAAGATCTTGACGGAAACGCCAGGAACCTATCATCATAGTGTTATGGTGGCAAACCTGGCGGATGCCTCCTGTGAAGCAATCGGGGCAAATGGCCTGCTGGCGCGTGTGGGCTGTTATTATCACGACATCGGCAAAACGAAGCAGCCCCAATATTTTATCGAAAACCAGATGAATATTGCCAATCCCCATGATGCCTTGCCACCACAGAAGAGCCGGGACATCATACTCGCTCACGGAGCCCGGGGAGCGGAAATGCTGCGCAAGCACAAAATGCCGAAAGAAATTGTTGATATAGCTGATCAGCACCACGGTACCAGCCTGTTAAAGTATTTTTATATCAAAGAAAAAGAAAAGAATCCCGAAGTTCGGGAAGAAGATTACCGCTATGCGGGACCGAAACCCCAAACAAAAGAGAATGCAGTCATCATGGCAGCGGACAGCATCGAAGCGGCAGTCCGCTCGATGAAGGATCCAACATCAGAAAAGATAAAAAAATTGGTGAATTCGATAATAGAAGATAAACTGAAGGACGGGCAATTTGATGAATGCGACCTGACAATGAAAGAATTGAAGACAATCAGAAATGTCATGTGTGAAACGCTGAACGGCATTTTTCATTCGAGAATCGAATACCCGCAGGACAAAGAGTAGAAGGAGGTTTTCAATTTGTTGACAATCGATTTTATGGATGAAACCGAATCGTTGAAAGAAACCGATATGCAATTTGTGGAAAGAATCCTTCAACATGCAGCCAAAGAAGAGAAAATTGAAGACGCTGAGTTGTCGGTCAGTTTTGTTACGAATGATAAGATCCGCGAAATCAACCGGGAGTATCGGGACAAAGACCAGCCGACGGACGTGATTTCCTTTGCGATGGAAGAACAGGGCGAAGGGGAAGTGGTCATCCAGGATTCCGGAGAACCGCGAGTGCTTGGGGATATCATCATTTCCCTTGACCGGACAAGGGAGCAGGCAGCAGATTACGGGCATTCATTTGAACGGGAGCTGGGCTTTCTTGCCGTGCACGGTTTTTTGCATCTGATGGGGTATGACCATATGAATGAAGAGGATGAAAAAAACATGTTTGCCAAACAGGATGTGATTCTGTCTTCACTGGGAATTACGCGTGATGGCTATGAAAGCAATTAGGTTTTTCCGTTCCTTCGTTTTTGCGTATGCCGGAATCCTTGCCGCACTGAAGAGTGAACAGAATATCCGGTTCCACTTTACGGCGGCTGTCATAGTGGTTGTGGCTGGACTGTGGACCGGTTTATCCGGTGTCGAATGGATGATGGTCGTATTGGCAATCGGCGGGATGATATCTTTTGAGATGTTCAATTCCTCGATGGAGCGGATTGTCGACCTTGCGAGCCCCGATCTGCATCCGCTGGCAAAGCAGGCAAAAGATATGGCTGCAGGCGGCGTTTTGGTATTTGCCATGGCAAGTGCTATAATTGGTTTACTAATATTTTTACCAAAATGGTTCTAACTTTTATAGAGGTGATTGAGATGGAAAAGAAACAATTATTGGAGCAAGCGATAGCGGCACGCGGCAATGCCTATGTGCCATACTCGAAATTCCCGGTGGGGGCTGCACTCTTGACGGCTGACGGCAAAGTTTACGTGGGCTGCAATATCGAGAATGCCGCCTATTCGATGACGAATTGTGCAGAGCGCACTGCAATCTTTAAAGCTGTATCAGAAGGTGATGTGAAATTCACGGCTATGGCTGTTTCGGCTGATACGGAAGGCCCGGTTTCCCCTTGCGGCGCCTGCCGCCAGGTTCTTGCCGAGTTTTGCGCACCGGAAATGCCGGTTTATTTAACAAATTTAAAAGGCGACGTTCAGGAAACAACAATCGGCGAATTACTGCCTGGAGCTTTTTCAACGGAGGATTTAAAATATGCAGCAGGAAAATAACGGATTCAAATCAGGTTTTATATCCATCATCGGACGCCCGAATGTCGGTAAATCGACGTTCCTGAACCGTGTGGTCGGACAGAAAATCGCAATTATGAGCGACAAGCCGCAAACGACACGCAACAAAGTCCAGGGCGTTGTGACAACAAACGACACCCAAATGGTCTTTATCGATACACCAGGCATCAACGAGCCGCGTCACAAACTTGGCAACTTTATGCTGAAAGTGGCTAAAAACACATTTCGTGAAGTGGATGTGCTGCTGTTTGTGGCCAGCGCCGATGAGCGCATCGGCAAACAGGACCGCTACGTGCTTGACATGTTGAGGGGTATTGACGTGCCGGTGTTCCTGGTACTGAACAAAATCGATCAGGTGCATCCGGACGACTTGCCGAAACTGATTGAATCGTACCGCAAAGAATTCGATTTTGCGGAAGCCATCCCGATTTCGGCTTTGCAGGGCAATAATGTGGAAAACCTGCTGGCGAAAATTTCAGAGCGTTTGCCGGAAGGCCCGCAATACTATCCGGCTGACCAGGTGACTGACCATCCGGAGCGTTTCATCATTTCCGAGCTCATTCGCGAAAAAGCGTTGCATTTGACCCGGGAAGAAATTCCCCATTCCATCGCGGTTGTAATTGAAAAAATCGCGCCGGATGAGGAAAATCCGGATATGATTCGTGTCCAGGCGACCATCATGGTTGAGCGGGATTCCCAAAAAGGCATTGTCATCGGCAAAAAAGGGGCTTTACTGAAAGAAATCGGCTCCCGCGCCCGACAGGATATCCAGAATCTGCTTGGGACAAAAGTCTATTTGGAATTATGGGTGAAAGTGCAGAAGGACTGGCGCAACAAAGCCCTTCATTTACGTGATTTTGGTTTCAGAGACGATGAATACTAAGGAGTAGTCTCCATGCAAAGTCAATTAGAAGGCATTGTCATCCGCACGATGCCATACGGCGAGAACAACAAAATCGTCACCTTGTTCACCCGTGAAGCAGGCAAGATCACCTGCATGGCGAGGGGGGCAAAAAAGCCGGCAAGCCGGCTTGCGGCGATTACGCAGCCCTTTACACATGGCACTTATTCGATCTATAAGGGCAAAGGGATGGGAACGCTTCAGGCAGGCGATCAGTTGGAATCGCTGCGGCATATTCGTGAAGATCTCATGTCCACGGCCTATGCAAGTTATGTTACGGAATTGGTCGACAGGCTGACGGAACAGGATGAACCCCAGCCGGGTATCTACGAAATGCTGTTTCAGGCCTTGCATGCCATTGAAGAAGGCTATGATCCGGAAGCGATCACCTTGTTTGTGGAATGGAAAATGCTGCATACAGCCGGACTTGCTCCGACACTGCATGAATGTGCAAATTGCGGGGCGACTGATGGCGAGTTTGCCTTTTCGTTTCAGGAACTTGGCTTTCTGTGCCACCGCTGTTTCCATATCGATCCCTACATCATCCGTCTGAGTCCGGCGCTGGTGAAGCTGATTCGCACCTTTTATTTCGTGCCGATCGAACGCGTCGGATCCCTGACTTTGAAAAAGGAATCCAAAGCATTGATGAAACAGATTGTCCGCACGATTTATGAAGAACAGGCAGGAATCCGGCTGAAATCGAGAAAGTTCCTCGAGCAGCTGGAACGCACGCCGGAATTTCTGCCGAAAAAAGAAGATGACCCGAAAGACAGCTGAACTGGCTGTTTCGGGTCATCTTTTTTTCCATATTTTTCATTTACTGTCCGGAAGAGTTGAAATACTGTCCGGAGCGGTCAAAATACTATCCGGAAATCCGATTTACTATCCGCATTCTGAAAATACTGTCCGCAAGCAATTTAAACAAAATATAAAAGCGCTGCTCCCATAATTTAGGAACAGCGCTTTCGCATTTCTTTATTGATGTCCAGACTCAAGCGGCCCAGCTCTTCGGGGCATAAGCCACTTTGTGTCTAGTCTTCAGTGCCCAGCTCTTCGGGATATAAGTCAAAACAGCTGCGTAGCAAAGAGCGCCACTACGCTGTTTCGCCTTATACCTGTCAGAGCTGAAGAGGCACTTTCGCTTTTCGAGACTATGCGGCTGAAAACACGCCGCTGTGTCAGAGCGCCTTACGCTTGTCGGAGCTGAACGGCCGCTTCCGCTTTTCTTAATTCCGTTTGTCAATATAAGCTAGACAAGTCCATTCCATTCAGGTGACTCAAAAATGCCTCCAGGGGTGTGCGGTAGTCCAGCGACTTCCTTGGAATGTTATTCCGCTTGTCAGCTACCGTGGAAAT
>NZ_VIFV01000031.1 GCF_007004625.1 Planococcus salinarum | reverse complement strand
CGATGATTCGCATGAGCTTATCATGGTTGACCGTATCGAAGAATCTTTCCAGGTCAATGTCCACGACCCAGTCGTATCCGTCATTCAGAAATTCTAGGCTTTGGATAATCGCCATCTCGCAACTTCTGTTGGGTCTGAAACCGTAACTGAAATCACTGAACTGTTTTTCGAATATCGGACTGAGCACTTGATGAATCGCCTGTTGAACGACCCGGTCCACAACTGTTGGTATGCCCAATTTGCGCATCTTGCCATTCTCTTTTGGGATCTCCACTCGTAAGGCAGCCTGTGGCTGGTACTTTCTCGTTCGGATGCGCTGGCGCAATTCATCCTTATGCTCTTTCAGGTATTCCTTGAGTTCGTCGACCGTTATCCCGTCGACCCCGCTTGCCCCTTTATTTCGGTAAACACGCAAGTAGGCTTCATTCATATTCTGGTTACTTAGAATCTGTTCTAAAAGGTCCATACTCGTTTCTCCTTTCCATTCGCGTAGTAAGCGATAGCTCCATTTGGGGTTGTCCTTTGAGATACGCTCATACTTTCACCCGTAACACATTCGGAGTTCATCCCTTACGCACTCGCGGCGTTGAAACACTATAAATTGTTCCGCCCTTCACGAATTCCTTCGCTACTATGGCTTCAGCTGACTTCTTGCGGCTAACCTTTTCCGACTGCACGTCAGTGCATCCGCAAGACCTCCCAGGGTAAGACAACGATCTTTCCTCTTTTACTCGCCTGATTTACCCAACAAAGTTACGCACATCTTTTGGACTTCGACTTGTTATGGAGCCTTATCCCTTTGAAGAGCCTTCGTATCAGATTTCTGTTCGTCGAGCCAAGATTTTATTCCACGCTTCCTCCAGCCCTTACCTCACGATAAGCACCTTGCGCTTCCTTAGTGGTTGGTCGATGTGTACCCCCACAGTGGACTTTCACCACCTAGATAGTTGCCATGCCTGGCACACATAAAAAAAAATGCCCGCTTCCTCAGCGGGCATTTCAAAATCCTACGTTTTTTTTACAGCCGGTTTAACATTTTCTCTCCGGGCCGCGCGGCGCTCTTCAAGTTTTTGCCGGTCTTCATCAGACTTGGCATTATATTTCGGCAGCACCAAAAGCTGATATGCATTTACAGCAAGGAACGGAAACAGCAGCAAGGTTACCCAGCTGTCGGCATTCCCTGCCTGAACCATCAACGCTGGAAGCCATTCCAGTGAAGTGACTGCAATCATAAAGAACAAAGCGGAGATGAATGTCGACTTCGTGGTCCACTTCGCTTTGAAATAAGCTGTCACCAGTCCCGTCCCGATAAGTACGGCCAGGAGTCCTGCATACAGCCAGCCCTGTGCAGCTGTTTCGGCATTCGGCATAAAGCGGAACACAATCAAATCAAAAATCACTATGGCAATGATCAGCAGCTGCACCCAGTTCCACAAAGTCAGCGTCCGGAACATATTGATTCCGAATTGATGGATTGTCAAATAAGCGAAAAAGCCCATTTGCGCAATCAGGCTCATGGTCATCCCGACCACTACCAGCCAGACAAAACCGGCAATGAACTCACCCCATGCCCCATTTTCGAATGGCGCTGCGAAAACATCATTCCATCGTATGAATAACCCGAGTATCCCGGTAACCGCTCCACCTATCAGTAATGCATTTATAAAGAATTTTACCCAATTTCGTATTGTCACATTAATGCCTCCGTTATTTGAAGTTCTTTAAAGATTGTACCAATCGCAAAGTTAAAAATCCATAAACGAAACTGCCGACATGTGAACAAAACTTGAAGTCACAAAAACTGTTCGGCGTTTCGGCACAATTGAAAACCCGGAAACCAGCGAATGGTTTCCGGGTTCGAATTATTGTCTCTTTGCTGCAAACTGTTTCAGAATGCTCTCTGCGATCTCTCCATACAGTTTACCTGTTGGATGATCTTCAAGATAGACGGAAGGCGCAAAATCCGCTTCATTCCAATCAGGCTGGCCAAGAGGAATCTGTCCGAGCAGCGGCACTTGCAATTCTTCTGCAAGCTTTGGTCCGCCGCCTTGTCCGAAGAGATATTCCTTCTTGCCGGTTTCTTTGCTTTCATACCACGACATGTTTTCAATAACACCCAGCACTTCGTGGTCTGTCTGCAACGCCATCGCCCCCGCTCTTGCCGCTACGAAAGCAGCGGTCGGGTGAGGAGTCGTTACAACGATCTCTTTGGAAGCCGGCAGCATCTGGTGAATATCAAGCGCGACATCCCCGGTGCCCGGTGGCAAGTCCAATAGAAGATAATCCAGATCGCCCCACTCCACATCGCGGAAGAATTGATCAAGCACTTTGCCCAGCATTGGTCCACGCCATACAACCGGCATGTTCTCTTCGACGAAGAAGCCCATCGAAATGACTTTGACGCCAAAACGTTCAACCGGAATAATGGTATCGCCGCGCACGACCGGCGTTTTTTCAATCCCCATCATATCCGGAACACTGAATCCGTAAATATCCGCATCGATCAATCCGACTTTTTTGCCCAGGCGAGCCAGTGCAATCGCCAGGTTGACAGAAACAGTCGATTTCCCGACGCCGCCTTTACCACTTGCAATCGAAATGAATTCGACTTTATTCATCGGAGACAGCAGATCCTGTGCTTCGGATTCATTCGCCGTTCCGCGGAACTTGGCCATCGCTTCCGGAGCCAACTCCTCGAAACGGATGCCGACAGAGTCCGCTCCTGCACCTTTCAGGATTTCAACCACTTTCATCTGTAATTGCATTTGTTCCGGTGTATTCACTTTGGCAATCGCCAATTTCACGCTGACGTGATTTTTTTCTTCTTTAATTTTTACAGAGGTGATGCCATCTGTCTCTGCCAGCGATCTATGTAAAAACGGATCTTGCACTTCTCCGAGTAATTCGCGAACTTGTACTTCAGTCAACATATATATACACTCCTTATCACTTTTGCTCAACGTAAAGTATAACATAGCGGTAATTATTTTAAATCAATTCTGTCTTTTTGGTAGAAAAGCGACAGCGAAGAGGTGGCCCAAGATTTATGGGCCCATCTCTTTGCGACGAAGCAGCGCAGCGATTCAGGAGCAGCCTTTATCCTACAGCAGCTGATCTGGACACAGAAAAGCGGAAACAGCCGTTCAGCTCCGACAAGCGTAAGACAGTCTGGCGAAGTGGCATGGTTTCAGCCGCGCAGCCAGAATGGCTTACGACTCGAGGAGTTGGCTGTTGGAGTCTGGACACAGAAAAGCGGAAACAGCCGTTCAGCTCCGACAAGCGTAAGACAGTCTGGCGAAGCGGCATGGTTTCAGCCGCACAGCCAGAATGGCTTACGACTCGAGGAGTTGGCTGTTGGAGTCTGGACACAGAAAAGCGGAAACAGCCGTTCAGCTCCGACAAGCGTAAGACAGTCTGGCGAAGCGGCATGGTTTCAGCCGCACAGCCAGAATGGCTTACGACTCGAGGAGTTGGCTGTTGGAGTCTGGACACAGAAAAGCGAAAAAGCCCCTTTATGAAAAATAAATAAAACCCCTTTCTCCAAAGAGAAAGGGGTTTTAAGAATATTAACGTTTCGAGAACTGTGGTGCACGACGAGCTGAACGCAAACCTGGTTTCTTACGTTCTTTCATGCGTGGGTCACGAGTAAGCAATCCAGCAGATTTAAGTGCTGGACGGAAAGCAGGGTCTACAGTTAGTAGAGCGCGTGCAATTCCGTGGCGTACTGCTCCAGCTTGACCTGTGAAGCCTCCGCCTCTTACGTTTACAAGAACATCATAGCTTCCAAGAGTTTCAGTAGCTACTAGTGGTTGTTTGATGATTTGCTCAAGAGTTTCGTATGGAACGTAATCCGATACGTCACGGTTGTTGATTGTAATTGTGCCGTCTCCTGGAATTAACCGGACGCGGGCTGTTGAATTTTTACGGCGACCTGTACCTAAATATTGAACTTGTGCCAAAGGTGTATCCTCCTCTAATTTACTGATTATTAGCCGCGAAGTTGGTAAACTTCCGGTTGTTGTGCCTGGTGATTATGTTCCGGTCCTGCATATACGTGAAGTTTCTTGAAAGTTTGGCGTCCAAGAGAGTTTTTAGGAAGCATCCCTTTGACAGCCAATTCAAGCATTTTTGTTGGGTATTTCGTGCGCATTTCAAGTGCAGTACGCTGCTTCAACCCGCCAGTGAATTGTGTGTGGCGATAGTAGATCTTGTCTGTAAGCTTTTTCCCTGTAAGGTGGATCTTGTCAGCGTTGATGATGATTACGTGATCACCAGTGTCAACGTTTGGTGTGAATGTTGGTTTGTATTTCCCGCGTAAGATTGAAGCGACTTCAGAAGCTAAACGTCCAAGAGTTTGCCCTTCTGCATCGACAACCAACCATTTACGCTCTACTTCGTGACCTTTAGCCATGAATGTTGTACGCATGTATATTGTCCTCCTAATAAATCGTCTCGTTTGAAATTAAAAATACAGTGTTCCGCTGTTCCGTTTTTTCGTTATCCCTAGCACAAATAACCTTCCGGGGCATATCGTGGGGGTAATGAAAATACCATACATCATGTTATAACGCCAGCGCCAAAAAGTCAAGCGTTTTTCTAAAAACACCAGGATTGGTTGCTTCAGTTTTCATACTCGACGTTTTCGAGGTATAAGCCATGCGCTGCAGCGGTCTTTCCGGCCGCTCCCCGATCCGCTGAACGGATAATCTCCGCTAACTCTTCCGGTGCCCGTTTGCCGATGCCCACTTCAAATAAGGTGCCGGCAATGATGCGTACCATATTGTAAAGAAAACCTGATCCTTCGATGACCATATGCAATTCTTCCCCGTGTTCTTCAAAATCCAGCCGCCGGATCGTCCGCACTTTGTCGACCACCCCTGTATTCGCAGCACAGAAACTGGAAAAATCATGGGTGCCTAAAATCGCTTTTCCCGCTTTCCGCATCGCAGCGACATCGGGGCGTTGCTTCAGGTGAACCATATAATGCCTTGTGAAGGGACTGATGATTTTGCTTCGGTCCCATTTATAGCGATAGGTTTTCCCGGTCGTATGGTAACGTGCGTGGAACCCGGCTGGCGCCTCTTCAATAGCCAGGACACGAATATCTTCCGGCAACAGCACATTCAATGCCTTAAGCCATCCTTCGACCGGAATGCTGAAATCGGTATCAAAATGGATGACCTGCCCCGTAGCATGGACTTTCGCATCTGTCCGCCCGCTTGCCACCACCGGGACATCCCGTCCCTTATGGATGTTCTTCAGCACCTTCATCAATTCAATTTGAACCGTCCGCGATTCCGGCTGTATTTGATAGCCCGCAAATCCCGAGCCATCATAAGCGATGACCGCTTTCATTCGTTTCATATATTCTCTCCTTATGTCCGGAAATACCACAATATCGCCGTCAGACCTGCGAGCAGCACCAAACTGAGGGTGTCCGCTATCCGCCAATTCAATTGGCGGTAGCGCGTTCGCCCTTCTCCACCGCGGTAGCCCCTGACTTCCATGGCAGTCGCCAGATCTTCAGCACGCTTAAAGGCGCTGACAAACAGCGGGATTAAGAGCGGAACAACTGCTTTGACCCGTTCTTTCATCGGACCCGACCCAATGTCGGAACCACGGGCCATCTGCGCTTTCAGGATTTTGCCGGTTTCATCCATCAGTGTCGGGATAAAGCGCAGTGAAATCGACATCATCAACGCCAGCTCATGCACAGGCAATTTAATTTTTTTAAAAGGTCCCAGCAGAATCTCAATGCCGTCCGTTATGGAAATAGGTGAAGTCGTCAGCGTCAGGATACTGGTTATGAATACCAGCACGAGAAATCTGGTGGAGATGAAAATCCCCTGCCGCAACCCTTCCTCGTATATGTCTATCACCCAAATACTGAGTAACAGATCCCCTTCCCTCGTAAAGAAGAGATGCAGGAAAAATGTAAATACCAGGAGAATAAAGACCGGTTTTAATCCGTTTATCAAAAAATACAGCCGGATTTTCGACAGGAATACGACCAACAATGTAAAGCCAAGCAATATAGCATAACCTATCGCATTATTCGCTACAAAAACAATTGCGATGAACAGAAAGACAAAAAGAATTTTTGCCCGCGGGTCCATCCGGTGGACCAATGAATCGCCAGGAATGAATCGGCCAAAAATCATTTTTTCCATCATAAAGAACCACGTCCTTCTTCTGCCAGGGCCAATGCAATATTCTTCGCCAGCGTCTCTTCAGTCAACGAGATACTTTCCAGCTTTAAACCCGTTCGTTCTTCGAAGTCACGCTGCAGCCTGATGCTGCGTGGGGCCTGGAGACGGTAATCGCCCAATTGCTCTTCGTTTGAAAAGATTTCCTTCGGTTCGCCCGTAACCATGCAACGCCCCTTGTGCATGATAGCCACCCGGTCGGCGTATCTGGCCGCATCTTCCATGCTGTGGGTAACCAACACTGTGGTCAGGTTTTTGGTTACGTGCAGCTCATGGAACAGGTCCATGATTTCCCTGCGTCCCCTCGGATCCAGACCGGCCGTCGGTTCATCCAGCACCAGAACTTTCGGCTCCATCGCCAATACACCCGCAATTGCAACACGGCGCATTTGACCGCCAGACAAATCGAAAGGCGACTTTTCCAACACCTCATCAGGCAGTCCCAGCTGTACCACCAGCTCTCTCGCCCGCCGTTCGGCCTCTTCTTCAGGAACGCCAAAATTCAGCGGACCGAACATAATGTCTTTCAACACCGTTTCATCAAAAAGCTGCTGCTCGGGAAACTGGAAGACAATCCCCACCTGACGCCGGATGCTGCGAAGGTCCTTCGCTTTTACACCCGCTTCAATCTTACGTTCCCCGATCATGACAACGCCCTCAGTGGGTTTTAAAAGGGCATTCAAATGTTGCAGCACTGTCGACTTGCCGGAACCGGTATGACCGATGATCGCTGTATAGGAACCGGAAGGAATATGAAGGTTAACATCCGTTAAAGCCCTTTTTTCAAATGGCGTATTCTCAGCATAACTATAGCCTACGCCTTCGAGTAAAATTTCCACAGTTCATCCACCAACTCATCATCTGTCATATGTTCTTCTTGAAGATTTACTCCCGCTTCCTGCAATAAATGGGTCATGCGCATTGCAAATGGCAGATCCAGGCCCATTTCCGTCAATTCATTGCCGCGTTTAAAAACATCCGTGGGCGAGCCTTCCACATGCTTCCGCCCCTGGTTCATCACAATGATACGCTCAGCAAGGGCCGCTTCTTCCAAATCATGCGTAATGGAGATTACCGTCAAACCGGTCGACTCCCGTAAGCGGCGTATTGTTTCAATGACTTCCGTGCGTCCCTGAGGATCGAGCATGGATGTCGCTTCGTCGAGGATCAACAGTTTCGGCCGCATAGCCAGTGCACCCGCTATCGCCACGCGTTGTTTCTGTCCACCGGATAAATGATGGGGTTCATGGTCTTTATAATCTTCCATCTTCACCTGGCTGAGCGCCTCGTGAACCCGTTCCACCATGATCTCATGCGGAACACCGTTGTTTTCCAAAGCGAACGCTACATCATCCTGCACCGTTGCACCGACAAATTGATTGTCGGGGTTTTGAAAAACCATTCCCATTTGCGATCTGATTTCCCATAAAGTCTCTTCAGTCATCGCTTGGCCCATGACCTTCACATTTCCCTCTCCCGGAAAAAGCAGGCCATTCATTAGTTTCGCTATCGTGGATTTCCCGGAACCATTATGGCCGACCAAGGCAATCCATTCTCCCTGCTGAATAGAAAAAGATACATTTGCCACAGCTGGCCGCACTTTTTCGTCTTCTGCATTATATGTGAATGTCACGTTTTCAAATGACAAAATTCCCGAATTCACTTAACCAAACCTCCTACAGCTCAACTCATCTCTACTCTACTCGGTAGAACAAGCATATGTAAAATAAATAAAAAAAAGCGCGCACCTCATTCAGAGAAATGCGCTTTTCTGTCTCTATGGCGCCCCGGGTGCTTAAGCCGGGGTTGAATGAGGTGCGTAGAGCTAGACAAGACGCCGCCTGTAAGGGCTCGCTCATCATAACACTCAGCTTTTCATAAATGTCGTATAAATCATTATGCTAAAAGAAGAGGGCGTGAACCCTCTTCAGATGAATCAATTTCACCGAAGCAAAACGGACTCAGAAGATGAAAATTAAACTAACTCGATAATTACGATTGGTGCGCCATCTCCGCGACGAGGCCCCATTTTCATGATGCGCGTGTAGCCGCCTTGACGATCTGCATAACGTGGTGCAACATTATCAAACAATTTTTGCAAAGCAAAGATCGTGTTTTCGTTGCCTTCTTCATCAGCAGTAGTCACTAGTTCACGACGGATGTATGCTGCAGCTTTACGGCGAGCATGAATATCCCCACGTTTACCAAGTGTGATCATTTTTTCAACAGTCGAACGCACTTCTTTCGCACGAGCTTCAGTCGTTTGAATGCGTTCGTGTACGATTAAGTCTGTTGTAAGGTCACGCAAAAGCGCCTTACGTTGAGAACTTGTACGTTGAAGCTTTCTCATTGAAGTTTCCCTCCTTTGTTAAATAGTTCGGATCCGATTGTGAAATCAGTCTTCTTTGCGAAGGCCCAATCCCAAATCTTCCAGCTTCACTTTGACTTCTTCAAGTGATTTACGTCCAAGGTTACGTACTTTCATCATGTCGTCTTCCGACTTGCTCGCCAGTTCGTGTACCGTATTGATACCCGCACGCTTCAAGCAGTTGTAAGAACGGACTGAAAGATCCAGCTCTTCGATGGTCATCTCCAAGACTTTCTCTTTTTGGTCTTCTTCTTTTTCAACCATGATTTCAGCAGTTTGTGCCTCATCCGTCAATCCTACGAAGATGTTCAAATGCTCAGTAAAGATTTTTGCTCCAAGCGCAATTGCCTCTTTTGGACCGATGCTTCCATCTGTCCAGACATCAAGTGAAAGTTTATCGAAATGTGCCAGTTGGCCCACACGGGTATTTTCAACCTGGTAATTGACGCGAGAAACTGGAGTATAAATAGAATCAATCGGGATAACGCCAATTGGAAGATCTTCACGTTTGTTCTGATCAGCACGAGCGTATCCACGGCCTCTGTTAGCGTACATACGCATACGTAAATGGCCGCCTTTAGCGATTGTTGCAATATATAGATCCGGATTCAGAATTTCTACATCACTGTCGTGTGTAATATCTGCAGCCGTAACCGTTCCATCACCTTTTACATCAATTTCAATGACTTTTTCTTCGTCAGAGTAAATTTTCAGAGCCAGTTTCTTAATATTCAAGATGACTGATGCTACATCTTCCTCTACACCTTCAACAGTGGAGAATTCATGCAATACACCATCAATTTGAATTGAAGTAACAGCAGCGCCTGGTAAAGATGAAAGTAAGATTCGACGTAAGGAGTTTCCTAAAGTGGTACCATATCCACGCTCAAGAGGTTCAATAACAAATTTGCCGAATTTGGCATTGCTATCGATCTCAACCGTTTCAATCTTTGGTTTTTCTATTTCGAGCATTCATTTTACCCTCCTTCACAACGTCGGTATTTTCGTTAAACCAAGAATTCGATAGTCACAGACTTTCGCAACGATTCAGAACACATTCAGTAAGTCGTGATGTTCAAAAATCCTATTCAAATTAACGATTATACGCGACGGCGTTTTGGCGGACGGCAACCGTTGTGTGGAACTGGAGTTACATCTTTGATAGCTGTAACTTCTAGTCCGGCAGCTTGAAGTGCGCGGATAGCGGCTTCGCGACCTGAACCAGGACCTTTAACTGTAACTTCCAAAGTTTTAAGGCCGTGTTCAATCGAAGTTTTGGCAGCAGCTTCTGCAGCCATTTGAGCAGCGAAAGGTGTGGATTTACGTGAACCTCTAAATCCTAGAGCACCTGCGCTTGACCAAGATACTGCGTTACCTTGCATATCTGTAATCGTAACGATTGTGTTGTTGAATGTTGAGCGGATGTGAGCAATACCGGATTCGATATTCTTTTTCACACGACGCTTACGAGTTTGTTGTTTACGTGCCATGTTAAGAAGCAACCTCCTTTACTGATTATTTTTTCTTGTTCGCAACTGTTTTACGAGGACCTTTACGCGTACGCGCATTGTTCTTCGTATTTTGACCGCGTACAGGTAGTCCACGACGGTGGCGGATACCCCGGAAGCTAGCAATTTCCATCAAGCGTTTGATGTTCATTGATACTTCACGGCGAAGGTCACCTTCGATTTTGTATTGATCCAATTGTTCACGGATATTGTTCAACTCATCTTCTGTAAGATCACGAACTCGTGTATCTTCAGAGATACCAGCAGAAGAAAGAACTTTCTGGGCAGTTGTTTTGCCAACACCGAAAATGTAAGTTAATGAAATAATTACGCGTTTGTCGCGCGGAATGTCAACACCAGCAATACGTGCCATGTGTTCGATGCACCTCCTTCAATATTAGCCTTGTCTTTGTTTGTGTTTCGGATTTTCACAGATTACCATGACTTTTCCGTTTCTGCGAATAACTTTACATTTTTCGCAGATCGGTTTCACAGATGGTCTCACTTTCATCTAACCCAACCTCCTTAGTAGTCCGGAGTGCAAAAGATTATTTAAAACGGTATGTGATACGACCGCGTGTTAAATCGTAAGGAGAAAGTTCTACTGTCACTTTATCTCCTGGCAGAATGCGGATAAAATGCATGCGGATCTTGCCGGATACATGCGCAAGAATCGTATGGCCATTTTCCAATTCTACTTTAAACATCGCGTTAGGCAAAGTCTCAACGACTGTTCCTTCGATTTCAATTACATCGTCTTTCGCCATCGACCCAGTCTCCCTTCTGTATACAAGTCAGCCCTCATCTTCAAACAGTAATTGCTGATTGAATAATTGTTTTCTATTCATTCACCAGGATTGCATGAGTGACATATAAAAGACATCTTCCGAGTTCCGCTTCCTGCGACTTTGCAGGTTGTGGGTTATCCGGTCAAGCCCTTCAGCCTCACGTATCCTCGAGCGCCCGGACTGCTTAGGATGAGTTCCAAACCCGTTACACAGATGCTTCCACGAAACCCATTATACTATTTCCAGTGCTGAATTGCACGATTCAGACCAGGTCTGGTGCAAACGGCACCGGCTTTCATATAATAAGGCATCAAGCTTTTGCAGCTCTCGAAAATTCATATCTCCGGTGCTCCTTAAAGCCGCATGGAGGCAACTAACTGCGCCCGGCGCCGGGAATTATCCTCGGTCGCCCTTTAGAAGAGCATCAATGTCAGCAAATACTTTTTGAATGTCCTGCTGTCCATTTATATTTTCCAGCACGCCTTTGCTTCCGTAAAAGTCAAGCAGCGGCTGGGTTTGTTCCATGTTAACTTCTAAACGATTCTTAACGGTTTCGGGCTTGTCATCTTCACGCTGGTAGAGTTCTCCACCATCTTTGTCACAAACGCCTGCAACTTGCGGCGGATTGAAGACAGTATGGTAAGCAGTTCCACAAATTTTACAGATCCAGCGGCCGGTCAACCGTGCAATCAGTTCATCTTGTTCAACTTTAATGTTTACGACATGCTCGATTCTTTTGCCGAGATCGGCAAGAAGAGATTCTAGAGCTTCAGCTTGAGGGACTGTTCTGGGAAAGCCATCTAAAAGAAAGCCATCTTCACAATCCGCTTTGCTAAGGCGCTCACGGACGATACCAATAGTCACTTCATCAGGCACCAATGCACCTTGATCCATGAACGATTTTGCTTTCAAGCCCAGTTCCGTGCCATCCTTGATGGCTGCACGAAACATATCACCTGTAGAAATATGAGGGATGTCGTACTTCTCAACAATTTTGTCTGCTTGAGTGCCTTTGCCGGCACCAGGCAGACCCATTAACACGATATTCATACGGAGTGCCCCCTCAGACAAGCGGATAAGGAACGTTCTCACGTTCCCACCAAAATATCTTATTTCATAAAGCCTTTGTAATGACGTTTTACAAGCTGCGATTCCAATTGTTTCATTGTTTCAAGCGCTACCCCTACTACGATCAATAGGCTGGTACCACCGATTTGTGCTGATTGCGGCAAGCCCGCAACATTGATGAAGAAAATCGGCAGAACAGAAATGACTGCAAGGAAGATAGCTCCGACGAATGTCAATCGGTAAAGCACACTTGTTAGATAATCCTGTGTATTTTTACCCGGCCGGATTCCCGGGATGTAAGCCCCCTGCTTTTTCAGGTTGTCCGATACGTTTTCAGGATTAACCTGAATGAATGCGTAGAAATACGTGAATGCAATAATCAGGGCGACATAAATGATCATGCCGACAGGTTGAGTGTAATCAAACGTATTCTGAACCGCATCTGTAAACGCATTGGCTCCGAAGAAAGAAGCAATGGTTTGAGGCGTAATGATAAACGCTACTGCAAAGATTACCGGGATAACTCCGGCCGCGTTTACTTTTAAAGGTAAATGCGTTTGCTGTCCACCAGTCGACTGGCCACGGCCAGCAACACGTTTTGCATATTGAATCGGTATTTTACGCAGCGCTTGCTGAACATAAATTACCAAAACAGTAATAGCGATAACAGCTAGTGCAAGCAAAGCCATGATGGCAATATTGATCGGAAGCTGATCGCCAGCTCCCTGGATCTGCTGTGCATATAGTTGGTTAATTGCTCCTGGTACTGCAGCGACAATCCCTGCGAAGATGATAATCGAAATACCGTTCCCCACACCTTTTGCCGTAATCTGCTCACCAAGCCACAGTAGAAACGCCGTACCCCCGGTTAAAACGATTGCAATAACAACGTAAGTTGAAACTGTATCGTTTTGGATCAATGATCCTCCATACATTTGGTTAAATCCGTAAGACATACCAATTGCCTGGATGAAGGCAAGAGCGATTGTGAAGTAGCGAGTGAATTGCGCAAGTTTCCGTCTTCCGACTTCTCCTTGTTTCGCCCACTCAGCAAATTTCGGTACAACATCCATCTGCAATAATTGCACAATGATTGATGCTGTAATGTATGGCATGATCCCCATTGCTAAAATCGAAAAGTTAGCAAGAGCGCCTCCACCGAAAGTATTTAAGAATCCGATCAGACCCATCTGATCAGTTGCCTGCAAAACTGTTGCATCGACATTTGGTACTGGAACAAAAGTTCCGATACGGAAAATGACGAGCATCAGTAATGTAAAGATGATTTTATTTCGAATATCAGTCACGCGCATAAAATTAGAGATTGTCTGAAACATTAAAGCACCTCTGCTTGTCCACCGGCAGCTTCAATCGCTTCTTTAGCTGATCCAGAGAATTTGTGAGCTTTAACATTCAATTTTTTGTCCACACTACCGTTGCCGAGAATTTTGATTCCGCTTCTTTCGTTGCTGACAAAACCTGATTCAATAAGCAATGCAGGTGTAATTTCTGTGCCCTCATCAAAACGGTTCAATACATCCAAGTTCACGATTGCATAGTCTTTACGGTTGATGTTTGTAAATCCACGTTTTGGCAAACGACGGAATAATGGGTTTTGGCCACCCTCAAATCCAGGACGAACTCCGCCGCCTGAACGAGCATTTTGACCTTTATGACCTTTACCTGCTGTTTTACCAGTACCTGAACCGATACCGCGTCCGACGCGCTTTCTTGAGCTGCGTGAACCTTCTGCTGGTTTTAATTCATGAAGTTTCATTTGGTTGGCACCTCCTTCTATAGAAATCAGGGATTAAACTTCTTTAATAGTTACTAAGTGAGCAACTTTATCAAGCATACCGCGAATAGCGGCATTGTCTTGGTGCTCAACTGTTTGATGCATTTTGCGCAATCCTAGAGACTGGACAGTTTTACGTTGTGGCGGTTTAGCACCGATCACAGATTTTGTGAGGGTAATTTCTAGTTTAGTAGCCATGTATTTTCCCTCCTTAGCTGAATAGCTCTTCTGTAGTTTTACCGCGAAGTTTTGCAACTTCATCAGCACTTTTCAGTTGAGTTAATCCGTTAATTGTAGCACGCACCATGTTGATTGGTGTGTTAGAACCAAGAGATTTAGACAAAATGTCTTGAACTCCTGCAAGCTCAAGTACCGCACGGACTGGTCCGCCGGCAATTACACCAGTACCAGGTGAAGCAGGTTTGATAAGGATCTGGCCTGCACCAAAACGTCCTGTTACCAGATGTGGAGTTGTACCTTTAACCATAGGTACTTCAATCAGGTTTTTCTTCGCATCTTCAATAGCTTTACGGATTGCATCTGGAACTTCTTGTGCTTTCCCAGTACCAAATCCGACTACACCATTTTTGTCGCCTACAACAACTAATGCGGAGAAACGGAAACGACGTCCACCTTTTACAACTTTCGCTACGCGGTTAATCGTAACTACGCGTTCTTCAAGTTCAAGTTTGTTTGGATCAATACGACGCATGAAATGTGTCCCTCCTTCTTTTAAAATTCTAAACCATTTTCACGTGCTGCTTCTGCTAGAGCTTTGACACGTCCATGATATAAATAACCACCGCGGTCGAAAACAACCGATTTCAACCCTTTTTCAGTAGCTTTTTTAGCGATTGTTTCGCCGACTTTTGATGCTGCATCCACGTTGCCAGTCACATCTCCGGAGAAATCTTTGTCCATTGATGATGCGCTTGCAAGTGTAATACCATTCGTATCGTCGATCAATTGAGCGTAAATGTATTTATTTGAACGGAATACGTTTAAACGTGGGCGTTCTGCTGTACCCGTAATTTTTGAACGTACGCGTGCATGACGTTTTTTGCGAGATGCATTTTTATCGAGTTTCGTAATCACTGAGGTCACTCCTTTCAGCCTGCCTAAGCAGCATTATTTACCTGTTTTACCTTCTTTGCGACGAACTTTTTCGCCTTCGTAACGAATCCCTTTGCCTTTATATGGCTCTGGTGGACGCGTAGCGCGGATGTTTGAAGCAAGAGCTCCAACACGTTCTTTGTTGATACCTTTTACGATAACTTTCGTATTCGCTGGAACTTCAACTTCAACGCCCTCTTCCGGAGTAAATTCAACCGGGTGAGAGTAACCTACGTTAAGAACCAATTTCTTGCCTTGCATTTGAGCACGGTACCCGACACCCACTAGTTCAAGCGTGCGCTCGAATCCTTGTGAAACACCAGTAACCATGTTCGCCAGCAATGCTCGGCTTGTTCCGTGGTTTGTGCGATGATCTTTCGAATCAGAAGGACGTGTCAAAGTTAACACGTTATCTTCTAAAGAAATAGTAATATCTTGGTTAAATGTGCGAGACAACTCGCCTTTAGGTCCTTTGACTGTTACTTCGTTCTTGTCTCCAAGAGTGATCGTAACGTCAGATGGTACCTCGATGGGTTTTTTACCTACACGTGACATTCTTTTGCACCTCCATTCGTTTGTTGCTTATTACCAAACGTATGCTATGATTTCTCCGCCGATTTGTTTCGCGCGGGCTTCTTTATCAGTTACCAAACCTTGTGATGTAGATACTAAAGCGATCCCTAGACCGTTTAGTACGCGTGGCACCTCGTCAGTTTTAGCGTATACACGCAATCCTGGTTTTGAAATACGTTTCAATCCAGTAATAACGCGTTCGTTGTTCGATCCATATTTCAAGAAAATCCGGATCATGCCTTGTTTGTCATCTTCAACATATTCTACGTCACGAACGAAACCTTCACGCTTAAGAATTTCAGCGATGTCTTTTTTCACATTTGAAGCCGGAAGCTCCAATTTCTCGTGACGAACCATATTTGCATTTCGAATGCGTGTCAGCATATCTGCAATCGGATCAGTCATTGTCATTACATTTACCTCCTTCCCAAATTAGGGGATTACCAGCTGGCTTTTTTAACGCCAGGAATTTGTCCCACATATGCAAGTTCACGGAAACAAATACGGCAAAGTTTAAATTTGCGTATTACAGAATGCGGACGTCCGCATCGTTCACAGCGTGTGTACTCTTGTACTTTAAACTTTGGCGTGCGTTTTTGTTTTGCGATCATAGATTTTTTAGCCACGTTTACGCCTCCCTCACGTTTACTTTTGGAACGGCATTCCGAATTGTGTCAATAACTCACGAGCTTCTTCATCAGAGTTCGCAGTTGTTACAATTACGATATCCATCCCGCGTACTTTCGAAACTTTATCATAATCGATTTCAGGGAAGATCAATTGTTCTTTCACACCAAGTGTGTAGTTTCCGCGGCCGTCGAATGATTTATTCGAAACCCCACGGAAGTCACGTACACGTGGAAGCGAGATAGCAATCAATTTATCCAGGAAGTCATACATACGCTCTCCGCGCAGTGTCACTTTACATCCGATTGGCATACCTTCACGAAGACGGAAGCCAGCGATAGATTTCTTAGCTTTTGTGATTACTGGTTTTTGGCCAGTAATAGTCTGCAATTCTTCAACAGCTGAATCAAGTGATTTAGTGTTTTGTACTGCTTCGCCGACACCCATGTTAATAACGATCTTATTAACTTCTGGAGCCTGCATTACCGATTTATATTCAAACTTGCTCACTAGAGCAGGAGTGATTTCATTCACATATTTTTCTTTTAGGCGGTTCATGTGTGTACCTCCCTTCATTCAAGAGTTTTAGTTGTCTAATTTTTCACCGGATTTTTTTGCAACACGAACTTTTTTACCATCTTCAACCTTGTATCCAACACGAGTCGGTTCACCTGATTTAGGATCAAGCAGCATTACGTTTGAAACGTGGATGGCTGCTTCCTGGCTGACAATTCCGCCTTGCGGGCTTGCCTGGTTCGGTTTTGTATGCTTCTTGATGATATTGATACCTTCAACAAGTACACGGTCTTTTTTAGGTAAAGCAGTCAAAACAACGCCTGTTTTGCCTTTGTCTTTGCCTGAGATTACCTTAACTTTATCACCTTTTTTAACATGCATTCTGTCGCACCTCCTTGGTATGGCACATTGATTTATTAAAGAACTTCAGGAGCAAGTGAAACGATTTTCATGAAGTTGTTGTCACGAAGTTCACGTGCAACAGGTCCGAAAATACGAGTTCCGCGTGGACCTTTGTCGTCACGGATAATGACGCATGCGTTCTCATCAAATTTGATATAAGTACCGTCTTTACGGCGAGCCCCGCTTTTCGTGCGAACGATAACAGCCTTAACGACTTCACCCTTCTTAACAACGCCACCTGGTGTTGCTTTTTTCACGGTACAAACGATTACGTCACCGATGTTTGCTGTCTTGCGACCAGAACCACCAAGTACTTTAATCGTTAGTACTTCACGAGCACCCGAGTTGTCTGCAACTTTTAAACGACTTTCCTGTTGGATCACTTAGGTAACCTCCCTCCGGAATTTCTTAAGTTCCGAAATTATTTAAATTAGATGATAACCGCTTTTTCTACAACTTCCATCAAACGGAAGCGTTTTGTAGCTGATAGCGGGCGAGTTTCCATGATGCTGACAACGTCGCCAATTTTAGCTTCGTTTTGCTCATCATGAGCCTTATATTTCTTCGAGTATTTTACACGTTTGCCGTAAAATGCATGCTTCTTTTGAGTTTCTACCATTACTGTAATGGTTTTGTCCATTTTGTCAGACACAACACGGCCTGTGTATACTTTGCGTTGATTACGCTCAGTCATACTAGCAAACCTCCTCTCGATTTATCACTTGTTTCCACTGAGTACTCTTTCATGAATCACAGTTTTCATACGGGCAATCGCTTTACGTACTTCGCGGATGCGAGCAGTATTTTCTAATTGACCAGTAGCCAATTGGAAGCGAAGGTTGAAAAGCTCTTCTTTCAGTGATTTCACTTTTTGTTCGATTTCAGCAGTGGTTAGGTCACGGATTTCATTAGCTTTCATTCGATTCACCACCAATTTCTTCACGTTTTATGAACTTGGTTTTAACCGGAAGCTTGTGAGATGCAAGGCGCAATGCTTCGCGTGCCACTTCTTCAGATACCCCACCTAGTTCAAACATTATTTTACCAGTTTTTACTACAGCTACCCAGCCTTCAGGTGAACCTTTACCAGAACCCATACGAACCTCAAGAGGCTTTTTCGTGTATGGTTTATGCGGGAAAATTTTGATCCATACTTTACCGCCACGTTTCATGTAACGTGTCATTGCGATACGGGCAGCTTCGATTTGGCGGTTAGTGATCCAAGATGACTCTAGTGCTTGGAGACCGTATTCGCCGAATGCGATTTCTTTGCCGCCTTTAGCTTCACCGCGCATCTTGCCTCGGTGTTCACGACGATATTTAACGCGTTTAGGCAATAACATATTATTTGCCTCCTTCCTCAGATTTCTTCTTAGTTGGAAGGACTTCACCGCGGTAGATCCATACTTTTACGCCAAGTTTGCCGTAAGTTGTGTCAGCTTCAGCATGTGCATAATCGATATCGGCACGAAGCGTATGGAGCGGAACAGTACCTTCACTGTAGTGTTCAGCACGCGCAATGTCAGCGCCGCCTAGACGTCCAGATACTTGAGTTTTGATCCCTTTAGCGCCAGAACGCATAGTGCGCTGGATTGCCTGTTTTTGTGCACGACGGAAAGACACACGGTTTTCCAATTGACGTGCAACACTTTCAGCAACTAGTCTCGCATCAAGGTCAGCTCTTTTGATTTCAATGATGTTGATGTGTACACGCTTGCCAGTCATCGTATTAAGCTGCTTGCGAAGTACTTCTACTTCAGAACCACCTTTACCAATAACCATTCCTGGTTTCGCAGTGTGAATTGTTACATTTACACGATTTGCAGCGCGTTCAATTTCGATTTTGGAAACTGAAGCTTCTTTCAAACGTGCTTCGATATATTCACGGATTTTAATATCTTCGTGAAGAAGTGTCGCATAGTCTTTCTCAGCGTACCATTTTGACTCCCAGTCACGAATGATGCCGATACGCATTCCTATTGGATGTATTTTTTGTCCCACGAATTATCCCTCCTTCTTCTCAGATACCACTAATGTGATGTGGCTAGTGCGTTTGTTGATTGCGCTTGCGCGTCCCATTGCTCGTGGACGGAAACGTTTCAATGTTGGACCTTCGTCAACGAATACTTCACTGACAACCAGGTTGTTCAGATCCATTTCGTAATTGTGTTCAGCGTTAGCTGCTGCAGATTTTAACAACTTTTCAACAACAATCGATGATGATTTTTGAGTGTGTTGTAAAATCGCAACGGCTTCGCCAATTTGCTTGCCTCGGATTAAATCTACTACTAAACGGACTTTACGAGGAGCAATACGTACTGTTCTAGCGACAGCTTTTGCTTGCATGGGGAAATCCTCCTCTCAATTAACGTCTTGTTTTCTTGTCGTCTGCGCCATGACTAGCGTATTTGCGTGTTGGAGCAAATTCTCCTAGTTTATGGCCGACCATATCTTCAGTTACGTATACAGGGATGTGCTTACGGCCGTCGTATACTGCAATTGTCTGTCCGATGAATGTCGGGAAAATTGTAGAACGGCGAGACCATGTTTTGATCACTTGTTTTTTCTCAGAATCCTTTTGTGCTTCAACTTTCTTCATAAGATGATCATCAGCAAAAGGTCCTTTTTTCAAGCTGCGGCCCATTGGGGATCCTCCCTTCGTGATTGCACCACGGTTCTTTCATTGAACCGCAGTGTAATCAAATTATTTTTTACTGCGACGAACGATGAATTTATCAGATCTATTCGTTTTCTTGCGTGTTTTGTATCCAAGAGTCGGTTTGCCCCATGGAGACATTGGTGATTTACGTCCGATTGGCGAGCGTCCTTCACCACCACCGTGTGGGTGATCGTTAGGGTTCATTACAGATCCGCGGACAGTTGGGCGATTGCCCTTCCAACGGTTACGTCCTGCTTTACCAATGTTAATCAATTCGTGCTGTTCATTTCCTACTGCACCGATAGTTGCGCGGCAAGTAGCAAGGATCAAACGAACTTCGCCTGATTGCAAACGAACTGTTACGTATTTGCCTTCTTTACCCAGAACCTGAGCTGAAGTTCCTGCAGAACGAACTAATTGTCCGCCTCCACCTGGTTTCATTTCAATGTTATGGATTGTAGAACCCATCGGGATGCTTGATAATGCCATAGCATTACCTGGTTTGAAATCCGCTTCAGGGCCTGACATGATTTGCGTTCCAACGACTACTCCTTTAGGAGCAAGGATGTAACGTTTTTCTCCATCTACGTAATGAATCAACGCAATGTTTGCAGAACGGTTCGGATCGTACTCGATTGTAGCAACGCGTCCTGGAATGCCATCTTTGTTACGTTTGAAATCGATGACACGATATTGGCGCTTATGTCCACCACCGTGATGGCGTACAGTAATTTTACCTTGGTTGTTACGGCCGCCTTTACGCTTTACTGGTGCTAAAAGCGATTTTTCAGGCTTGTTCGTAGTGATTTCAGCGAAATCCGAACTAGTCATGTTACGACGACCGTTAGTGGTAGGTTTATATTTTCTAATCCCCACGTTGTTTCCCTCCTTCTTTGATTAGTTCCTATCAGAACTTAGTGAATTAAATTTCGAACAACTCAATTTCTTTTGAGTCAGCAGTCAATTTCACAATCGCTTTACGGCGTTTGTTCGTGTAGCCTGCGTGTTTACCCATGCGCTTGAATTTCCCTTTGTAGTTCATGATGTTGACTTTCTCAACTTTCACTCCAAAGATTTCTTGAACCGCTTGTTTTACTTGTGTTTTGTTTGCGCGAGTGTCCACTTCAAAAGTGTACTTCTTATCTGCCATTACTTCAGAAGAACGCTCAGTAATGACCGGACGCTTTAAAATATCACGTGCTTCCATTAACTAAGCACCTCCTCAATTTTTTCGATTGCAGCTTTCGTCATTACAACTTTATCATGTCCAAGAAGATCAAGAACATTGATGCCGGTTGCTGCGATTACTGTCATTCCTTGAATGTTGCGTGCAGACAATGCTAAATTCTCATTTACATCAGCTGTTACGAACAATACTTTTTTGCCCAATGAAAGATCAGTCACTAATTGAGTGAAGTTCTTTGTTTTTGGTGCATCAAAAGCCAAGCCTTCAAGTACCATCAGGTTTTCGCTTACTACTGTTGAAGACAAAGCAGAGCGCATTGCTAAACGACGGACTTTCTTAGGCAATTTATAGCTGTAGCTGCGTGGTGTTGGTCCGAAGACAACTCCACCTCCACGCCATTGTGGTGAACGGATCGAACCTTGACGGGCACGTCCAGTCCCTTTTTGGCGCCATGGCTTTTTACCACCACCGGCTACTTCAGAGCGGTTTTTTACTTTATGGTTACCTTGACGAAGCGAAGCGCGTTGAGCGATTACAGCGTCAAATAATACTGATTCATTTGGTTCGATGCCGAATACATAATCGTTCAATTCGATATCTCCAACCTGTGAACCTGTTTGATTTAATAAAGCTACTTTAGGCATTCCTGTTTCCTCCTTTCTTCAAAAAATAATTATTTAGCTTTGATTGCTGTTTTAACGCGAATCAATGCTTTGCGAGATCCAGGAACATTACCTTTAATAAGAAGCAAGTTACGTTCAGCATCAACTTTCACAATGTGAAGGTTTTGAATCGTAATTGTTGCGCCACCCATTTGACCAGGTAATTTCTTCTGTTTAAATACGCGGTTAGGAGCAGTGGCTCCCATTGAACCAGGACGACGGTGGTAGCGTGAACCGTGAGTCATTGGTCCGCGTGATTGTCCGTGGCGTTTAATAACACCCTGGAAACCTTTACCTTTTGTTGTTCCTGTTACATCTACTACATCGCCTTCTGCGAATACATCAACTTTGACTTCCTGACCAATCTCGTAATCAGCTAAGTTTACATTGCGAAGTTCGCGAATGAAGCGCTTAGGAGCAGTGTTAGCTTTTGCGACGTGTCCTTTAGAAGGTTTGTTTGAAAGCTTTTCGCGCTTGTCTTCAAAACCTAGTTGGACTGCTTCATAGCCGTCAACCTCAACTGATTTTTTCTGAAGCACTACGTTTGGAGATGCCTCAATTACAGTTACAGGGATTAAATCACCGTTCTCAGCAAAAACTTGCGTCATACCGATTTTTCTACCTAAGATTCCTTTGGTCATTTGTCACACCTCCTGCAAATTTTTGTGTTTTCTATTTCGTTTACCGATTAAAGTTTAATTTCAATGTCAACGCCGGATGGTAAATCCAATTTCATCAATGCATCTACAGTTTGTGGTGTAGGATTGACGATATCGATCAGACGTTTATGTGTACGCATTTCAAATTGCTCACGAGCATCTTTATAGATGTGGACTGAACGCAAGATCGTGTAGACAGATCTTTCAGTCGGCAACGGGATTGGCCCCGAAACACTTGCACCTGAACGTTTTGCAGTTTCTACAATTTTCTCGGCAGACTGATCAAGGATTCTGTGATCATATGCTTTTAAACGGATACGAATTTTTTGTTTTGCCATTATTTTCCCTCCTTTTCGCCTATTTTTGATAGACATTCTCCACGAAAATTTTCCAATCACTCGCCATGGCAAAGCGGCCGGGTGTATCGGTAACCTCTCGCTTCATCGCAGTCAAAGACCAACATTCACCATTATACAAAATAAAAAAGAACTTCGCAAGTGTTTCCACGAAATTCTTTTCAATTCGCTCCTATTAGTATAGCAGGATTTATTTTATATTCAACTCATCCGGAAATAGTCCGAACATTCTTGGCTTATCCCAGCAACATCACAGCAATCCAGCCGAAAATCACCAGGGGAATATTGTAGTGGAGAAAGGTTGGGACCACCGTATCCCAGATGTGATTATGCTGTCCGTCCACATTCAGGCCGGCTGTCGGCCCCAATGTTGAATCGGAAGCGGGCGAGCCTGCATCCCCCAGCGCTCCTGCTGTACCGATCAACGCGATGATCGCCATTGTTGAAAATCCGAATTCCACACTGAGTGGAACAAAAATTGCGGCTATGATCGGAATCGTCGCAAATGAAGATCCGATTCCCATCGTTACAAACAATCCGACTATCAGCATCATCAGTGCAGCCACACCTTTATTGCCCGCAAATAATTCAGAGACGCTGTTCACCAGCGGTTCCACAGCTCCTGTCGCCTGGATGACAGATGCGAATCCATTCGCAGTGATCATAACGAATCCGATGAAAGCCATCATGCGCATCCCTGCTGTCAGTATATCATCAGCAGCCCGCCACTTCATGGCACCGAAAATGTAAAGCATCACAATTCCGGCAAGCGCTCCAATAATCATCGAATCTGTTTCAATCTGTGCATACAGCGCTGCAATAAGAGCAAGGATTGTAACAACGATATCCTTTTTTGAAGCTACCTTTTTTTGAGTTTCTTCTATAGTAGTGGTTACTTCTTTATATTCCCGTGGTTTCCGATAAGAAATAAACACGGCAATTATAAGACCGAGTACCAAACCAGCCACAGGCAGCGCCATTGCTTTTGGAATATCGGCCATGTCGATTGCTAATCCCGCCAGTTCCATCTGAGTTGCTAATATTTCATGGAATATCAATCCAAAGCCATAAGGCAGCAATATATAAGGCGCTGTTAAACCGAAAGTCAGGACCGCAGCGATCAAACGACGGTCAATCTTCAGTTCATTCATAACGTAAAGAATAGGTGGCACCAACAACGGGATGAAAGCGATATGGATTGGTATCAGGTTTTGAGAAAATATTGCCATCGCAAGCAGAGCTAAAATAATCAAAGCTTTAGCCAAGTTCTCTCTCGTCGCTTCTCCGTCTTTATTAACTACCTTTAATACGCCCTGCACCAGCAACTCTGGTATGCCCGTCCGGGAGATTGCCACCGCAAAACCTCCGAGCATTGCATAGCTGAGCGCAATAGTGGCTCCATTACCCAATCCATCTGTGAATGAGGAAAGGGTATCAGCGAATGACAGGCCACCTGCAATACCGCCGGCTAGAGCACCAATCAGTAATGCAAAAACAACATTGACTCTTAATAGACTTAAAACAAGCATGACCAATACGGCCAGAATAACTGCATTCATATCATTTGTCTCCTTTAGTATGCTAAAGCGTTAAAGTACTTTTCAAAATTACCAAATTGAGAAATGGTTGTCAATCACTTAAGCAGGTATCTATAAAACACGAAAAAATCTGATAATCATGGGCAAAATAAAAACCCCTCCGCTCTTCAGCAAAGGAGTTCCACTTATTATGTTAATAGGAACTGGCGACATTCATACCAGTGGCAATCTTGCTGCATGCTTCGAGTTTTCCAATATCAAAATTGCCACCACTGACAATGATGCCCGTGTGAGCAGATTCAACAGGCAAATGATGATGAAGCACCGCGGCTACTGCCGCAGCCCCCGCTCCTTCGACAAGCATTTTTTCCCGTTCGAGCATAAACAGTATCGCAGAGGCGATTTCCTGCTCACTAACGGTGATTATATCATCAACATACTCTTGAATTATTGTTGTTGTCAGCTTGCCGGGCTCTTTCACTTTAATGCCTTCTGCCATAGTAGTCAGGAATGGTAAATCAGTGCTGTTGGTACCGTGAAAAATGGAGGCTATAGCAGAAGCGGATGCAGCTTGCACACCAATTACCCGCACGGACGGACGAATCGCTTTGACAGCAAGGGCTGTACCAGCGAGCAACCCTCCTCCCCCGGCCGGCACAACGATGGTATCAAGGTTCGGACATTGTTGCAGCATCTCCATTGCCACGGTGGCCTGGCCTTCAATAATGGCAAGGTCATCAAACGGATGGACAAAAGCCGCCCCTGTCATCAGCTGCTCTTTTTTTGCTGCAGCATAAGCTTCATCAAAACTCTTCCCCACAAGGCGGACTTCCGCTCCATATTCCCTTGT
The DNA here is from genome assembly GCF_007004625.1 of Planococcus salinarum. Lineage (GTDB taxonomy): Bacteria > Bacillota > Bacilli > Bacillales_A > Planococcaceae > Planococcus > Planococcus salinarum. The sequence continues at coordinate 9,943 of NZ_VIFV01000031.1, read as the reverse complement.
CGCCCTCACTTTCGATTCCGGCGTATTTTCTGGCATGAATACCATTACCGGCACGCCTTTTTCCCTGCCAGCCATCGCTACACCCTGTGCATGATTACCGGCAGAGGCGCAGATGATGCCTCTTTCACACTCGGCTTCTGTCAATTGGCTGATTTTATTGAAAGCGCCTCGGACTTTAAACGAACCGGTTTTCTGCAAGTTTTCCAACTTCAATGAAACTTCAATGCCTGTAAGGCAATTCAGTGTATGCGATTGCTTGCAAGGTGTGCGGTGGACAATCGGTGCCAATTTCTCGAATGCATTGAATAAACCTACTGCATCGTATGAATTCCCAACAAAATCATCTCCTATTTTAATAATGACGTTTTACACAAACTGCTTTTCTTCATAGGCTGCAATCTGCGATTCATACTGAAACGTCAGCGCAATCTCGTCCCATCCTTTTAAGAGCATCTCTTTCCAGTAAGGATCAATCGTAAAACTGTACTGGCTCCCGTCTTCACCAACTACTGTCTGTTCTTCCAAGTTGATATCCAGCCGGTACGGGTTTTGCTGACCTTTATGAATTAGTTCATCCACTTCCTGGTGTGCCAACTGTATCGGTAATATACCATTTTTAACACAGTTATTATAAAAAATATCCGCATAGCTCGGCGCAATTACGACATTGAAGCCGTAGTCCTGAATTGCCCAAGGAGCATGTTCACGCGAAGAGCCGCAGCCAAAGTTTTCTTGAGCCACTAAAATTTCCGACTCTGTGTAGCGTGGATCATTCAGAACAAAGTCCTCTTTTGGCGTGCCATCTTTATTAAACCGCCAATGATGAAATAAGTATTTTCCGAAGCCGGTACGTTCAATACGCTTCAGGAATTCTTTCGAAATAATTTGATCGGTGTCTACATTTTTTCGGTCCAAAGGAGTCAGGACGCTGGTGGTTTTATTGATCGGTTTCATTAACAAGCCTCCTCATTCAGTAAATTCACGCTGTAGGAACAGCTTCTTTCATAAATGTCCGGACATCCGTCAAATGCCCTTCAATAGCTGCTGCCGCTGCCATTACCGGACTGACAAGATGCGTCATCGAACCTGCTCCTTGGCGGCCTTCGAAATTCCGATTTGAAGTCGAAGCACAGCGTTCTCCTGCAGGGACGGCATCTTCGTTCATCGCCAGACACATACTGCATCCTGTCTCCCGCCATTCGAATCCGGCTTCCAGGAAGATTTTATCCAAGCCTTCCGCTTCCGCCGCCCGTTTGACCGTCTCTGAGCCCGGCACGACAATCGCCGTTACCGAAGGATGCACTTTTTTACCTTCGACGATCGTACTTGCTGCCCGCAAATCACCAAGCCGCGCATTTGTGCAGGATCCGATAAAGACATGTTGGATTTCAATAGAAGAAAGTGGCACCCCCTCTTCCAGCTCCATATAGTCAAGTGCCTGCTGAAGGGCATCGCGGTCGGCCTGTTTTTCATAGCTTTTTGCATACGGCACGTGCTCTGCGATTCCGGAGCCCATTGATGGATTCGTTCCCCAAGTTACGAAAGGTGAAATCTCAAGCGCATGAATTGATAAGGAAGCATCGTATTTTGCACCTTCGTCTGATGCAAGTGACAGCCACCGTTCCGCTTCCTGTTCAAAAGCTTCTCCTTCCGGCACATGGCGGCGGCCTCTCAAATATTCGACAGTTGTTTTATCTGGACTTATCAGACCGGCTCGTGCTCCCGCTTCGATCGACATATTACAGATGGTCATCCGCTCTTCCATTGTCAGCTGCCGGATCGCCTCTCCTGTATATTCAATAATGTGGCCTGTTCCCATATCGACACCGAATTTCGAGATGATAGCCAGAATCACATCTTTCGAAGATACTCCGAAGCCCAGATCACCGTCAATTCGTATTTCCATTGTTTTTGGTTTTGATTGCCATAGAGTCTGGGTCGATAACACGTGTTCCACTTCACTTGTACCGATGCCGAATGCCAAAGCACCGAATGCACCGTGAGTGGAGGTATGACTGTCTCCGCAGACAATTGTTTTACCCGGTTGCGTCAAGCCCAGTTCCGGTCCAATGACATGGACAATTCCTTGGTCTGGGTGGTTGATTCCCGCAAGCGGCACACCAAATTCATCACAGTTTTCCTGTAAGGTTTCAATTTGTTTCCGCGAAATGGGATCTGTAATCGTTTCACGGTTTCGTGTCGGAACGTTGTGATCCATGGTTGCGAAGCAAAGATCCGGCCGGCGAACTTTGCGTCCGTTCAACCGAAGCCCTTCAAACGCTTGCGGGGATGTCACCTCATGCAATAAATGAAGGTCGATATACAGCAAATCCGGCTTCCCTTGCTCTTCGAAGACGATATGCTGTTCCCAAATCTTCTCTATAATTGTTTTTGCCATGCGAATTGCTCCCTTCACTTACACATAAGAATACATGATGTGTTCTGATACAAATTCTCTTTCCAGCTCTTCCACAACTTTCGTTACGAATCGATTGGTTGAAACCACGCGTTTCCCTTCTCCGGCCAGATCACTTGTGCAATAGCCATCTTCCAGGACGCTCATTACTGCTTGTTCAATAGCTGCAGCTTCCGTATGAAGATCGAATGAATGCTTAAGCATCATGGCAGCTGACAAGATGGCAGCAGATGGATTCGCTTTGTTTTGTCCTGCGATATCCGGGGCAGAGCCGTGCACGGGCTCGTAAAGGCCAAAACCGTCTGAACGGATGCTTGCAGAAGGCAGCATGCCAAGCGAACCGGTGATGACTGAAGCTTCATCGCTCAGGATGTCGCCGAACATATTTTCCGTTACTATAACGTCGAAAGAACGTGGATCAGTAATTAGCTTCATTGCAGCTGAATCGACCAGCATATGCTCCACTTCAATATCCGGATACGCTTTTCTGCATTCTTCCACAACTTCACGCCATAGTTTACTGGTTTCCAGTACATTGGCTTTATCGACCGAAGTCACCTTGCCTTTACGTGTACGGGCGATTTCAAACGCTTGATTGACGATGCGTTCGACTTCCTCTCTCGTATAAACCAATGTATCCACTGCCGATTTTTCCGACCGGCGTTTCGGCTCTCCGAAATACAACCCGCTCGTTAATTCGCGGACGATGACCATATCCACTTCTTTCGCCACTTCTTCTTTCAAAGGAGAAGATCCAAGCAATGCCGGCACCGCTTTGACCGGGCGAATATTGGCGAACAAATCGAAATGCTTCCGGATGTTTAGAAGCCCTTTCTCCGGACGCAAGTGGCCAGGGTTGCTATCCCATTTCGTTCCCCCGACCGCACCGAGGAGAATCGCATCACTCGCGTCGCAAACTTCAATCGTTTGCTGAGGCAGCGGATTGTCAAATTGATCAACCGCCGTGCCCCCGATTGCTGCTTGCTTGAAATGAAAAGTATGTCCATAGCGCATTGCGATGGATTGAAGTACTTTAACCGCTGCATCTGTTACTTCTGGTCCGATTCCATCTCCTGGCAATACCGCGATTGTCTTTTCCATATTGTATTCCTCCTCGGTTGAGTTAATTTCTTTATCCTGCGACGACTTCCACTTCATGTCCTTTTTTAACAATTTGACGATTTACTGCATTCAGATAGGCTTTAGCCGTAGCTTCCAAAACGTCCTGTGCAACGTCCCTTCCTGTAATGGGCTCGCCATCATAGCTCATATTGATAACAGCTTCACCAAGTGCATCGCGGCCCTTGCCGATGGACGTTACGCGGTAATCCAGAATGTGCGCCTTCCCTTCCACAACACGTTCCAATGTATTGAAAATAGCTTCCACTGACCCTGCGCCAGTTGCCGCTTCACTTATCAGCTCACCGTTAGGATGATATACCGATGCTGTAGCCGTTGGAATATTGGCTGTCCCGTATTGGACCTGCACGCTCGCTAATTTGTAAATCGGTGTATCTTTTTCATTGATCTGCTGATCTGTCAGCAAAACGAATAAGTCATCTTCTACAATCTCTTTCTTGCTGTCTGCCAGTTTTTTAAATTCTATAAAAGCTTTATTCAATTTCTCATCATCTAAATCAAAGCCCATTTTAATCGCCCGGTCTTTGAAGGCATGTCTGCCTGAATGTTTGCCAAGCACTAATTCAGTCTTCGCATCTCCAATCAGTTCCGGTGTGATAATTTCATAAGTCAAAGGATTTTTTAGCATGCCATCCTGATGGATGCCGGATTCATGCGCAAAGGCATTTTTGCCGACTACCGCTTTATTCGGCTGAATGATGCTGCCTGTCAATTGGCTGACTAATTGGCTTGTACGTTTAATCTCCTTCAAGTTCATGCCTGTTTCGATGCCGTATACTTGTTTGCGAATATGCAAGGCTACCGCAATTTCTTCCAGCGCCACGTTTCCTGCACGTTCACCGATTCCATTAATCGTTCCTTCAATTTGAGTCGCTCCGTTTTCAATAGCGGCCAGTGTATTGGCTGTAGCCATTCCAAGGTCATTATGGCAATGAGCCGACAGCTTCACTCTTTCGATGCCTATAACGTTTTCTGAAATGTAATTAAACATTGCTCCATATTCATGGGGTGTCGCATAACCAACGGTATCCGGAAGATTAATTGTTGTAGCACCTGCTTCAATGACTTTACGGATAATATGAGCCAGGAATTCCGGATCCGAACGGGAAGCATCTTCCGCTGACCACTGGACCAGCGGGAAGAATTTCTTGGCATACCGGACAGATTCAACAGCTATATCCACCACTTGGTCTGGTGTTTTCATCAATTTATGCTCCATATGAATTGGTGAGGTTGCCAGAAAGATATGAATATGTGGTTGTTCTGCTCCTTTCAGAGCTTCCCATGTCCGGTCAATATCTCCTTTCACCGAGCGTGCCAGGCCGGTGACTATTGAATTTTTCACTGTTTCGCCGATACGTTTTACAGCATCGAAGTCTCCTGGTGAAGCAGCAGGAAAACCCGACTCAATGATTGTCACTCCAAGCCGTTCAAGCTGTTTGGCGATTTCAATTTTCTCAGCTGTATTCAAATTTATTCCCGCCGACTGTTCCCCGTCCCGTAGCGTTGTATCAAAAATGTCAATTTGAACCACTGGCGACCACCTCTTTCTCTTTCGCTTTTTTCCCTTCGTTGACGAACGGCATCATGGCACGAAGCTCACGGCCGACTTGTTCAATTTGGTGAGACTCTTCCGCTTTTTCAATTGCTGTAAATTCCGGACGGTTTAATTGATTTTCAAGCAACCAGCCTTTGGCGAATTTCCCCGTTTGGATATCCGTAAGAACATCTTTCATGCGGGCTTTCGTATCTGCATCAACAATGCGTGGCCCTGAAACAAAATCTCCCCATTGAGCAGTGTCGGAAATTGAGTAGCGCATTCCTGACAAGCCACCTTCATACATTAAGTCGACGATTAGTTTTAATTCGTGCATACATTCGAAATACGCAAGTTCCGGTTGGTATCCAGCTTCGACAAGTGTTTCGAACCCGGCTTTCACCAGTGAAGTTACACCCCCGCAAAGAACTGCCTGTTCTCCGAATAGATCCGTTTCTGTTTCTTCTTTGAATGTCGTTTCCAAAACGCCTGCACGAGTAGCTCCGATTCCTTTCGCATAAGCAAGCGCAACTTCCTTGGCTTGCCCCGAAACATTCTGGTGGATGGCGATCAATCCGGGAACTCCAGCACCGGCCTCATAGGTACGGCGTACAAGATGTCCCGGCCCTTTTGGAGCCACCAGGAACACATCCACATCTTCTGGTGCAACAATTTGGTTAAAGTGAACATTAAAGCCGTGTGCGAAAACAAGTGATTTACCGGCTGTTAATGAAGGTTTAATTTCTGCGTTGTAGATTTGCGTCTGTTTTTCATCCGGCACCAAGATCATGATTACGTCTGCCGCATCTGCCGCTTCTTTTACAGTAGCCACTTTCATGCCGTCATTTTTAGCTTGATCGAATGATTTGCCTGGACGTACTCCAACAATTACATTAAAGCCTGATTCCTTTAAGTTTTGTGCATGTGCATGGCCCTGAGAACCATAGCCGATCACCGCGATTGTCTTTCCTTTAAGTACCTGTTCGTTTACGTCTTGGTTATAATACATTTTTGCCATTTTTAATTTCCTCCTCGGGTTTGGTTTTTTATAGGATGTTCAATTGCGGTGTTTGCGCTTTTTGTGTTTCTCTGACAAAAGCGGATACCCCGGTTCGGGTCAGCTCTTTCACACCATAAGGCCTCATCAGGTCAATAAACGCTTCAATTTTTTCCGGGTCACCTGTCACTTGGAATGTTATTACATTTTTGCTCATATCGACGACTGTCGCCCGAAACGGTTCAACCATGCTGAAAATTTCGTTTCTGACTGCTGGAGACACAACTACTTTAACCAGTGCCAGCTCCCTCATCACCATCGCCTTATCGGTAATATCATTTACTTTGATTACATCAATTTGTTTTTGCAGTTGCTTCAACAATTGTTCCAACTTACCTTTATCTTCTACATTGACCATAAAAGTCATTTTCGAAATGCCGGGCTGCTCAGTGTGTCCAACCGAAATGCTTTCGATGTTGAACTGTCGTTTCATCAGCAATCCTGTCACGCGATTCAGCACTCCGCTTTGGTTGATCACCGTTGTTGTAATGACTCGCTTCATTCGCCTTTCACTCCGATCATTTCATTCAAGCCCTTGCCGGGTGCAACCATTGGATAAACAGATTCCAGCTGCAGCACCCGGCAATCGATCAACACTGGCTCGTCTGAATTAAATGCTGCTGCGAAAACCGCTTCTGCCTCTTCCATCGTTTCCACTTTATAGCCTTTGATGTCATAAGCTCCAGCCAACTTCACAAAATCAGGTTGAACAGGAATCAACGACTGCGAATAACGCCCTTCGTAGAATGTCTCTTGCCACTGCCTTACCATCCCTAAACTCTGATTGTTTAAGATGACCACCTTTACCGGAAGCCGCAGCTCCTGGAGCAAAGACAACTCCTGTAAGGTCATTTGAAAACCAGCATCTCCCACAATGGAGATGACCAGCTCTTCGGGTTTCGCCAATTGCGCACCAATAGCTGCAGGGAACCCAAAGCCCATTGTTCCCAGCCCCCCTGATGTCACCCAGTTATGCGGGTTGTTGAAGCGGTAATATTGAGCCGCCCACATCTGGTGCTGACCAACATCGGTTGTTATAACTGCATTGCCCTCAGTCAAGCGGTGAATCAACTCAACCGCTTGTTGTGGAAGAATGCCTTCGCGGCCTTTTACATGATACTGAAGTGGATATTCCATCTTATCTGCGGACAGCTTCGCTAACCAATCAGTGGTATCAGGACTTTCAAACGATTGATTCAGCAATTGAAGCAACGCTTCTTTGGCGTCTGCTACAATCGGAATTGCCGTCGGAACGTTTTTGCCGATTTCTGCTGGATCGATGTCGATATGAATCACTTGTGCATTTGGTGCAAAGTGAGCGAGATTCCCAGTCAATCGGTCATCAAAGCGGGCACCGATATTCAGGAGCACGTCACAATTACAAATTGCGGTATTTGCTGTATAGGTCCCGTGCATCCCGGCCATTCCAAGGAACAGTTCGTACTCGCCAGCAATGCTGCCTAATCCCAACAGTGTATTGGTGATTGGAATTTGGTGCTGTTCCGAAAAAGCTTTCAGCTCATCTGTACCTTTAGCAGCAAGTATTCCGGCTCCCGCTAAGATCAATGGCTTTTTCGCCTGTGATAACAGTTGGGCAGCTTTTTGAATCTGCAGGAAGTTTGGCTTGGTTGTTGGCTGATAACCCGGCAAATGAACTGCCTCTTCTTTTTTATTGGATGAGAATAATTCACTTGCAATGTTTTTCGGTATGTCGACCAGCACCGGTCCCGGCCGTCCTGTAGAGGCAATATAGAATGCCTCTTTTATGATTCTTGGCAAATCTGCCACTTTTTTCACTTGGTAATTATGTTTCGTAATCGGTTGTGTGATGCCGATGATATCCGCTTCCTGGAAAGCATCAGTTCCGATTACCGAAGTTGCCACCTGCCCTGTAAAGATGACCAGCGGCAAGGAATCCAGCATGGCATCTGCTATTCCCGTCACTAAGTTTGTCGCACCAGGACCGGAAGTAGCCAGCACAACCCCGGGTTTACCGGACACTCTTGCATATCCTTCTGCTGCATGGATAGCACCTTGCTCATGTCTGGCCAATATATGGCGTATTGGATTTTTGTGCAAGGCATCGTAAATTGGCAGCACCGCGCCTCCTGGATATCCAAAAATGATTTCTACACCTTGGCTTTTCAAAGATTGAATCAGTACGTCTGCACCACTGGCTGTTAGCTGCTGTTTAACTTCTTCTCTAACCTGTAAGTTTACTCCCAATCCTTCCGCCTCCTTTTCTCAGTCTCTGTTGGAATAAAACAAAAAAGCTTTTCCAGCCCTACACAAAGAAACACGTTCTTCGCATAGGGATGAAAAAGCTTCATGGTACCACCCTATTTCACTGCATAACCGCAGCCTCATGGACAAGCAATGCTTATCCGTTGTTAACGATGCCTTCTAACTTACAAGTCACCGGGACTACCTAAACAGCCGCAGCTTTTCAGCAATCCACTCAGAGGGGAGATGCAAATGGTTGTATTACCGGCTTCCAGCACTACCGGCTCTCTGAAAATACAAATTCCATTTACGTTGACCTCGTCATTGATTTAACTATTCTTTTGGACTACACAACATTTAACTGTTCGCTATAAACTTTCACTCCATCTTCTTCAACAAACTGCCTGAACGAAACAAGTAAATCATTTGTTACCGGACCAGGCTTTCCTTCCCCAATGACTCTGCCATCAACTTTAACCACCGCTATCACTTCTGCCGCCGTTCCAGTTAAAAAGACTTCATCAGCTACATACACATCGTGTCTTGTAAATACTCCTTCTTGTATGTCATAGCCTTTCTGTGCCGCTACTTCCATAATCGCATTTCGTGTTATGCCTTCCAAAGCACCGACATAGCCTGGTGGAGTTAGTAATTTATTTTTCTTAACGATGAAAATATTATCTGCTGAGCCCTCTGCAACATAACCTTGATCATTAAGCATAAGTGCTTCAGGAACACCGGCGAGATTCGCCTCTATTTTCACCAAAATATTGTTTAGGTAATTCAATGATTTTACTTTCGGACTTAAAACGTCTGAACGGCTTCTGCGGGTAGCTACTGAAACAATTTCAATTCCTGTCTCATACAGTGCTTTCGGAAATAAAGTTAAAGATTCTGCAATAATGATGACATTTGGCTTGGCACAACTCAAAGGATCTAAACCTAAGTTCCCGACTCCTCTTGAAACAACGAGCCTGATGTAAGCATCTTTTAAATGATTTTTTTGAAGGGTTTCAACCACCAGATTCGTCAACTCTTCAGAAGTATAGGGAATTTGCAGCATGATAGATTTTGCAGAATCGTAAAGCCGTTCCAAGTGTTCTTCCAAGCGAAATACGTTTCCGTTGTATGAACGGATTCCTTCAAATATTCCGTCGCCATATAAAAATCCGTGATCATAAACGGAAACCTTTGCATCTTCTTTATTAACAAATTCATCATTCATATAAATTACTTGTTGGCTCATGATGATCACTTCTTTCTGTGGAGTTTTGTTTTATTTTTCAGCGACTTTTAATCTTGAAAAGTAAATTGTTGCTATCATATCGCCTATCTTCACGGGAGTCAAACCCTTTTTTATAATCTTTAGTCTTTTTAGAATACTCTCATTTTATGAATCCGCTTCCAATGTTAATGTGCATAGGTTTAGTGCTATTTTAATTATTTTCCGTTTGTCAATATAAGCTAGACAAGTCCATTCCATTCAGGTGACTCAAAAATGCCTCCAGGGGTGTGCGGTAGTCCAGCGACTTCCTTGGAATGTTATTCCGCTTGTCAGCTACCGTGGAAA
>NZ_VIFV01000030.1 GCF_007004625.1 Planococcus salinarum | reverse complement strand
CATTTCCACGGTAGCTGACAAGCGGAATAACATTCCAAGGAAGTCGCTGGACTACCGCACACCCCTGGAGGCATTTTTGAGTCACCTGAATGGAATGGACTTGTCTAGCTTATATTGACAAACGGAATGAAATAAAAATGGATGCCCGGAACAATGTAAATTGTTTCGGGTTTTTGCTTGCCTTTTTACTGGCAAAGAATTACCATGATAATAGATAATTATTAAAAAATTCAGAAAACAAAGTTTATTATTGCAATTTAATTTCATTTGGGTTATAAGTAAATTATATATATATTATACAAAAATTATACAATGAAAAGGAGTGGTAGAGTTGAAGAAAATTTTTGTTTCAATGTCAGTCGCATTAGCCTTGGTATTTTCATTGTTCGCAGCAGGGGTCATGGCGGATAGTCATACAGCAAAACTGAGAGTGGTTCATGCTTCTCCTGATGCACCGGCAGTAGATGTATATGTAAATGGCGAACTTACGCTGGAAGAAGTACCGTTCAAAGCGGATTCAGGTTATCTGGATGTTCCGGCAGGCACACATAATGTAGAAGTTTTTGCAGCAGGAACTGAATATGCAGAAGGTGAAGCGGTTCTTCAGGCAGATCTGACCGTTGAAGCAGGACAAGCCTATACTGCAGTAGCGGCCAACACAGTTGATGCGCTGGAATTTGTTGTAGCAGAAGATTCAATGGAAGTTACTGAAGGCCAAGCGAAAATCCGCGTCGGCCACCTGTCTCCTGATGCACCTACAGTTGATGTTGGTTTGATTGGTGGAGATGCATTGTTCAGTGGTGCAGAGTTCCCAGGAATTACTGACTATATAGAAGTGGATCCTGGCACTTACGATTTGGAAATCCGCCTGCCGGATGGCACACAAGTCCTGCCATTGGAAGGTACTGAACTGGAAGCAAATACCGTCTACAGTGTTTTCGCAGTAAACTCAGCCGATGCTTTGGAAGTGATCGCTTTGGTTGATTACGAAGCAGCTGCTTCCCCGGATGAAATGCCGACAACCGGTTTGGGTGCCCCTGAACAAAACCAGGCCAACTGGATGCTGGTGATTGGTGCAATGGCTGCAGTTATTGCTGGAGGACTAGTGTTCAGAAAACGGTTTCAAAACTGATGTTCGCATCTTCATGATCGGTTTGGTTGTTTTGCTCGCCGGCTGTCAGGAAACGACGGACGAAGTGGGTGTTCGTTCCAAAGATGCAGGCTTTGCCACTGAAAGGACGTATGCCGCACCTGCTGTGACAGCGAAGGCTCCAGCAGAAAACCCGATCAACGCATTGAAGCGGGAAGGAATAGAACCTGAAAAGATTCTTATTCCTGCCATCGGCGTTGAGGCGGATGCACTCCATCTTGGCACAACAGAAAATGGAGAGATGGATGTTCCGGATACGATCGAGGATGTCAGTTGGTTTGAACCTGGTTACAAGCCTGGTGAGAATGGACGGGCAGTGATTGCAGGGCATGTTGATGGCATCAATGGCCCAGCAATCTTCTGGGATCTTACGGAATTGGAAGCCGGAGACGAAATAATTGTTGAAGGCAATGGCGAGAAATTGGTTTTCAGAGTCTATGCAATGGAATCTGTTGAATTGGAGCTCGCCGATGTTCAGTCGGTATTCGGTTACCGCTCTTCGCCGGAATTGGTGCTGATCACTTGTTCGGGCGATTACGATCAGGAGCGGGGAACAAGGGAAGAACGGCTCATTGTCTACACAGAGTTGGTTGAAGAATAATAAAAAGCGTTTTCCGGAAATGGAAAACGTTTTTTTTATTTGTCTGGATAAAAAGAAAATAAGATTAATTGGAATAAATTTATAAATTAAATTTAAATTGTATAATATTTATAATTATAGAAACTTTTTTACTATAGACTATGTTCCTGTTGTAAAATTTGGTATTATTAAATGCATTAGGTATATTTTTGCGGTTTTCGACATATTTCGCCGCTATTTCATCACCTGTGGGAGGACAAAAACTAATGAACAACAGAAATCGTCCATCAATAGAAAATATACAGGACACTGCTGTATCCAATAGAAACAAAGAAACGATTTCAAATAAATCTGTGTTCGAGTTGATCGTCCAAAAGGTGCCCGTGAGCATGTATGTTATGTCAGAAGGAAAATTTGTCTATGTGAACGAAAGTTTGTGTGTTCTCCTTGGCTATACTGAAGAGGAGTTTTTATCAGGTGATATTGTGTTGGAAAACACAATTCACCCGGAGGACCTTTCGATAGTGCGGTCCCGAATTTCCGGAAAAGCGCAATTTACTTCGGAACAGATGCGTTACCGGGTCAGGCTTATCAAAAGTGATGGAGATTTTCTACACGCAGAAATCCACTCCAACCTGTCTGAATGGGATGACAAGCCTGCTTTTATCGGAAGCGTAACAGATGTAACAGAAGAAGTTATGGCACAAAGCCGTTTGAAGGAAAGTGAAGAACGCTATAATTCCCTCTTCTTTGAAAATCCGGATGCCATCTTCTCCTTGGATAGGGAAGGGAACTTTATGAATGTCAACCCGGGTGCGCTTGCGTTGTCAGGCTATACCTATGATGAATTGATGGAAATGTCATTTGCTCCAATGATTGTACCGGAACATCTGGATAAGGCACTCCATTATTTTTCTGAATCCTTGAAAGGCAGTACGAATCGTTACGAAGTGGATCTCTACGGCAAAGATGAAAGGCTGATCCAGCTTGAAGTGACAAACTTTCCTATGACCCAGCAGGGGAAAATAACTGGAGCGTATGGAATCGCTAAAGATATTACCAGCCGGAACGAACATAAGAAATTGCTTGAAGAGCTGGCTTTTTTCGACCACTTGACGAAGCTTCCCAACCGCAAATTATTTGATGACCGTCTGCAGCAGGCGTATAAAATTCTAAAGGATAAGGGTACTGAGTATGCTGTCCTGTTTTTAAACCTGGATCGCTTTAAATACATTAATGATTCTCTCGGCTATGAGTATGGGGATGTCTATTTGAAACAGGTATCCCGCCGGATGGTGGAGTGTGTCGATGACTCAGCGACTGTCGGCAGATTTGCCGGCGATGAGTTTGCGGTACTGTTGCCCGACGTCAGCAAGGAAAGGGCTGTCGACTGGGCAAAAAAACTGAACCAGGTATTGTCGGAACCGGTTGAAGTGCTGGGCCATCAACTATCGTTGACGGTGAGCATTGGCATCGCATGTTCAGAAAGAACCCATGAAGATTTGATAAAACAGGCAGAGTCCGCCATGCTTTACACAAAAAAATACTGCAAAAACAGTTACTCTCTTTATTCATATGAGCTGAACAAAGAAACTGTCGATAAATTGACGATCGAAAGGGAATTGAAAGCGGCCGTGCGCAACGATGAATTCCTCATGCACTATCAACCGATCATAGATTTGAGGACAGGTGAACTGAGTGCGATGGAAGCGTTGATCAGATGGAATCACCCGGAACTCGGCATGGTTCCGCCTGATTGTTTCATCCCGGTGTCGGAAGAAAGCGGGCAGATTGTTGCGATCGGCAAATGGGTGCTTTATACAGCGTGCGCGCAGAATAAGATCTGGCAGAACAGGGGTTATGCGCCGTTTCGCATCTGTGTGAACATCTCGACAATCCAGTTGCAGCATCCGAATTTTGTGCAATTGGTGAAAAGCATCCTCGAAGAAACGGGTCTTGAAGCCGGATGGCTGGAGCTGGAAGTCACGGAGAGCATCCTTCTTGAAGATACGGAAACGCTGAAAGAAAGTTTGGGTAAATTAAAGGCTCTCGGCATTTCGATGTCGATTGATGATTTTGGAACCGGCTTCACATCACTGAATTATTTGCGTCAATTTTCCTTTGACCGCGTGAAAATTGACCGCAGCTTTGTGCAGGACATCAACAACGAACTGAATGGAAAAGCCATTACTTCAACGATCATCACATTGGCCCATAAACTTGGAATGGAAGTGGTTGCTGAAGGGATCGAAGACTCTGTACAGCTTTCTTATCTGACAGATGAACTGTGCGATGAAGGCCAGGGCTATTATTTCTGCCGGCCGAAAGCGGGGGATCAGCACGACCTGGTGGCCATGAACAAAAAGTGAGCTGATCCAGGAAATTATAATCCCCGCTTGGAATACATTGAAGCGCTAAAAGCCAACGCACTGCAGTTTCAGCTGCAGTGTGTTGGCTTTCTTTTTCGGATAAGTGGTATAGTTGGAAAGAAAAAAGACTTTTCAGACAAAGGTGGATGGTATGGTGAATAAGATGGAAGCGTTGAAAAAGGCATATGATGAAACAAGTTACCAGCTTTCGGGGCACGCACCGAGAAATGTGAAAGTATTAAAGCAGGCATTTCAGGACATAGATGAAGAAACACAAGCGGATATCTACGGAACCGGTTCTGCCATCAACGATTTCGAAGAAAAAATGGCCGGATTCCTCGGGAAGGAAAAAGCAGTGTTTTTTCCGAGCGGGACGATGGCTCAACAAATCGCGCTGCGCATCTGGTGTGATGAAAAAGCCTCCGCCAAAGTCGCGTACCATCCTTTATCCCATTTGGAGATACACGAAGAAGACGGACTCAAGAAATTACATGGCATCAAAACAGTGCTGTTGACGGATAAAGACAGTGTGATTCAGCTGGATGATGTCAAAGCAATGGATCCCGATGTGTCCTGTGTTCTGCTCGAATTGCCGCAACGGGAAATAGGGGGGCAGTTGCCGGATTTTGAAACACTGCAGGCAATCTCGGGTTATTGCCGTGAAAACGATATCCGTCTCCATCTCGATGGGGCAAGGATTTTAGAGGCACTGCCGTTCTACGGAAAATCCATCGAGGAAGTATGCCGCCTGTTCGACAGTGTCTATCTGTCGATGTACAAAGGAATCGGAGGAATTGCCGGAGCCATTCTGGCAGGAGATGCAGGCTTTATCAAGAGCTCGAAGGTCTGGAAAAAACGCCACGGCGGCGATTTGATTTCTCTTTATCCCTATATTTTCAGTGCGGATTATTATTTCGAGCTGCGCAAAGACAGAATGGCGAATTATTTCGAATCGGCAAAAGGACTTGCAGCACAATACAATTCCTGCAAAGGGATCACGACGCTGCCCGCAGTGCCTGTATCCAATATGTTCCATGTACATATCAATAAACCGAAAGAGGAAACTGCGGAAATACTGGCAGAAGTGCAGCAGGATTCCGAAGTCGGGCTATCAGGTTATGTCCGGGCCATTGATTCGGCCAATTGCTATTTTGAAGTCAGCCTGGGTGATGCGTACCCGAACGTCCCGCAGGAGAAAGTCGATCTGGCTTTCAGGCTGCTGGATGAGAAGATGAAAGCTTAACAGATGATAATGAAAGAGGAAGAGAGGCTTTTCGCTTTAACGGCGAAAAGCCTCTCTTTGTTGTCTTCGATCCATTATTTGAAAGATAAGTGCATTTTGATGGCTATGGAAGTTGAACTAATGAATCACAAGGAACACGCCGCTTCTCACAAAGGCAAGGGTTATGCGGAAAATCAACTGCTGCAGCTGTTTATTTCTATTTATATAGAAAAAACCTTATCTTACTCACACCTTCGGCAAGTCCTGGACAAGTGAAATGAACGCCCTAGAGGCGTAAGGCATGTATCGATTTTTCGCCGAAATGATGCCGAGCCTCCACGGGAAGGTATGGGTCAGGGAGATGACTTTAAACGGACCATCCTTGACCCGTTCGCATATCAGTTCGGGCATAAGTGTTACGCCGAGATTTTTCTCAACCATGCCGACGATGAAATCCCATTGGGAGCTTTCGTAAGCGACTTTGGGTGTAAAGCCTTCCGAGATGCAAAAATCGACGGTTCGCCCGTTCAGCGTAAACTCTTTGCTCAACATGAGGAAAGGATCGTCCTTGAACTCGATGAGGTCGACCGTCTCGAGTTGGGACAAAGGGTGGGATTCGTGGACAAGCAACTTTATTTCCTGATGGACGAAAGGCATCACTTCGAATTTTTCTTCATCGACCGGCAGCATGACGAAGCCGAGGTCCACTTCTCCTTCGTCCACTTTTTTTTCCACAGTTTTCGCGCCGTCTTCTGCCAGCATAATCGACACATCGGGAAATTTCTTTTGGAATTCAGCAATGATGGTAGGGAAGAACAGTGTACTGATAACCGGTGGGAGTCCGATTTTTATTTTGCCTTTGTTCAAATTCATCACATCGTAAAGGGAGGAAGAAAGATCGTCCAGGCTGTAAATGATTTTCTGGGCTTGGATATAAACGATTTCTCCAGCATCCGTAAGACGGATTTTTCGGGCTGAACGATCGAATAAAACAACGTCCAGGTCCTGTTCAAGGTTTTTGACCATTTTGCTGAGGCTTGGTTGGGTGACGTGCATCGTCTGCGACGCTTTGGTAAAACTTTTATGTTTAGCCACCTCTACAAAGCAGGTTAATTGGCGGATATCCATTGGATGCTCCTTTTATTTATAACGAATAGTTATAGATAGTATAGTTTTTATTCATTTTACCTATCGATATAGTCGATGTACACTAAAAAAAGTATTCAGACACAATGTTGTAACAAAATTCAATTTTTTCCGGCAGGTGAAGTAAGCGCTTGCAAAAAAATGGAAAACCTCAGGTATTGTGGATTCGATGGATCAATTATTATGCAAGGGGGGAAATAAAATGTTAAGTATGATCGGATTGATCGGGGGACTTATCTTACTCATCGTATTGACGATGAGGGGCTGGAACCTTTTAGTGGCAGGCCCATTATGTGCGCTTGTTGTCGGCCTTTTCAGTGGAATGCCGCTATTCCCGCAATTGGTGGGAGAAGGGGAATCGAATTTTTTAACTAATTATATGACGAGTTTTTCCGGTTTTATCACTTCCTGGTTCCCGATGTTCCTGCTTGGGGCAATTTTCGGTAAAGTAATGGAGGACAGCGGAGCGGCTGACAGTGTATCCCGCTGGCTGGTAGGAAAGTTCGGACTGAAAAAAGCGGTTCTTGCAATCGTCATTGCCTGTGCGGTTCTTACATATGGTGGAGTGAGTTTGTTCGTTGTAGCTTTCTCGGTTTATCCAATGGCATTGAGCCTCTTCAAACAGGCGGATCTTCCACGCCGTTTCATTCCAGCGGCACTTGCATTCGGATCGGTGACTTTCACGATGACCTCTGCCGGTTCACCTGAAATCCAGAACTGGATTCCAATCGAATATTTAGGCACTACGCCATACGCCGGCTGGGAAGTCAGCATTTTGGTTGCCGTGTTCATGATGATTTTCGGTTATTGGTGGCTGAAGCGGATGATCGGCAAGGCAGTCAGCAAAGGGGAGCGCTTTGAAGCACGCAAGACGGATCCGGTCATTAAAGACCGCGATTTGCCAAACCCGTTGATGGGTCTTATTCCATTATTGGTTGTGCTGATTATTTCGTTTACCCTGCACGACGTGTTGATGACATCGGCGTTGATTCTTGCCCTTCTTGGCGGGATTATCGCTACATACGCAATCAACCGGAAATATTTCACAAACATCAGCAAAGCAATTTCTGATGGAACCATCGGCGCTTTGATCGCCATCGGTAACACGGCGGCAGTTGTCGGATTCGGCGGCGTGGCAAAAGCGGTTCCAGCTTTCGAAGTCGCTGTAAATGCCATGACGAACATTCCCGGCAGCCCGCTGATCGGCGGCGCACTTGCTGTCAGTGTTATCGCAGGATTGACCGGCTCTGCTTCAGGCGGCCAGGTTATTGCCCTGCCGTTATTGGCACCGCACTATATCGATATGGGCGTCAATACCGAAGCATTGCACCGTACTGTTGCAATTTCTTCCGGAGCGCTCGATTCACTGCCGCATAACGGTTATGTCGTTACAACAATCCGCGGTATCTGCGGTGAGTCGCATAAGGATGCCTACGGTCCAGTGGGCGCTGTAACAGTAATCGTTCCATTGCTCGGTCTGGCGTTGGCGATTATCCTGTTCTCACTGGGTCTGGGACTTTAATCTAAACGATAAATGAAAGATTTTCTAAGGATGGAGGCAAGCGTTATGGTAAGAGATAAAGTTGTATTCATCACAGGAGCTGCCAGCGGAATCGGCTATGAAATCAGTCGTGATTTCGCGGAGTCAGGGGCGAAGATCGTCCTGACGGATATCAATGAAGACGCGGTGAAAAGCGCCGCAGATGCGTTGGTGGAAGAGGGACATGAATGCATCGGCATCAAATGCGATGTCACCAATGAGGAAGAAATCATTCAGGCCATTGCCCAAACGGTGGAGGCATTCGGTACATTGGATATTCTGATAAACAATGCCGGAATGCAATATATTTCTCCCATTGAAGATTTCCCTACGGAAAAATACGAATTATTGATCAAAATTATGCTCGTCGCACCGTTCATTGCGACAAAGCATGCGTTTCCGGTCATGAAAAAACAGGGCTACGGCCGCATTATCAACATGGCCTCCATCAACGGATTGGTCGGTTTTGCCGGAAAAGCGGCATACAACAGCGCCAAGCACGGCGTCATCGGCTTGACGAAAGTGGCTGCTTTGGAAGGTGCGGAACACGGCATAACCGTCAATGCGATGTGCCCGGGCTATGTGGACACGCCGCTTGTCCGAAACCAGCTGGGCGATTTGGCGGAAACGCGAAACGTCACCCTGGAAAAAGTGCTTGAAGAAGTGATTTATCCGCTGGTTCCGCAAAAGCGTTTGCTGTCTGTCCGGGAAATTTCGGATTATACGATGTTCCTGGCCAGCGACAAAGCTTCCGGCGTCACCGGACAGGCTGTCGTCCTTGATGGTGGCTATACAGCCCAATAAAAAAAGAACCCGATGTGAGATTTTTCACATCGGGTTCTTTACTATTGTATGCAGTCATTTCAACCGAATCTGCAAGCATTCTTTCATACAAGTGCAAATTTTGTTGATACGGGTTTTCATAGCTGGCCAAACTGTGCTTGCGAATGGACATGAAAGTTTCATCATCTGCTATTTGGTGATGGCTGTTCATTTTTTCAGCATGGTTCCACGCAGTAATTTCAAATTCTATATTCATCAATTGTTCGTCCAAAACGACTTTCAAAAAATCGGGATCAGTATACAGGCTGTCTCTAGGTGCAGCTTTTTTGGTGTTGTAGACTTCAAGTGTCCAAGGCAGTGACGCGAGCAATGCTTCGCGGTCGGCCGCATGACCAAGTTCGTGCAAAGTCATTACTTCAATATAAATTTTTAAGGGAACTGATATCGGAAGCTCATCCTTTGCCTGTTGAACACGTGCCAAGTCTACTCCCACATGATTGTGGATGAAATTATAACTCATATTGATGCCCTTGCTGTGTTCTGTCAACTCCAGCTTGTTACCTGTTAAATCCATTATCGAGTATATCCAGCCTTTAATCATGTTTCTTTTTTTGCTGTTTGTCATCTTACTTTTTTTAATCCCCCAAATGATAAAAATTTATCTCTTTTATTAATTATATAAAAATAGCGATAAACTCACAAGTAAATGATTCTGGAAAACAAAAAATTCTCAAAAAAGGATCAGTGCATGTTCCACTGATCCCTGTATTATTGACAATTACCCCAGAAACTTTTCAACCACACCGAGAAACAGCCGATCCTGTTCCACGTTCGGTGCATGACCGGAATCCTGGAATTCCATATAATCGGCATTCGGGATTCCAACGGCAGTTTCCCGGCCTTTCTCCGGAGGGTTCAGGCCGTCATGCTTTCCGCTGATGACGAGGGTTTCTGCCGTAATCTTTTTGAGCTCATCACGGAAATCAAAATCCCTTAAAGCCGCAGAAGCGGCAGATTGCTCGTCGCCATTCAGCATTCGGCTGTTTTTGGCAATGGTTTTCTGCCACACATTGACGGCTTCCTGATTGTGGAAGATAAGCTCGGAAGACATGGCCAACTTTTCCGCAATGCTCATCCCTTCCAGCTCATCTTTGTAGCGGTCAAACATTTCCGCCATTGATGATTTTTCTCCGCAGGACTTGGTTGCTGCAAGTATCAGCTTCTCCACACGTTGCGGCTGTTTAATGGCAATGCCCTGGGCAATATAACTTCCCATTGATACGCCCAGTATATTCACGGAGTTCAGACCAAGATGATCGAGAAGGGCAATGGCGTCCGCCACATGGTCATCCATGGTGAACTCGTCCGGCCGATCGGACTTTCCATGTCCGCGTGAATCCAGGGCAATAATTCGGAACTTATCTTTCAAATAACCAATTTCCCTGTAAAACATCTGATGATTGCTGGTTAACCCATGCAGCAAAAGAAGGGGGCGGCCCTCACCGAATTCTTCGTAATATAATTGTGTTTCCTTGTTGTGAAAAAACGGCATATCTATTCTCCTCTTTAAACTTTGTGATTTTACACTATACCCGAATTCCTGGATACTAAAAAACCCGTTGCGAATGCACGGGTATATTTTTCAGTGATGGGAAGGATAAATTTTGTTGTAGTGATCGATGGCTGCGAATAGGGCAATCAGCACAAACAGGAAAGCGAGCGTCATATACCATGGGAATTCACTGATTGATTGCCCGAAAGCGGTATAAACGATTGCTGGTAATGTAAATCCAACTGCTGAGTAATACATATATTCCTTGAAGGTTTTTGTCATATCCATCAGATAAAAACACAGGAGTTGAAAATGTACAAACGGCATGATGCGTAAAATCATTACCTGGCCGACGCTAAGTGTTCGGTGGCCAAAAATTTTTTCCTTCAGATGGGTCATTTTGTTATGGAATGCCGGCAAATGGTTCAACAGGAAATAAGTTACTGCACTCATAAGGATAAGACCAATATATGACAATACAGCTCCTTGAACAAAACCGAACGCTACCCCTCCGAGTATGCACACAGCAATGACTGGCAAGAACACGAAGGGTCTGATCAAATGTAGAATCAGAAAGAAAACAGGAGCCATCCATCCGGCATTTTCGATAAAGGCTTCAACCCAATTGTCCAACTGGTCCATAGTGGCCTCCTTAAAATGCGATATGACATCAATAAAGAAGGATAAGGCAAAAAATCTTAGTTGGCAAATAATTTGCCTGAGCTTTAGTGCTTTTTTGTTTTACAGAATCAGATAAAAGCAAAGAACTTTGATAAACTGGAGTCAGAGCCGGATTCTGACATTTTTTTGGTTCATTCCATCATAAGGGAGATGTTCATCGTGAAATCGACAGAAACCATTTTTCCAATCGATAAAGTCCGGACGCAATTTCCGGCGCTTGAACGCGTTTACAAAGAAAGGCCTGCTGCTTATTTTGACGGCCCTGGAGGATCTCAGGTCTTGCTGCAGTCCATTACTGCCATCTCGGGTTATATGCAGCGAGGGGGAGCCAATCTCCATGGGACATTTCCATCAAGCTGGGAAACAGAACAAGTGATTACAGAAGCTCGTGAGGCGGTTGCCGACTTTCTGAATGTGCAGGCAAACGAAGTGGCGTTTGGCGCAAATATGACAACACTGACAATCGGAATTGCCAATGCACTTGGCAAACAGTTCAATGCAGGAGATGAAATTGTCGTAACCGAAATGGATCACCGTGCAAACGTCGATCCGTGGTTGATGATGGCAGAAGACCGGGGTTTGACTGTACGCTGGATACCTGTTGATAAAGAAAAGCTGACTCTGGACATGCAGAATGTTAATGCCATTATCAATGAAAAAACAAAACTCGTGGCGCTTGGTATGGCTTCAAATGCAATCGGCACGATCGTAGACCTCGAACCTGCTGTCAAACGGGCAAGAGAGGTCGGCGCCCTCGTTGCGGCAGATGCCGTGCATGCAGTACCTCATATGCCGATTGATCGTGATCAGCAGGATATTGATATTCTTTTGTGCTCTGTTTATAAATTTTTCGGACCGCATATTGGAATCGCCGCAATCCGGGAAAATGTGTTTAAGGATCTGGTGCCGTATAAATTGACGACTTCGCCCTCCTATTATCCGGATAAGCTGGAAACCGGTACCCAAAATCATGAAGGCATCGCCGGCATCCGGCCGGCCATCGAATTTTTCGCTTCATTCGGTGAAGGGGAGACGCGGCGTGAAAAGATACTTTCCGGTTATCTGGAAATTGAAAAATACGAAAATGGTCTCGCGGGGCGTCTGCGTGAAGGCCTGAGCCAGATTGACAAAGTCACGCTGTGGCAGGCAGCGGATGATGTGCCGAAGACACCGACGATCGCATTCCAGGTGGCAGGTTATGCCCCTTCGGAAGTCTGCGTGATCCTGGCGGAAGAACACAGCATTTTTACAGCGGCGGGCCATTTCTATGCTTCCACCTTGGGTGACGTGCTGGATGTCAATAGGACCGGCGGCTGGGTGCGCGCCGGACTGGCGCCATACAATACGGAAGAAGAAGTCGAACGGTTTATCAACGCAATTGCTGCTTTGTAAGCTGAAATCTCATTAGTTAAGATTTTTATAATAGTCCCGACCAAAGCAAAAGGCTCCGCATGCGCGGAGCCTTTTGCCAGTTTGTTGAGAAAGAAAAGTATGCAATCGATATTCCGCAAAACAGCTTCGCTTGCCAAAACCCGTGCTCCTGCATCGCTGCGCTAGCTTCGTCGCAAAGAGCCGGCCTTGCAGGCTACGGCCAACTCTTGGCTCGCGCTGAGCTAACTCGGTCTCGTTGCACTTCGCCCGAGTGGATCTCAGCACTTCGTCGGCATATGCCTGCTCCCCTGGGCGTCTGCGCTGTTTTGCTCCATATCACCAATCACTTTCAATATAGGATATTCATTTCCGCTTTTTTAAAATATAGAAGTAGGTCCTATATTCCCCAACTGAATCAGAGTGAAGTGACAGACGGTGAAAGGCAAAGTGGTGCTCCTGCATCGCTGCGCTGCTTCGTCGCAAAGACTTGTCCTCGCAAGCTTCGGCCAATGTCTTTCCTGCGGGAACCAGAGCGAGTCCTGAGACCCCGCAGGGAAGGTTTGACCGAACACCATTCGGTCGAACCTTTGCGACGAAGCGCAGAGCGCTGCAGGAGCATCGGTTTTCGAAGCGGACTGAGGAGGCTTAGGCCGCTCCCCGCGGAAAGCATCCGTCTAGAACGTAATGATTATAGAAGATTATAGAAGTTGATGGTTTCACGACAGCCTTTTGCTTTACCCATTTTATTGGCTGAATTTTAAAAAACACGTCCAGTTATTCCGCAGCCTTGTGCGAGAATGGGCATTTGCCCTCGAGCGGTTCACTGTCGTCACCGATGAAGAATTGCTTCCATTCGTTGTGTTCGGGGTCGCCGAAATGGCTGATATCCGGATGCGTCGGAAGCTGGTCCCATTTTTCGACACGCTGGCGGACTTTTTCCCGCGACATGATGCCCCCTTTTTCAGTTCCGGTCAGGCCTTCAAAAATACGGCGTGGTTGGAAGCCGAGGACCATGGCATTTCCAAGGTCCCGGGTTTTCCGCCGTTTATAGGCAGGGGCATTGCCGAAGATGAAAATCGGTTCGCCTTTGAAAACGAAATCCCATAAATAATGATCCGGATCTTTTGGCTTGTCAGACGGCCATTCCATATCGTCCATATTATGTAAGTATTGCAGTATCGTCCAAAATTCATCGCGATATTGCTCCAGGCTGCCTTCCGTTTCGAATGGTTCCACAAATACAAAAAGGCCATGGCGCTTGTGTTTTGGATCATTGAACAAAGACAGGAACTCTTCCACCGCCACAGGCAGGGAAGACCAGTCCTCGCGGCTTATGTATGCGTATCTCAACTCGCCTTTCAGTTCGCCGCTCATTCCGAAATAGCAGGGGAAAGTTTTGTCTGTAACCGTATTGTGGAATGTCTCGTATTCTTTCAGCAGCCATTCCGGCAGATCCTGGCGCGTTGCGAAATCTTCTTTGGTCAATAAAGCTTTATATGCTGTAACCATATTTTCTCTCCTCCGATACTTTTAGCGTGCTTATCTTTTATTTCCTCTTTTCCGTTGATTTTAAACTTTTGATACGGAATGAATAGAGTGATAGCAGACGAATAAAATGGTACACTCTATAGAGCGATGTTATTTCGAAGAAGAAATGCATAACTCCATTTTTCGCAAAGGAAAATGAACAAAAGGAGAATGAAATTGACACAACATAATTACACTGAAGAGACGCCACCGAATTACGAGGAATTGAAAAAAGCTGCAAACCGCATGGCCAACTGGAAAGAACGTCTGGCAGCTGTTGAGGAATTGGGTAATTGGAAAACGGAACAGACAATCAGTATCCTGTTGAACCGTATGAATAATGATCCGGTTTATCAGGTCCAGGAAGCGGCTTATAATGCGCTGCGCAATTTCGGCGAGAACGTCGAAATGCCGGAACGCAATGAATATGAACTGATCAAAGATACGGACAAAGTGCTTGTGCGCATCAAGAAAAGTTTGCCTGCCGATCACAGCTACGAGGATTTCAAAATGAAACTGCAAAAAATGCGCAGTGATATTTATGATACGTATAAAGGAGATAAGGGTGAAGATTTCGAAGCTTGGCTCCAAGCCCGCTGGGAAGCTGCACCTGTAAGAACAAAACGATAAAATAGAAGCCGGTGCAGGGATTCCCCGCACCGGCTTCTATAATTTTATTGCATAAACCTGTATTTGCACTTTCCATGCCATATTACATATACTTGCTGATAATCGGTTTCAGCCTGAATCCAAAGACGCCGGCAAGCACCGCCAGAATCAGATCTTTCGGAAACGGGGGCACCATCCATGCCCAAGCCATCGCATAGCTGAAACCTTCCGGTGCTGCAAACCACAATTTATAGGCGGCATACATCCAGTTGGTGCCGAAAACATAGTTTACGAACAAGCCGGCAAGTGCCGCGATGACAAATCCTTTGCGTGTCGGGAATTTTTCAGCAATCAAGCCGGTTACATATGCAACCATGATAAAAGAGAGGATAAAACCGAACGTCGGGGAAATGATGGTATCCATCCCGCCGGAGAATTTTGCGAAAACTGGCACTCCAGCCAAACCGATAAAGGCGTAAACCACCATTGAAGCGGCGCCGAGCCGGCTGCCAAGAAGAATGCCCGCAAGGATGGCGAAGAAAGTTTGCAAAGTAATCGGAACCCCTCCGATAACCAGGAATGAGGTAAGGTTGGCGCCAATTGCCATCAGCGCGGAAAACATCGCAATGTGCACCAGTTTCAATGTTCTGGAATGGTTGGCGGATCTTGTTTTTGAATATGTAGTCATGGTAAACCTCCAATAATTTAATCTACTTAGAAGTATAATAAACGGGAGAAAATGAGTCAACCATTTTTTTTATTTAAGTTAACACAATAAAAGTGCTTCCTGCTGTGCTGCTGTATCAAGATTCCCAATCGTGCTGACTTCATGTTAGAATATTCCCTGTTTACAGCGAGAGGAGTGGTTGAATGGCGGACTGGTGGAAGAAGTCGACTGTTTATCAGATTTATCCAAGAAGTTTCATGGACTCGGACGGCGACGGAATCGGAGATTTGAAAGGAATCATTCAAAAATTGGATCACCTTGCGGAGCTTGGAATCGGCATTGTCTGGCTGTCGCCGATCTATGATTCGCCGAATGACGATAACGGCTATGACATCCGGGATTATCAAAAGATCATGGCTGAGTTTGGAACAATGGGGGATTTTGAAGAATTATTGAAGCAAGTGCATGCTAAGGGGATGAAATTGATGATGGATCTTGTCGTCAATCACACTTCCGATGAACACGAATGGTTCAAAGAAAAACCGGAATATTACATATGGCGTGACGAACCGAATAACTGGCGGTCATTCTTCAGCGGATCGGCCTGGGAATTCGATCCCAGCCGGGAGCAATATTTCCTTCATCTGTTTTCAAAAAAACAGCCGGACTTGAATTGGGAAAATCCGGACATGCGGAGAGCAGTTTATGCCATGATGCGCTGGTGGCTGGATAAAGGCGTCGACGGTTTCCGGATGGATGTCATCAATCTGATTTCTAAAGATCCCGATTTTCCGGATGGCCCGGATGGCGACGGCAGCAAGTATTTCATGAACGGCCCGAAGGCCCATGACTATCTGCAGGAAATGAACAGGGAAGTGCTCTCTGGCTATGATATTGTCACAGTCGGCGAGATGCCGGGCGCGACAGTTTCGGACGCAGTCAAATACACAGCTGAAGAGCGCAGGGAAGTCAATATGATCTTCACGTTCGAGCATATGGGGCTCGACCAGGCAAGCGGAGAGAAATGGGATTTGAAGCCGCTCAGACTGACGGATCTGAAATTCAATCTGGAGCACTGGCAGCAGGCCCTTTACAACAAAGGGTGGAACAGTCTTTACTGGAACAACCACGATCAGCCGCGCATCGTCTCGCGCTTCGGAAACGACGGCGAATACCGCCTCGAATCAGCAAAAATGCTGGCGGCCTGTCTCCACTTCATGCAGGGGACACCTTATATCTACCAGGGAGAAGAAATCGGCATGACGAACGTCCAGTTCGAAGGGATCGATGAATATCAGGATATCGAAACCCGCAATATGTATGAGGAAAAGCGCAGTCAGGGAGTTCCGCATGAAAAGATTATGGAATCGATTTATGTGAAAGGCCGCGACAATGCACGGACCCCGATGCAATGGAATGCAGAAGCACACGGCGGATTTACGACTGGAACACCGTGGATTTCCGTGAACCCGAATTATTCCATCATCAATACAACGAATAAAGACGACGAAAAATCGATTTATCAATTCTATAAAAAATTAATCGAAATGCGCAAAACGATGGCTATCATCACACACGGCAATTTCACATTGCTGCACAGGGAAGACGAAAATGTTTTTGCCTACAAACGTGAAACCAGCGATGAAAAATTAACGGTCTACTGCAATTTTTCAAGCCTGCAGCATGCCTTCCCGATGCCCGAAGGCGAACGGCTGATCCACAATTACGACAGTCTCGAAAGTTCGGAAACATTGGTTTTGCGTCCTTACGAAACGGTCGCATTCCATAAAAGGGGCTAGAAATTGAGAAAATATCAGTTATGATAAGAGTACTTCACGTAAGAAGAGGGGGAACTCGATGACGAATGTATTGGGTGTTGATATTGGGGGAACAAAAATTCGCCTGGGCATCATTGATGCAGCCGGCACCATTTTATATGATGAAAGAATTCCGACGAAATTTCCGCTTTATCCTTATCTGGAGGAAAACGTTCGGCGGATACTGGGGAAATTTCCTGAGGTGGAAGCTATCGGAATCGGCACGCATGGTTTTGTCGATCCTGCATCCGGCAGCATCATCTTTTCTACGGAAGCATTGCCCGGCTGGACCGGCACAAAAGTGAAACAACAATTGGAGGCGGCTGTCGGCAAACGGGTGGAAGTCGAAAATGATGCCAATTGCGCGGCACTTGCGGAAGTGAAATTCGGAGCGGCCAAAGGCCAGGCTCGGGTTGTATGCCTGACGCTAGGGACAGGTCTTGGCGGCGGCATCATCTGGGACGGCAAACTGCTGAGCGGCGGACCGCACGGCGGAGCAGCTGAACTTGGCCATATGACACTTTATCCCGGTGGAGCACTATGCACCTGCGGCCGCAAAGGTTGTTATGAACAGTACGTTTCCGGGACGGGTATTCAGCGGCGCATCAAAGAAGCCGGACTGGCCATGACGCCGCTTGAAATGTTCGAATCCGCGGCAACAGACATTCGATCCAACGAATTATTGGAAGCGTTCACATACGACTTGGCAGTTGTCATCAGCTCCCTGCAGGCAGCCTTTGATATGGAATCGGTCGTGCTGGGAGGCGGAGTGTCGGAATCAGCCCGTTACTGGCTGCCGCAATTGTTACGCCAGCTCGAGGCTTTACTGCTCAACCCATTGGACATTAAAACAGCGCAATTCGGCAACGATGCCGGAATATTGGGCGCTGCATTACTTGTATTGGAAGGAAAGTGAAATCGTGGCAAAATTATTGATGGACCAGTTAACCAAAACTTACGATAACAAAGTGACAGCTGTAGAAAATTTTAATCTGACTGTGGAAGATGAAGAGTTCATTGTCTTCGTCGGCCCTTCCGGCTGCGGAAAATCGACGACGCTGCGGATGATTGCCGGACTGGAGGACATCTCGGCAGGCACATTTTCAATCGACGGAAAACGGATGAACGATGTGGAACCGAAGGACCGCGACATTGCGATGGTATTTCAGAATTATGCTTTGTATCCCCATATGACTGTTTATGAAAATATGGCGTTCAGCTTGAAACTGAAGAAAATGCCGAAAGAAGAAATCAAGGAACGTGTCAGAAATGCCGCTGAAATACTAGGCCTGATGGAGTACTTGAACAGAAAGCCGAAAGCCTTATCGGGTGGACAGCGTCAGCGTGTGGCACTTGGACGGGCAATTGTCCGGGACGCCAAACTATTCCTGATGGATGAACCTTTATCTAATCTTGATTCAAAATTGCGTGTGCAGATGCGGACGGAAATCTCCAAGCTTCACCAACGGCTGAAAACGACAACCATCTATGTAACGCATGACCAGACCGAAGCGATGACGATGGCTACACGGATTGTCATCATGAAAGACGGCGTCATTCAGCAAGTCGGCACTCCGAAAGAAGTTTACGACCAGCCGGACAATATTTTCGTGGCGGGCTTTATCGGATCTCCTGCGATGAATTTCTTTAAAGGACGCATCGAAGGCGACTCTTTTGTGATGGGACAGACAAAACTGCTTATCCCTAAATCAGCAATGCCTGAAGGCCGGGATGGCCAAGAAATTGTTATCGGTTTGCGGCCGGAACATATTACGCATAAACCGCATGCGCAAGTAGACGTTCTCGAAGTCGATCTGGATGTTGTGGAGCTGATGGGCTCTGAATATATGGTATACAGCAAAATTGAAGGGCACTCGTTTGTTGGACGGGTTGATGCCAATTTCGAACTGGCGGCAGGCACTGTTTTCCCGATGCTTTTTGAAATGGATAAGGCACGTTTCTTCGACCCGGAAACAGAAGTCAGAATCAAATAAAAATTTTTTGTTTGATATTGTGCAAACGTTTTCACTGTGATAAGATACTAACAATTGGAAGTTGGAAACGCTTTCTTAAAAAAGTTTCCGTTTTTATTTTCGTCATTGTGCAAACGATTGCACAAAACTCAAAGGGGGATTATAAACATGAAAGAGTTTAAGTTCAAAAAAGGATTGCTCGCGTCATTACTGGTTACAACGAGTTTGCTGGCTGCTTGCGGCAACGGCGGAGATGAAGAAGGTTCTGCCGCTGAAGGCGATAAAGTAACAGTAGATATTTTCCAATTCAAAGTGGAATTCAAGGAACAATTTGAAAATGTCGTGGAAATGTATGAAAAAGAAAACCCTGATGTAAATATTGAAATCACAACAGTAGGCGGCGGAGAAGATTACGGCGCGGCATTACGTTCGAAATTCGCTTCAGGCAACGAGCCGGCAATTTTCAACATCGGTGGACCGCAGGATGTTGCTGACTGGAATGACAGCCTGGCGCCATTAACTGACACAGCTGCTGCAGAAGCAGCACTTGACGGAACACTTGAAGGCGTCACAGTCGATTCCGAAGTGCTTGGTTTACCATATAACCAGGAAGGTTACGGATTCATCTACAACATTCGCCTGTTTGAAGAAGCGGGAATCGACCCAGCTTCTATCACAGACTTCGCAAGTTTGGAAGAAGCTGTGAAAACACTTGACTCGAAAAAAGAGGAACTTGAAATTGAATCGGTTTTTGCGTTGCCGGGCAAAGAAAAATGGGTAACAGGATTGCATTTATCAAATACATTCATTGCACCTGAATTTGACCATAATGTAATGGATGCATACGATTCGGAAACAATTGATTTCACATATTCTGATGCATTCAAAAAAATCCTTGATCTTCAAAACGACTATTCAAAACAGCCGACAGTCAGCCTCGATTACTCTCAGCAGGTTGAAGAACTATTCTCGCTGGAGCGCGTGGCAATAATCCAGCAAGGGAATTGGGCATACGGTTCAATCGCCGGAATTGACCCTGAATTTGCCGAAAATGGCATCGGCATGCTGCCGATACCGGTTGAAGGCTATGAAGAAGGCGGTCTTCCAGTAGGAGTGCCAATGTACTGGGCGGTAAACAAAAATCTTGATGAAGAAGTAGTTGAAGCCTCAAGGGAATTTTTAGATTGGCTTTACACATCTGAAGCTGGTAAGACAGCCGTAGTGGAAGACTTTAAATTCATCCCTGCCTATGAAGGCTATGATACTTCGAAAATTTCAGATCCATTGTCAAAAGCAGTTTATGATGCTTCCCAAGCTGGCGAAACAATCGGATGGGTATTCATGGGCTACCCGACTGGATGGGGCGAAGATGAACTTGGCTCAAGCATCCAAAAGTATTTGAGTGAAGAAGCGACATGGGAAGAAGTTATAGAATCAGCGAAAGCCGCTTGGGAATCAAGCAGACAATAAACCAGTAAAATAAATAAGCTGGAGACAAGAACAAAGCAGCCTCTGTGCTGCTTTATTTTGTCTTTATGCTTCTATTGCAGAAAGGAAGGGCTTAACGTATGCGTACGAAAGATTTTGCTTATTGGTTGTTCCTGGCCCCGGTCTTGATCGCTTTGACACTTGTGGTAGTCGTACCGATGCTGCTGGGCGTCTACTATTCCTTCACAAGCTGGAACGGTATCACGACAGGCGGGTTTGTAGGCTTCCAAAATTATATCGATCTTTTTAAGGATGAAAGATTTTTGGATTCCTTATGGTTTACTACAAAATTCTCCGTGGTTTCAGTGATCCTTATTAATTTTATCGGATTGTCGCTGGCATTGATCGTAACATCGCGCATTAAATCCAGTACTCTTCTCCGGACGACTTTCTTCATGCCGAACCTGATCGGCGGTTTGATCCTGGGATTCATCTGGCAATTCATCTTCGTTAAAGTTTTCGCAAGTGTCGGAGAAATGGTTGGTATGGAGAGCTTGCAGGTATGGCTAGCCACAACAGAAACAGGGTTCTGGGGTCTGGTCATTTTAATGAGCTGGCAAATGTCCGGCTATATCATGGTAATTTACATAGCTTATTTACAAGGATTGCCGAATGAACTGCTCGAAGCTTCTGAGATTGACGGAGCATCAACATTCCAGCGTTTCCGCTATATCATCTTTCCATTGGTTGCGCCGGCATTTACTGTCAGCATGTTCCTGACTTTATCTAATACATTCAAACTATATGACCAAAACCTGTCTTTGACAGGCGGAGGACCTTATAATTCGACTGAAATGGTGGCCATGGAAATTTTCAATACAGCATTTGTGCAGAATGCATTTGCATATGCTCAGGCAAAAGCAATCATTTTCTTTGTGATTGTTGCCATTGTCGCATTGTTTCAGGTTTACTGGAATAAACGCCGGGAGGTTGAAATGTAATGAGAAAAAAGAAGAATTGGAAATTGGAGATTCTCGGGATTCTTCTCGGCATTTTGTGGCTATTGCCCTTTTATTTAATGTTCGTCAATTCGTTCAAAACGAAAAAAGAGATATTTACGGATGTGACAAGCCCTCCGGAGCTATGGAGTTTTGATAATTACATTACCGCTTTCGAGGAACTCGATTTCATGCAGACCCTATTCAATTCGCTGCTGATTACTGTCTCAAGTGTCTTATTGATCATCATCTCTTCAGCAATGGCAGCCTATGCGCTCTCCCGGGCAAAAAGCCGGATCAGCACAATTTTGTTTTTCACGTTTGTTGCGGCAATGCTGATTCCGTTCCAGTCGGTTATGATTCCGCTTGTAACGGTTTTTGGCCAATTTGAAATGCTGAACCGCGGTGGTCTGATTTTCATGTATATCGGATTTGGTGCCAGTCTGTCGATTTTCCTTTATCATGGCGCACTGAATAACATCCCGCGATCTTTGGACGAGGCAGCACGCATCGACGGGGCCAACCGCTGGCAGGTTTTCTGGCACATCATCTTCCCGATGTTGAAGCCGATCACTGTAACGGTAGCTATTTTGAATATTATCTGGATATGGAATGATTTTCTTCTTCCATCTCTGGTCATCAATCAAACCGGAAGTGAAACGATTCCACTCAAAATGTTTTTCTTTTTCGGAGAATACACGAAACAGTGGCATCTGGCGCTTGCAGGTTTGACACTTGCCATTGTGCCGGTCATCATCTTTTATTTCTTCGCACAGCGGGCGATCATCAAAGGCGTTTCAGACGGTGCCGTAAAGTAAAGGGGCGAGTAGAGTGGCAATTACAATCAAAGATGTTGCGAAAGCAGCATCGGTTTCACCGGCAACAGTATCTCGCGTTATCGCGGATAATCCTCGAATCAGCGATGATACAAAAAAGAAAGTGCGGGAAACGATGAAGCACCTTGGCTATTATCCGAATTTCCAGGCGCGTAATCTGGTTATCCAAAAAACCCAGACTATTGGCATCATTATGGCGGATTCAGCAACACTAGCTTTTCAGAATCCATTCTTTCCTGAAGTGCTTCGCGGCATTTCGAGCAGGGCCCATGAAAGCAAGTTCGGCCTGTATTTGTCAACAGGTGCCACTACTGAAGAAATATACGAAGAAGTCATTTCGATGACCCAGGGAAAAAGAGTGGATGGAATCATACTTTTATACTCCAGAATCGGCGACAAAATTATGGAATACCTATACAATAGCAATATTCCATTCTCAGTTGTCGGTCGTCCGGATGTCCATACAGACTCGATTTCCTATGTGGATAATGATAATGTCGGAAATGCTCGTGAAGTTGTCAATTACCTGATCGGCCTTGGCCATCAGGGCATTGCCTATATGGGCGGCGGTTTGGAATATGTGGTTTCACTGGACCGTTTAAAGGGCTATCAGAATGCATTGGAAAAGGCATCCTTAAGCTTTGATCCGGATTTGATCGTCAATCAGTCGATCAGCGTGGGATTGGAAGAGCAGGCGGTAAGACGATTGATGGAACTGCAAAAGCCGCCGACCGCTATTGTGACGCATGACGACCTCATCGCTTATGAGCTCATCAGTTATTTGCAGGATATGAAAATTGATGTTCCCGGCGATGTATCGGTATTGAGCTTCAATAACCATTCACTGTCGGAACATCTGAAGCCGCCGCTCAGCACCGTGGATATCTCGATTTATGAACTGGGCATTCATGCGGCAGAATTGGTGCTTGAAAAAATAAAAGACAGGGAGGCCCCGGTGAGGGAAATCACAGTGCCTTCACGGCTTATCGAACGCGGATCTTGCCGAAGTCTTTGAAAGGAAATGAACATGAGCAAAAAATGGTGGAAAGAAGCAGTTGTATATCAAGTTTATCCAAGAAGCTTTATGGACTCCAATGGTGACGGCATTGGCGATATTCCGGGTTTGACAGCTAAACTGGATTACCTGAAGGAACTCGGCATCGATGTTATCTGGCTTTGCCCGATGTATAAGTCACCGAATGACGATAATGGCTATGACATCAGTGATTACCAGGATATTATGGATGAACTCGGCACGATGGCAGATTTTGACCGTCTGTTGGAGGAAATCCACGCCCGCGGCATGAAATTGATCATCGATCTGGTCATCAACCATACGAGCGATGAACACCCCTGGTTCCAGGAGTCCCGGTCATCACTCGACAATCCGAAGCGCGACTGGTATGTATGGCGCGACAAACCGATCAACTGGAAGAGCATTTTTGGCGGACCTGCATGGGAACTGGACGAAAAGACCGGACAATATTATCTGCATATTTTTTCTAAAAAACAGCCGGATTTGAACTGGGAAAATCCTGAGGTCCGAAAAGCACTATATGACATGATCAATTGGTGGCTCGACAAAGGCATTGATGGTTTCCGGGTGGATGCCATCAGTCATATCAAAAAAGATTTTACCGATCTGCCATTTGAAGACGGGCAACAGAATATGCCTGCCTGGGAAAAGATGATGAACGTCGACGGCATCCAGCCCCTTCTCGAGGAATTGCGTGATGAAACTTTTGCGAAATACGATATCATGACTGTCGGCGAAGCGAATGGTGTATCTGCAGAGGACATCGAAGAGTGGGTCAGTGAAGAAAACGGTAAATTTGATATGGTCTTCCAATTCGAAGATCTGGGTCTTTGGAACAATGAAGTCAAAAAAGGCGTCAAAGTGCCGGAACTGAAAAAAGTTTTGACACGCTGGCAAAAAGGCGTTGAAGGCATCGGCTGGAATGCTTTATTCATCGAAAATCACGACAAGCCGCGCGTGGTTTCCACCTGGGGCAATGACAGCATTTTCTGGCGTGAAAGCGCCACGTCACTCGGCTGCATGTACTTCTTCATGCAGGGAACGCCGTTCATTTATCAGGGCCAGGAAATCGGCATGACCAACGCGCCGTTCGAAAAAATCGAACAATATGACGACGTCCAGACGCACAATCTTTATTTCTACAACCTTGCAGAAGGAATGGAACATGAGGCTGTCATGACGCTCATCAAAGAGACGAGCCGCGACCATTCGCGGACACCGATGCAATGGGACAGCAGCCCGAATGCCGGCTTCTCCACGAGTGAGCCCTGGATCTATACAAATCCGAACTACGAATGGCTGAACGTCGAAGTGCAAAGGCACAACCCGCATTCCGTGTTGTCCTTCTATAAACAGATGATTGCGCTCAGAAAGAATATGGAAGTGCTCGTGTACGGCAAATACGAGCTGGTGGAACTTGGTTTCGAGGACGTCTATGCTTATACGCGAGAAGATGAAAAAACCAAAGTATTGATTGTCTCAAACCTCGGCTCGCATCGATACCGTTGGAACGAACCTGCAAACAAAGGTCTGCTGATTTCGAACTACGAGTTAATCGACCCGGCAGAAATTCGGCCGTATGAGGCAAGGGTCTACCAGATAAAATAATCGAACAGCAAAAAGGGCAGACCTCAATGGGTCTGCCCTTTTTTGGATTAATATCAATATCCCGGTTTCTTCAACAGTTTGAAGATGTTGTTTTTGTAATCCTCGACGCCCGGCTGATCGAATGGATTGATGTCCAGCAGGTATGCGCTATAGGCGCAGGATATCATATAGAAATAAAACAGATGGCCAAGGTGGAACTCATCCATCCTTTCAATTGTCAGGCTCATTTGCGGCACCCCGCCGTCAAGATGTGCCGACGACGTCCCTTTATAGGCGACGTGATTGAACTCCTGCAGGCTGATGCCTGCCAGGTAATTTAACTCGTCTCCGTCATTTTCGGCTTCGAAGACAGTCAGATCTTCCTTGCTCTCCCTGATCAGCAGGAAACTTTCAAATAAATTCCGGATACCGTCCTGGATATACTGTCCCATTGAATGGAGGTCGGTGGTGAACGAAACCGACGCAGGGAAGATCCCTTTGCCTTCTTTTCCTTCACTTTCCCCGAATAATTGCTTCCACCATTCCTGCACATAAGCCAATTTCGGTTCGAACGTGGCCATCACTTCCGTGGTATAGCCCTCTTTGTAAAGGTGGTGGCGAGCGGCGGCGTAACGGATGGCCGGATTGCTTTCGGTATCAAATGCCTGATAAGCTTTTTCAGCATCCTTTGCGCCGTTCATCAATTCGGAGATGGAAAATCCTGCAGCGGCAATCGGCAGCAGACCGACGGCTGTAAAAACGGAATAGCGGCCGCCGACGTCCTCAGGCACCATAAATCGCTGATAGCCATTGTCTATAGCGAGATTCACCAAGGCCCCTTTTTCTTCATCAGTTGTGACGATGATCCGCTCAGCAGCCTGGCTTCCGTAACGGTCTTCCATGTATTTTTTCAGGAAACGGAAAGCGAGTGCAGGCTCGGTTGTTTTTCCGGATTTTGAAATGACATTTACCATAACTTCTTTCCCATCGAGATGTGCAAGAAGCTGTTTCAAATATTCACCGCTGACTTGATGTCCAGCAAACAGCACTTCAGTTTTCCGGCCGCCTTTATTGAAATAGGGAGACAGCGCTGTCAGCGCAGCTTTTGCGCCAAGGTATGATCCTCCGATGCCGATGACGACGAGAACATCCGCTTTATTCTGGATGTTTGCTGCCGCCTGCTGGATGCGATCCAGGAATTCGGGCTGCACAGTGCTCGGCCAGTCGAGCCAGCCAAGAAAGTCTGAACCGCGCCCTTCCTTCTTATATAAATTTTCATGAATTTCTTTT
This sequence comes from Planococcus salinarum, assembly GCF_007004625.1. Classification (GTDB taxonomy): domain Bacteria; phylum Bacillota; class Bacilli; order Bacillales_A; family Planococcaceae; genus Planococcus; species Planococcus salinarum. The sequence continues at coordinate 14,065 of NZ_VIFV01000030.1, read as the reverse complement.
AAAGCCTTTTTCTTTTCCTCTGTAAAAACCGTTTCGAAAGAGCCTGAGTATGTAAGTTCGATCATAGCAAAACTCCCTTTCCTTTTTCTCTCAAGTTTACCATATGCACGAGCTTTGTACCTTCCTCTCCACTGATATTTCTTCCATGTCTTTCTTTTTATAGACCCATGAAATCTTGTAAGTTAAAAACATGAAAGCAGGGTGACTAAAGCGAGAAAAAATCTTTTCAAGAAGACCAAAAGGTCAGTGGAAGCGAAGCAGCCGGGTATACTTTTGTGATATAGACTGCTTTTCTGTTAATTTCCTCCGAATATCAGGAATGTATGTCGATAAGCAGGTATTTGTCATTAGATGCCGAATCATTTATTTGAGAACAAAATTTATTTGTGCCGGTCTGAAAAATCGTTCTGAAGGAAGGCTGTAATTATGAAGAAAACTTGGTGGAAAGAAGCGGTTGTCTATCAGATTTATGCACGGAGTTTTAAAGACACTAGTGGTGACGGCATAGGGGATTTGAATGGAGTCACCGAGAAGCTGGATTATCTGCAGAATATGGGTATTGATATCATCTGGCTTTGTCCCATGTACAAATCTCCGAATGTCGATAATGGCTACGATGTCAGTGATTACCGGGCAATCATGGATGAAATGGGGACTATGGAAGATTTTGATCGGATGCTGAAAGAGATCCATTCCCGTGGCATGAAGCTCATCCTGGACCTTGTCCTGAATCATACAAGCGATCAGCATCCGTGGTTTCACGAATCAAAATCCTCAAGGGACAATCCGAAGCGGGACTGGTATGTATGGCGGGACAAGCCGACAAACTGGGAAAGCATCTTTGGCGGTCCTGCCTGGACATTCGACCCGAAAACAAACCAATATTATCTTCATCTGTACACCAAAAACCAGGTGGACTTGAATTGGGAAAATCCCGAAGTTCGCTATGAGCTTTACGATATGATCAAATGGTGGATTGAAAAAGGGGTGGACGGTTTTCGGGTGGATGCCATCAATCACCTGAAGAAAGATTATACCGATATGCCGAATCCGGAAGGGAAGAATTATGTACCGGCATGGGAGAAAATGACGAACGTGGAGGGGCTTCAGGATTTTCTCGAAGAGATGAGGGATGAAGTTTTTGAAAAATACGATATTGTTACCGTGGGGGAAGCTAATAGCGTTAAGGCGCACGAATTATCGGAGTGGATCAGTGAGGACGAAGGGAAATTCGATATGATCTTTCATCTGGAAGCGCACGAAACCTGGGATACCGATAAGGATGCAGACTGGAATGTCGGAAGCCTCAAGGAAGTATTGGACCGCTGGCAAAGGAGCGCCCACGGAATCGCATGGAATTCCCTATATCTTGAAAACCATGACCGTCCGCGGACAGTTTCGACCTGGGGCGATGATCAGGAGTTTTGGCAGGAAAGCGCAACTGCCCTGGCTTGTATGTATTTCTTAATGCAAGGAACGCCCTTCATCTATCAGGGCCAGGAAATCGGAATGACCAATGTGCCATTTGATGACATTAAGATGTTCAGGGATGTGGAAACGAAAAATTTCTATCGTTATAATCGTATGCACGGTGTGCCGCATGAAGAATTGATGGAAACGATAAAAAAAATAAGCCGGGACAATGCACGGACGCCGATGCAATGGAATGACCGGAAAAACGCCGGTTTCAGCGAAGGCGAACCATGGATATCACTGAATCCGAATTATAAGTGGCTCAACGTCGAAGCGCAGGAGATGGATGAACAGTCGATTCTGTCTTTTTACAAAAAAATGATTTTTTTACGGAAGAGTTATAAGTGTCTGTTGTACGGGGAAACAGAGCTGGCAGAATTGGATTGTCCCGATGTCTATGCCTATACACGGGAATTTGAAAATCAGCGAATCATGGTTGTTTCCCATTTGGACAGCGATGAATGCAAATGGGCGTTAAGGGCGAAAGGGCAACTGTTGCTGTCCAATTATCAGCACTTTGAGGAAAGGAAGCTGCAGCCGTTTGAAACCCGCGTATATTTATTGGAGTAAGTAAAATAAGGCAGGCATTAAAAACAGAGGAGCGAAAAGATTGTACTATAAAGAACAATTCGTATTTCAGAATGGAACGATTCATAAGGCAGTTATCCGAAATTACCGCAAGGCAGATTTCAAAGGCTTAATCGATATACAGAGGGAATGCTTTCCCCCACCTTTTCCCGATGAACTGCTATGGAATGAAAAGCAATTAACGAGCCATCTTGAGAATTATCCGGAAGGCGCATTGTGCGTCGAAATAGCAGGCGAACTGGCAGGCTCGCTGACAGGGATGCTGACAGATTTCGACAGCGGTGAATCCTCACACAGCTGGGAAGATGTAACGGGCCACGGTTCCATTTCAACCCATAAACCAAACGGAAAAAGTTTTTATATAGTGGATATTGGCATAAAACCGGCTTTCCGGAAAATGGAACTCGGGAAATTACTCCAACAGGCTGCGTACGAACGGGTTATCGAAGATCGGCTGGAACGAGTAATCGGGGGCGGAAGGATGCCGGGCTATAAAAAGTTTTCGGAAGAAATGACCGCTGAACAATACGCAGAAAAAGTTTTGAATGGAGATTTGAAAGATCCGGTCATCACTTTTCTGCTGCGCAGCGGCCGGATGCCTGTGCGCTTAATAAAGGATTACCTGGATGACGAAGATTCGGGGGATTATGCATTATTGATGGAATGGAAAAACCCTTTTCTCGCGGTTGATCGGGAAAAGGAATAACGCATGAATTGGAAAAGGGACGCTCCCGATATCTTATCGGGGCGCCCCTTTGTTGGTTTGAAGGTAACATTACTATAGCTTGATTCAATTTTTCAACCCTTTTAAAAGGGGAATCATTTCCGTTGAAAGTATTTGCTTTCAGTGCCGCGGTCAGTGTTCCACTGGGTGCTTTCTAACTTAAGCAACGTAAACCCTGCCTTCTTTTACGTCCTTGCGATCCTCAAATCGCGCCAGTGTGAATAAGTATTCTCAAAAACATTAATGTAGAATGCCAGATTATCAAATATATCAGTTACCTCTGTGTTAACTCAACTACTATTGCACAGTATGAATATCTTTGTCAAGGCTATGATTCCCGGTTTCAGGATTCGCCGTCTTTCGTTTTTGATTGTGTCCTGATAGGGTATAATTAATTGAACTTATGAAATGCGGAAGAAGGAGATTCTATGCAAAATACGAAATATGCGGATGACAGTCTCGCACTCCATACCGATTTATATCAGATTAATATGGTCGAGGCCTACTGGGCTGACGGCATGCACGAGCGAAAAGCGGTGTTCGAGCTTTTCTTCCGGAAACTGCCGTTCGGGAATGGCTATGGCATCTTTGCGGGATTGGAGCGGCTGCTTGAATATCTGAGGAATTTCAGTTTTTCGGAAACTGATTTGGCTTACTTAAAAGAAGAAGCCGGCTATGAAGATGATTTTCTTTCTTATTTAAAAACATTGAAATTCACGGGCGATGTCTTTTCCGTAGTTGAAGGGGAGTTGGTTTTTCAAAATGAACCGCTGCTGCGCATTGAAGCGACATTGGCAGAGGCACAGCTGATTGAGACGGCCTTATTGAATATCGTCAATTATCAGACACTGATCGCAACCAAAGCGAGCCGCATCAAACAAATTGTAAAAGATGATCGGGTGATGGAATTCGGAACGCGCCGCGCTCAGGAGATGGATGCGGCTATTTGGGGATCCCGTGCAGCATTTATTGGGGGATTGGAAGCCACAAGCAACGTTAGAGCCGGCAAACTGTTCGGTCTGCCGGTAGCCGGCACGCACGCCCATTCCATGATACAGGCCTATAAAGACGAATACAAAGCTTTCCATGCATACGCAAAACAGCACAGAAAATGCGTATTTCTGGTTGATACATACGATACATTAAAATCGGGGCTTCCGATTGCCATCCAGGTGGCCAAAGAGCTTGGAGACAAAATTGACTTCCAGGGCATACGCCTTGACAGCGGGGACATAGCTTTCCTTTCGAAAGAATCCCGTAAAATGCTGGATGAAGCCGGCTTCCCGGATACGAAAATCGTCGTATCGAATGATTTGGATGAATACACGATCCTTAACCTGAAGGCCCAGGGAGCTCAAGTGGATTCGTGGGGAATCGGAACCAAACTGATCACCGCCTATGACCAGCCGGCCTTGGGCGCAGTATATAAAATTGTTGCGATTGAAAACGATACGGGTCAGATGGAAGATACCATTAAAATATCGGGCAATGCAGAAAAAGTTACAACGCCCGGCCTGAAAAAAGTTTACAGAATCATAGACAGGGAAAACGGGAAATCAGAAGGGGATTATATCTGCATGGCAGATGAAGATCCGGCATCCGAGGCGAGATTGAAAATGTTCCATCCGATCCATACCTTCGTTTCGAAATTTGTCACGAATTTTGATGCTGTGGATATTCATACCCAGGTCGTGAAAAAAGGCGAAGTTACTTATCGGTGTCCCCCCATACAGGAAGTTCAGGAGTATGCGAAGAAGAGCCTGGAACTGCTGTGGGAAGAATACAAGCGCTCGCTCAATCCGGAGGAATATCCTGTTGACCTCAGCCAGAAGTGCTGGGACAATAAAATGCGGAATATCCAGGAAGTACGTGACTCGATTCAAAATTTCTCGAAAAAATAGGAGGATGTTATATGTCAGAACTGCAACATAAAATCATTGAAGAAATGAAAGTTCAGCCAGAAATTAATCCGCGCGAGGAAATAGAGCGAACGATTACTTTTCTGAAGGACTATATGAAAAAACATTCTTTCCTTGAGGGGTTCGTTCTCGGCATATCCGGAGGACAGGACTCGACATTAGCGGGGAAAATGGCCCAAATGGCTGTTGACCAGTTAAACGAAGAAACCGGAAGCGATAAATATGGTTTCTATGCATTGCGGCTTCCATATGGGAAACAATTTGATGAACCGGATGCACAGGATGCCTTGAAATTCATCAATCCTACAAAAACCTATACGATCAACATTAAAGAGGCGGTCGATGCCAGTGATCGGGCTTTGGAAGAAGTTAACATTGAGCTGACCGACTTCGCCAAAGGCAATGAAAAAGCAAGAGAGCGGATGAAAGCCCAATACTCCGTAGCGGCCATGCATAATGCGGTGGTGCTCGGAACAGACCATGCAGCAGAAGCCATCACAGGCTTTTATACAAAACATGGTGACGGTGCTGCAGATCTGATGCCTCTCTTCCGATTGAACAAAAGGCAGGGCAAAGCCATGCTGAAAGAGCTGGGAAGCCCGGAACACCTTTACAACAAGGTTCCGACTGCGGATCTGGAAGAAGATAAACCGGCAATTCCTGACGAAGTTGCCCTTGGCATAACGTACGACATGATTGATGACTATTTGGAAGGCAAGAAAATACCGGATGAAGCCCGTAAGAAATTAGAAGGCTATTATTTGAAAACACAGCATAAACGAAAGCTGCCTGTTACTGTTTTTGATGATTTTTGGAAATGATTTTAAAGTATGGAAGGTCCTCCGTCAGGGGGGCCTTTCTTTATGCAAAAAAGCCTGCGCCCATTATTGCAGAGTTGAGTTATTGCCTCCAATTCGTTATGCTAATGAGTAAGAATGTGACAATTCAAAATATTTTTGTCACTCATTGGGGGAAACTATGATGAATCCAAAAGAACAATTAAGCAAAGTAATTGATAATATCGAAAAAGTCATTATCGGCAAACGGGATATCGTGGAGTTGAGCATGGTGGCCATGCTGTCCCATGGCCACGTTCTGCTGGAAGATGTGCCTGGTGTCGGGAAGACGATGCTGGTCAGGGCATTGGCCAAGTCGGTGGGCGCAGACTTCAAGCGTATCCAGTTCACCCCGGATCTCCTGCCTTCTGATGTAGTTGGCGTTTCTATTTATAACCCGAAAGATATGGAATTCAATTTCCGGCCAGGCCCGATTATGGGCAATATAATTCTGGCTGATGAAATCAACCGTACCTCCCCGAAAACCCAGTCTTCATTGCTCGAGGCAATGGAAGAAGCTTCCGTAACCATTGACGGCGTAACCATGCAGATTCCCAAACCATTTTTCGTCATGGCCACCCAGAACCCAATCGAATATGAAGGGACATATCCACTGCCGGAGGCGCAGTTGGACCGTTTTCTATTGAAAATTAAAATGGGCTATCCGACTGCAAAAGAAGAAATGGAAGTATTGAACCGTTCACAGTTTTCCACTCCGATTGAAGACTTGGAATCGGTTATTTCCTTGGAGGAATTGCTTGAACTCCAGCGCCAGGTGAAGAATATCAAAGTGGATGACACAATAAGAAGTTATATCGTGACCCTTGCCCGCCAGACGCGCAATGATCCATACGTCTATTTGGGGGTCAGTCCCCGCGGTTCCATCGCTCTGATGAAATCCGCACAGGCTTATGCGTTATTGAAAGGGCGTGACTTCGTTACCCCTGATGACGTTCAGCACCTTGCGAAGTTCGTCTTTGGCCACCGCATCATGCTCCGTTCCGAAGCAAGATACGACGGCATCACTGCTGAAGAAATCACAGAACGCATCCTGACAAAAACGAAAGTGCCTGTCCAAAGGCTAGTCGGCCAATGAAAAAAATCAAAAAAGCCCTGTCTTTATGGGGAAGAATAATTTTTGTGGTCTTTATCCTGATGATTACATTTTCATTCGCGATGTTCCAGGGCGGTTTTGTCAGCTGGTTCATCTTTTATATGGCGCTGCCATTTGTATTGTATTCCTTGCTGCTGAATTTTTACCCCCTCCAGGATGTTCAGGTGACCCGCAAAATCCATACAACGCAAATCAGAAGAGGCCAAAAGTATTCGGCGACCGTGCGTTTTGAGCGCAGCACTTCATTTCCACTTCTTTATACGGTGCTTACAGAAAAAACAACTTCCATTGCATTGCGTAAAAGAAGTCCCGCACAAAATCGCACGATGTTTATGCCCGGCTTTCGCAAGTCCCATATCTGGCATTATGAAATAGAGGATATGCCAAGAGGCGAGCATGTTCTTGAGGGGATTGAACTCGAGGTGGCAGATTTTTTCGGTTGGACAAAAAAGTCGAAAATTTTTCCGCTGAAACAAACCATTCTGGTTTACCCGCATACTGTCGATATTCCATATCGGGCGCTAGAATCCAATTACGACCAGGGGGCAATGGCAGCCCCGCATACTTTGGTGAAAGATACGACAATGGCCACCGGGATACGTGATTACCAGCCGGGAGACAGGGTTTCCTGGATTCACTGGAAATCCTTTGCGCGCACGCAGACCCTGCGTACCAAGGAATTCGAAGATAGGCAGGCAGAAGACCTGTTTGTTTTTGATGACAGAAAACCATCAGAGAATTTCGAATCGCAGATTGAGTTGACAGCTTCGTTGCTGACTTCAATTGTGAGGGGGAATGCAAGCGTAGCTTATTTGTCTGTGGGAAACAGCATCGACTCGTTTCCGATCATCCACTCGGAAGGCCATTTGCAGCGGGTCATGTATTATTTGGCGAAAGTGCTGCCGGACCTCGACCGGCCTGCTGATGAAGTGGTAAGCAGGAATCTTCAGCAAATCCGGGCTACCTCAATGATATACATTACTACCAAACTGACAATCGAAATGGTCGAAGCCATTCGGAGAAATGTCAAAAACCTCAACATCTGCATGTGTCTTGTCGTAACTGATAAAAACAAAAAACTCGATAAAGCGGACGAAGCCGCCCATCTGTATGCCGGCTCGAAAGGCTTTGTTGTGAAACTTGTATCACCGGAGAATTTTGCTTCAGTCTTTACGGAGGTGAGCCGCAAATGAATTCCATTCGAAAGAGCAAGGCTTTTATGGCCATATTGTATGTGCTGGTATTCCTTCTATTGGCTGAATGGCTCACTCCGGTCATCACTTTGACCGATACCGGACACAAAACATTGTTTCTGGTGTTTATTGGGATCAGCTTAGCGATGGCCTACTTCCAGGTGCATTGGGGCATCTCTGCACTGGTCAAAACCTTCTATATAATGTGGTTCCTCATTCTTGGCTACACAGATACCACTTTTTTCTCATTTGAAGCATTGGGCTTTATCCTGGCCGACCTTAGGGTGAATCTGGAAGCCCTGTTCGCTCAGGACTGGGCGGATACCACTGATATCTTCAGGACGGTGTTGTTCTTCAGCTTATTATGGATGGCTGTTTACCTCATTCATTACTGGGTCAGCTTCCGGCTGAGCATTTTCCTTTTTTACATTCTGACAGTTGTTTTCATAGCTGTTTTAGATACGTTCAGTCCGTATAACGGAGATACCGCCATCATTCGCATCATGGTCATCGGCCTGATGCTTGCGGGGCTGCTGCACCTGGCAAGATGGCTGGAAAGCCATCGGATCAACGAAACAATTAATCGACTGGCAGCATATACCATCCCGCTTTTTCTTATGGTGGCAGTATCTACGGCTCTCGCTCTTTATTTGCCGAAAGCGGGTCCTGTTTGGCCTGATCCGGTTCCATATATCACATCATTTTCCGGAGAAGGCGGACCGGGTCCGGCTTCGATCGGCCGTATCGGCTATGGAGTGGATGATTCCGAATTGGGCGGCTCTTTCATGGCAGACAATACACTGGCCTTCAGGGCGGAAGTCGAAGATGGCCAGTACTGGAAAGTTGAAACAAAGGATACTTACACTACCAAAGGATGGGAGCTGAGCGAGCCGGTTGCAGAACCGGTCCTCTACAACAACGGTGATCTCATCGAAACCGAATTTCAACCAGGCTCGGAAGAGGAATCCGTCAATGCGGTCCTTGAAATGGAACTGGAATTTCCTTTTGTTCTTTATCCTTATGGGATCGAAACCATTCAAATGGAAGAGGAAATTCGTTACAGCTACACCCCGATCGATCAAAAAATCGAACCAATGTTGAATGGAGCGCCTTATGAGCCCGACGCGGTCGAACTTCAATTCAATGAACCGGCGTACAGCCTTACCGGACTTCGGGAAACGACCATTGACAAACTGGCCGAGTTGCCCCCGGAATTCGATCGCTACAAACAGCTGCCGGAAGAATTGCCGCAGCGTGTCAGAGATTTGGCGGCAGAAATTACGGCAGATTCCGAAACAGTCTATGATAAGGCACGGGCTGTAGAGAATTATTTTGAACGGGATGGATTTGAATACAGTCTGACAGATATCCCTGTGCCCGAAGAAGATCAGGATTACGTCGATCAATTTCTATTTGAAACAAAACGCGGCTACTGCGACAACTTTTCGACTTCAATGGTGGTCATGCTGCGCAGCCTGGATATCCCTGCCCGATGGGTCAAGGGATTCAACGAAGGGGAACAATTGGAAGACGAAAATGGAATCGAAACCGACGTTTATCAAATCACCAATAATAATGCCCATTCCTGGGTGGAGGCTTATATGCCGGATGTCGGCTGGATGTTGTTTGAACCGACAATCGGTTTTACAGGTTCTTCCCAGATAGACTTTGACCTGGATATCGAAACTTCGGATTCTGAAGAGCCGGAAACGCCGGAGCGACCACAGCAACCTGAACTTGAAGAAGAAGATGAAGCTGCTGCTGCAGCCGAAGCAAGAGGCCCTGGTATGTGGGAGCGCTTGGGTGAATATGTAGCAGATAATAGAGGAGCGGTTCTGTTCGGAATGGTCGCCTCCATACTGGCCGCCGTCCTGCTGTTTGTTAAGCGGCAAAAATGGCTACCGAAAGTTCTTGTCCCCTATTACCGCAGAAGAAAAGGTGAACAGACATTCGAAAAAGCCTATCTGCGGCTGCTGAAACAATTGGATCTTTACGGCATCAAAAGGGAAGATGGTCAAACGCTGATGTCTTATGCCCGATATATCGATTCATTTTTCGGGACGAAAGAGATGACGCGGTTGACTGCCTCCTATGAGCAGTCGGTTTATGGCGGACAGCCTGAAACCGTTGAGTGGAGCGAATTGAAGGAAAGTTGGGAAAACTTAATCAATCGCACAAGCAGTTGATTTTGCACGGGCTAACTTGTACAATTGAGAAAATTATAAAGTACAGGTGCCCTCATATATGTCCGGTGATATGGATCGGATGTCTCTACCAAGTCCCCGGAAATGACTTGACTATGAAGGCGGATGCCACATGCCTATTTTTGCATGGGGCTTCGCCTTTTTGATGTAGAGCAGAAGAACACGAGGGAAATTTTCGTGTTCTTTTATTATTTGGAGATCCTGAAATCGATCAGAAGAGGTGAAGGTTTTGCCAGTCAGTCCTATGTTAAAAGAACAAAGCAAAATTGTCGTTTTAGATTTCGGTAGCCAATACAATCAATTGATCACCCGCCGCATCCGTGAACTTGGAGCATACAGCGAGCTTCATCCCCATACAGTCACGGCTGAAGAAATAAAAGAAATGAATGCAACCGGCATCATTTTTTCCGGCGGACCGAATTCCGTATACGATAAAAATGCTTTTTCAATCGATGATGCAATATTTGAAATGGGTCTTCCGATTCTTGGTATCTGCTACGGCATGCAATTGATGGCGCTGCATTTGAAAGGCGACGTTAAAAAATCCCAGAACCGTGAATACGGCAAAGCGGAAGTGAAAATTTTGAAAGAAAACAAATTGTTTTCCGGATTGCCGGAAGAACAGATTGTCTGGATGAGCCACGGCGACCTGGTAACGGAAGCGCCTCCGGGGTTCGATGTGATCGGGACCAGCGCCGGATGTCCGATTGCGGCAATGGCAGATGAATCGAGAAGCTTTTATGGAGTCCAGTTCCATCCGGAAGTCCGACACTCGATTTATGGAAATGAATTGCTGCGTCAGTTCGTCTTCGATATCTGCGGGATGGCGGCAGATTGGTCGATGGAAAATTACATTGAACTTGAAATTGAAAAAATCCGTGAAGAAGTCGGAGATAAAAAAGTGTTGTGCGCATTGAGCGGCGGCGTTGATTCTTCAGTTGTGGCTGTCCTGCTGCATAAAGCGATCGGGGACCAATTAACATGCATGTTCGTCGACCATGGCCTTCTCCGGAAAGGGGAAGCGGAAAGCGTCATGAAAACTTTCGCTGACGGCTTCCATATGAATGTCATAAAAATCGATGCACGTGACCGTTTCATGAATAAGCTCGCCGGCGTTACCGATCCCGAGAAAAAGCGGAAAATCATCGGCAATGAATTCATCTATGTTTTTGATGACGAAGCTTCAAAGCTCGAAGGCATGGATTTTCTGGCCCAGGGCACATTGTATACGGATATTATTGAAAGCGGAACAACGACTGCGCAGACAATCAAATCCCATCATAATGTCGGGGGCCTTCCGGATGATATGCAATTCAAGCTTATTGAACCATTGAATACTCTATTCAAAGATGAAGTGCGCGTGCTTGGCACGGAACTGGGCATGCCTGAAGAAATCGTTTGGCGCCAGCCATTCCCGGGTCCAGGTCTGGGAATTCGTATTATGGGCGCAGTTACGGAAGAAAAGCTTGAAATCGTCCGTGAGTCTGACTGGATTCTGCGGGACGAAATCAGCAAAGCAGGCCTTGACCGCGACATCTGGCAATATTTCACGGTGCTTCCGGATATTCGAAGCGTCGGAGTTATGGGAGACGCACGCACATACGATTATGCAATCGGCATCCGTGCAGTTACCTCAATTGATGGAATGACTTCTGACTGGGCACGAATTCCATGGGATGTGCTGGAGAAAATCAGTGTCCGCCTTGTGAATGAAGTGGATCACATTAACCGTGTACTCTATGACATAACGAGCAAGCCGCCTGCAACGATTGAGTGGGAATAGAGATTCGCATAAAAAAGCATTGAATCACGAACTTAATTTTCAATTTATTAGTTAATGTTCGTGTATAGGCTTGTTTGATTGGAATTAATGTGTTATTCTACTATAGAAATTAAATAACGCTGTCGTATAATGTCGGGGATATGGCCCGAAAGTTTCTACCGAGTTACCGTAAATGACTCGACTACGATTTAGGTTTATTTCCATCGTCATCTTTGGAATGGACTTTTTCTGAAATTGGTATTTCAGAAATTTAGAATCGGGAACGCATACGGCATTTTGCTGTATGCGTTTTTTTGTTTTAAAGCATCTTTGCGACAGCATGCGGAGGCAATAGAATTAATGAAGAAGTATTTTCAGTTTGAAGAGTTGGGAACAAATTACCGCCAGGAATTTATCGGGGGTTTAACAACATTTTTGGCAATGGCATATATACTTGTTGTCAATCCGCTGACATTAACTTTGGCTTCAGTGCCGGATCTTCCGGATTCGATGCGTATGGACTATGGCGCTGTCTTTATGGCTACGGCTTTGGCTGCTGCACTCGGTTCGATTTTGATGGGTGTGCTTGCCAAGTATCCGATAGCGCTGGCTCCGGGCATGGGCCTGAATGCATTTTTTGCTTATACCGTAATTCTTACTTACGGAATTCCCTGGCAGACTGCCTTGACAGGAGTTCTCTTTTCGGGTGTAATCTTCATCCTGCTGACTTTGACGGGCGTTCGTGAGACGATTATAAATGCAATACCAAAAGAATTGAAATATGCTGTCGGTGCCGGTATCGGGCTGTACATTACCTTCATCGGCCTCCAAAATGCCGGAATCGTTGTCGGCAACCCGGACACGATGGTTGGCATCGGTGATTTGGCTAATCCTTCTACATTACTTGCGATTTTCGGATTGTTTGTAACAGTAATCTTTATGGTCCGCGGATTCAAAGGTGGAATTTTCTTCGGTATTCTTATTGCAGCTGTAGTCGGAATGATTTTTGGTATCATCAACCTTCCGAGTGCAATCATCGATTTGAACGTCCCAAGTATGGACAAAACATTCGGGGTAGCACTTGAACCGATTTTCAATGACTTTGGGTCGCTGATGACAATCGAATTCCTTGTTGTGGTTCTGACATTCCTGTTTGTGGACTTTTTTGATACAGCCGGTACTTTAGTGGCTGTGGCCAACCAGGCCGGTTTGATGAAAGACAATAAACTTCCGAGAGCCGGCAAAGCCCTTCTGGCAGATTCGATTGCAACGGTAGGTGGTGCGATTTTCGGAACATCGACAACGACATCCTACATTGAATCGACGTCCGGTGTAGCAGCGGGGGCACGATCAGGTTTTGCTTCTGTAGTTACAGGAGTACTCTTTCTTATCGCCATCCTGTTTTATCCGCTGCTGGAAGTCATTACGAGTGCTGTAACTGCGCCGGCATTAATTATTGTGGGTGTACTCATGGTTTCATCTTTGGGATTGATTGATTGGAGCCGCTTTGAAATAGCTGTTCCGGCCTTCCTTACGATGATTGCCATGCCACTCGGTTACAGTATTGCTACAGGTATTGCCATAGGCTTCATCTTTTATCCGGTTACAATGATTGCAGCCGGCAAATGGAAACAGGTTCATCCAATCATGTATGGACTGTTTGTCATCTTTGTTCTGTATTTCATTTTCCTTGCTTAATATCTTCCAGCAAGAAACCCGCCAAGTTTTTGGCGGGTTTTTTCTATGGATGTTTTATATAGAAGGAAGGGAGAATTTTACCGCAAAAAAATAAGGCCGAAAACATATCGATGAAAAATTATCGGGAGGTTAGTAGACGGAGCGGACGGGCTGAGAATGGCTGGGAAGCGCGGAGATATTTACTTTTCGGTGATTACTGGAGAAAATGCCGGTTGCGCTCCTGTTGATCTGTAGGGAAATGGATGGTCTATACATGTAAGAATTTAAATCTTCGCCATAGCTTTCAATGTAAAGGAAATTATTCCTTTCAAACTTGTAACTTTACTGTAATTTTATTGTGAGAAAATTCTGTTATAATTAATTTGTGGGACTCATAAAAAACTTTGTAATTACTGTTGACTTCTTAATTGGTGGCGTGGTATATTATTCAAGTCGCCAAAGAGCGCGGCGTTATAATTTGAACCTTGAAAACTGAACAGCAAAACGTCAACGAAAGACGTCACGAGCGCCTTGGCGCGAGAACGGCTTTTGCGATGGTCGCCTTCGGGCGATCG
>NZ_VIFV01000029.1 GCF_007004625.1 Planococcus salinarum | reverse complement strand
GGGATAACGCCGTAATTGAGAGTTTCTTCTCTCATTTAAAAACAGAGTTTCCGCATTTATTCCCAATCGATTCAGCTGGTCAGGTAATCGACGACTTGCCGAAATTCATTGCCTATTTTAATGGCGAACGCAGTCAAAAAAGACTGGATTATTTGACGCCGGCCGCTTATTTGAACGTGAAAAAATTAGCCAGCTGACACACAATTAGATGGTGTCTAAAAACGAGGGGCTTGACCACTGTCACCACTTCTTCTTTTCAATATGCCGAACCAGCAGCTCGGCAATATTCTCGTCATGCGTCTGATAGAAGGAGCGGGCGCCGACGGGATCTTCGATTTCGTTGAAGAGATGGCGGCCGTCTTCGAGGAGCAGGAAGTCGACGCCGATGTAATCGGCTTTCAACGCGCGTGCAATTTTCAGCACTTCGGTTTCCTGGGTCGAATCGAGTGTGTACCTTTCAACTTCGGCACCCAACGAAAAGTTTTTGCGGAACGAGCTGTCGGAGCTCCGCTTGACGGCGCCGACCACTTCGTCGCCGATGACGTAGGCTCGCACATCGGCTGTATGCGGGACGACCGGCTGGTAAATTGTTTCGGCATCAAAATCAGGCACCGAATCCAAGGACTCCAGGATTTCCACTTCCGTCCCGCCGTGGCCGTCGATGGCTTTTGCGACACAGGGAAATTCCTGCGGTTTGCGGTAGGTAGGGATAGCCGGGACACCGAGCATCAAAAAAAGTTGGTAAGCCAGCCATTTGTCGTTGGCAATTCGATTGACTTCCGCCCGGTTGATGATGCGGATGCCCCGGTCTTCAAGGAAACGGGCAGCTTGTGGGCGCCGGCAGCGGAACACCACTGTCTGTCCCGCCAATTCGGCAGCCAGGAAGGACAAACCCGGTTCATGCCATTCGTCCCAGCAGAGCAGCCCGAACTCACCAAAACGGCGGAGTTCCATGATAAAAGCTTCATTGCGCTGTGCGTCAAGGGTTTCGTACAATAGAATCATCGCACGTCCTCCAGTATATAGGCGATCATGGCATCCGCGACATTGATGCCGGTGACGTTCAAAATGTTGCGGATATGAGCCGCTGCATTCACTTCGCAGACGAGCGGCTGCTCGGCGGCATCGAACAGGAGGTCGACGCCGGCAAAAATGGCGCCGGTTGCACGGGCTGCAGCAATGGCAAGAATTTTCTGCTGCTCGGTGAGGTCGATTGGAAAAGCTTCGCCGCCGTTGGTGATATTCGCCCGGAAATCGGTTTTCGATTCGCGGTACATGGCGGCGACGATTTCGCCTCCGACGATATTGACGCGGATGTCGCGGCCCCGGCTGGATTCGACGAATTCCTGGAACACAAAATCAATCCCCCGGAGCGCTTCCACTTTTTCGTAGAATTGGTCTTCGGTTTCAATCAGGTAAACTTTCATGCCGAATGAACCATGGCCTTCCTTGATGATCATCGGCAGGCCGAGGCGTTCCAGCACCCTTTCAAAGTATCCGGAATCCCGGATCGAGAAAGCGGGGTAGACTTTGGGTGCGATGATGGTCGCCGGCATCGGCAGCCCGGCGGAGGCCAGCGCTATGTATTGCTTTGCCTTATTGTCACACATGTCGATGATCGCGGGGTCGTTGTAGACCGGCACGCCGCGGCTCTTCAGAAAATAGCCGAGGAGGATGTCTTTATCGAGCATGACCGCGAAATCCGGTAAATCACTGTCGGTCGACAGGTCCATCAGGAGGTCATTGTTTTTCATGATGCGTGTTTCGACCCCGGCCCGTTCGGCTGCTTCCGCCACCAATTGCGCCTGGTCGATGAATTTTTCAGAGATTAAACTTCCATTATATATGATCCAACCCAACGCCATTGCCATTCCACCTTCATGCTATACTTATAAAAAATTGTATCATGTTTAAGAATAGAAAAGAGGTTTTTTGATGATTGCCGGATTTGATCATTATAAAAAGAAATGGAATATAGCATCTGACAGCTCGATCAAGCCGGGCCTGGAAGCAATGGAAGGGGCTCTCCGGGAACTGGGAAACCCCGAACGCGGCCAGAATTTCATACATATCGCCGGTACCAACGGCAAAGGTTCCACGGCCGCTTTCATCGCCGCCATCTTGATGGAGCATGGCTATACAGTCGGCAATTTCTTTTCCCCCGCCATCGAAGACGTCCATGACCAGGTGCAGATTGACCGGCAGCCGGCAAGCGAGGCGGATTTTGATGCGGCCATGGAAAAATTGTCGCACATCGGGACACCACTCACCGACTTTGAGTTGCTGACGGCAGTGGCTTTCCTGATCCTCGATGAACAGAAGCCGGACTACGTGATTATTGAAGCGGGAATGGGCGGGAGGTTCGACAGCACAAACGTGATCGATCCCCTGATTTCGGTCATTCCAAGCATCTCGTTGGAACACACCAATTTTCTGGGGGAAACGATTGAAGAAATCGCCTGGCACAAAGGCGGAATCATCAAAAGGAGGAAACCGGCAGCAATCGGATACCTGCCGGAGGCCGCGGAAAAGGTAATCTGTACCACAGCCGAAACGATGGGTTCAGATATTATTAAGTCCAAAGTCCTGTATGAAGGCCGATTAAAACTCAAAGGACAGCACCAAAAAGCAAATGCGCAGCTGGCATGGGAGACGGTGCAAAACCTGCACGGATTCCAATTTAAAGATGAATTGGCAATAAAAGGGTTGTCGAAAGCGACGATTCCCTATCGCTTTGAAGAAGTCTTTCCGGATGTCATCTTCGATGGGGCACACAATGAAGCGAGCATTGATGCACTCATCAAGACCGTGAACGAAACCTATCCGGACCGCGAAATCCACGTGGTTATGGGCTTGCTGCAAGATAAGGAGCACGAAAAAATCCTGCGGAAGCTGGAAACGATCAGCGATCACTTCACATTTCTGGAATTCGAAAATGAGCGGGCGTTGCCGGCCGAGATTTTATTTTCAAAAAGTAGCAGTAAAATAAAGACAATTCAAAACAATTATGATATATTACCTGTACTTAGTAAAAATGTAGTGACAATAGTCACGGGTTCACTTTATCTTTTGGCAATCCTAAGAAAACAAAATTATTCGATGTTCGAGCATTACAGACCCGATTAATCCCAATTTCTTCGGCATGAAGAGAACCCAGTAAGGGAGATACGCTATGGATAATTTTCAAAGAAGAAAAATAGTTTTGTGGACACTTTGGGTTCTCGTCGTGCCTCCGGGGCTCTACCTTATTTATCAATACTATCCACCCCCGGTAATCCCTTTAGCCGAAGCTGCAGCCTATCTGGCGTTCTTTATCCTGGCGTGTCTGCTGCCGATGAAAATCAACGGGGTGCCGACGTATCTGGTCCAATGGCTGACTGTTGCCGTTTTCCTGAAATATGGCTTGTTTGCGGAAGTCGTCCTGTCACAGATCACGATGCTGATCGTGATTCTGCGGCTTCGGACGTCCGAAAGCCTGTTCATCCGGATTCCGTTCAATTCGATGATGTTCTTCGCCATTTCAAGTCTGGCAGGCCTATCGTTCCTGTATGCCGGGGGCGAAGTCGGCTCTGTCGATTTGGGCCATATCCTGCTGTTCGGCCTGCTTTTCCAGACCGTATCGGTCATTTCCAATCAGATTATCCTGTATGTCTATGTCCGAATTCTCGGCGAACATAAAGATTTTTTCTCAGTCGACACGATCTGGGATTTCTCCATTACACTGCTGGTGTTCCCGTTGGCAATCGCCCTTTATATTTCCGAAACTTATATCGGTTTGACCGCACTTCTTCTATTGGGTATTCCATTCTTCACCATGACGGCCATCATGCGGATGTATAATAATTCGGAGAAAGTCAACAGCGATCTCAAAAAAGCGGGTGAAATCGGCCACCAGCTGGCAGCCCGGTTGTCTACGGACGAAGTGCTCGATCAGTTCGTCATCCAGGTCGCCGATCTTTTCCAGGTCGACTATGCGTACGTCATCGACTACCGCGACGGAAAACTCCTGATGCTTCGAATCTTTGAAAATAACGAATTCCAGTCATTGGACGTGGAACCGGTGAAATATAATGAAGGAATAGCCGGAAACGCAATCATCAATAATAATTCTTATATCTATGACAATAAAGCCCAGTGGAAAGCAATCGTCAGCGGGTATATGCCGGCTGACACGGAAAGCCTGATGGCAACGCCGATATCCCGGAACAACCGCATCGAAGGGGTACTGGTCCTCGGCTCGAAGCGGAAACACGCTTTCGTCCATCACCAGCTGCAGATACTGGATATCCTGAGTACCTATTTTGCGGTGTCGCTGGAGAAAGCGGGGCTGGTCCAAAAAGCCATTGCGAAAAGCGAGCGCTGCGGACTGACGAAATTGTATAATTACCGCTATCTCGACGAGGCGCTGGAAAAATGTATGGCACAGGTCAACAGCGGCGAATTGCGCAGCCTGTCCGTCATCATGATGGACATCGACCGCTTCAAAGGCATCAACGACAAATACGGCCATCAGAGCGGCAACGAAATCCTGATCAGCCTTGCGAATCTGCTGACGGAAATCGTCGGCAAGGAAGGCACGGTCGCCAGATACGGCGGCGAGGAATTCGTGGTGCTGCTGCCGAACTACAGCAAGGAACTCGCGATGCTGTTTGCAGAAAACATCCGCAAGGAAATCGAGAAGCGCGAATTCATGATCCAAAGCGATCTCGACGAAGACCGCAGCACAATTCCGATCAAGATCACGATGAGCATCGGCGTGTCATCCGCACCGGATGACAGCGATGACGGCATGGCAATGATCCGCAACGCCGACCGCGCGCTCTATATCGGGGCAAAACAGGCCGGACGCAACAAAGTGGCTGCTTATACGAAATAAGACTGCAAACCGGGTTCCACTCCGGTGTGCAGTCTTTTTTTACTAGTTCTATTCAGGAATTGATAAATATTTAGGTAAAAAAACAGAAAAATCTGCAAAAAAATAGTGCAGAAACCTAATTTAAGTGTAATAATGTTAGTAATTAGGTTTTGCATCGTTAGAATTGCTTTATTTACATTATTAGGCTTTTAAACATTCTATACTCAGTGGGGGGCTCGGCATGAGGAAATGCTTGAACAGCAACGAAAAAGGATTAACTTTGGTCGAAGTATTGGCAGCACTGGTAATTCTGGGTATCTTGTTTGTCGGCATCATGACGATTTTCCCGCAGATGACATTATTCAATGAGAAAACAGAAGCGAAATTGGACACCATGAATTTGGCGAGGCAGGAGATGGCGAAGATCAGTGACACGAATTTGTGGATAAGAAAATATGATTCATCCGCAGGAGAGTCACCAGGGTATTTGAAAGTTGAAGGTCCTATAATTGCACCTGATTTAAGTATTGAATCTGTAATGGATAGTCTTTCTTATACTGTAGACTTAACTGATCCTGTGTTTCCAGATTACAAACGCTTCTATAATATTCCAACAGTAGGGGATTACCATTATATTGCTGATGTCTATACAGTATGTGAACCGTTTCCACCACCACCGCCCCCAACATCACCACCACCAGCAACACCACCGGCAATTGGCAGTTGCGAACCACAGGACTTAGTCAAACTGCATAAAGTTCACTTGAAAGTTATGATGGAGACAAAACCTGGAAGTGGATCTTATCGAATGAGCAGCGAAACATTTTCATATATTCCATACAAGGAGATTGATACTAAATAGGAGGCTGGTGGAGGTTTATGAGCTTGAATCAAAGAGGCATCACACTCGTAGAATTAGTCGCAGCGCTGGCATTGGTATCGATTATAGCAGTAGCTGCATGGACTACTTTAACGATTGGCATAAACCATGGTGCAGCTGAAACCAGCAAAACAATGTTGCAGCAGGATGCAAATATAATAATATCAAAACTATCGGCAGCACATAGGTTGAATGACTATTATTATCTGCAGTTTGTAGGTGGCAATCTGGAGATAAAAACATGCAATGATACTGAGACACCAGGAGTTATGGATTGTGGAACTTTTAATCGTCTTTCTGATAACTCTTATGTTTATTCAGGAAGTATAAATGGAACAGGTTTTGCAACTTGGAATAGTGCAACTATTATAGAACCAAAAAAAAAGCATGTAAACTTCATCTTGAATGTAACAGATGATCCCATAAAAACTGCACGAGCAGTTGAGGTAAAAACTACTTTAACCAGAATAATTACACATTAATTATTTGAAGGGAGCAAAAAGATGAAGATTATTACAAACCAAAATGGCTATGCTTTATTGATTGTTTTATTGATGGTTGTTCTGTTCCTGGGATTATCTGCTACATTTATGGCTGGATCATTGAGTAACGCAAAACAGGAAAATATTGTTGACACTTCTAATCAGGCGGTAGCTTCTGCTGAAATGGGAGTCAAATACCACTCTGTGGATTTTCAGCGTGAGATCGGTATTATAAAATCTGAAATCCTTGAACAAACTCAATTGGAATTAATCGGTATTAAGACTTGCTTCGATTCAAAGGATCCACGTTGCGATACTCAGGAAGAAATTACAGCGATGGAGAAACAAATAGATATTGATATGAAAGCTGCATATATTTTAAAAGTCGACGCTAAAGTAACAGAACTAAAAAAATTAAAAAATCACCCACAAACACCTTTTACTGGTAAAGATGTTCACTATATTATTTCTAAAACTTCTATAATCAAACAAAATACAGCGGGTCAGGATGTTGAGTTAGCAAACACAGCTGATAAAGTTGTAACATCGCTAAAAGTACAATTGGATTTAACTGGAAAGTCAAAAGAAACAGAAAAATATTTAAAAGGCATATTTACTATTGAAGTGCCGGATACTTTTTTATCACCTACTGAAAGTTTAACAATTGAAACAGTATCAAACGGAAATCCAGAATTGACTTATAACAATGTATTTACAAAGAAAAAACCCGGAATTAGTTGTGCCGTTCTTTTAGCAGGGTATGTTTCTGGTGATGATATCATTGAAAAAGAATGTAATCTAGATTCTGATGCTGGTGAATTTGTAAAATCACTTTTAGAAAAAGGTCTGGTTCCTAAAGATTTCACAGTATATACGGATAATTTTAAAGACAATGTTTGCGGTAAGGGAAAAGACAACTGTAATAATAAATCGCTTGCTGGACTTACAATAATTGTTCCTCCAACTGCTACTGGCTTATTTAATGGCGCAAATTTAAATAAGTGGTCTGGTATTAGTTTGATTGTAGACGGATTGTTAGATCCCAAAAATATGAACAGTCTTGGAAGTGCTAATGGAATACAAACATTAATTTTAAGAGAATTAGAAGTTAAGAACGTAAAAGGGAATGGAATAACTAATACCAACTTAGTAATACTTGGTAAAGATGACCTCAACAAAGATTCTAAGATGGACTTTAGTGGTAATTTGACTATTGGAGAAAATGGAAGAATATGTTTCGATATGGAAAGGATACATCCTACTCATGTAGAAACTTTAAGTGAGATAGCTACGTTTACTACAGGTAACGCCACAGGGCAAATTATCTATTATACAGACCCTGAAACAACAGAACGGTTTGTACTTAAAGATGACAATAATTTCTTGGATCCAGAAAGAACAATACCTTATGTAGTGCATTATGATAAGTACACAGATTTCTTAAGCAGCTGCGGAGTAGATGTTAGTGGCGTAAGTAAAGTAATAAAAACAATACCAACTTCTTATATTGAAGACCCAAGCTTCGACCTCGAAGTGGAATACTAAAAAGAAACAAAGATCGATAAGCAAAGGGGGATTCACATGATCCAAATTTTAATCACCATCATCGCGGCGGCAATCATCCTGCCGCTGGCGTACTATCAATTCAAGAAAACGCCGCTGCCGAAGCGGATGCTGATTGCGGGCACGATTGTCGCAGCTGCATTCATCTCGGTTTTTCTTCAATTGTTCGAGCTCGCATTTTATGTGCCTCTTCTCGCCATTGTCGCGATTTCCATGATCGGCGCAATCGCTTATGCGAAAATCGATGAGATGGAAAAAACGGAGAAACGCCGCCTTGCCGATGAGCGAAAACAGAAACGCGAATCGGCTGTTCCGGCAGAGACAGGTTCTATAGAAGAAACAGCTCCAAAACCGGAAGCGGAAAAATCTTTGTATGACGATAAAGAACCAGAGAAGAAATCATTTGCCATGCAGACAATCGGTGTGAGCGGGGAGGAGCGGTAAGTTGGATAATCAAGTTTTCGGAAAAACCTTATTAACAATCACTTCTTCCGCACTTCTTGTTTTTGGCGTTGCCAACGCTGGAAGTTTCGCTGCAGACAAATGGCTGTTCCCGGCCCAGGAGTTCGGGAGCAATACATATATTGGCACGACGGATGTTTCGAATCTCGAGTTGGCCGATGCCCGCATGTTGTTTGCCGGAAAAGTCGAGTCGTGGCGTTCCACCGCCGAATTGATGGTGACCTATCAGGACGTCACAGCTTCCTATCCGCTGGAAAATGCGGAAATTCTGTTGGACGAGACGGTTGCGAACGCGCAGACCGGCACACAGAATGATTTTGTCTTCCAATTATCGGAAGATACGACCCGGACTTTCCTGAACCGCCAATTTACGGTGGCCGCCTTTTCAGCAACCGACGTGGCAGCCATCAACGAAAAACTTGAACTCGCGCTGCAATCCGGCCAGGCGTTGACACGTGTGACCATCAGCGATGATACCCTCGGTGTCAGCTATGAAACTGTTTCGGAATCAGGTTGGAAGCATTCCTTCAGCAGCTCCGGCGCACAGGAAGTCGTCAACGCGCTCAGCAATTACAAAATCGAAGCGGGCACGCAGTTTTCATTCCTTGATTTTATCAATGAAATGCAGCCGGCAAATGTAACAGACGAGGACCTGACAGAAATCGCGTCGGCAGTTTATGCAACGGTTTTAAAAACGAATTTCCTTGTCGACGAACGAAGCATCGGCACGGCGGTTCCGACATCGATCCCGCTCGGCCTGGAAGCCGCCATCAACCGCAGTCTCGGAGTTGACTTCGTCTTCACCAATGTGAATGCGTCTTCGCTTACGTTGCAGGTATCGGCAGACGCTTCCCGCATCGAGTCGGAATTGTCGGGCATGCCGTTTGTCCACACATACGACATCATCACCGGCAGTGAACAGGAACTGGAGCCACGGCTCATCCGCCAGTTCAGCGCGTTTGTGACGTCGGGCAAAGTGGTCGATGAAGAAGGCAGCGACGGCGTCATCGTCGAAGTGACGCGCACAGTGAATTCGGACGGCAAAGAAATCGAAGTGGAATCCGTGTCGACTGATTTCTATCCGCCGGTTCACCGCATCGAAGTATATCCGCTGACAAAACCGGAAGCGCCGGCACCTGTCACCAATCCTGATGGAACAGTGACGAATCCTGATGGCACCGTGACAAATCCGGATGGAACGGTCACAAGCCCCGACGGCACTGTGAAAAATCCTGACGGAAGTGTGACGAACCCGGACGGCACCGTAACAAATCCCGACGGCACAGTAACTGACCCGGATGACCAAGACCCGGTGATCGATTCCGATGGGGACGGCATACCGGATGACGAAGAAGAAGAGCAAGATCCAGAATACGATAAAGGTGGAACTCAGATTGATCCTTAACCGTTATGAAGGGGGTGGGACTTTGGCAGTCAGAAGAAAAAAACTTGGCGATTTATTGATCGAACAGGGATTATTGACCGAAGAAGAATTACTCAGCGTACTCGAAGGAAAACAGAGCGACCAGAAAATCGGGGATGCCCTCCTGCAAAGAGGGGTCATCACCGAGCAGCAATTGATCGAAACGCTGGAAGTCCAGCTCGGCATTCCGCACGTGACGCTTTACCGGTATCCGTTTGATCCGAAACTATTCAATATGGTGCCGAAAGAAGTGGCCAAACGGAAAATGCTTGTGCCGCTGAAACGTGAAAACGACAAATTATACATCGCCATGACCGATCCGATGGACATCATCACAATCGACGATCTGCGCCTGACGACCGGCTTCAACATCGAACCGGCCATCGCGTCGAAAGACGACATCCTGAAAACCATCGCGAAATATTACGATGAGGAATCCTATGACGATATGTTGGATGAAATGCCGGAAGTGACGATGGAGCAGCAGGAAGAACTGAACGACCTCGATGCGCCGATCGTCCGGCTCGTCAATCAGATCCTGTCAAACGCCGTTTCGCAAAAAGCGAGCGATGTCCATTTCGATCCGCAGGAAAACAAAGTGCTCGTGCGCTACCGCATTGACGGTTCGCTGCGCACCGAACGCACCTTGCCAAAAACGATGCAGCAGATGGTGACAGCGCGCATCAAGATTTTGGCGAATCTCGACATTACCGAAAATCGCATACCGCAGGACGGCCGCATCAAGACAAACGTCGATTTCCGGGCAATCGACCTGCGGGTATCTTCATTGCCGACAGTGTTCGGTGAGAAAATCGTTATGCGGATTCTCGATTTGAGCGCCAATTTAACCGATATCTCCAAACTCGGCTTTAACGACACCAACATGGAACGTTTCCTGAAAGAAATCGAAAAGCCGAACGGCATTGTGTTAATCTCCGGTCCGACGGGTTCCGGAAAATCGTCGACGTTGTATGCGGCGTTGAACAAACTCAACAGCGAAGAAGTCAACATCATCACCGTTGAGGATCCGGTGGAGTATCAGCTCGAAGGCATCAACCAGATCCAGGTGAACGCCAATGTCGGTTTGACATTCGCGGCAGGTCTGCGCTCTATTCTCCGGCAGGATCCCGACATCGTCATGGTGGGGGAAATCCGCGACAAAGAAACGGCCGACATTTCGATCCGCGCCTCTTTGACCGGTCACCTCGTGCTCAGCACGATCCATACGAACGATTCGATTGCGTCGATTACCCGCCTGATGGATATGGGCATCGAACCGTTCCTCGTCACCGCTTCCCTGAACGCGGTCGTCGCGCAGCGGCTAATCCGCCGCGTGTGCCGGGATTGCCGCTCGATCGAACCGGCGACCGTCCGGGAACAGGAGATTTTCGCCAAGCGCGGCCTGACAATCGATGTCGTGGCGCGCGGCAAAGGGTGCCCGCAATGCAATATGACGGGCTACCGCGGCCGCATGGCAATCCACGAAGTGCTGATTGTCGATGAAGACATCAAAAACGTCATCAACCGCAGCGGCACTGCGGCCGAAATTCGTGAAATCGCCGTGAAAAATAAAACCATCTTCCTGATCGACGACGGATTATTAAAAGTGAAGGAGGGCATGACCACCACGGAAGAAGTTCTCCGTGTTGCAATTGCAGAATAGATTATGCTGACAACGACAACGTTTATCGATAAAGTTTTAATTGCAGCCAAGGAATTGAATGTCTCCGATATTCATTTGACTACAGGCATCCCGCCGGTTTTTCGGATGCATGGCACATTGCGCCGTTACGGCGAAGAGAATATGACGCCGGAGCATTCGGAAGCGATTGGCAAAGCCATCATGCCGGAATCGCTGTGGGACACATTCATCGAAAAAGGGGAGATGGACTATTCCTACGCCATAGCTGGTGTAGGCCGTTACCGCGTCAATTCGTTTCACCAGCGGGGCTCCATTTCGCACGCATTCCGTGCGATTCCGACCGAAGTGCCGACGGTGGATCAACTGAAAATGCCGCAGATTTTGAAGAAACTGGCGGAAATCCATCAGGGGCTGATTCTCGTGACCGGTCCGACCGGTTCAGGAAAATCCACAACTTTGGCGGCAATGATCCGCCATATCAATGAAGAAAGTACGAAACATATCATCACACTGGAAGATCCGATTGAATATTTGCATCGCCACGGTACCTCAGTCATCGACCAGCGGGAAGTCGGCTTCGATACCAAAAGCTTTGCCAACGGTTTGCGCGCAGCGTTACGCCAGGATCCGGATGTCATTCTGGTCGGGGAAATGCGTGACTTGGAAACAATTATGACCGCCATCACCGCCGCTGAAACCGGACATTTGGTGATGGGCACGCTGCATACTTCGAGCGCCGCCACGACCATCGAGCGGATCATCGACGTTTTCCCGCCGGAACAGCAATCCCAGATCCGGACGCAGCTCGGCGGCATTCTGAAAGCCGTCGTTGCGCAGCGATTGCTGCCGACAGCTGATGGCAAAGGGCGCGTCGCCGCAACCGAAATCCTGATTTCGAACCCGGCAGTCGCCAACCTGATCCGCACCGAAAAAGTGCATCAGATCCCGAACGTCATCCTAACAAACCGCGCCGCCGGCATGCATATGATGTCGACGTCCGTGCAGGAACTTCTGAGCCAAGGCAAAATAACCCGACAGATCGCCCAGCCTTTCCTGGAAGGAGAGGAGTAACATGGCGCGTTTCAAATACGAAGGACGTGACCGCAAACGCGTACGCGCCGGAGTGGTAGTGGCCGGCAACCGCCGGGAAGCGATCGAGCAGCTGCGCGATGAAGGCGTGCGGGTCATCGAAATCCGTGAAATAGCAGCCACCGCGCTCCAGAAAGACATCGTCATCGGCAATCCGGTCAAACGGGACCAGTTCATCATGTTCCTGCGCCAGTTCTCGACACTGATGCGGGCGGGGGTGACAATCGTCGATTCCGTAAAGATTCTGTCGCAACAGGTGGAATCGAAACCATTGCGGAAAACACTGGTCAGCATCGATGAAGATCTCCGCAAAGGGAATTCGCTGTCGGATTCGCTGCGCAAGCATCCCAAAATTTTCGAACCGCTGACAATCAACCTGATCAAAGCGGGGGAATTGTCCGGGAATATCGACGAATCGCTGGACCGTCTGGCGACTTACTATGACAAAGCCTACCAGACGCGGCAAAAAGTGAAGTCGGCGATGTCCTATCCGCTGGTGGTGGGCGTGCTGGCCATCGGCGTTGTGATTTTCCTGTTATCTTCCATTGTGCCGATGTTCGCTGAAATGTTTGAAGGTTTTGGTGGTGAATTGCCGATGCTGACGCAAATCGTGATGATGGCCAGTGATATAACGCTTCAATACTGGTATTTGCTCGTTCTCACCGGCTTCGGCATCGCGGTGGCCATCTGGATGATGAAACGCAACGAGCAAGGAAAATTCCTTTTGGATACGCTGCTGCTGAAATTGCCGATCTTCGGCCGAATCCTGCAAAAATCGGCGCTGGCGCGTTTGACCAGAACGCTGAGTTCGCTGTTCTCCAGTTCCGTGCCGATTCTCCAGGCACTGACGATGGTCGAAAAAGTGGTCGGCAATGCCGTCATGTCGAAAGTCATCATCGCGTCACGCGACAGCTTAGAGCGCGGCGGCTCGTTGACAGAGCCGATGAAAGACCACTGGGCGTTTCCACCGCTGATCCCGCATATGATCCTGATCGGTGAACAAACCGGTTCGCTCGACCATATGCTCGATAAGGTAGCTGATTTCTACGAGAAGGAAGTGGAAGCGGAAACCGACAGGCTGAAGGCATTGATCGAACCGCTGATGATCGTGGTGCTGGCCGCTCTTGTCGGGACTATTGTCATGTCAATTATGCTTCCGATGTTTGAAATGTTTCAAAATATTGACAATATGTAGTCTGTTTATGATCTTTTTATTTAAAATATTTGGAAAAATATCAGGAAAACATGTTGTGTTATTTCCGAGTATTGCTATACTTAAGGTGTACTCAAAAAGTACTAAAAAAATAGGACATGAGGAGGAAATGAAATGAAAAAATTTATGCAGAAGAAGTTGAAAAATGAAAAAGGGATGACGCTGATCGAGCTTTTGGCAGTAATCGTAATTTTGGCGATTATCGCAGCAATCGCGATTCCGGCGATTGGTACAATTATTGAAAACAGTCGAAATGGAGCTGTTAAAGCAGACTATCAAAATGCATTATCAGCAGCTAATTTGTATTTTACTGAAAATCCTGGCGAGACAACTGTTACGGCAGGCGGATTATTAGATGGTGTTGCTTTGACAGCTGGTACGACTGCTTCTTATTTGGACGATATAGGCTCACTTGCTCCCGCAGTAGAAATTTTAAAAGTTACAGGTGGAAATACAATTTCTGGCTCTGCTACAGCAAGTGGTAAGACTTATACAATTAGTTCTGCGATGACGAATGCGGAGTTAAGTGATAAAACTAATGCCGAATTTACTGGTACTACAATAACGCCATAAAAATTTAATGATTAACTATACTCAAATATGCAGGAGCTGATCAAATGGCCTTATCGTTTTTATCGAGAAAAACGCGCGTTGCGACCATTACAATAGAAGAAGATGCAATTCGCCATGTCGATTTGAAATCGGTCGATCCGCTTCAGTTGAGCCTTGCCGAGGAGTTTCCACTCCCGGCGGGTGTCATTGAAGACGGCAAGATCAAGGATTTCGAAGCGCTGGGCTCGGTACTCGATAAGGCTGTCAATCAGTGGGGTCTCTCCAAGAAGTCGGTCCGGTTCCTCGCCCCTGACGAATTTGTTATTATCCGCAAAGTACCTTACCCTGAAGATGTGGCAGCCGATGAACTGAAAGGCCATTTCTTCATTGAAATCGGCTCGACGCTTTACCTGCCCTTTGAAGATCCGGTTTTCGACGTGGTGCCTTACCACCCGGAATCGGACAATCCGGAAGCGATCATCATCGCTTCGAAGGAATCGGTCGTCCAGGATTTCGAACGGGCGTTCACCAATTCGAAGCTGGTACCAGTCGTTGCTGACATCACACCGCTCGCGCTATACCGCCTGGCTTATCTGCAGCACGCCATTTCTGAAGAAGACCATATCATGGTGCTCGACCTGCACGGATCGAAAATGACGGTGTCGATTTTCCACGAACATTTCCCGTTGTTCATGCGGCCGGTCGATCTGTCGGAATACACTTCCCTTGCTGATGATTCATCTGCATTGATGGACGTCATCATCAATGAAACCGAAAAGCTTGCCAACTTCTATCGTTATAATATGAATGAAGGCGAGCAGGGCATTACGCAGATCATCTGCAACGGGGAATTTGAGGAATGGTACGCATTTCAGGCCCGTTTTGAAGGCCGCTTCTCGATTCCGGTATCGTCGATTGTCCCGAAACCCATCACTACCGAACACGGCGGCATCGTCTCCGGACGTTTCAACCGTGCCATCGGTCTTGCGCTGAAAGAGGTGTGACCCCATGTTAGTTGATATTAACCTATTGCCGCAGAAGGAGCGGGACCGATCCGCCTTCCTCATTGCGGCGCTCTCTATTTTACTTCTTGGTCTGGTGGTCTTCGCGGTGCTGTTCTTCATGGCGAAATCGGAGAATACGGAGCAGGCGGTATTGGCGGCCCAAAGTGCCGAGCTTGCCACGCAGCAAGCCGAAATTCGGGCACAGCTGGAAGCGACAACCGGCATGAACGAAGAACAGCAATTGAAGGCGACCGTCGATTGGGCGGAGAGCTATCAATACGATACGATTCCATTGCTGGAAGAATTGGCGGCATTGCTGCCGGCACGGGGCTTCTTTGATCAAATCGCATTTTCTGAACCGAATACCGCTGCTTTAGTTGTCCAGTTCGATGCAACACGTGACGCGGCGTATTACCTTGCCCAACTGAAAGGTTCGGACCTTCTGGACTTTGCGTCACTCGATAATGTTTCGAGTGAAACGATTACGCTGACGGAAGAAGAGCAGGAAGCCGCTGGCGAAGAAGAAACAATCGAAACCCCGAGATATCTCGCTACATACACCCTGGTATTCGTCGATGACCGCCTGCCGGTGCTTGACGCGGAAGGCAATATCGTCGAAGAGGCAGTGGAAGATACACCGGCTGCTGAAACGGAAGAAGACGCCGAAGCGGACGTGGATGTCGAAGTTGAAATCATCGAAGAGCCGGACGCCACTCCTGAAGAAACGGAGGGTGAGCCGAATGAGTAGTATGACGAAAAAACAAAAAGAACAGGGACTGATTGCGCTGGCGGTCGTCTTCCTGCTGGCGATCAGTGCTTATGGCTGGTACATGGTTTATTCGCCTGCCCAAGAAGCTCGGGTTGCGGCGGAACAAACGTTCAAATCCGAACGCGAAGTGCTGATGGCGCTGCAGGAGCAGTTGAAAGCGCTGCCGGAAGAAGAGCGGGTGTCAACAAGCGAGTTGCAGCAGCGCGTGTCGGTTGAACCGTTATCGGAACTGATCGTGCTCCAGCTGGAACAGGCAGAATTGCTGTCGCGTTCCCAGGTGCAGACCATCGATATCGCAGATTCACCGTTGGAGTTATTGACGCCTGTCGAGGGCATCGAAAATGTCCAGAAAGTCCAGACGACGGTGTCATTTGAAACCGCTGATTATGCCGGCATCACCCGCTTCATCCAGGAAATTGAAGCGATGAAACGCATCCTCATCATCGATTCGATCACATTCTCTTCCAACGGCGAAGTCACGATGGTGGAGGAAGAGGATGAAATCCTGGAAGTGACATTAAGCTTTTCGGCATTCTACCGTCCGGATCTGATCGCATTGTCCGACACTTTGCCGAAAGTCGACGCACCGCCGCCGGCCAATAAAATTGATCCATTGCCGAAAAACGATGGAACGGATCTGGCGAATGTCGAAGAAGACGAGGAAGCCGACGCTGAAGTGGATGTAGACGTGGATGTTGAAGTTGATGAAAATGGAGAAGACGAAGTCGCGGCGGCGGAAGCAAATGATAACGTTGCCGGTGCACAGACCGCCAAGACCCATAAAGTGGTGAAAGGCGACACGCTGTATAACATTTCCGATCGATTTTTCGGAGACCGCAGCGGCATCGAAGCTATCCGCAAAGCCAATAACATGACCGACTATATCGTAAAAAGCGGGACGACGTTAACGATCCCTGAAAAACCTTGAAAGGAGAAATCATTGTGATTTCTCCTTTTTTCTCTAATCTTGTAAACGGTACAAGTAGATTCAAAAGAATGACTTTAGTTTAAAGCTTCGGCGCTAAAGAAATCTCTAGAGATATGGAGCAAAACAGCGAAGACGCCCAGGGGAGCAGGCGAAGTGCTGAAAAAACCGTGCTCCTGCAGTGCTACGCACTTCGTCGCAAAGGCATTATCCTCGCATGCGTCGGCTAATGCCTTCGAAGCTGTTTTGCGGAATATCGGCTACTATAGATTATTAATTCTACATATCTAAATTCCAATAGTGATGAGGGTTCCTATGACGATTACATACACAGCGTTCTTCTATTTATTCGGCCTCGTTTTCGGTTCGTTTTTCAATGTCGTCGGATTGCGCGTGCCGAAAAAGGAATCGATCGCGTTTCCGCCGTCGCATTGCACGAGCTGCGACCGGCAGTTGACGGCACTCGACCTGGTGCCGGTATTTTCCTATCTGTTCCTGCGCGGTCGCTGCCGCGGCTGCGGGGAAAAGATACACTGGGTCTACCCGCTGATGGAATTCATCGCGGCTGGTTTGTTCGCCCTGTCGTTCTGGCATTTCGGCTTTACGCCGGAACTGGTCATTGCAATACTATTCGTGTCGATGCTCGTCATCATCACGGTGTCGGACATCGCCTATATGCTCATTCCTGACAAAGTGCTGCTGCCGTTCGGGGTTGCGCTGCTCGTCCTGCGGTTGTTCATCCCGCTCGATCCGTGGTGGGACAGCCTGCTTGGTGCCGCGGCCGGATTCCTTATTTTATTGCTCATCTCGATTCTGTCAAGAGGCGGAATGGGCGGCGGGGACATCAAATTGTTCTTCGTCATCGGGCTGGTGCTCGGGACGGCCGGAACGCTCATGACCCTGTTCTTCGCTTCGTTCATCGGAGCGATTGTCGGCATCATCATCCTGCGCGTTACCGGCCAGGGACGCAAAACGCCGGTGCCGTTCGGACCGTCGATTGCGGCCGGTGCGGTCATCGTCTATTTTTACGGTGAAACGCTGCTCGACTGGTATTTAACGCTTTGGACATAGGAAAACTCCCTGGAGAGAAAATTCTCCAGGGAGTTTTTTTAGATAAATAACAAGGGTAACCAGAACAGATGCAAAGCGAAAATCATGGAGTAGAGCACATTGGCGCCGATGAACGTATAGCGCCAGACAGGTGCGCGTATTCCCGCGAATGTGGTGAACAGGAGTCCGAACAGGCAGAGGGACAGGAACAGCTTGATGCCGAGAATCGTAAACGGCGCAAACGAACTGAGCAGGGGATTGCCTTCTTCCACGATGCCCCGGGTCATGCCGAAATATGTCAGGATGCCGTCGAGCGCGTTCAGCACGATCAGCAGCCAGATGTATTTTTTTAATGGAGCTCTTTGGTCCGGGATCGACATGCCGTGCACCTCGTTTCATGGATCATCTATACGCACATCAAAAAGTTGTCTAAATGTTCTATTTTTAATGTATAGTAGCTATACCCGAGAAGATTGAGGCGTACTCATGAAAAATTATCCATAATTTTTTAAACATAAAAAACCAGCGCAGAAACGACTGCGCTGGCCTATCTATGTTGAACTAATAAACTATAGTAGCCGATATTCCGCAAAACAGCTAAGCTTGCCACTTCGTCGAAACGGAGTTGGAAAGCCTACTCCGTTGCTGCTCTCTTAGGCGTCTACGCTGTTTTGCTTCCTATCTCTAGAGATTTCTCTAGCGCCGGCGCGGCTCAGGAGCAGGCGAAGGCCGACGGAGCGATAAGACGAGTGGTCTTCTCGGCTTATTGCGGGAGCCAAGGTGTGCCATACGAAGATGGCACCTCCTTTGCGACGAGCTTGCGCAGGAGCATAATCTTTGCCCTTGTCCATAGCGCCGAAGCGTTATGCAAAGTGAGATTCTTTACTTCAACTTATATTACCTAGATTCAGTTTTTATTTCTTACGGATTGTAACGCAGCGGAGAACCCGGCCCGAGATCCAAGCCCAGCATCATCCATACAATCAGCATGACTGTCCACACAATCGCGAACACGATCGAGTAGGGGAACATGACTGAAATTAATGTTCCTATGCCCATTTTCTTATCGTATTTCTGTGCAAATGCGATGATGATCGCGAAATACGTCATCAGCGGCGAAATGATGTTTGTCGTTGAATCGGCGATGCGATAAGCCATCTGCGTCAATTCGGGAGAATAACCGAGGTACATCATAATTGGCACAAATACCGGCGCCATCATGGCCCATTTCGCGGACGCGCTGCCGATGAACAGGTTGATGATCCCGGTGACAAAGATGAAGCCGAGTATCAATGGGATGCCTGTCAGGTTAGCGCCTTCCAGGAACTGGGCTCCATATACCCCGATGACCATGCCCATATTGGATTCGGTAAAATAGGCCACGAATTGTCCGGCAGTGAATGCCAGCACGACGAACATGCCCATCGCTGCCATGGTGTCACTTAAGTGGCTGGCGACATCTTTATCGCTCCTGATATTTTTTGTGGCGATTCCGTAAAACAATCCGGGAATGAAGAACAGGATTGTGATGATCGGAACGAGCGACGACATGAACGGAGACTGGACGACACCGCCGTCTTCACCGCGCAGTGCGCCGTTTTCCGGAACGATCAGGAAGGCGAATGCGGCAGCGGCAATCAGGAATGAAATCGCAGCCCACAGCATGCCTTTCTTTTCTTCCGTTGTAAGGCTGGTCAATTCTTCACGGTATTCGCCTTTGTATTCACCAAGCCGCGGCTCGACGATCTTTTCAGTGACGAATGCACCGGCAATCGTCAGGACGAATACCGATGCGATGATGAAGTAATAGTTCATCGCGATGTTCATGCCTTCCGCATAAGCCGGGTCGACAACCGCCGCAGCGGCAATTGTCAGGTTCCCGAGCATCGGGTCTGTCGCCGACAGCAGCAGGTTCGCGCTGAATCCGCCGGACACGCCGGCGAATGCGGCGGCAAGACCGGCAAGCGGGTGGCGCCCGAGCGCAGCGAATATCACCGCACCGAGTGGAGGCAATACAACATAGCCGGCGTCAGAAGCGACACTCGCCATAATGCCGGCAAACACAAGTCCGGCAGTGATCAGGTATTTCGGGATGGACAGCACGAAGCCGCGCAGCATTGCGCTGATCAGGCCGGTGCGTTCCGCGATTCCGATGCCGAGCATGGTCGCAAGGACAACGCCGAGCGGGGCGAAGCCGATGAAGTTATCGACCATGCTGGTGAAGATGTACTGGATGCCTTCCGCATTCAGCAGGTTCTTGACTTCGACCATTTCGCCTTCCTGGCCGGGATGCTCGACTGCAACGCCGAACCTCGAAATGATTGCTGACAGCACCAGCACGAGAAGTGCCAGAAGTGCGAACAACGTTACCGGATGCGGCAGTTTATTTCCGGCAAATTCGATTCCATCCAGAAACTTCTGGAAGAATCCTTTTCGCTTTTTTTCCATAATACCTACCTCTTTTCATGATTTGAAATTCCTTACTCATTATTTTGAAATAAGAAATTTTCAGAAAGTGAAATCCGTTATCATTGTAAAGCTTTCCTTTCAAGGAAGAAAGCTTTTGGAAGAAGTAGTAATAATGGCAAAATTGAATAATTTTTTATCGAGCCGACTCCATTAAGCAAATGGGAGGTGGGCAGTCACGAAAGAGAAAGACTCACGTCGGCGGTAAATAACTAAATCCCGGAGCTGAATCCTGCAATGCCGCTATGAATTGTTTGCAAGGTTTCCAAATCTCACTTTTGATCCGCACATAGGCTGCAAATTTGATTTTTCATAATTTGTAACAATTTTCAGGTGGGTGTATTCTTAAGGAAAAAGGAGGCGTTCCCATGTATTTCAAAGCCAATCAACCCATTATCCTGGCGTCGCAGTCGCCGCGCAGAAATGAATTGCTGCAGATGCTCGGATTTGATTTTCAGGTGATTCCAAGCAAGAAGGAAGAGCCGAAGCCCCAGGAATTTGAAAATGCGCTCAGCTATGTCGCGAATTGCGCGGAAATGAAAGCACTGGATGTCGCGGCAACACATTCCGACGCGGTGGTGATAGGAGCGGATACCGTCGTCGTTTGTGACGGTGAAATTCTGCTGAAACCGGAAGACAAAAAGCAGGCGATAGCCTATTTGCAGAAATTGTCCGGCCGCAGCCACGAAGTCATCACGGCGGTGGCAGTAAAAGCGGAAGACAATGAGATTTTATTTTATGAAACGACCGAAGTGACGTTTACGGACGTTCCGAAGAGTTGGATCGAAGCCTATACGAATTCGGATGACCCGTACGACAAAGCCGGCGCATACGGCATCCAGACGATGTCGGGCCTGTTTGTCGAAGGGATCAGCGGCGATTACAATACGGTGGTCGGCCTGCCGCTCGCCCACCTGGCGCGGAAGCTGTCGGACGCCGGTTACATCACGTTGGCGGGGAGCCGTGTCGAATGGTGAAGGAGCAGGCGTTGATGATCCGTGATGTCCATACCGCCGACCGGCCGCGCGAACGGCTGGTCAGTCAGGGGGCGACCAGCCTGTCCAACCAGGAACTGCTCGCCATCATGCTGCGCACCGGCACCAGGCAGGAGTCTGTCCTGCATCTGGCAAACCGCTTGCTGCACCATTTCGAAGGGGTACAGCAACTGAAAGATGCCAGCATCGAAGAACTCACGTCGATCAATGGCATCGGCCAGGCAAAAGCGGTGCAGTTGATGGCTGCGGTCGAACTGGGCCGCCGCCTGGCCTCCAAACAGACGGATGCGAAATTCACCATCCGTTCCCCGAAAGATGCCGCCTCCTATCTGATGGCGGACATGACTTCACTCAAACAGGAACATTTCGTTGTGTTGTTTTTGAACATAAAGAACCAAGTTTTGCACAAACAGACAATATTTGTCGGCAGCCTGAACGCCAGCATCGTCCACCCGCGGGAGATTTTCCGGGAAGCAGTCCGCCGTTCAGCCGCGTCAATCGTCTGCGCCCACAATCATCCATCCGGCAATCCTGCGCCATCGCCCGAAGATATCGCGGTCACCAAACGGCTGATGGAGGCGGGAAGCATCGTTGGCATTGAGCTTTTGGACCATATCATTATCGGGGACCATCAATTCATTTCATTAAATGAAAAGGGGTATATGTAGCACTGTTACTTTCCATACTTTTCAGCTATAATGAGTAGTATTGTGTAAACTCTATGGCTTTTTGGCATATAAAGAAGGGAAGAATTCACGTGTTTGGAATGGGATCAAAAGATTTAGGGATCGACTTAGGAACTGCTAACACATTGGTATTTATAAAAAATAAAGGGATTGTTCTCAGAGAACCATCCGTTGTGGCAAAAAATACGAATACCGGAGAAATCGTCGCTGTCGGAAACGACGCGCGCAACATGATCGGCCGTACGCCGGGCTCCATCGTGGCAATCCGCCCGATGCGCGATGGCGTCATCGCGGATTACGATACAACAACTGCAATGATTCAATATTATATGAAGGAAGCGATGAAAAAAGTCGGCGGATCGATGAAGAAGCCGAACGTCATGATCTGTGTTCCTTTCGGCATCACAAGTGTCGAACAGCGCGCAATCATCGATGCATCGCGCCAGGCCGGAGCGCGTGAAGCGTTCACGATCGAAGAGCCTTTTGCAGCAGCAATCGGCGCAAATCTTCCTGTCTGGGAACCAATGGGCAGCATGGTCGTCGATATTGGTGGAGGAACGACGGAAGTTGCGGTCATTTCACTTGGCGGCATCGTGACGAGCGAATCCATCCGTGTTGCCGGTGATGCGATGGACCAGGCAATCACGCAATACATCCGCAAAACGTACAACCTCACAATCGGTGAACGTACGGCAGAAGCCATCAAAATCGAAATCGGCGCTGCGCGTGTCACAACGCCGGAAGAAAAAGCCGTCAAAATGGACATCCGCGGCCGTGACCTGTTGACAGGCCTGCCGAAAACACTTGAAATCTCTGCGGAGGAAATCGCGGAAGCCTTGAAGGAATCCGTTCTTTCCATCATCGAAGGCGTCAAGAAAACGCTTGAAACGACTCCGCCGGAATTATCGGCTGACGTCATGGAACGCGGCATCGTTCTGACAGGCGGCGGCGCGCTCCTGAAAAATCTGGATAAAGTCATTTCGGATGAAACGCAAATGCCCGTCCTGATCGCTGAAAGCCCGCTCGACTGCGTGGCAATCGGTACAGGGAAAGCACTTGACAATATTGATCAAATCCGTCGCATGCAATCAACTAAATAAGGAGGATTGCTGCCATGTCTAGGTTCTTTTCGAACAAGCGGCTAATTCTGTTGATGCTCGGGGTAATTCTGCTCGTAGCATTAATTTCCTATACGTTACGGGATCGCGACAATGTATCCTTCCCAGAACAGGTCATCAAAGACACTGTCGGTGCCGGCCAATCGCTGTTTTCCGGTCCGGCGCATTTTGTTACAGGCATTTTCGACAACGTTGATTCACTCTTGAATACATATAAGGAAAATCAGCATTTAAAAGCCCGCCTTGATGAATTTGCGTCAGTGCAGGCAGAAGTGACCGACCTTCGTTCTGAGAATGAACAATTGAAGGAAATCGTCGGCAAAGAAGCCGATCTGCGGGATTACAACCCGATCCAGGCCACGGTCATTGCGCGAAACCCGGATCAATGGGAAGAAAAAGTTATTTTGAACAAAGGTGAATCAGACGGCGTCAAAGAAAACATGGCCGTTATGACGGCACAGGGATTGATCGGCAAAGTCACGCTGGTGACGAAGAGCCACTCCACCGTTGAATTGATTTCCACACAGAATCCGAATTACCGGGTTTCTGCCATGGTCATCGGCGGGGAAGAAGGCGTCTTTGGCCTGATCGAAGGTTACGACGCCAAACGCCGTGAACTGATGCTGAAACGCATCGACGCACAGATTGAACTGGAAGTCGGGCAACAGGTTGTCTCCAGCGGTCTCGGCGGCATTTTCCCGAAAGGCCTCGTTATCGGCGAAATCACCGAAATCACGATTGATGAATTCGGGCTGACGCAGCTTGCCTACGTGAAGCCTTCATCCGACTTTACGCTGTTGAACCACGTGATGATCGCCGACCGGGTGACACCGGAAGTGGAAGGGGAAGACAGTGAAGCGGCCCTGGAGGAAGAAGGATCATGATCCGTTTCATCCTCCCTCTGATCGCCCTCGTCCTGTTTTTCCTTGAACCCGTCTTTGGATTATTTTCCCCGTTGCAGCTTGACGGGGTTTATTATTATATTGTGCCCCGTTTTTTATTGATGTTCCTGATCTTTGTAACGGTCTATTATGACACCAGGCATGCGATGTACTATGGGTTGTTTTTC
The DNA here is from genome assembly GCF_007004625.1 of Planococcus salinarum. Classification (GTDB taxonomy): domain Bacteria; phylum Bacillota; class Bacilli; order Bacillales_A; family Planococcaceae; genus Planococcus; species Planococcus salinarum. The sequence goes on along the minus strand of NZ_VIFV01000029.1, from coordinate 16,771 downwards.
GGCCTCTTGTACGATGTCTTTTTCATTGATATTATTGGACTATATGCATTTTTGTATCCGATGATCTGCCTGATCACAGGCTATGTCGTGAAATCGGTGCACCGGAATCTACTTGTTGCCACCATTTTGACCCTGGTGCTGACGGCTCTGTTTGAATTTGTCCTGTATCTGTTTTTCTCCGTCATTTCGGTGATTTCGATGCCGGTGGATGTTTTCCTGACAACCCGTTTGCTGCCGACAATGATTGCGAATTCGTTGTTTCTGGTCATGCTCGGCTGGGTGTTTAAATCCCTGATCGTTGCCCGACTGCTGGAACGGGAAAACAGCAAAGCCTGATTGTTGGAAAAGCGGAAGTGCCTGCTCAGCTCTGAAAGGCATAAGACGGAACAGCGGCGCGGCGCTCTCTGCCGCATAGCTGGGCTGGCTTATGACCCGAAGAGCTAGGCACTGGAGTCTGGACAAAGAGAAAAGCGGAAATGCCTGCTCAGCTCTGACAGTTTAAGACCGAGGAGTTGGCCGTTGGAGTCCGGACAAGGTATCTTTTTACAAAACTACCACAAGCCAAAAGGTCTCGACCCGTATTTATAAATGAAAGCGCAGGTGACGCATTTTTGAAGAATCTTGTCTATATAAGAGGAACGAAAGAAGGACTTGTGCTGCAGCTCGAAGACCAGTGCGCCTATACGGACATGCTGAACGAACTGAAAGCCAAGGTTTCGGACTCTGCGCTTGATGGCAGCGCCGAAGTGCAGCTCCATCTGGGCTATCGCTATTGCACCGAAGCCCAATACAAGGAAATCGTCGCAACCATTCAGAACAACTCGCATCTGCGGGTGGCCAAAATGCGCAGCGACGTCATTTCCGTCGAAGAAAGCAACAAACGGATTCAGGAACGCCAATCCGAGACTTATGTCGGGATTGTACGTTCCGGCCAGATAGTGAAAGCTGAAGGGGACCTCGTCGTAGTCGGCGACGTCAACCCGAGCGGGCGCGTGGTGGCCGGCGGCAATATCTACGTGCTGGGCCGTCTGAAGGGCATCGCCCATGCCGGCGCGAACGGCAACCGCGAGGCGGTTATTGCCGCGTCGTGGCTGGAAGCGACCCATCTTATGATCGACGATTTAATTGAAACGATGACTGACGAATTGTCTGTACTGTCCGAACAGCCTGAAATGGAATGTGCGTATATACATAGCAACAGCCAGAACATCGTCATCGATCGTCTGCAGGAATTGCGGTTCATCCGGCCGCAAATTTCAACGTTTAAAGGAGGAAGCTAGTGTGGGAGAAGCAATCGTCATAACATCAGGCAAGGGAGGCGTCGGTAAAACGACGACAACCGCCAATCTCGGCACTGCATTGGCTCTTCAAGGGAAAAAAGTGTGCCTTATCGACACCGATATCGGCCTGCGCAATCTGGATGTCATCCTGGGGCTCGAAAACCGCATCATCTATGACCTTGTCGATGTATTGGAAGGCCGCTGCAAAGTTCACCAGGCTCTCGTCAAAGACAAGCGTTTTGAAGACATGCTGTACTTATTGCCGGCCGCCCAGACGACCGACAAAAATGCCATCAACCCGGAACAGATGAAGGAACTCGTGACGGAACTCAAAAAAGACTACGATTTCGTCATCATCGACTGTCCTGCCGGCATCGAGCAGGGCTATAAAAATGCCGTTGCCGGTGCTGACCGCGCCATCGTCGTCACCACGCCTGAAATTTCGGCCGTGCGCGACGCCGACCGCATCATCGGCCTGCTCGAGCTTGAAGAAAACATGGAACCGCCAAAACTCATCATCAACCGCATCCGCCAGCATCTTATGAAGGCAGGCGAAGCGCTTGATATCAATGAAATCACGACCCACCTGTCGATCGATCTCCTCGGCATCGTAGCCGATGACGAAAGCGTCATCTCCAGCTCGAACCGCGGCGAACCCGTCGTCATGAACCCGGCAAACCCCGCCGCCATGGGCTACCGCAACATTGCGCGCCGCCTGTTGGGCGAATCCGTGCCGCTCATGACCATGGACAAGCAAAACACAGGCATGTTTTCCAAGATCAAAGCGATCTTTGCCAAATAAAATAAATTCAACCCGAGACCCCCGCAGAAGATTGCGGGGGTTTTTTGTGGTTTAAAGGAAAATAAGGTTCCTATGAAAAATGTCATTTTTAGCGCAGCTGATATTTTGCTATATCGAGTGCTGAATACAAGTCGGGTGTGAAAACAAGAAAAGGGGTGCGGGTTGGACGGACAAATGTTGAAAGGAATGGTGTTGTTCGATCGGTTGCCGGTGAATCATCCGGCAAAAGACAAGGTGTTTGGCGAAGTGAAAAGATCTTTGGCGGGAGCAGCCGGTGAAAAGCGGACCGCCGAGTTGCTGGAGCGGGAACTGGATCTCACGGAGAAAGCGAAAATTTTTCGCGGCGTGTGGCTTCCTTATTTAGACGGCTTTGCGCAGGTCGATGTGCTGGTGATGCACACCAACTTTGTGTGCGCGCTCGAAGTGAAGAACATGGTGGGCGAGTTCCACTTCGATTCGATCAACTTTCAATTTCACCGGATTATCGACGGCCGGGTCGAAGGCATGCGCAATCCCGAATCGCAGCTTCACCGCGCGGTCAAAGCATCCGAGAAATTCTTTGGCTGCAAGGTCCACGGCACCATCGTGTTGTCCAGCCGCTCAGGAAGGGTCGCGGTTCCGCCAAAACTCTATCCGGTCATCGCGCTCGATTATCTGCCGTTTCATATCGAGAAAATGCCGGACCCGCGTTTATCGCTGGACGTTGAAGATCTTGTGGGCTTAGTGCGGCGCAGCCGCGGGCAATATAACGGTCCTGATCTTTTGAAGAAGCATAAGGTGGCGAGGGAAAGTTTGGAGGTGGGGGTTAGGTGTTTGGGGTGTGGGAAGCAAAAGATGGAATGGTCGAGACTTAGATGGCGCTGCAATAAATGCGAGAAAGTTTCTTCAAATGCTCATGAGTTCGCTTTGCAAGAGTATGCTGTATTATTTGGTGAGGAAATCACTACTGAATTCGCTTATACCTGGCTTGGGGTAAAAGATAAATATACATTGTATCGAATGCTGGAAAAATCAACCATTAAAATTAATAATCGTGGCAAACGGTTGATAATTGCGAGAAGGGAGCTATTAATTGAGTATTTTCAGAGAATTTATTCTTAGCCGCACCCCAAACGGTTTGACCCGCACCCCAAAGCATTCAAGCCGCACCCCAACAAGATCAAGCCGCACCCCAGAGCTTTTAACCCGCACCTAACGAATTAAATATGCATAATATTTCCAGTGAAAACACCCATTTAACCAGTTTTCAATTAAAATCACTATCTCCCGTAACCAGATCCCACCCGATTCAACAATATCTATTGACGCCACGTGCTCCCGCGTGATATTATTTTAATGTTATGTTTGTAGCGCACCGTGCTACAACCGCTCGAATCAGGTACACAAGAATTCGCATACCATGCGGATCGCCTGAATAGGCGAGTCTTAGTCTAAGAGGAGGTGCAAGGATATGTACGCAATTATTGAAACTGGTGGTAAACAAATCAAAGTTGAAGCGGGTCAGGAGATCTACGTTGAGAAATTGAACGGAGAAGCTGGTGACACGATCACATTTGACAAAGTTCTATTTGTAGGTGGAGATGACGCTAAAGTGGGTGTTCCTTTTGTTGAAGGAGCTACTGTAACTGCTAAAGTTGAAAAACACGGCAAACAGAAAAAAATCACTGTCTTCAAATACAAAGCCAAAAAGAACTACCGTAAAAAGCAGGGTCACCGTCAACCATATACAAAATTGACTATTGACGCGATCAAGCTGTAAGAATGATCCAGGTGAAAATTAAAGAGACGTCAGGACGCATTTCGTCTTTCGAGATGTCGGGCCATGCGGACTTTGCGGAACACGGGCAAGACCTGGTATGTGCCGGCGCATCAGCTGTTTCATTTGGAGCAGTGAACGCCATTATGGAACTTACCGGAATCGAACCTCAGATTTCACAATCTGAAAGCGGCTATTTACAAGTCGGTTTCCCGGATGACCTCGACGAGAAAACGGATGGACAGGTGCAACTCCTCGTTCGCGGCATGATTGTTTCATTAAAAACGATCGAACAAGACTATGGAGAATATATTAAAATAACCTTCACAGCTTAGGAGGTGGGACAGAATGTTAAGATTAGATCTTCAGTTTTTCGCATCCAAAAAAGGTGTAGGTTCAACGAGAAACGGACGTGACTCAGAATCTAAACGCCTTGGCGCTAAACGTGCAGACGGCCAAGAAGTTACTGGTGGCTCGATTTTATACCGTCAACGCGGTACTAAAGTTTATCCAGGAGAAAACGTTGGACGTGGCGGAGACGATACACTTTTCTCTAAAATCGACGGCGTTGTGCGCTTTGAGCGTTACGGCCGCGACAAGAAAAAAGTGAGCGTATACCCGGTAGCACAGGAAGCTTAATAATACGAAAAGGGCTGCTGTTGCAGCCCTTTTTCTTTTTCAGGAATTCCATGCGCAAACTTGGTATACTGAAAAAAGAAGATAGTATAGGAAGTGTATGCAATGGAGAAACCGGTTACGGTGGCACAAGCGCTTCGGCATGCGCGCCACGATTTCTTGAATGAGCTTCAATTGATTGGGATGAAACTTGATCTTGGTCGTGGGCAGGAAGTGCAATCGATTATTCGATCGCATGCCGAAGCGGCTGTGCAGCTGAACAGGCTGTCAGCCCTGCAGATGCCAGCGACCGAAAACTGGCTGCTGACGGCAGAATGGCGTTTTCCGGAATTCCGTTTCCATTTGGAATGCTCTGCACAACATGGCACGGACACAAAAGATGCAGCATTTGCGCACTGGCTCGAACGTTTTTTCAACAACCTCGAGCCGCAAATGGACGATGCGGCAGCAAACAATTGCCGTACGGAATTGGCGGTACAGCAATCCGCATTTGAAATCAGGTTGGAATTGGACGGACACCGGCAGGACATTGAATTGCCGGAGGTTCCGGGTTTACTGGCATGGAAAGAGCTTGCAGCGGACAGCACGAAAATCGTTGTCAGCGCAAAGATGGAGGGATAATATGTTTGTCGATCACGTAAAAGTTTATGTTAGAGGTGGCGACGGCGGGGATGGCATGGTAGCATTCCGCCGCGAGAAATATGTACCGAACGGCGGACCAGCCGGCGGTGACGGGGGTAAAGGCGGGAATATCGTCTTTATCGTACAGGAAGGTTTGCGTACGCTGATGGATTTCCGTTACAAACGGATTTTTAAAGCCGAACGCGGAACACATGGCATGAGCGCCAACAAACACGGGGCGAAGGCGGAAGATTATATCATCGAAGTTCCACCGGGCACTGTGGTAAAAGATGCTGATACCGGCGAAACGATTGCGGATTTGGTCGAACACGGACAGACTGCGGTCATCGCCAAAGGCGGACGCGGCGGACGCGGCAACTCGCGTTTCGCAACGCCTGCCAACCCGGCGCCTGAGCTTTCAGAAAAAGGCGAGCCAGGTTTTGAGCGCAATGTCATTCTTGAATTGAAAGTTCTTGCGGATGCAGGGCTTGTCGGATTCCCGAGCGTTGGGAAATCCACTCTCCTGTCGGTTGTTTCGGCTGCAAAACCGAAAATCGCCGAATATCATTTCACGACGATCGTGCCGAACCTTGGCATGGTTGAAACCGAAGATCAGCGCAGTTTCGCAATGGCGGATTTGCCTGGTTTAATCGAGGGCGCGCACGAAGGAATCGGCCTTGGCCATCAGTTCCTGCGCCATATCGAACGGACACGCGTCATCATCCATGTCATCGATATGTCCGGCATGGAAGGCCGCGATCCATATGAGGATTATGTAACCATCAATGAAGAACTGAAACAATACAATATGCGTTTGACGGAACGTCCGCAGCTGATTGTTGCAAACAAAATGGATATGCCGGATTCGGAAGAAAACCTTGAAGCATTCCGCAAGAAATTGCCGGAAGATACTAAGATATTCCCGATTTCGGCAATCAGCCGCATGGGCCTGAACAATCTGTTGTTCGCGATTGCCGACCTTCTGGAAGTCACGTCGGAATTCCCGATGATCGAAGAAACGGATGAATCGGAAAGTGCGGTTCTTTACAAGTACGAGTCGGACAGCGACGGATTCTCGATTTCTCGTGACCCGGATGGCGCATATGTCATCAGTGGTTATGCTGTCGAGCGTATGTTCAAAATGACTGATTTCTCGCATGAAGACTCGATCCGCCGTTTCGCGCGCCAAATGCGCGGCATGGGAATCGACGATGCATTGCGTGCAAAAGGTGCAGAAGACGGCGACACTGTGCGCCTGCTTGAATTTGAATTCGAATTTACTGAGTAAGTCTGGAGGGAATAGGGATGAAGGATATTTCAGAACAGCGGTATTATCTGGTGCGCGAGGACGTGCTGACCGAAGCGATGCAAAAAACGCTCGAAGTCAAAAAAATGCTGCAGCGTGACAAAATTTCAATTTTGGACGCTGTGGAAAAGACGGGTTTGTCCCGTTCTGCGTTCTATAAATACCGGGACGCTGTTTTTCCTTTCCATTCCATCGTCAAAGAACGGATTCTGACGGTGTTCCTGCAATTGGAGGACCGGACGGGTACGCTCGCCACATTGCTCCAGACGGTTGCCGACGCGGGATGCAATATTTTGACGATCCATCAGACGATTCCCATCCAGGGGCGGGCAAATGTTACGCTGTCCCTTGATGTGACGGCGATGGAGCAAGAATTGGATATGTTTTTGCAGCAATTGAAAAAGCTCGATTTTGTCGAGTCGGCTGATGTGGTTTCAAGCGGTTCATTATAATATAGGAGGGGTTTGATGGCAGAGCAAGGGACGAAAAAACGAATTTCCTTTTTGGGGCCGGACGCATCGTTCACCCATCTGGCAGCGTCCAAGGCGTTTCCTGACGGGGACATGATCGCTTACACCACAATTCCGGAATGCATTGAAGCGGTTGCGGAAGATCGAGTCGATTACGCGGTTGTCCCGTTGGAAAATGCGCTGGAAGGCTCGGTTCCGCTGACGATCGATTATTTGTTCCATGAAGTGCAGCTCTATGTGACGGCCGAAGTGCTGTCGCCGATTGAGCAGCATTTGATGGTTCACCCCGATAATGCGGATTCGGACAGCTACGAAGCGATTTATTCCCATCCGCACGCTTTGGCTCAATGCCATAAATTCCTTTACTACACGTACAAAAGCACACCGCTTGAGCAATACAGCTCGACGTCGGCTGCGGCCAAAATGGTCAGCGAACTGCCGGAACGCAATATCGCTGCGATTGGCAATGAATTCTCAGCCCGCAAATACGGGTTGACCATTGTCCACCGGGAAATCCACGATTTCCATTTCAACCATACACGGTTTTTCGTGCTGTCGAAAACGAACCATCAATTGCGCAACCCTGACCATAACAAGCAGGTGAAAACGACATTGATGATTTCACCGCCGAAAGACGACCGTTCCGGCGTTTTGCATCAGGTCTTGTCGGTCTTTGCCTGGCGCCAGCTCAACTTGAGCAAGATCGAGTCGCGGCCGCTGAAAACCGGTCTCGGGAATTATTTCTTCATCGCAGACATTCTGGATGACGAGTTGTCCCCGATGATGCAGGGAGCCTTCATGGAACTTGCAGCGCTCGGCTGCACGGTGAAGACGATGGGCTCGTATTATACGTACGAATAAAACAGAAAAGCTCCACAGCCAAATGGCTGTGGAGCTTTTTTTGCGTTTGGAAGAACTTTGAAATGAAAAGCCTTCGCGGATGCGAAGGCTCCCTTAAAAGACTGGATGTTTTTCGCGATGCGAAAAACATCCGTTTTGGGATTGGACTTAAATGAAAATTTGGCGGAAAACCACTTGCCGATCATAAAACCGGATATGCCGATCATAAAAGCTAGTATGGCGATCATAAAAGTCAAAATGGCGATCATAAAAGTTCCAATCTTCCAAGTTGGCCTTAGTTTATACTACTCTAAATCTGATATCCTCCTATAAATGAAGAAAACCCATGAATCCTCCAGGGATTCACAGGCAAAACAACAGATTTTATTCACTTTCCTCCAGCAAATACCCTGCCTTGCGCATATCGTTCATCGCCTGTTCCAGGATCGCGACATTCGGGGCGGTGATAGTGTGCAGGTGGAGTCCGCCTGTGAGTTCCAGCAGGTAGCTCGCACCGGTTTCCCGGATGCGCTGCATGAACAGGTCCACTTCGCGGCGTGACGACACGTGGATGCCGGCTGTCAGTTCACCGTAGACCGGATGCTCGATCGTCACATCCTTGACGGTGGCGCCGGCGTCGACGAGCAGGTACAATTCGCTTTGCGTATCTTCGGGCTTGTGGAAACACGCCAGCACGCGGTACAGGTCATCGTCGCCGGTTTCGCGCATGAATAGGTAGCCCTGGCTGGTGGCGATGATCGGTTCGCCTTTCGCTTTCAGCAATGTCATGTCCCCGACGATAACCTGGCGCGACACGCCGGCAACCGTGGCCAGTTCGCCGCCTTTCAATGGCTCAGCCGTTTCCTTGAGTTTGTCCAGCAGCATTTGCCGCCGCTCTTCTCCGAGTATTTTCTTCATATCGATCCCTCGCTTCGTTTCATCCTGATTCCATTTTAACATGGGGCAAATGCCAACGGGTTTATTTCGTCTAAACACGCCGGATATGCTATAATCATAGAGTTGAATTGAAGGGGAGAAATGATATGTACGATTACATAAAAGGGCGGGTTACGCGAGTGACGCCCGAATATTTGGTGATAGAACAGCAGGGGATCGGCTGGCAGATTTTTGCGCCGAATCCGTATTCGTTCGGAACGGAAGAGCTGCAGGTATTTCTGCACCATCACGTGCGCGAAGACGCCATGCTGCTGTTCGGCTTTCCGTCCTTGGAGCAGCGCGAACTGTTCCGCAAGCTGATTTCCGTGTCCGGTATCGGGCCGAAGGGGGCGCTCGCGATTTTAGCGAGCGGCCAGCCGCAGCACGTCATCGAGGCGATTGAACGGGAAGATGAGTCGTATCTCGTCAAATTCCCGGGCGTCGGCAAAAAGACGGCGCGCCAGATGATTCTGGATCTGAAAGGCAAGCTCGCGGAATTCTTCGGCGATCCGTTTGCGGACCACGAAGAAACAGGCTTGCTGTCGGCGGACGACAATGAGCTTGAGGAAGCCATGCTTGCGCTTGGAGCGCTCGGCTATTCTGAACGCGAAATCAATAAAGTCAAACCAAAGCTCAAGGATCTGGACCTGAACACGGAAGCTTATATGAAGAAGGCTTTGCAGCTATTGCTGAAGCAGAATTGATATTTTAATCAATAAATTAAGTTTATATATCGCTTCGGCGCTATGGACACGCCTCCCGCAATAAGCCGAGAAGAACATTCGTCTTATTGCTCCGGCCAGTCCGGAGCCGCGCCGGCGCTAAAGAGGTAGCTTTGGTTAAGTGAGAAATTTAGAGATATGCAGCAAAACAGCGAAGACGCCCAGGGGGCCAAGCGAAGTGCTGAGATCCACTCGGGCGAAGTGAAACGAGCCCGAGTTAGCTCAGCGCAAGCCCCCAGGCAAGCGAGCTGTTTTGCGGAATATCGTCTATAAAGGATTAATTTTAAATAAAAAAAGGAGGTGCAGACCATGGAAGAACGGGTGATAGGAAGCGAGATTTCCGAGTTTGATGAGCGTTTTGAGCAGTCGTTGCGTCCGCAATATCTGTCCCAGTACATCGGGCAGCAGAAAGTGAAGCATAATCTTGAAATATTCATCGAAGCAGCGAAAATGCGCGAGGAAAGCCTGGACCATGTGCTGCTCCACGGACCTCCGGGACTCGGGAAAACGACCCTGGCATCTGTCATCGCCAACGAAATGGAAGTTGGCGTTAAAATGACAAGCGGCCCGGCAATCGAACGCCCGGGGGATCTGGCGGCGATCGTTTCTTCGCTGGAACCCGGCGACGTCCTGTTTATCGACGAGATCCACCGGTTGAACCGGTCGATCGAAGAAGTGCTGTATCCGGCGATGGAAGATTTTTGCCTGGACATCGTGGTCGGCAAGGGACCGACGGCGCGTTCGGTGCGGCTGGACCTGCCGCCGTTCACCCTGATCGGTGCCACGACCCGCGCAGGCGCCTTGTCTGCGCCGCTGCGGGACCGTTTCGGCGTGCTCGCAAGGCTCGATTATTATGACACCGAAGCACTGACGGAAATCGTCGTGCGCAGCTCGAAACTGTTTGAAGCGGACATCCATCCGGATGCCGCCGTTGAAATCGCCCGCCGTTCCCGCGGCACCCCGCGTATCGCGAACCGTTTGCTGAAACGGGTGCGCGATTATGCAATGGTGCGCGGCACCGGTTCGATCACAATGGATATGGCAGACCAGGCACTGGAAATGCTGCAGGTAGATCCGCTTGGCCTTGACCATATCGACCACAAATTGATTACGGGGATGATTTCCCGTTTCCGGGGCGGCCCCGTCGGACTTGATACGATTGCGGCAAGCATCGGGGAAGAGTCGACAACGATCGAAGACGTCTACGAACCATACCTGCTCCAGATCGGCTTTATCCAACGGACGCCGAGAGGGCGGACCGTGACAGCCACAGCCTACGAACACTTTAAATTGGAGATGCCTGAATGACAAAAACTACACAACCAACCAATCTAATGAATGTAAACGATTTTGATTTTGTATTGCCGGAAGAATTGATCGCGCAGACGCCGCTGCTGGACCGCACGTCCAGCCGGCTGCTTGTGATGGACCGTGACACCGGCCAGACCAGCCATAAACATTTCCGCGACATCATCGATTACCTGCACGAAGGCGACACGCTCGTGCTGAACGATACACGGGTCCTTCCCGCGCGCCTGATGGGCGTCAAGGAAGATACGGGTGCGAATATCGAAGTGCTGCTGCTGAAAAGCATCGACGGCGATGTCTGGGAAACGCTGGTTAAACCCGCGAAAAAAGTGAAAGTCGGCACGGTCGTCAGTTTTGGGGAAGGCTTGCTGCGTGCAGAGTGCACCGGCATCCTGGACCACGGCGGCCGCCATTTCAAGATGATCTATGACGGAATTTTTTATGAAATTCTCGATCAGCTCGGCGAAATGCCGTTGCCTCCTTATATCCGGGAGAAACTCGAAGACCAGGACCGCTACCAGACCGTGTTCGCAAAAGAACGCGGCAGCGCGGCGGCTCCGACCGCCGGCCTTCATTTCACCGACGAGTTATTGAAGAAAATCGAAGAAAAGGGCGTCAATATCGCCTTTATTACCCTGCATGTGGGCCTTGGCACGTTCCGTCCGGTATCGGTCGAATCGATCGAAGACCACGAAATGCATGCGGAATTCTACCGCATCACCAAAGAAACGGCAGAACTCATCAATAATACGAAAGCTCAGGGCGGCCGCGTCATTTCGGTCGGCACCACGTCCACCCGGACACTCGAATCCGTTGCCAATAAATTCGGCGGCGAGCTGCAGGAAGACAGCGGCTGGACGGATATTTTCATATACCCGGGCTACCAGTTCAAAGCGATTGACGGCCTCATCACGAATTTCCATCTGCCGAAGTCGACCCTGGTCATGCTGGTCAGTGCCCTGTCGAACCGGGACCACATTTTGAACGCATACAACGAAGCAGTAAATGAACGCTACCGCTTCTTCAGTTTTGGAGACGCAATGTTCATTGAACCACAGAAAAAGGAGACTCATCATGACTGAAGCAGTCCGATACGAACACATCAAAACATGCAAACAGACCGGCGCGCGCCTGGGCATCGTCCATACGCCGCACGGCTCATTCGATACACCGGCCTTTATGCCGGTCGGCACGCAGGCGACCGTGAAAACGATGTCGCCGGAAGAATTGAAAGCGATGAACGCCGGCATTATTCTCAGCAATACGTACCACCTGTGGCTGCGTCCCGGCAATGACGTCATCAAAGAAGCGGGCGGCCTTCACAAATTCATGAACTGGGACCGTCCGATTCTGACGGATTCCGGCGGCTTCCAGGTATTTTCTTTGAGTGAATTCCGCAACATCAAAGAAGAAGGCGTCCATTTCCGCAACCACATGAACGGCGACAAATTATTCCTGAGCCCGGAAAAGGCGATGGAAATCCAGAACGATCTGGGTTCAGACATCATGATGGCGTTTGATGAATGCCCGCCGTTTCCGGCAACCCATGAATACATGAAATCGAGTGTCGATCGGACATCGCGCTGGGCGGAACGCTGCCTCGAGGCGCATGCCCGTCCACAGGATCAGGGCTTGTTCGGCATCATCCAGGGCGGCGAATTTGAAGACCTGCGCAAACAAAGTGCGCGGGATCTTGTGTCGCTCGATTTCCCGGGCTACGCAATCGGCGGACTGTCTGTCGGCGAACCGAAAGATGTCATGAACCGCGCGCTCGAATTCACGACTCCGTTGATGCCGGCCGATAAACCTCGTTACCTGATGGGCGTCGGGTCACCCGATTCTCTGATTGACGGCTCGATCCGCGGCATCGACATGTTCGACTGTGTGCTGCCGACGCGCATTGCGCGCAACGGCACGTTAATGACCAGCACGGGCCGCTTGAACATCAAAAATGCAGCATTCAAGCGTGATTTCAATCCGATTGACGAAAAATGTGATTGCTACACCTGCAAAAATTACACGCGGGCGTATGTGCATCACCTGATCCGTGCAGATGAAACGTTCGGAATTCGACTTACCAGTTATCATAATCTTCAATTTCTGTTAAACTTAATGGAACAGGTGCGCCAAGCGATTCGTGAGGACCGCCTGGGAGATTTCCGCGAAGAATTTTTTGAGGCATATGGCTTCAATAAACCAAACGCCAAGAATTTCTAAAGACACAGATAGATAGTGAAAGGGGGAATATGAATAATGGAAACTTTAATCGCGTTATCACCTTTACTTCTAATGTTCGTTTTGATGTGGTTCTTTATCATCCGTCCAGCGCAAAAACGCCAGAAGACAACTGCCAACATGCAGTCTGAATTGAGACGTGGGGATCGCATCGTAACGATCGGGGGACTTCACGGCACGGTTGACGCTGTGGATGATGCTACAATCTATATCACGGTTGCAGACGGTACTCGTATGCAATTCGAACGCCAGGCTATCGCCCGCGTTGTGGACCAGGCAAAAACAACAGTCTAAGAAATCTTCGCCTTCGAACTGAAGGCGATTTTTTTTAGAGATTATTCACAAATTGTTCAAACAAATAAATTATTTAAGTTGGAATACTAATCTATAACAATCGATATTCCGCAAAACAGCTTGCTTGCCTGGGGGCTTGCGCTGAGCTAACTCGGGCTCGTTCCACTTCGCCCGAGTGGATCTCAGCACTTCGCTTGGCCCCCTGGGCGTCTTCGCTGTTTTGCTCCATATCTCTAGAGATATCTCTAGCGCCAAAGCGGGTTACAAATATTAATTCTTTCATTCAACTTATATAAAATTAAAGAGGGAATAAAATGACGAAATACACCGAGCAATATGACGTCGTATTGCCATTTTTGAAGAGTAAATGTGAAGAGTTCAGTTATTTCGATTACGACACATTTACAACTGAAGATATTTGGCAATTTTTGATCAAGAAAAAGTGGCGCAAAAAGGACATCGGCGATATGTCGTTGCACGAAATGGTCAATGAAATAATGGAAATGCGGGCTTCGGAATTTGTAGCTTATCATCAAATTGAAGGTTTTAAAGGGGATAATTGGTTTTCAGCCGGTAATTCCGATGACCTGGAACAATTGCTGCGTCCCACCCAGAAAAAGACAAAATGAGTTTGACACGCCCATGAGCGTGTTTCATAATGAAGTTGCTGCGTTTTAGATAATGAGGAGGAACCATACATATGAAAGCAAGAGGTCGTATAATAGCCTTTTTCTTACTGGTCATTGTACTGTTAGGAATGATTGGCACCACAAGCTTACCTATCGCGAAAGACATCAAATTGGGCCTGGATCTTCAGGGCGGTTTTGAAGTTCTCTATGAAGTCAGTTCATTGGAAGACGGCCCGGAAATCGACAATGAGATCCTGTCGGACACGACAGATGCATTGATGAACCGGATCAATGTGCTCGGCGTCAGTGAGCCGGTCATCCAGATTGAAGGGGAAGACCGGATCCGTGTCCAGCTGGCGGGTGTCGAAGACCAGTCGCAGGCACGTGAATTACTGTCAACGGAAGCGAATCTGACTTTCCGTGACGCAGATGATAATGTCCTGCTCGACGGTTCCGATCTTGTGGAAGGCGGAGCCAGTGGTACGTTTGATGAAAATGGCCGGCCAATAGTGTCGCTGGAATTGAAAGATCCAGGTCTGTTCGCTGAAATTACCGGTGAAATCGCTCAGCGCCCTGATAATGTTTTGGTCATCTGGCTGGACTTTGAGGAAGGCGTCGATTCCTACGAGGAAGAACGCATGGAGCCTGATCCGAAATTCGTTTCTGCGCCGACTGTGCGCGAACGCATTAATTCACCGAGCGTTCAGATTACTGGAACGTTCACTGTAGAAGAAACCCAGAATTTTGCAGGCATCCTCAATGCCGGTGCACTGCCGGTTGAACTGGAAGAAATCTACTCGACATCTGTCGGAGCCCAGTTCGGGGAAGAAGCGTTGGATAAAACGAGCTTTGCCGCTGCCATCGGTATCGGGCTTGTCTTATTGTTCATGCTGGTCTTCTACCGATTCCCGGGGGTTATCGCATTCATCACCCTATCGGTATATGTCTATCTGATCCTCTTGATCTTTGTGTGGATCGGCGGCGTTCTGACGCTGCCGGGTATCGCAGCGATCATGCTCGGTGTCGGTATGGCAGTTGATGCCAATATCATCACATACGAGCGGATCCGGGAAGAAATGCGGACAGGAAAATCCGTTAAGGATTCATTCCGCATCGGCGCACGTTCATCGTTCTCGGCCATTATTGATGCCAACGTAACGACGCTGCTTGCGGCAGCTGTCCTGTTCTATTTCGGTACCAGCTCGGTTAAGGGTTTTGCGACGCTATTGATTATCTCAATCCTGTCCAGCTTCATTACTGCAGTCTGGGGCTCGCGTTTATTGCTTGGGCTTTGGGTCCACAGCGGATTCCTCGACAGCAGGTTCGGCTGGTTCGGTTTGAAATCCGATAAGATCCATAAACCATCAGAAGAAAAAGAAATCACCGATTTGACGACACCTTTTGACCGGTATGATTTTGCCGGCAACCGCAATAAATTCTTTGCCGCGTCACTGGCATTGATTGCAGCGGGTGCGATTGTGCTGGGCATCTTCCAGTTGAATCTGGGGATTGATTTCTCCGGCGGTACGCGGGTGGAAGTAACTTCGGATTCGGCGCTTACGCAGGCGGAAGTGGAGGAGTTCCTTGAACAAGCCGGTTATCCATCCGATGACGTGGTTATATCGGGAGACCAATCCGATATCGGTGTGGCGCGTTACACGGAGGATTTCTCACAGGACCAAATTGATGAATTGGCACAGGCGGCAATGGATGAATACGGCCAGAGACCAAACGTCTCCACGGTTTCGAATCAGGTTTCCGTAGAGCTTGCCCAAAATGCGCTGTATGCTTTGGGGATTGCCGCTCTTGGCATCATCATCTATGTGGCGTTCCGTTTTGAGTGGCGCATGGGTGTTGCCTCCATCGCTGCGTTGATTCACGATACGTTCTTTATCATCGCAGTGTTCAGCCTCTTGCGTTTGGAAGTGGATATCACGTTCATCGCGGCGGTGCTGACCATCGTCGGTTATTCAATCAACGACACGATCGTTACGTTTGACCGGATCCGTGAGAATATGAAGCGGATGAAGAAAATCGAGACAGTCGAACAATTGGAGAACGTCGTCAACGTTTCCTTGCGCCAGACGCTCGTCCGTTCCGTCAATACCGTGATGACCGTGGTGCTGGTGGTGCTGTCGCTGCTGATTTTCGGCGCACCGTCGATCACCAACTTCTCGATCGCTCTATTGATCGGATTGATCGCAGGAACGTATTCTTCCATCTTCATCGCAGCCCAATTGTGGCTGGTGTTGAAGAAAAAAGAATTGAATAAAAAAGGGCCGATCGACATCGAGAAAAAAGAGCAGGAGTCCAAATGGGGTTCTGACGAGCCGGTCGTTTAAAGGTTTATAATGGAAATGGAACAGGGTATAGTTAAAATGACCTTGTTCCATTTTTATATTTCATGAAAGGAGATGTTCAGTTTTGAAAACACAATGGCTATTATTGGTTGGACTTGTCTTTGCCATCATCATCGCTGTTTTTTCCGTCGTCAATGTCGACGCTGTTCCAGTCAATTACGTATTCGGGGAAACCGAATTTCCGCTGATTCTGGTCATCCTGGCTTCCGCGCTTCTTGGCGCACTGATGAGCGGCGTGGTCGCCCTAGCACGCGGCTATAGACTGCAGCACAAAGTGAAATCACTGCAGAAAGAAATGGCTGTGAAAGAATCGCTGATTGCGACACAGCAGAACGAACTCGCAGAGTACCAGAAATCCGGTGTTGTGCCGGATGCACAGGTTGTTACGCGAAAAGACAAAAAACGTGCACAGGCGGAAACGTCCGACGAAAAACCGCGGGATACCCTGTAAATCGAGTAGGAGGGAGCGATTAACTCCCGACCTCTCACACCACCGTACGTACCGTTCGGTATACGGCGGTTCAATTAAGATGCATAACGCAAAGTTTCATAACGTGCTACCAGACTTTTGAGCCC
>NZ_VIFV01000028.1 GCF_007004625.1 Planococcus salinarum | reverse complement strand
CCAGCGTGCCTTGAATGAAAATTCCAATGGTCTCCTTCGAAAAGACGGTCTGCCAAAGGAAATGGACTTCAACCAGGTGGATCAACCGTTCGTTTCTACGGTGGCCGACAAACGAAATAACATCCCATGGAAGTCGCTGGATTATCGTACACCTCTGGAAGCATTTTTGAGTCACCTGAATGGAGTCGATCTGTCTAGCTTAAATTGACAAACGGAAATATATAAAAAATTACATTTTTATTTAATATTTTTACTATTTTCAACAAATATCTAATAACATATAAACTTGGGTTGACCGAAAGCCTGAGCTTTCTCTCCAAACTCAAAAACCCCGCTCAGGTGACAGTCACCTGAGCGGGGTTTTTGAGTTTATGTTGGTTTTTTCGCTTTTCGCCTGCGAAAAGCAGCCATTTGGCTTTGGATTTTTGGTTTTTTTGCTGTGAGTGTGGATGTTTGGATGAGATATCGATCATTTTGCAGTATTTGTGTAATGGGAAATCTGGCTGAATCCGGATATCCGCGTTCGGAGGATTTTTTCCGCGTTCAGGAGATTTTTCCGCGTTCAAGCAGATTTATCCGCGTTCAGAAAAATTTATCCGCGCTCAGCCTTTCCCCACTGCTCTCTCCCTCTGGTCTGCATGGCTTTGCCGCAGCTGTTTACTCCTCCGCTTTCACGCTTCCGCCTTTATTTCCTTTCAGCTCATCCGCCAGATACACCGTGCAGCCGACAATCAGGCCACTTAATACGATCAGTCCCATGTAAATCGGTTTGAGATGGGTTTCTGCTACGCCACCCCACGGAAAAATAATGTCCTGCAAGGTAACGCCGATTACAAAGACGATGATGTAAAACAGCACAATCGTGATAAGCGATGCTTTCATCGGTCTCCCTCCTTGTATGTATTTATTTCAATAAACCCATGAGTCAATGCGCGCTAAGTGAAATTGATCCAATCACTCGCAATGATTATGGCCACGACCAGTGAAAAAACTGCAGCCAAGATCGCATCGTGTTTTACAGAGTTTTTTAGAGTTGGCATCCAGTCCAGCTTGCCGGTGAGGCTAACAAGCCGTGCCACAATAAAAAAGACAACAAAATAACTAAAAAACGTGCCAATCATGAAATCACCTCGTTTAATACCCAGTTTTTGAATCCCTGCTTCAATGGCTGGCTCAGGTTGCTGTCTAAAATGGCAACATAACAAAACAGTAAAAATATCCCTTTTATATTTATTTCGAATAACTCTTTTTATGAAAGCTGTTTTTGCAAATGGCGGCAATCTTGCCAGCCGTATGCGATTTCGGTCAAGGTGATCCCTCTCGCATCGGCTAAAGTCGCTTTTCTGATTTTCATTTCTTCCTCCTCATAGGGCAGGGGTGGCCGCCGAAGTGTACTCGGGTTTATGCTTTTTCGATTTACGATCAACTTCGCATGAAATACGATCAACTTTATGCGAAATACGATCAACTTTGGCTCAAATACGATCAACTGGCTAATCTGACGCTGGTGGGGCTGTATAGATTGCCGGCAGCAGGCCGCTGCTGAGTGAAATTGATCCGCTCGCGAACACATTTTGCGAACAAATCTTTTTTACTCCCAACTTGATCCGTTTATGCCCAACTTCCTGTGTTTTATGCCCAACTGGCGATTCCCCATTTTTTATTCCATTCAAAAAAGGACGGCTCTACGCCGTCCCTTCAGCCCTATTGCAGGACCCAGCCCACCACCGCGATCGATACCAACAAGAGCGCCATAATGCCCACGAAAAGATACCCGACAATCTGAAGCGGCTTCGGCATTGTCTCCAGGTTTTTATAATCCCCTGCGCCTGGATACCCTTCGATGCTTTGCATGTGCCCGACCGCGTCGTTGAATGGCTGCCTGTCTCCGAAGATGGCCGCTCCGTCGTAATCGGCCGAACCGCTCACGTTGAATTCGACACCCGGCTGCAGCTCGACTTTATCCTCGCCAATAAACAAATACGCCGGCTTCGTGCCCGTCACTTTGATGTGCCCATCCTGAAAATACGCGCCGCTTTCCTCCGGCAACGCGATGACCGGCGTTTCACATTCACTGATATAACGCAAAATCAATTCATCGTTTTCCCTTTCATAATGGCACCATACCGCCAGGCCGTCGAGCACATCCAGCCCGCTGAAGTCCTGTACGCCCACCTCATTTTCATCGAGGTGCGCACTGGTCAGAATGTTCGAACCGAGTACGATGGCGCCGGCGCTCCCGCCGTAAACCACGCCACCGCCTTTTATGTATTCTTCCAGGACCGCATCAAATCCGGAGCTGCGCATTTCATGCAATAAATGAAACGTGTTTCCCCCGCCGATATAGACGCCCGAAAATTGCTGCAAGTCAGCCGCAGATTTCCGATGAAGATCGGTCCACATGACAATGTCGTTGATGCCGAGCGGCTGGAAGACTTCCCGCATCCATTGAAGGCAATCGGCGTACGGAATCAGACCGTCCATCGCAATCGGAATATACAATAGCGGCTTCGTTTGGCCAACCCACTCT
Organism: Planococcus salinarum; assembly: GCF_007004625.1. Lineage (GTDB taxonomy): Bacteria > Bacillota > Bacilli > Bacillales_A > Planococcaceae > Planococcus > Planococcus salinarum. Next base: position 40,949 of record NZ_VIFV01000028.1, on the reverse strand, counting down.
CTAAACTCCGCATCGAACTTTTCGGTATGTTCTTTGTCTCCGCCACCGGATAAAAATAACGTTCCCATGTCCCCACCCTTTCGCTCGTTGCCGTACTCATACAAAATCGAGAATCTTCAAATCCATCTCATCAATGACGCCCAGCGTCCCGCTCCGGTCCCATAACTTCATCTCTGACGTTTCGTCATTCTTCAGAAACGGAACCAACTTCACCGCGCTGCCGGCAAAAACCGGATTGTGCTTCACGCTGCTGTCTGCTGTGTTCTTTAATTTCAATAAACCCTTAAACTCCAGTTCGGTTATGTGTTGGCCGGTTTCCTCATAAAGTTCCCGGACGGCGCATTCCCTCTCCGTCTCATTGCCTTCGCGCCGCCCAGCCGGCAATTCCCATTGCTCCCGCCAGACGTTGTAGACCATCAGGACCTTGTCGTCACAGCTGATCACGGCAAAAGAGCCGGCCACCGGCGCGTAATCCTTTATGTCTTCTTCCTTTATCTCAATAAAATCCAGAAATTCGAAGCCGTTGTTTTGGGTGGTGTTCATGTGGAAATCTCCTTAAAATAAATTACACTTTATTCAATATACTTCTCCGTCAATCTCAAATACTCCTCAATCGCCTCTTTCAGCGCCTGCTGGGAGGCATCCCAGAAATCAGTCTTTGTTACATCTGCATCCAGGTAGTTCTGTGCCAGCTGTTCGACGGTCATCCGCCCGGAGTTGCGCAGCAGTTCATCGTATTTCTCCTGAAAATCGCCTGTTGCTTCTTTTGCCAAACTGTAAATGCCGTTGCTGAATAAATACCCGATCGTATAGGGAATGTTGAAGAAAGGTTTATCGGCGCTGTAGAAATGGCTGATATACATCCATTTGTAAGGGGCTGAGCCTTCAATGATCCCGCCGTAGAAATCGCTTTCCACTTCTTTGATCAGATTGTTGATCTCTTCCACTGTAAGCTGGCCATTCTTTCTTCTTGCATAAAATTCCTGTTCGAATCGGTACATGTTCGGCACGCTTACTACATATTTCAGGCCGTCTTTAATTTTCACTTCCAGCAGCGCCAGCTTTTCTTTTTCATTTGTCGTGTGCCCGATGGCTGCATCCAACACGAGATTCTCCAGGAACGTAGAAGCCGATTCAGCGACAGATGTGCCTTTTTGCTGGGCAAAAGCAGGTTCATCGTGAAGAATGAAATTGTGATAGGCGTGGCCGAATTCGTGTGCCAGGGTCACGATATCCTGATAATTTTCCCGGTACGTCATGAAGATGCGGCTTTCGTTGCTCAATGGCATGGAAGCGCAGAATCCGCCACCCGCTTTATCGGACCGATTTTCAGTTTCAATCCAACCTTCCTCAAAAGCACGTTCCGCAAATTGACCCAGTTTTTCACTGAACTGCTGGAATTGCTTAATGATGATATCTTTGGCTGCAGAATAAGTTATTTTCTCCTCAGATGCAAAAATCGGTGTTTCCAGATCGAACCAGCTGACTTGCTCCAGCCCGGTCAATGCGACTTTCCGCTGGAAATAGGCTCTATACAGATCCTTATTGTCATCGATCGACTTCACCAATGCCCGGATCGATTCTTCCTGGATCCGATTCTGTTCGACGGCTTCCTTTAAGACGTTGTGCCAGCCGCGCTGCTCATAGACATCCAGGCGGAAACCTGAAATCCGGTTCAATGCGGTGGCAAAATCCTCTGCCTGATCTGCACAGGTTTCTGCAATCGCTTCTGCCGCCTGTTGGCGAAGTGAACGATCTTCCGCGTACATCGCTTCATTCATGGCTTGCCCAATTGAAACTTCCTGCTCTTCCCCAGCGGACCCAATCGGAACTTTCATTTTTGCTAGCAGTTGCTGCTGGTGCTGTTCCCAGGCTTTAATGCCGTTGACCGACAGCACATTGATCAACCGCTCCATTTCAACCGGCAGCCGGTCCTTCACCGTATTTCTTCGTTCTTCCAAATAGAATGAGTAGGCTTTCACTTCTTCGTGTTCCATAAATTCATTCCAGCGGTCTTCCGGAAAATTCGCCAATGCTTCATCCAAGTCGATCTGCACAGAATCCAGTTTCGCTTTGATCACGGCACTCTCATCCAGCAATACAACCGCTTCACTGTCTTGAACGTCCTGCGAATAAAGGCAAATCACAAAATCGTCGAGTTCATCCCACCCGCTTCTTGCGTATTGGAATTGGTTCAGGAGTTTCAGAAAAGACCGGTTATCCGCTGCTTGACCGTATTCCTGATATGCTTTTAAACCCTCACTCAATTCCTCAAGCACGCTCTTTATTTCCACAATCAAATTTTTCAATTCGGCTGACTGGCTTCCTCCGGCATATAAAGTGTCCAGGTTCCAGTTCTGGCTGGTTGTTTGTTCCAATCCAATTCTCCTCTGCTGTCGTTTAAATTTTTGTATTCTATAATAACTTCTATTTATTCCTGAAAATTCCTTTTGAAAATAAAAAGAAAGAAAGGCTAATATAAAATCCAGCCTTTCTCCTCAATCAATTACTATTTCTCAATCCGTTATTCCACATAATACCCCAAAACTTCCGCTTGGATTTCATTGACTTTAATTATTTGCTGGCTGCCTCTGAACCAGTCATCGCCAACAACATAAACTTCATCACCAGCTAATGTGACTTGCGCTATATCCATTTGAAAAATCTCTTCCATACCGGTAGTTGTGCTTTCTGGGGAAGTGTTAGCCTCGAACCATTCCAAATATTCTTCAGTCGAACTGGTTCCCACACGGTGCGCCCGCCCATAAAACGTTTCGAGCTTTTGGTCATTGATGAAAATTTGTCCGTCCACGACTTCCACTTCTTCCCCCAGCAAAGCGACGATTCTTCCGATAGACCAGTGTGTGCCGTCGAACGAGGGACCTTCAAAGGCGATTATGTCTCCTCGGGCGGCTTCTTTGGCTGCGTTAGCCGGGTAAGCCTGCGGATCCACCAATAAAGGATGTTCTGAATAGTCGTGGTTGCCTCTGTCCATCGCATCGGATTTTATTTCCACCACTTCCAGCGGCTCTTCATAATCTGTAAAAACCTTAATTTCCTCCACCGTATCCGGATCAGTCAACGCTGGCAATTCGCTGGACGTGCCTGCTGGACCTGATGGCTCCATGTCATTTCCGCCCATATTTACTACAAGAAAAATTGTAGCGACTGTCAGAAGCAGCATCAGGACAGCTGCATATTTAAAATCAGCAAAATGACTCGTCGGCCGCTCCCCCCGTTTCATCTCTCTCAGAATTTTCCGTTTCAGCGGTTCGTTGAAGCGGGGCGATTCGCCGACAAACTCATCCAGGTCACGTTTGAATTTATTCATCCTGCATCCCCTCCCATTTTCTCAAATCCACCTTCTGCCGCAATAAATCCTTTGCACGCCGCAGCCTCGTCTTGACGGTGTTTTCCGAGCAGTTCAGTAGCCCGCTGATTTCTTTTGACGTGAATTCCTGGTATTAAAACAGCAGAATAACTTCCCTGTATTTGACTGGCAGCTCCAGGATTTTATTCGTGAGATTGCTTTGGTCTGTGTGCTGGACGTAAGTGTCCTCGGGTGATTTTGCATTAGAAATCAAACCGCCGAGTGAATTCGAGAACAGCGAGCGCCTGTTCTTCCAGCTCCGCAGATGGTCACGGCATTTATTGACCGTAATTTTCGACAGATAGGTTTTCAGGGAGGCACGGTGATCGAACTGGGCGGATTTACGGTAATAGCTGATGAACACATCCTGCATGATGTCTTCGGCGGTCGCCCAGTCCTTCACGTAAAAGTAAGCCAGCCGGATCAGGTATTCTCCGTGGCTGTCCATGATCGTTTTCATCTCTTCATCGGTCAGTGTCGTGTATTCATGCACCGGCATACGCCCCCCATCCCTTCCTGAACATCCAATAGACGTAAGTTTTCTGACAATAGTTTCGTTTTTTTAAGTATAGGCGAAAAAGTGGAATTAATAGGTATAATAAAGGATTAATCTTCTAAACCGATCAGAAGGCTTCGCAGTTGCGAAGCCTTCTTTTTATGGACGAGAGAGGAATTTTAGTGGCGGGAATTAGCCGACGAAATATTATCATATGCCACACATAATTATCGTTGCGCACACAAATTTGATTTATCGCACACAAATTCCCGTTACCGCACATAAATTTCCGGGAATAAAATCAGCGCCATTTCCTCATCGAAAATCCCCCGCCAGGAGGCAGTTTTTCGCGCCTTCGCACCTCTGATTAATGCTCTCCTGTTCCCTTCACAGCAAATTTCAACAAAACCTTCAAGTGAATGAATAAATTCGTTAAAAAACGGTGTCTTTTTGGCAAGCACTTTATCAATGCCCATATCCCCTTCTCCCAATGTACTTTAAAGATAAAAAGGCTTCGCGGACGCGAAGCCTTCTTTTAATGGATTGGAGTTTTTCGCGGGGCGAAAAACGTCCGCTTTTTGCACTTTCTCTTTTCAGTGGCTTTCGCGGCTTTTTGGTCATGTTAACCCTCGTTTCGGTAGCCGTTCGAGAATTTTTTAGTGTAAGCAATGGAGATTTCTATATAGACTATCAAGATTGGTGAATAATCACGATTTAGAGTGTCCATTTGGTCTCGAATATGAAAGTTGCCCTTCGTTAATTCCCATATTATGGACTTACTGTCCGCAAATGCTGAAATACTGTCCGGAAGAAGGCAAATACTGTCCGGAAATCCAAAATACTGTCCGGAACGGCTCAAATACTGTCCGGAGCTATTAAACGATCCTGATTTCCCTTCAAAGACGGGAAGTCCGCCAGAATTTATTATTTTCTTTTTATCCCTTCTAATCTATCCCGCCCAGTCGTGAAAAAGTGACACAAGTCGTCTACCTCCTTCTTAGATATAAAAAACCGGCACAGAAGAAAAAATCTCCTGAGCCGGTTGATTTTATTCTATTAAGCCAGTTTCTCTGACGCTCTCTTCTTCTTAACACTAACCAATGCCCCAACTGCCACAATTCCAAGCAACACGCCCCAGAAGATGAGCTTCCATTCCGCCGAATGGACGAAATCGTAAGGCAGGATGCCGAGGTTTTTATGGCCCAAAGTGAGAACCGTCAATTTAACGCCGACCCAGCCGACAATGACGAAAGCTGTCGTTTCCAGTTGTGGATATTCAGCCAGCAACTTAACGAATTTATGTGCCGCAAAACGCATGATGATGAGACCGAAGATACCACCGGCAAGCATGACGCCGAACTGGCCGCCGTTGATGCCGCCGATTTCCATTTTGCCCAGGTGAGGCAATGTCATCGCCAATGCGACCGCAGCAAGCATGGAGTCGATGGCGAAAGCGATGTCCGCCAACTCAACTTTCAATACCGTCATCCAGAAACCGGCACCTTGTGTTGCTTCCGGCTCTAACGAATGTTCTTTGTGTTTTCGCTGGTCGTAAATGTGCTTGAAGGCGATGAACAAAAGGTAAGCCGCACCTAACGCCTGAATCTGCCAAACGTCAACCAGCAACGTGATCAGGAACAACGCTGCAAAGCGGAACACGAACGCTCCCAATAATCCGTAGAACAACGCTTTTTTCTGCTGCTCTTTCGGCAAGTGCTTGACCATAACCGCCATAACCACCGCGTTGTCCGCAGCGAGCAACCCTTCCAGTGCCACTAAAACCAGCAACACCCATACATATTCCAATAAAATCGCTTCCATCTTCCAAACCCCCAGCTAATTTTTGCAACAAAAAAGACCCATGCCTTTTAAAAGGCAAAGGTCTTGCTAAGCAAAATTAACTGCTATCACAACCGGTGGCTGTTAACCACGTAATGACGACTGTGAAATAGGTTTCCCTATAGCTACTCCCCTTTGACGAACGTCAAAAGTCTATTGAGTTGTAACGTCAGTATAGCACCCCCGCTTTAAAAACAGCAAGCTTTTTTCGCTTAATTATGGCAAAGTTCACACATTTTATTTTAGTATATAATAACCATCACATTCGACTGTATGGTTTAAGATTTTATATGGTAGTATATTCTAAATCGGACTGGAGGTGTTTACGTTGGGAAGGACTTGATGAAGATCGGTGAAGTTGCAAAATTGAGTGGAGTGTCCACAAGAACCATTGATTATTACACGAATTCCGGCCTGCTGGCATTCGAACGCTCGGACACCAATTACCGGCTGTACCCGACCAACGTACTGCAGACACTCGAACGGATACAGGTATTGAAAAAACAGCGCATGTCTATTGCGGAAATCCAGGAAATCATTTGTGCAGGCGGGACGCCGGAAACGGAAGAACTGGTTGATGAAGTCATCGACGAATTCAACCGGCTGCAGCAAAAGATTGTCCGGCTGGAAGAACAGCTGAAGGATGCACCGGCTCATGCAAAAGCGCACGCAAGCAAAGCACTGGCAACCCAGATGGCCGCCATCACGGCCCTGCTCGCTTTGCTTCAATAAACCTCGGAGGTGAATCCCTTTTACAGGGAATATAAGTGGATATAATTACGATACTGAATTTAATATTATTGGTCGTCCTGCTCGGACTGACGGCATTTTTTGTCGGTTCAGAGTTTGCGGTCGTCAAAATCAGGATGTCACGTCTTGATCAATTGATTGCAGAGGGCAATAAGAAAGCGGTTATGGCAAAACGAGTGGCAGAGAACCTGGATTACTACCTGTCCGCCTGCCAATTGGGTATTACGGTTACAGCGCTTGGACTTGGTGCACTCGGTAAACCGACAGTCGAACGGCTGATGTACCCGATTTTCGAATTTTTTGCTGTGTCGGATTCGGTTGCATCGGCATCTTCTTATGCAATCGCATTCCTTCTTGTCACTTACCTTCACGTCGTTGTAGGTGAAATGGCACCGAAAACACTGGCAATCGAATTTGCCGAAAAGATGTCGCTTCTGCTTGCTCCCTACCTTTATTGGTTCGGACAGATCATGAAGCCTTTCATCTGGACTTTGAACGGTGCTGCGCGGATTCTATTGCGTTCGTTTGGTATACAGCCCGGGCTGGAACAGGCCTATTCGGAAGAAGAACTGAAAATCGTCATGGCGCAAAGCTTTGAAGGCGGCGCTCTCAATGAAACCGAACTTTCCTATATGGAAAATGTCTTCACTTTCGATGAGCGGGCTACAAAAGAAGTTATGGTTCCGCGTACCGAACTGGTGACGCTCGACAAAGATATGCCGCTGGAAGAAATCGTCCAGATTCTCGATGAATATAATTATACCCGCTACCCTGTCACAGAGGACGGCGACAAAGACCGCATCATTGGTTTTGTCAGCGCGAAGAAAATGCTGCCGCATATCGTAGCGGGCCGTCCATGGGAACTCCAGAACTTCGTCAGGGAATTGCCAACTGTTTTCGAGATGACCGGTTTGCAGAAAGCCTTGCTGAAAATGCAACACTCACGCGTCCATATCGCGTTGGTAGCAGATGAATACGGCGGAACCGCCGGCATGATCACGATGGAGGACCTGCTGGAAGAAATCGTCGGGGAAATCCGCGATGAATTTGATGCAGACGAGGTGCCGGATATCAGTAAAGTCAATGAAACCGATTACCTGATCAACGGCCGTGTATTGCTGCGTGACCTCGAAGACCGCTTTGGCCTTGAGTTTGAAGAAAGTGATGAAATCGATACAATCGGCGGCTGGGTACACTTCAAAAGTGCAGGTGACATCCAGACTGCTGACACGGTTATCGGTGACAATGGCATCTGGACTGTCGTGGAAATGGACAACCAGCAGATCAAAAAGGTTCAATTCCATCCGAAATCTTCTTAGATTTAAAAATACAATCGACTTAAAGAAATATTATACGGAGGTGAATCCCTCTTTCAGAGGGAACCATATTGGATGGTCAAATAATCATTAATTTACTGCTTGTTGCGCTGATGATTCTCGGAACAGCATTCTTCGTCGGTGCTGAATTCGCCATATTGAAAGTGCGCATGTCCAGAATCGACCAGTTAATATCAGAAGGAAATAAAAAAGCTGTACGCGCCAAAGAAGTGGCACATAACCTGGATTTTTACCTATCTGCCTGTCAGCTTGGAATCACAGTAACAGCTCTGATTCTTGGTGCACTTGGTGAACCGACGGTCGAACGGCTGCTCCGTCCTGCATTTGATGCTTTCGCAGTACCGGATGCCTGGGCCACTGCCCTTTCCTATGCCATTGCATTGAGTATTGTAACTTTCCTCCATGTAGTCATCGGAGAATTGGCACCGAAAACATTGGCAATCCAATACGCTGAGCGCATGACTTTGCTGCTTGCCCCTCCGCTTTATTGGTTCGGAAAAATTATGGGACCATTCATCTATGTACTGAATGGTTCAGCCCGTTTGCTCTTGAGAGCGTTCAACGTTCAACCAACTGGACACGAACAAGCCCATACGGAAGAAGAATTGAAGCTCATCATGGCGGAAAGTTTCCAAGGCGGGGAGATTAACCAGACCGAATTGAATTACCTGAAGAACATTTTCGCTTTCGATGACCGTGTGGTGAAAAACATCATGATTCCCCGGGAGCAGATGGTATCAGTCGATAGAGGATTTTCACGCTCGGAGTTTTTCGAGAAATTGGATGACCACGAATTTACACGTTATCCAGTGACGGAAGCCGGCAATAAAGATCAGCTGATCGGCTACATCAATACAAAAGAGCTCCTGACCAGCATGGCTGCCGGGCGCCAACAGGAACCGGCATCATTTATCCACGAAATGCCAAGTTTCACTGAAAATACGCCAATCCAGAAAGTGCTGACAAAAATGCAGCTAAGCAGTACGCATATGGCAATCGTTACTGCAACAGACGGCAAAACAACTGTCGGACTTGTTACGATGGAAGACATCCTGGAGGAAATCGTTGGCGAAATCAGCGACGAATCCATTGATGTTGAGCCGGTTTAAAAAATTAATATGAAATTAAAAGAGAGCAGCCGGCGCTGCTCTCTTTTTTGTGTTCAGCCCCTCACATATTTCGATGCGGAAGTTCAGCCGACTTTATTGCATCAATTCTTTTCCGCTATTCTTTTTAGCGCCAGAGCCCTCTCCGCAATGAACCGGTTCATGTACTTTTCAAGAAACAGCCGATCAGCAATTTTCCCGAGGATTCCGAGAGGCGAGCGATAGTCAAAACGGTCCCGCATGATGGTGCCGCTCCCCTTTTCAATAAATTCATGGGTATGCGTGAATGAGTGGAAAGCACCTTTTACCATGATGTCTGTAAAACGGTGCGGCCTGTCCATTTCGATGATTTTGGCTGTCAGTTTCTGCTTCACCCCAAAATGGGTGGCTTCCCACGTGACCGAATCGCCTTTTTCCATCAAGCCTGATGTTACGCCGGCCACAGCCCGTTCTTTTGTTTTAGCGGTTGTTTCGGTATGTACATCGACATTTCTTGTAAGATTAAAACAAACTTCCACGGGTGCATCGATGTAGATTTCGTGGGTTATTGTCGGCATCCTTTTCGACCTCCTTCCCACATCATACTTTCCAGGGTCACCGCCGCTTATCAAATGGCACTCAGACACCCCTGTCTGCATTCAGATAACTGCAATCGTTCAGAATGTCAGGTCACTTATTAATACAAGAGGCGAAGCGACATTGTGCATCAAACTTGCTTTCATCATTTCAACTTCTTCGGCTGGAGGAAATTCACCGGTTTGCACCGATTGAAGCTGATTGATTTCTGTATTGATTTGCCCTACTTGTTCACTGGCAACACCCAGCTTTTCTTGCATGGCTGCAAACGCTTCTTCCGATTGATCATACTCTTCGATTGTTTCATAGAGAAGATTCAGTATGGCTGTATGGGAAAAATAAGCTTTGCGGATTAACTCTTTCTGGGTTTCGCTTGATAACATATATTGGTTTATCGAAAATTCCTTTTCCGCCAAATCGCCATTGAGATCCCCGAATGAGATTAACCGGATCAGTTTATTGAAGTATTCATCGTTTTGAATTTCAGCTTGCGCCACCAAGTCCTCCAATTGCTCTGAATTCACATCAGCGTCCAGGGCAGACAGATTCTGCAACGATTCTTCCAGGTTGTCATTTGTTTCAAAAGTCTCGAGGGTGGTGATGAAGTTTGCATCACTTTTGCTTTGGTGATTCTCTTCGATCTGCTCGAGTTCGCTGCTGTAGGCCAGGTATTGACCGATATTAAGTACCAGTAACAAAAGAGCGGTAATTATAAGAAGCTTAAAAGGGTTCTTCACTGATTTCATTCCTTCCTGCATGTTTGCAGCAATTGGATTTCCGGCATTTACTTCGAAAGCCCAATGACTGTGCCGATCATTTCAAAGGCCTTCCCACGGGTCAGGTCTCCATCCAATGCGAATTCGAAAGTATAAGCGCCATCCTCCGTATTAAAGAAAGCCATCAGGAAATCCTTCCCTCCGCTGTCGGCCTCCAGGTAGTGCACATCCACTCCGTCAATCGTCTCCGTTTCATGGCTTCCATCCCCGCTGATCATTTCCGTTTCGTCGTAAGCCATGTTGAAAAAACTGGACTCCCTTTCATACACGCCATATATAACTTCGGAATCTGCATTTTCTTCGTATTTGGCAATGTCTTCGTCGCTCAGCAATGTCCCTTTTTCACCGGCGTAGTTCACAAGCAGTTTCGTTGAACTCGCAAATGGCAGCGATATGAGTTCCGCAGAGACCATCGGATATTCCGGAAACTCCGGCACAGCAACTTCTGTCCCAAACTCCTCTTCTGCCCGGTCCTCGATAGCACCGGTCGAATCCGCTGCCTCGGACGAGCAGGCGCCGAGCATGAGGAGTGGCAGTAAAAACGATGAATATGTACGCTTTTTCAATTGATTACCCCCTTTTGGTTCTGCGGCAATTCAGAAATCACCGGTGTATCCACTAAAACCTTACTCCTAATTTATCTCTATACAGTTACTTCTATATGTTCCTTAAAAATCCTCGTCCCGGGATTTTTTATTTTGGAGTGGCCTGGATTCCAAAATCAAAGCGGATTCTATTTTTTTCCATTTTAAGTATTTACTTTCCAAAATGCCTCAAATACTTTCTGTTTCAGGCCAAATACTTTCTATTTTTAACCGAATACTTTCTGTTTCTGCATAAATACTTTCCAAACGGTTTTTCATGCATAGCGACTTGGCTCATAGCTAAATTAATGAAAACAGCACTCTTTCTTTCGACCGCTCTTCACCAGCTTCACTTCAACCAGCTGTCCAAAAACTCACTTTGATCCCCTTCAAAATAGTCTTCAAAGAATACTTTGAACGCTTCACTGTCCACCCGCTTGAATTGGAATCCCGTATAATAGGCTGACAAAAATTCCAGTGCCGCCTCCCGACCGCCCCGGCCGTCAAAAAACTCCTTCAGCAGCAAAGGTCCCTTGCCATAGATGGTGGAATAATACTTCGCTTCATCGAATTCATCCAGTGGAAAATTGAGGTACGTCTCGGGCGGATAGCTTGCCTGGATTGACACCGCATACTGAAATCCGCTGTCCGCGTCGCCATGGCGGTCGCTGAGAAACAGCGCCGTGGTGAATTCCGCCAGGCTCTCATCCAGCCAGGCCTCTTTGAACGGATCATTGGCCACCAGGAAATAAAACCATTGATGGGCGATTTCGTGGACGAGAATCGCATCCAGGGCTTCTTCTTCCGTGGCCACTTCGATAATATTCGGATATTCCATGTAGCCATCGTTCGCGATGATGTCCAGTTCCCCGAACGGGTTGTCGCCGATGTGCTGTTCGAAATAGCGATAGGCGTCGCTTGCCAATGCGGTGGTTTCTTCCAGCACTCCGGTACCTTTGGGCGCGAACACCCGCAGGTTTGTATCACCCGCTTGTGCCGCTGCGGTTTCCCATTCCTCCGAATCCATGAAGGCGATGTAAAAATCCTTGTAGTTGTCGCCTTCAAGCTTGCCGGACGAAACGGCTTCAATCACGCCGTCTTCCGCCGAACTGGCGACCAGATAATCTGCCGGCAATTGGTAGCTTACGATGAAATTGCCGTATGCCGTATCATAGGACTCGCCTTTCGAATCATAATCTTCTATGTTCCAGCCATCGTCATACACCGCGAGCATCGGATACCACTGTGCCAGGTAAAAGTTATCTTCCACTTGGGACAACCGCATGCCTTCTTTCGGCAGCTCCAGGCTGTAGTCAATCGAGATTTCTACAACGGCGCCGCGCTCCAGTTCAGTCTCCAGTGCCACCATCAATTCATTATTGTCCAGCGTGTAATCGGCAGTCTCTCCGTCTACCTGCAGCGCAGAAATTTCGACTTCTGCATGGTCATCCCGATAAAATTGCGTATCCAATGCATTCATGGCATTTGGAACAAGGTAAAAGCCGATTTCGTTCCACGTATCCGCTGAATCGTTCGCCACTCCGATCACCGCTGACACCTGAAATGTTCCATCCTCCTTCATCTGCAATTCCAAGTCGTACTCAGCATTCGTGCCATCGGGCTTTCCGTCCGATGCCTGTTGATCGGTTTGCCCGTCCGCTAGGTGACGAGCCGTTTCGTCGTCCGGGACCGGTTGTTCGGATCGGCCTGAAAAGAAAGCCGAAAGCAACACCAGCAGGCTGATAAAAGCAATCACGCCAGCTGCTGCCCATCCTTTTTTCTTCATCATACATCCCCTGTTTCTGCGTCCTGCCGCAAGTTTATTCATGTATATCCCGTTCTCCGCCGGAAGTGAGAATCTCCTTTTTTATCCATTTACAAGTTTACCATCCAACCGGTGGCCGGGTCATTCACCGATTGGATGGTTGGAAAGAATTTGATGAAGAGAGGCAACTGTCCACCTGGTTCATCGTTTCGGCCTTCCTTTTGCGGGCGAAACCGCAAGCAACCGATTGACAAAGCGCGGCCGCTTGCATAGAATAAGGACAAGCTTTTGTATGAATCGTGGGAGCAGGCGCCGGGAGCGGCGTTGCCTGAGTACAGCCGAGCTGAGCATAGTTGAGTAAATCGTCGAATAGGAAGAGTAGCGCACAACAGCCTCTCATAGAGAGCCGGTGGCAGGTGAAAACCGGTGGGGCAAATGCGTGAATGGGCCTGGGAGAGGTGTCCTGAAATCAGAGTAGGGACATCCGTTTCCCCCGCGTTACTGGGGGCTAAGTGAAAGCCGAACCGGCTTTAACATGAGGTGGCACCGCGGTCAGTCCGTCCTCTGCAAGGAACAGTCCTGTTCTTTGCAGAGGGCTTTTTTTATTGGCTGCGCTTGCCGCACCAAGATCAGAGGAGATGAGCAGAGATGGAGATCAGAAAAATTGAAGGAGATTCGCTGACGCCGATTGCGGTGTTCAACCGGCTACAGGGGCCGAAAAAATGTTTACTTGAAAGTTCGTTGAAAACTTCACATACGGGGCGATATTCCTTTATCGGCGCCGATCCTTCGAAAACATACATCGGTGAAGGCAATCGGCTGAGGGAGATCGATTGCCGAACCGGCAAAGAAACCGTCCACGAAGGCAAGCCGCTTGAGCTGCTGAAGGACTTGGTGCCGACAGACTTCGAAGCCGTCGAGGGATTGCCGTTCACCGGCGGCGCGCTTGGCTATATCGGCTACGACGCCATCGGAGCCTACGAACCGGTGGAAGCCGCACGGGTGAACAGCCTGGGGATGCCGGATATTCACCTGCATTATTACGGCACCATCGTCGTGTTTGACCACGTGAAGCATGACGTAACGATAGTGTCCACCGAAGGAAAAGCGGAAGAAGTTGAAGCCCAGTTGCATCTGACGGAACAGCCGGAAATTCCGGAATTCCAACAGCCACTCCTGTTCCGTTCCAACACGGACGAGGATTCTTATAAGAATAAAGTGACGCGCGCCAAAGAACATATCGAAAACGGCGACGTGTTTCAGATTGTCCTGTCGCAGCGTTTGTCCGCTGATTACACAGGTGACCCGTTCACGCTGTACCGGAAATTGCGCAAGCAGAACCCGTCACCGTATCAGTTTTACATCGACTTTACCGATTACGCGGTGGTCGGTGCGTCGCCCGAGAGTTTATTGACACTGCGGAATGGCCATATGGTGACCAACCCGATTGCCGGCACACGAAAACGCGGCAAGACTCAAGAAGAAGATGAACGGCTGGCAACGGATTTGGAGCAGGATGAAAAAGAACAGGCGGAGCATAAGATGCTGGTGGATCTGAGCCGCAATGATGTGGGCCGCGTGGCAGCAATCGGTTCCGTGAAAATCCCGAAATACATGGAAGTCGAACGCTACCAGCACGTTATGCATCTCGTTTCGGAAGTCACAGGCGAACTCGGCAATGCTATGCATCCGCTCGACGCACTCGTTTCCTGTCTGCCGGCCGGCACCGTGTCAGGAGCTCCGAAGGTCCGCGCGATGCAATTGATCCAGCAGTTTGAAGATGAAAGAAGAGGCGTCTACGGCGGTGCTGTCGGCTATCTCGGCCACAATGGAAACTTGGATATGGCGCTTGCCATCCGCACGTTTGTCGTCAAAGACGGCCAGGTCCATGTCCAAGCCGGCGCCGGCATCGTCTACGATTCGGTTCCGCAGGCGGAATTCGAAGAAACTCTGCACAAAGCGCGTTCGCTGACGGAGGTGTTCGGATGATTCTCTTAATCGATCACTTCGATTCGTTCACCTATAATATTTACCAGTCCGTCGCGGGGATGGGCCGCGAGGTGGAAGTGGTGCGCTACGGTGTGCTGACGGCGGAGGAAATTTTGGCGAAAGAGCCGGAAGCCATCATTCTGTCGCCCGGCCCGGGACATCCCGACGAAGCCCCGGAATCCATCCGGCTGATCCAGCTTGCCGGCGGTTCCGTTCCCGTGCTCGGCATCTGCCTCGGCCAACAGCTGATCGGCGCCGCATTCGGCGGAACGATTATTCATGCACCGGTTATCCGCCACGGAAAAGTGTCGCAGATTTCCCATGGCAATGGAGGCATCTTTACTGAAATGGCGAACCCGCTTCCCGCAATGCGCTATCATTCGCTGGTGGTGGAAGCCAACTCGCTGCCCGCTTGCCTCGAAGTCCAGGCGGTGGCCGAGGACGACGATTCGATCATGGCAATAAAACACCGCGACTATCCGATTTACGGCATCCAGTTTCACCCGGAGTCAATCGGGACGCCGGATGGAGATAAGTTGATGGCCGGGTTTTTGGATCGGATCTGATGAATGAATGAATGAATAGAAAAGCGGAATTTCTGCACCATGTGAATGGGTGGGAATTCCGCTTTTTTAAGTGGAGATTTTATTTCACAGCCGCCTTAAAACCCGAAGAGATCACCTTTTTCGGGATTTCTAAATTTGCTCTTTCGCATCAATAAAATTCTACACAGAATTTTTAGAATAATTTAACACTTGCTCTAGCAATTCCCGACCGCTGTGATTATAATAACAAGTATACCAACTGGTAGTGACGTCATGATGAATATAAGGGGGATTCGAATGTTCGATACAGAGAGCCCTGTTCCCTATCATTTTCAGATACGGGATTTGCTGAAGCAGGAAATTGCGGACGGGGCGTATCAAGAGAAAGTACCCAGTGAACGGGAGTTGATGGAACGCTTCGCCGTCAGCCGGACGACGATTCGCGAAGCGATCAACCATCTCGTAAATGATGGAATCCTGGAGAAGGTGCATGGCAAGGGCACGTTCATCAAGCGCAACAAACAAGTGCACGAATGGCTGCATGCGATCAACAGTTTGACCGATACGGTGAAAGGGATGGGCATGAAGCCCGGTTCGAAGCTCCTGTTCAGCGGCGTTGTGGATCCGCCGGAGCTGGTTGCCTCTTATATGAAGAAAGACCGGCTGCATCTGATCAAACGGTTGCGGACAGCGGACGGCGAACCGATTGCGATCGAAAGCCATTATTACGCGACGGAACTGGGTGCCGCGCTCGAAAGGTATGATTTGGATAACATCACCATTTATGACGTTTTGGAAAATGACCTGAACGTCACGATGCATGAAGCCGAGCAGGCCATAAATTGTAAGCCCTTACAAAGGGACGACGCTGAAAAACTGGAACTGGATCCTGGCGTCAACGGACTGGTGGTCGACCGCCTGATCACGGATACGGCCGGGCAGCCAATTGAATATTACACAAGCGTCGTAAAACCCGAAATGTATGTGTTTCGGCTCAAAATGACAAGGCAAGGACGGTGAGTCAACTGGCTTCGACGACGCACTTTGCCCCGCGAATCATTCACGGCGCCGGCAGTATCAGCAATCTGAAAGCGGCCTGTGAGGCAATCCAGGCAACTTCTCTTTTCGTAATGATCAGCGAACGAGGCAAAAAGTCCCTGGCGAAAACATTTGAGCACCTCGCAGCAAACGGCATTTCGCTTCACTACTTCACAGCTTTTCAAAGTGAACCGACGACCGGGCATCTGCAAGATGCATTAGTAAGCTTCGAGCGTTCGAAGGATGACGGCATTTTGGCGATCGGTGGAGGTACGGCGCTGGACTTGGGCAAAGCCTTATCGGTACTGGCTGCGAACAAAGGGCTGACGTTACGTGATATTCCGCAACAGGGACCATTGAACAAAATCCCGTTGATTGCGATGCCCACCACCGCCGGAACCGGCAGTGAAGTGACGAAGGTGACGGTCATCACCGAAACTAAACAGAAGCGTAAATTGAATCCGGGGCATCCGTCATTAATTCCTGATGTCGTTGTGCTGGATCCGGAATTGACGCTCAGCATGTCGCCCAAAATCACAGCCGAAACCGGTTTGGATGCCTTGGCACACGCAATTGAAGCGTATGTGTCCACCCGCGCGACGCCGATAAGCGATGTTTTTGCGCTTGAAGCCATCCGCGCCATCGGAGGATCCATCCGGACCGCATACCGCGAACCGCAGAATTTGCAGGCGCGCGACGACATGCTTAGGGGAAGCATGTTTGCGGGTCTCGCCTTTTCCAACAGTTCGACCAATCTGGCACATGCGACGGCGCGTCCGCTTGGCACGCGATTTTCGCTGCCGCACGGCTTGAGCGTCGCGCTGATGCATCCGTACGTCATCGCGTTCGGAAAAGAGGCGGCGCATGAACGCTACACTGCAATTGCGGACGCGCTCGGCGCCAAAAGTGTTCTCTACTTTATTGAAGAGCTGAATGCTCTATTCGAATTAAAGGAAGAAGCACGAAAACGGCTCGACTTGGATGAGTTAATAAGATCCATCCCGCTGTTGGTGGAAGATGCACTGTCCGGCAACGGCATCGAAACGAACCGCAAGATACCGACACGGCAAGACATCACGGACATTTACAAAAATCTGGTGACTGACTTAATGGGGGAATGAAAAATGGGAGAAATTACAGGCGGCGGAGTATTGGCAAGAATGCTGCAAATTGAAGGGGTTCAAAATGTATTCGGTATTATTGATGGCACGTATTTCGGCTTCTATTCCAAGCTGGAACCACATGGCATCGAACTTGTTACACCGCGCCATGAAACGAGTGCGGCGCATATGGCGGGAGCTTACGCCCGCGCCACTGGAAAATTGGGCGTCTGCATGGCGAGCAACGGACCCGGCGTGGCGAATATTTTGCCGGGCCTGGTAGTCGAGGAAGCGGAAGGAAATCGCGTCCTCGTCATCACAAGTTCACGCCGCACCGGCATTATGTATCCGGACCGCGTTGGAACGTATCAATGCTTCAACCAATCCGGTGTGATTTCACAGCTCGCGAAATGGAGTGAAGCCGTTCCTTCCTTTGACCGGATTCCGGAAATGATGCGGCGGGCGCTCCGCAAATGCTACGAGGGACGGCCGGGTGTGGTGCATCTCGACATTCCGGAAAACATCATCAACGGAAAATTCAAAGATGAGCCCACTTTCTGGCAGCCGCATCAATACCGCTCCATGACGCAGCCGGAACCTTCCGATGCGCAGATTGACCAAACCGTGGAATTGCTTCTGCAAGCGAAATTCCCGATCATCCACGCTGGTTATGGCGTACTCCATGCGCAAGCTTCGGAGCAGCTCGAAAAAGTGGCCAAATTGCTCAACACTTTCGTAACGACAAGCTGGGCAGGACGCGGTGCGATCCCGGAAAGCAGCCCTCATGCCATGCCGATGATTCATATCGAAGCGAATAACAATATACGCAATGAATCCGATTTGGTGCTGGTGCTCGGTTCACGCCTCGGTGAAACCGATTGGTGGGGCAAAGCACCCTATTGGAACAAAGACCAGCAAGTCATCCAAGTGGATCTGGACCCCGGCATACTGGGCGGCAACAAACCTGTCGAATTGGCTATCCACGGCGACATCGCGAGCTTTCTGACAAAGCTTCACAAAAAAATTGAAATGAAAAAAGACCAATTAAATACAGATGCAATGAAAAAATATGTCGAACACTTCGGTCAGGAACGTGCGAAAGACCGGAAAAAACTCGATGAAAAACTTTCCGATACGTCAGTGCCGATGAATTCCGCCATTATTCCGGCCACTGTCCAAAAGGTCTTTCCGAAAGATACACCTGTCGTCTTTGATGGCGGCAACACCACCATCTGGGCAAACTTCTATTACCAGATCGAAAAACCGGGCACCGTCTTTTCGACCTTCAAATTCGGCATGCTCGGCGCCGGCACTGCACAGGCACTTGGTGCGGCGGTGGCAAATCCCGGGAAACCCGTTGTCTGCATGATCGGCGACGGCGCGATGGGCTTCCATCCGCAGGAAATTGAAACCGCTGTGCGCAACAACCTGCAAGTAATCTACATTGTATTCTGCGATAAGCAATGGGGCATGGTGAAGATGAACCAGCATTTCGCCCTGAAACCGGTGAAGACGCTGATCAAGAAATCGCTCAGTGCGGAAGAGAGCATCAAATCGGACCTTGGCGAAATCAAATTCGATAAACTCGCGGAAAGCATGGGCGCTTACGGGGCTCGCGTCAGCGATCCGAATGATCTGCAGTTTGCACTTGAACAGGCATACGCCACCGGCAAATGCGCGGTGATCCATTGCGACGTCAATCCCGTGCAGCATATGTGGGCACCGGGTCTGAGGTATTTCAAAGACTTACACGCCGAACCAAAGGGGAAATAAACCATGGGCATCGATGAGGTTCAACTCAATTTCAACCCTGCGACTTTGCTGTTGATGAATATCCTGATCGGCTTCATCATGTTCGGTGTCGCACTGGACTTGAAGCCCGCTGATTTCAAACGGACGCTGCGCTCGCCCAAGCCGTTCATCATCGGGCTGAGTGCGCAGTTTATCATCATGCCGGCGCTGACGTTTCTCCTTGTGCTGATCCTGCAGCCGCAGCCCAGTATCGCCCTCGGCATGTTCCTGGTGGCGGCAGCTCCCGGCGGAAACCTGTCGAATTTCCTGACGCATCTCGCAAAAGGCAACACGCCGCTGTCCATCAGCATGTCTGCGGTGTCCACCGCATTCTCGCTGTTCATGACGCCTTTGAATGTGATGCTGTGGGGCTCATTATACGGACCAACGCGCGAAATCCTGCGTTCTTTTATGATTCATCCCATCGATCTCGTCCAAACGATTGTCATCCTGCTCGGCATCCCTTTGGCTCTGGGCATGTATGTGAACCATAAGGCACCCCGCTGGTCATCAAAAGCCAGTCGATTCATGAAGCGCTTTTCGATAGGATTTTTCCTTGTGTTTGTTGCCGGAGCTCTGGCAGCGAACTTCAACTACTTCCTGGAATTTGTCAGCATGGTGGTTCTGGCCGTATTCCTGCACAATATGATCGCCATCCTGACCGGGTATTTTACCTCACGCGCTTTCAAACTGCCGGAACGGGACCGCCGTGCGATCGCCATTGAAATCGGCATCCAGAATTCGGGTCTCGCCCTCATCCTCGTTTTCAATTTCTTTGATGGCTTGGGCGGCATGGCGATTGTAGCGGCATGGTGGTCAATCTGGCATATTGTGACCGGCTTGGCCCTTGCAACATTCTGGTCCAAACGACCGGCACCAAAAGTGGAGAGTGTGACGGTATGAAAATTTTGATAACAGGCGCTGCAGGTTATATCGGCAGCCAGCTCGTGCAACAACTGGAGAAGAGAATTTCGGCCGAAGAGAAACCCTGGCGCATCGTCGCGACAGACATTCGGGATCAGCCCCATTATGAAACCGGCGCGCATACGAGCTATCATAAAATGGACGTCCGCGCTTCTGAATTTACCGAGTTCATGAAAGACCAGAAAGTCGATACCGTCGTACACTTGGCATCAATCGTGACGCCAGGCAAGAAGAGCAACCGGGAGTTCGAATATTCCGTAGATGTCCTGGGTACACAAAACGTTTTGGAAGCCTGTGTCGCAAACGAGGTCAAACGGATCGTCGTGACTTCGAGCGGTGCGGCCTATGGTTACCATGCCGATAATCCGGACTGGCTGACGGAAACGGATCGCTTGCGCGGCAATGAAGAATTCGCCTACTCCCACCATAAGCGGCTGGTTGAGGAAATGCTGGCGGATTACCGCGAAAAGCATCCCGAACTCCAACAGGTCATTTTCCGCATCGGTACGATTCTCGGACAGAATGTGAACAATCAAATCACCGCCTTATTCGAGAAACAAGTGCTTCTCGGCATCCGTGGCTCGGAAAGTCCGTTCGTCTTTATCTGGGATCAGGATGTGGTGGCATGTCTGATTCAGGCAATCTCGAATGACACGACCGGCGTGTTCAATGTCGCCGGCGACGGAGCCCTGACCATAACGGATCTTGGCCGGCTGCTCGAGAAGAAAGTGCTGCGCTTACCGGCAGTGGTGGTGAAAAATGGCTTGTTCGTGTTGAAACGCTTGAATCTGAGCCAATACGGCGAAGAACAGATTAACTTCCTGCGCTATCGGCCGGTATTGGACAATAGCCGCCTGAAGCAGGAATTCGGGTTTACGCCGACCTTCACTTCCCGGCAGGTGTTCGAGAATTACATTTCGAAAACGTGGCCCAGCCAATAAAACCAAAAAAGGCACTGTCCGATTGTTTCGGGCAGTGCCTTTTCTTTTGGAGATTATTTCTGCTATCCAGAAAACATCGGAATCTTGTAAAACCAGCTTAATGCGCTCCAATAATGCGCTCAGCCGCCTGCCGGGCACCGGAAATATTTTTGGCAATCGGACCTATTTCGAGTTCAGCCAGCGAACCCATTACATATAGGTTTTGATCCCATTGCAGATTGCCGTTGACGATAGGAAATCCGCAATTGGCACATTTCAACCGGTTCTCTTTGATGACAGACGGCAGCCAGGTTCCACCCGGCATCATCGATTCGAAGCCGGTGGCCAACAGCACCGTTCCGCTCTGATGAAGCAAGCGGTCGGTCTCGTCATACAGCTGGACTGCATCTGTTTCAAATGCGGCATGATGGACCTGTGCTTCTTCGATCTGCAGCTTATTTTTCCGTTGCTGGTGCAGCAGTTTGATGTGCAGGTCCCTTGGAATCGAACCTTTATGGCGCGCCTGGGAAATCAGCATGCGCCGCTTCTGGTAGGAAGACGCTTTCCGGAACGAAATTTGTTTTTTTGGCCCCAGCCAGCCAGGATCACTGTCAAAATCATGGATGCGGAACGGATGCCGCTTCAGCAGCGTCACCTGCTCCGGAAACAAAGTGCTCAACTTCATGGCCAAATGGACCGCCGTGATTCCTCCGCCCACCACAGTAAATGGCGCTTGCATTTCCTCGAACTCCGGCAGCGCCGGATCGAAAATATGATAGACCGGGGCCTGGCATTGGTCTTTCAACGTCACGGCCCATTCCGGCCAACTCAATTGTTCACTGTTGCCGATGGCCAGCACCAGATTTTCTCCCTGTACCTTATCCGCGTTTTGCAGATGCACCTGCCACCCCGCTGTAATTTTGCTGACGGCTTCCACGGTTCCTTGAACCCAGGCCTGTTTCAACGCCAAATCGTTGATAAGGTGATCGCAATGGTTTTCAAACAAAAGAAGCGAAGGCCGCTTAAACCTTCCCAGGAAAGAACCCGCTTCATTGGCGCCATTGCTTTTGACGAATGCGTCCAGGCTGAAAGGGTTCACATCCAGATGATGGACACCCGGCGAACGTAAATAAGGCATGGAAATGGCATTGGTGCAGCGCCGCCAATTCGCCAGCGGTTCCGCATGCTGATCAATGATGACCAGGTCTTCCACCGCAATCTTTTTCTGCTTTATCAAGTAACTCGCCATTGTTATTCCTTGAATACCACCGCCGACAATTATCCATTTGAACATGACCCGGCGCTCCTTCCCCATGCACTTCTCAGCTCTTTACTCTTACTGGATTCGTTCAAGAAACACGAACCGGCTAATTGATGAATAAGAACAGTCTTTTGTTTCCTTCATCCATCAGTTCCGGATTTTGTCCCGCTCCAAATTCGATCCATTTCACTCTCTTGCTGCGGTGCTTGATTTTTTGGTCCAGCTCATCTTCAACCTCCATGAGCATTGCGACAACCTTATGATATGGCCATTGGAAATAATTCATGGCGGCGTTAACGGGAGAGTCCGCCAGCACCAGGCTGTAGAATTCATCCACTGTCGCCGCTTTTTCGGCCAGTGAATCTTCTGCCTCGGTTACGAATTGGTACAGTTTTCGCTTTTCCTCGGGAAGCCTGGCAATTTCGCTCTTCAATAAAAAATCCATTAACCGCTCATTCACTTTTTCCACGTCCCTGCTCATTGGTTTGTTGAAAAGTATACAACCTATTTTACCAGCTGGCTTTTTTGACGCCCGGCAATTGGCCTTGGTGGGCGAGGTTCCGGAACGCGATCCGGGACATGTTGAATTTGCGCATATAGCCTCTTGGCCTGCCGGTTACCTCACAGCGGTTCTTCAGACGGGTCGGAGAAGAATTCCGCGGCAGTTTGCTTAGCGCAACGTAATCCCCTTTTTCCTTCAGTTCCTGGCGAAGCTCCGCATAGCGGGCTACCATCCTTTGCTGTTTGTGGTGTTTCGCCACTTTTGATTTTTTGGCCATGTCCATCTCTCCTTCCAATTAGTAATTATTACGATTTAAAATTATGGAAATTTTTTTATTTTGTTTCGCGGTGCAATGTAACTCTTCTTAGCCGCGGACAGTATTTCTTCATTTCCAGGCGTTCCGGGTTATTGCGTTTGTTCTTCACCGTCGAATAATTGCGGTCACCTGTTTCGGTGCAGGCCAATGTAATGTTTACGCGCATTTTTCATACCTCCTTTCTCGTTTAAACTTCTTCGTAAAATGCCGGCAAGGGATCCTGGAACGTTTTCCAATCCATCGTCATTTCTTCTTCCGTCAGTAAACAGCGATCCAACTCTTCCGTAATGGCCTGCTGATCCATGCCCACTCCGATCAGAACAAGCTCGGTCATCTTCACGCCGTACCCCAAATCCCATGCGCCCGCTCTTTCAATGCTCAAAGAGGGACCGGCCTGGGACAGCAGTACCGCAACTTTATCCCGTGTGGAGAGCCATAAGAAACCTTTGGCCCTCACCACTTCCACCGGCCAATCGACAATCCAGTCCATCAACCGTTCCGGATGAAATGGCCTGGTGCTCCGGAAGACAAAAGAGCCAATGCCATATTCTTCGGTTTCGGGAATGTGCTCTTCATTCAATTCCTTTATCCATCCTGCGCTTTGGCTGGATTTTTCAAAATCGAACCGCTTTGTGTTCAGCACGTCCTGATTGTCGACATGTGAATACACCGTTCCGATGATTTTGGCGTCCGGATTCAAGCGCTTCAGAACGGCTTTCAATTCCTCGCCTTTCTCTTCCGTCACTTTATCCAACTTGTTGACGACCAACACGTTCGCAAATTCAATCTGATCAATCAACAAATCAGCGATTTCCCGCACGTCATCCTCTGTCGCCGCTTCTTTTCGTTCGAGCAGTGTCTCCCCCGAAGCAAAGTCCGCCCAAAACCTTGCAGCGTCCACCACCGTCACCATCGTGTCGAGCGTGCAAAAATCGGCCAGGTTGATCCCAAGGTTTTCATCCAGATAAGAAAAAGTCTGCGCTACCGGAACCGGTTCGCTGATTCCCGACGACTCGATGACGATATAGTCGATTGTTCCAAGCTTCGCCAGCTTTTCCACTTCAAGGACCAAATCTTCCCGAAGCGTGCAGCAAATACAGCCATTTTGCATTTCCACCAACTTTTCCTCAGTTCGTGAAAACCCGCCCTGTTCAACCAATGAAGCATCTATGTTCACTTCGCTCATGTCATTGACAATGACGGCCACTTTCAGCCCGTCGCGATTGTGCAGGATATTATTCAGCAAAGTAGTCTTGCCCGAGCCCAGGTAGCCGCTCAGGACCGTCACCGGAATTTTTGGATCCATCTGTAGTCCACCTTTCTGAGAAACAGTAATTATGTAAATAGTAATCATTACGTTTTATAGCATATAAGGTTCTTGCGAAAACTGCAAGCACTTCTATTAAAAAATGTGATTTTGGTTTTGAGATTTCTCTTCCGTCCGCTCCCAGACAATAAAAAAGAGCAGAAACTCATAGATACGTTTCTGCTTTGCGGCTAGGTATAAGCTTGTTCTTCAGCCAAATATGGATGGTTGGACTTGATTCATGCAGGATCGCTTTTGCAGGTGAACTCAGGTAGGAGAAAATTTCAAAGGATTGAAAATGTTCCTGGAACCATTCAAAATGAGGTTAAAGAAACAGATCAGGGGCAGTCCCAAAAATTATCATGATGAGGGGTTTTTTCAATGGCATCGGAATTACTTATTTCTCTGGGCGGAATTCTGCTTCTGCTTGCTCTCGGCCTTTACCTGCTGCAAGGCAAAGGCGCAATGCTGATCGCGGGCTATAATACACTGCCGAAAGAAGAGAAGGAAAAATACGACGAAGTCGCTTTGTGCAAAGCGACGGGCAAATTGATCTTGAGCTTTATATTTCCCATTGCGTTGCTTACTTTGGGTGGCTTTTTTCAACTGACTGCCCTGGTGATTGCCGGTGGCGTATTACTGGGAATCCTAATAGTATTCGGACTGATTTACATGAATACCGGCAACCGCTACAAGAAGGACGGGAAATGATTCCTTCCAGTCGATTTATGGCGCAAGCCCGTAATAGAAAAAGAGATGCAGGTAAAAACCAGTGACGGAAAAGACCAGGCTAAACAAGGTATAGATTATCATCATCGTTACTTTCGCCGTCCTGGTGATTTCCAGTTTCCCTACGCCTTTATAGATGTGGATTCCCAATGCAATGAAAAAGGGCAAGATCATCAGAAAATAGAAAATGATGATTCCAATTGCATATGCATCTGTCCATTCTCGGGAAAAATTAATATCGCCCTTGAAAGCATTGTTGATCCAGGCATACAGAATTAAGAAAGACAGCTGGACCACTACCGCGTAGGCAAATAGAGGCTTCCGAAATCCCCCAAGATTGGAAAGCTTCCAGTAAATGAAGCAATAAATGACGGCCACAATGATTCCGGTGTATAGCGTAAATGGATAAAAGATAGGAGCCCTCCTTCCGTAAGCGGTTTGCACAATCTTTTATTGCTTGCAATTGTACCAATAATACCCAGTAGCTTCCAGTTACTCTCAAATACCACGTTTGCCACGAAAAAAAGAAGGAGTTTTGCAGCGTAAGGGGTTTCGTTTCATATCGCAAAACATTAAAATGTCTATTAAAATGACTAGCAAATCAACCTATCAGTTGCCTTACACAAATTTACCAATAAAAGGGTACGAGAGAGACGGAAAGAGAACACGAAAAAACACCTCAAGCGGAGGAACTCTGGATTAACAGAGTTTCTGACTAAATGAGGTGTTATTTTTACTTCTCCAATTTCACCATAGAGGTTTTTGTTCATTTGAAAGTTTGATTGTAAAAGGGACATAGGTGAACATGCCGAGAAAAAATAAGATGAAAAAAGAAATAAAAACTACCTTGTTTAAATCGAAAAAGGAACTTAAAAAAACAATTATGAATAGCGGAACGAAAGTAAATAAAGAAATCCCTAATTGCGTTCTTTGAGATACATATTGTCTTTTTTCACAATTCGGACAATTTTTGTTGTTTTTAAACCCAATTATAACTGTATCAGACCAACTCCACTGATGATTGCAATTTTGACAGTTTGGTATCTCTCTCACTCCTTTCTTTTAGAATCCAGAACTATTCGCAGATATGTTTAAGTGGTATCCGACTTTTTCTGTGAAAAATACAGAATTCCCATCACAACCGCTGGTATCATAGGCATTAAAAAAGCCAAATTTGTATAGAATAGTATCGGTGCTATCAAAGCACCGATACCGAAAAGAAGTAACGCTAAAGATTTATCTTTAATACCATAAAAGAGTAATAAAACACCAGTTATTCCTAGTACGATAAAAAATAAAATTATCCAATTCATATACTTTCACCCGCTACTAATTATTTATATTGGAGAAAAAACTTACTTCTATCTGATGATTTCAAATCATTCGAATGCTTCGTTATGAATCTTATCTTCACTATATCCTTTTTCCATATAAAAACCAATTATTCATAAATTCCGGTAAAAAAAGACCCCGATATGGGAACTCTGAATTTCCAGAATTCCTCAAAGATTGGATTGGATTTTATTTATACATTTTTTATTACATTTGCAATCGCATTTTTGAGTTTTGTGATAGGAAACAGAACCCGTTATTTGCAGCGAACTCCTTCTTTATCTATCCAAATTAAGTTAACATCTTACATATTTCCGCTTGAAACCGATTCTGTCTTTTTCCATCGCTTTTTCGATGGCTGCGGTGGCATTCAAAAAACTGTTTTTCTTGCCTTCCCGCTTCATTTCAACGGTACCTACCTGCCTTGCCGTTTCCAATGCTTTTTCGGTCAATGGCTTATACGAAACTCCGACCGTTTCGATGAAATTATTCATCGCCAATTTGGTGCGTTCCGGTGCGTCGTGGATGGTGCGTTCCGGCGAATCGTAGATTGTGTCTTTCACAAGGTCGAGCATGCCGGAAATCTTGCTCTCCGAAAACTCCCCGTCTTTGCGGCTTCCGAGAAGCCAGCAATAGCAGCTCCAGCCCGCGGACATACGCAACTCGTCGCCGCTTGCAATCCATCTGTCGGCTACTTCCTGCGCAATGTCCGATTCAGACAAGGTCACTGCAACCACAAAATCAGAGATCATATAGAAATACGCGGAATCCATCCAACGGTCGTAATCCGCTGCCGTCATCGCTTTCGGATCGGCGATGATGCCGGCAAAATACATCGCATCGTAATTTCCCGTCGCATACAATTGCTCGGCCAATTCCTGGTCGACCTTTATTTTCTTGGCAATCGGTTTCATTTCACCTGTTGTCACACCAAAAAGCGGCTCACGCGCTCCGTTCGACATGTATATCTTTTTCATCCGCTCTTTGCTCAATGCTTCGAGTTCCTGCATAACCGTTTCGAATTCCATTGGGTTGCACTTCCTTTCCCTGTTATCATCATCCCTGGAAATTGAGGCATCACATCAATCCAGAAACTTTCTAAAACTTTTCAAAAGTCGTTACACCGCGTGGGCTTAAATAATTCCGATGGCTCAGCTCCTCCACCCATTTTTTCGGATTTAATTGATACAGGCCATAAATGTCCTGGTATGTCAGACTTCC
This sequence comes from Planococcus salinarum, assembly GCF_007004625.1. Taxonomy (GTDB): domain Bacteria; phylum Bacillota; class Bacilli; order Bacillales_A; family Planococcaceae; genus Planococcus; species Planococcus salinarum. The sequence goes on along the minus strand of NZ_VIFV01000028.1, from coordinate 13,376 downwards.
GGTATTCACTCTGATGGGTTCCGGATTTTCTCGAAGTTCTTGTATGTATTTTTCCAAAGCATGCTGATTCGGGACACTATAAACCTTGAACACATCTCCCGTTTCCATGTATTTTTCAAGATAGTTCAAAAACCAACAGCTTTCGATTCCTTCCACTTCGTACAGATAAGGCAAAGAAAACAACCCTTCAATTTCTTTCAGCCATTCATCATCCAGTTTTTGAACCGTGAAGAAATGAACATCTTCTTCGCTTTCGAATTCTGTTCGACTATTATACTTTTCAATTTCCTCAGGCATTTCAAAAGGTTTTGAGGACGCAAGGAAGGTGATTTTAGACATTTTTTACCCCTCCATTTAACCATACTCTTACGTCATGGTTTGAATTTCAACGACTCGTTCTTGCTATACATATTCCCCTTGCAACTTAGCCCTTTAATGCTCAAGTATCCCCTTCAACTCTTGGGTCTGTTCCGCAGCTAACATATAAAATCCGCGGTCATCTTCTGTGCTATCCATAGGATCTTCGTGAGTTAGAAGGGTGCTGCCATCTTCCAAATACCAAACGTAGCGCCGAATTTCGGATATCCCTTCCTGAGGCAGATCCAATGTAAAGAAGACATCGGCTTTCATCTCCAAATCAGCAGGCTTTTCCACTTCCTTCTCCAGATTTATAACATCCCTCAAATCCGTTACCAACTCTGAATCCGTAATGTCAGTATGGAACTCTACACCGTTTGTCTCACCTTCCTGAAATGGTGTTCCTACCCGCAACACTTCTTCATCCGATGAACAGCCTGTAAGTATAAGGAACAGCATCATTGTAGCCACCAGCCATTTGAATTTTCTAATCGGACTCTCTCCCCTCTGCTTTTCTGGAACAGTTTTTTGTTGGAATTTTCTAACTATATTTTACCATAATGCAAAGAGCTCTTTATAAAAATATGGGGAAACTCAGCGAACGTTGATATCTGAGGTTGAGCGTTGATATATTTTTTTGAACGTAGATATAATTCTCTGAACGTCGATATATTCTCCTGAACCTCGATATCCGAATAATATATACAACCAGTGCTCCAATGGAGTGACTTTTTTACTCAAACTTCTCCACAATCCAAGACCAAAGACAGAATGGATGCTTTTCGCAGGCGAAAAGCGACAAAACCGGCAGAATAAATTTGAAAAAATTAGAAACTGCCTTCCCATTCTATGCACAAATTGTCTTGCGAAAAAACACCCGCTCCTCTCCACAGACATAAAAACCGGAAGGCTCCATCAGCCTTCCAGTTCCTTATAACTCTCTATAAAATCGCGGATCTTCTGGAGCTGATTTAAAAGCAATAATTTTCAGGGTATATTCTCATTTTCACGCCAAAAAATACTCTTCTTTATTCTGAATCCGGTACAGCTTCACTACTCCACCCGTTTTTGGATAGGCGATAAAATTGTAGGATTCACACGGACCGAGCCCTCTTGATAAGCCTTCAATCTTGCCGATGGGCTGCGCCAACTCTTCCCCGATTCGACAGGCATAGGCCCATTGGGTGTCCTCCAGCACAAAGTAGACGAAATCCCCACGGATGCTGGCGGCAAAAGTTCCCGCATTCAGCAGTTTCGGATCTTCGTGTACAATGATTGACTTGGTTTCAGGAACGATTTTCACCAGCGGCTTTGTTAAAGGAACCATCCAGATCGAGGACTCCTCGCCTTTGACCAGCGCCAGCACCTCCAGTATGTCGGGTTTGGTTGGCAAGTCTGATTCATATTTGAAAAGAGGAGTTCCCTTTAAATCGAACAGGACAAGCTTTTCAGCTGGCAACCCTTTCCTCAAAGTTCCGTAATAATAGCTGATCCAAATGCCTTCCGGACCCACCACCACATCTTCAATCGCATCGCCCGCGTGAAAAGAGCCAACTATTTCACCATCCCGATTTGCGATGTGGACATTCGGTTCATGCCCTCGGCTTCTGCGCTGCACGAGAAGAAGACGATCCCTATCCAACCAGCGGATAAACGGGCTGGCGTTTGTGATTGGGGATGGAATCCACTTACCATTCACGACAAGCCAGCGCTTCCGTTTCGCCAATATATACAAAGCCAATCCGTATTGATCCCGCCAGTCCGCGTCGCATATCGAATAATCCTCAACACCGGCATCCTTCTTTGAAAAAACGACTTCTTCCATTAAATGAATGGGCGTTTTAATCATGGAAAGCCACTCCTGACTTTTGCTTATTGCATATCTCTTTTTTACCTATTCTATGTATACTTTTAATAAACCTTTTACATTATCAGGGACTTATCCAATACAGTTCTACAAACTGACTGCCTTTTGTAAATTTTTCTAAAAACCACTTGCACCTTCCGTTACGGAAGGTTTTATAATGGAAATAAATACATAATGGAAACGGGGATGTTCATGTATTCGATCGGAAAACTTGCCAAAATGAGCCATGCTTCAATACGAACCTTACGCTATTACGATGAAATCGGATTATTGCTGCCAACTCATAAGAATGAGGCCGGACACCGCTTTTATTCGAATGAAGATATTTCAAAACTCCATTATATTCTCATGCTGAAAGACCTCGGATTCGCGCTTGAGACGATTCAGCAGTTTCTTTCCAATCGGGAATTCGACCTGCACAGCGTACTTTCGATGCGGAAGAAAATGATTCTGGCAGAGCAGGAAAATTTAAAGAAGATGGAGACGGCTATCAATACGTTGCTGACCATTGTCGAAACGGAGGAAGATACGAATTGGGAGATGATTTTCAACACGTTTTCTACATTTCCGGCCGACAAAAGCCTCTTGAGGGAGCTTTGGGCCAAGCATTTCACGGAAGATGAGCAGCTTGTCCTGAACAAATTTTCTGGCCCGGGAGACCACAGTCAAGAAGAGAAGCTTTGGCGCGACCTTACGCAGGACGTGCGTGCCAATTTGCATAAAGACCCACAAAGCCCTGATGCCCAAAGATTGGCAAAACGATGGATGGATTTGGTGGACCGGGTTTACGAAGGTAATGCCGAATTGGCTCAGAAGGTATGGGAGCTGAATAAAAAACGGGAGCCTCATCTTCGCTTCTTTGTCTTCGAACAGGAAATCATTACATTCATCGACCAAGCCATCCGGCATTATTTCGAAGGGAAGGAGTCAAAGCTATGAAGAAATTCATTGTCTTTGATATCGTTTGTTATGTGGTCCTTCCCTATTTTATCTGGAACTACGGCCGGGAGCCTCTGGGTGATTATTACGCGATGCTGCTTTCCACCATTCCCGGATTTTTCTACACGATTTACCGCTTTGCCATAGAACGTCAATTTAATATTGCGGGGATATCGATTTTACTGTCGCTTTTCCTTGGAACCATGATCAATTTACTTTCACAAAATGCAGAAAGCATGCTGTGGAACCAGGTTTATCTGGGCTATGCATATGGAATGATCTTCCTGATTTCTGTTTTGATCAGGAAACCCCTGGCTCTGCGTTTTGCTGTCGACTTTGTTTATCTGCAAGGCTTTGCGAAAGAAGACAGCTTCGCCGCATTTTCGAAAAAAGGGGTCTTTATGTGATTTCAACTGCTGACCTTGCTGTTTTTCGCCAGCAGCGTGTTTCAAAATTCGTTAAAAGCCTGGATGGTCCACACGCATGGAGTTGGTGGGTATGGAGAGCTGCTGATATACATGAAAGTCAGCGGGTGGATATTTTATGGTTTAATAACGGCCGGCTTTTTCTTTGTCGGTTCCAAGGTCAATTTTCAGAATCAGCAATCGAACGCGGACGCTCTTTCTCCCGCTTCCCCAGAAAACCCGTTGCAGGAAAAAGAGAGTCTTTCTTAACTTGGTTTGTATGGACAAAAAAAGAACAAGGTGCTTTTCTTTTAGCACTTGCTCTTTTCGTTATGATAAAGGCTCTACAGTTTTCACTTTTTCTCCAATTCTTTTATTCTTTTCTCCAGTTTTTCCACTTTCGCCATATTGAACAGTGCCACCGCCAATGTTGCCGTCACCAGAGAAAATAAGAATATCACTTCAGTTTTCACCAAATTTCCCCTTACAACCCGTTACTTGAAGTTCGTGGTTTTGTTTTAATTTCATTGTGGAGTAACTGGTATGTATAAAAAAACTCTATTTCAGGAACAAACGGATTCAAATCCCGAAGCTCTCGACTTTCCCATTTATATAATCCCTCAGTTGCTTTAACTCCGTCTCATGAAACTGCACCTCCATCTTTTCCCCCGTATAGACGGCCAGTCCCTTTTCAACGGTTGCGCCAAACTTTGCGGGCAGGTTTTCAGCTCCCCATACACCCGCTTCTTTCTTAGAACATATTTCCCCTTCTTTGAGGTACCAGTAAACCCGTATCAAATTCAGCATGCTGTAAACCGGCTTTTCGGGAATCCCTTCCAGGCAATCCGCATAGTCATCAAGGATGGAAGAAAGATAATCGGCTTTCGGCACGGTCGGGAAAATCTCGTGGATCGGTCGGCCTTCGATGCAAATGCCCCGGTGATTCAGAATCGTGATATGTGCCGCCAGATCAATGTCGTATTTTTCTTCTCCATCAAGACAGACATTCGTTCCTTGTGCAACATCCAGTTCATAGCGGTCCCGCCAATATTCGCTGAAATGAAAATCGTATGGCGTCGGAAACTTCCACTCCACCAGCTGCGAAACATTCAGGAAGCTGACTTCCACCGGGAACGGGTTGCCCGACTGCTCCAAAAAGAGCGACACCAGTTTCTGCTTTTCCGCCATCCCCACCGGAACGTCCGTCACCACCAGCAAGTCGATATCGCTCCTGGCCGGATTAAAGCCGCCCATGGCAAGCGAACCGTGGAGGTACACGCCGACAATCCGGCTTTCGAGCTCCAGGTGCATTTTGCGAATCAAACCGTGGAGAAATTCTTTTATTTCAAGTGAATCCGCAGTCAATCCTTTTTTCATCAGGAAACTCCTTTCGTTTATGCTGGGACACGCCGAAGAAGAGGCGCCGATCTTTTTTTCTGAAACTCGATACTTTCCATCACTTGGTTCCTTCTACTATATCCAATATTTTCTTTCATCACCATTTATTTTCAGACTATTTCACGTATAATAAAATTAATAAACTCGCCAGATAAATCACCCCAAGGATTTATCTTCCAACCGAAAGGAAAATCGCCCATGACTGTTCGTCCAATTTGAGTTTCCCCCGAATTTAATAGCTTATATACGAATTTAATTCTTGGGGGACCTTTTATATGAAACTGAATAGAAATTTCCACTTGCTGCTGACGGGACAATCGCTTGCCAATATTGGCGATATCCTATACATCGTCAGCATTATTTACCTGATTTTTGAACTGACCGGGTCCGCAACCGCGGCGGCTTTCGTTCCTTTTACCATTACCGCTTCGATGTTCCTGTCAAACACCCTGACGCCTCTGCTCATGGAGCGCTGGAATCTTAAGTGGCTGCTGGCAGTGTCTCAAATAGGGAAAACCGGATTGCTGCTTGCACTGGCTTTCCTGATGCCGCAGTTGGCTCTATCCAATTTTGTCTGGCTGTTTTTTATCATCAGCCTTGCGGCGTTGCTGGACGGCTGCGCAAATCCGGTCACGCAATCGCTGATTCCGCTTTATGTGAAGAATGAACACCTGCTGAAAGCAAACAGCCTAACCGAAACGGTGACCCAGTTTATCCAGACAGCCATGTGGTTTGTCGGCAGTTCCCTGCTGATTTGGCTGACAGCAAACGACCTGCTGTGGATAGCGGCCGGGTTGTTCCTGCTGTCGAGCATGCTGTTGATCAGCCTGGAACCGGCGGACTTCACCCCTGCCAAATCGCAGGGCAAATGGCGGCAAATCAGCAAAGGCTGGAAGACCGTCACCCAATCGCCCGTGCTGAAGCGCATTGCCTGGATGGATGTAATGGAAACAATTGCCGGCACCGTGTGGATTGCCGCCATCCTGTTTGTATTCGTCAGCGACGCGTTGCTGGTCGACGAAAAATGGTGGGGATTCATCAACGGCTCCTTCTTTTTGGGATTGATTGGCGGCAGCCTCTTTTGTTTGAAATTTGCCGACTGGATTGACCAGCGGCTCAGTTCTCTCATCTTTTGGGGATCGGCACTCACCAGTCTGGTGACCATTCTCTTCGGACTGAACAGCCTGCCGCTGCTGGCGTTGCTCTTTTCATTTCTCGTCGGAGTTTTCAGCCAACTCAAAAACATTCCGCAGCAAACCGTGGTGCAGACCAGTGTGCCAACCGCTCAACTGCCGACTGTCTATACGACGCTCGGGGCAATTGGCACCGGCACATTCGGAATTGCTTCTTTAATGATGGGAATTCTGGCAGATGCTTACGGCATTCGCAGTGTCTTTGTGTTATCCGGCCTGTTATTGGGCCTCGTCAGTCTCGTCGCCTATCAGGGGAGATCCCTTTTCTGGCGAACGGCGCAGGAGTAGCTTCACCATAAAAAGAAGGTCAACGGAATCATTCCGTCGGCCTTCTTTTTTATTTTATTCAGCTGGCAGCTGTTAAAATTCGGGGTTGTTTTAGTTTCCTCCCCATTTTTCGGCCACACCTTCCAGGGCATCTTTCGTTTCGACATCGGCTTTTTTTATAATGGACAGCGAACCGTCCCCTTCAAGAACGATTGCTTCCACGTTCTCGAACGAGTTCAGGCCCTGCTGTCGCACTTTGCTTCTTAAGTCTTCTTTTCGAAGACGTTCTTTTAGCATCAGCTCTTCATTAAACCGGCCATCGTAATACAAGAACGCTGGTGTGGCTTTTATATAATCCGAGAAACGTTTGGAATTCACCGACAGTTTTGTGACGATGTATTGCAGCAATGTCAGCATGACCAGGAGAACCACGCCATCGGCAAAAGTGACTTTGTCATTTGTGATAATGCTTGCCAAAGTCGCACCATACGTCACGGTTATGATGAAATCAAATATATTTTCATTCGTAAGAGTCCGTTTTCCAAAAAAGCGCAGCAAAACAACGAGGAAGGGATACGTCAATAAGCACATAATTGCGACGCGAAAAATGCTTTTCCAGCCATCATACAATATCATATCGACCATTGGTCCACTTCCTCACCGTTCATTTTCCAAGGCAGGGCTTTATTCAAAAGTTACCCTTCAGTGTCTGAAATGAAACGGAAGCGATGGCATATGAATTTTACAAAAACTATCTCCAGAGAAATTATTTTCTCAGTTCATCTGAAAGGCCTGAGTCATTTCCATATTGGAACTTGCCTATCTTCTTTTCTGCTGGCGAAAACAGAACCACTCCTTCAACATCAGCAATCTCCTCTTCTCCAGATTCTTTCTGATAGCCCACCTGCGCTGTAAAGGTATATTTATTCGACACCTTTTCACTTTCTTCGATTGTTACCCCTTTAAGGTTCAGCGTATAATCATTCGAATGGGCAAAACTCTGGTAGGCACCCCCGAATGTCCTCATAAAGGTATCGAGTGCGCTTTCCGTAAAATATTCACCGTATGTCTCCTGGATGTACTTATCAAACTTCTCATTTACTTCTGCGCCGTCGACGACCGTTTTGTATTCAGGATTCCACATCACGTCTATGAACTCCTCGTCGGGTCCGTTGAATTGAATCGCAAGGACCTCTTCAATTGCATCCTTATCGAAATCTCCCGCTCCTGTTTGGGAACAACCGGCAAGCAATAAGCCAAACAGCAGCATGCCAAAACTTAAAACAACTAACATTATCCTTTTATTTTTATTCAGCATGGGTTTCCCTCCCTTTTATTGGTATACGATTTATACCAGTAAGAGTTTCATAATTCCCATATTTATGTATTTTATTTAATTAATTGCTGTGAGCTCTGCCATTCCAGATTGAATCATTTACACTTAATACCAGCCACTCCATATAAAAAGCGCTACTTTTATCCAGCTCACTCGTCTGGACCGGTAAGGAGGGGAAAACATGGACGAAGAAGTGGAAAGATTGTTTCTCGCACACAATAAAACGGTTTACCGCTATATATACTGGCTGGTCAAAAACAAAGAGACCGCAGAGGACCTGACACAGGACACCTTCTATAAAGCCTTCAAAAATTTCCACAAGTTCCAGTGGCAGTCTTCCGAGTCGACGTGGCTGTTGAAGATTGCGCGCAATGTGACTTACGATCATTTCCGGAGAAAAGGGCTGATCAGTTTTTTGAAATGGGACGGCAAAAACGATGTGGATACTTCTTCGTTGAGCCCCGAGTCTTCCATTCTGCGCAATGAAGAGCTTGCCAGACTGTATGAAGCTTTTGACCATTTGAAGAAGGATTACCGCGACGTACTGATTCTCCGCAAAGTGAATGAGCGCTCCATCAAAGAAACCGCCTATATCCTCGGCTGGACGGAAGCGAAGGTAAAAGCCAAGGCCGCGCGGGCGTTTGAGGCTTTGAAGCAGGAATACACCCGAAAGGACGGTTTTGTAAATGAGCCAACAAAATGACTTCGACCCCCTTTTCGAAGAAATGAAAAGCGCGGAGCTTTCCGAATCTGCAAAACGGGATACCCTTGCCGGACTGCACAACAAGCTCAGCCGCAAACGGCAGCACTTCATCCCGACTGTGGTATCCGGTCTTGCAGCCGTTGCCGTCATCGTCTTTCTTGTGCTTTTTGCTTCCAACTCATCGATGTTCGAGAATATCTCGAGCGGCGGTGGCGGCGAGGATCAGCTGGTGTTTGCCGGTGCGGGAGAGAACTGGGAGATTGAGTATGTGGTGATGTATCAAGAAGGTGAACGGGAAAAAGATGTTGCTACTCTAACCTATATCGGAGATGGCAACCCACCAGAAACTATTGATTATGAAGTTGGATCTTCGAGCGGAACAAATAATAGTTTGAATGAAGAAAATTCCCTTGTCATAACGAGCCAGGGCAAAGGCTTGAAGCTTCATGAAAGCCAGGAGAATGAGGCTGTCATCAGGTGGGAAGGAAAGTCCGAAACCTTTTTATTAACACGCAAATAACATATAAACATCATAACTATTCCGATTGATCGTGTGTATATAATGAGCATGCCAAAAATTGAAAAGAAGAGAGCCTGCTGAATGCAGGCTCTCTTCTTTTTCGCTCATAAAATCCTGTATTTAATCCACGCAATCCTCCTAGCCCCTAACTTGGATCATTTTAAAAAAATATGTATACATGTCTTAACTAAAAAATCCTTTATCAACTATATCCATTACAACAATTCCCCAATACCAAAAACTCATCACAAAAAACATCGTTCCGAAGGTGGTAATCATTTTGGGGAGTTTTCCGTTCGTGTAAATGAGCAGCAATCCAATGCCGATGTGAAAAATGGCAAATATAATAAGACTGATTTTTAACGCCCCCAACCTCTGTAAGTTGAACCCTGAAACTATTCCTGTTCATCTTCTTTCCTTACAGCTTTTTTTATTCCAATAATTACAGCGTACGTAATGATTATTCCAATAAGCATACCAATCAAGCTTTGCATGGAACTATCACTGTCTTCGAATAAGAGTTGGATTATAAAATATCCAAGAACGGCTCCTAGTATAAGACCAATAAACGTTTTCAAATCCTTTTTCATAATCACACCCCTTCCATTTACTGTAACATACCGTACAAAGGTAGCTAAATGACCCTTTCTCCTTTGACAACGCCCATACAACTCCTCCAGGAAAATTCACTTGAACGGTTTTTCGCTTTTCGCCTGCGAAAAGCATCCATTTGTCTTTTGGTGTTGGTTTGGTCTCCTGAATGCTGGGCGGCATGCTTGTTTACTCCCAACTATGGTCGATTTACTCCCAACTTTGCCTCTTTTACTCTCAACTTTGCCTGATTTACTCACAACTGGCTCTTTTCACAATTCAGCACACCTTATTTTATTCAAAATAAATGAAAAGTATCATCTTCGAGGTGTTGAGCCTGCTTGGATTCAGGTTGGATTTTTTTATGCCCAACTTTGGTCGATATATGCCCAACTTTGGCTGGTTTATGCCCAACTTCCTCACTTTTATGCCCAACTCCCTTTTCCCGCCACTTCGAACACTGTATTTTTATTCAAAATGAACGAAAAATACCACGAATAAAATCTATAAAATCGTTCACCCATAAAAATACCCCCGAGCGAAAACTCAATAAGAGCCTTCGTTCGGGGGGTTCTAATTTCTAAGTCCTAATCCATATACCGATGCTTCCGCAGACTGTTCAAGTTGGCAATTTCCTGCTGGAGCTGGCTGCCGATATTGGTTTCGCGGACTTTTTTCCGTTCCAGTTCTTCATCGACCAACCGTTTGATCGACAAAACGTCGGTTCCGTCGGTCAACACTTCTTCTTTCGAAGTGAACAGCTGGTGGGCAACGAGCTGCATGCCGAAGGAATTGTATAACAGCGTGTAACCGGCAATCCCTGTGGTGGATTGATAGGCTTTTGAGAATCCGCCGTCGATGACAATCATTTTGCCGTTCGCCTTGATCGGATTTTCGCCGTCGATTTCTTTTACCGGCGTATGGCCGTTGATGATGCGGCCGTGTTCCGGATTCAAATCAAATTCGGCGAGCATCTTGCGGCACATGTCTTCGTCTTCGCGCAAATGGTAATACGGATTTTTCCGTTCTTTATGCGTCTCTTTTTCTTTGATGAAATAGCGCTCAAAAGTCGTCATCTCGCGTTTGCCGAACAGGGAAGAATTTTCCCCCGTCCATTGGTACCACACCATATCGGTCGCAAAATCATCGGTTTCTTCCGGATGGGCAAACGCGTGGCGCAGATATTGCTCAAAGACATCAAGCAATTCGCGGCCTGCGTAGTTCTTGCCTTCGATCTCCATTTTTTTCATGTCACCGTTTTCTTCCAGCGGAATGCAGCCGTGGATCAGCAGATTGCCGTTGTACTGCAAATAAAGGCTGCCTTTTTTCATCAGGAAATTCATGTGCCGCGCCAGTTTCTCCGAATGCTGGATGGAGAATAATAATTTATCGATGACTTGCTGTTCTTCATCCAATAACTTATCGGGCTGCTCCGGATCGATTGTTGCGAAGCAAGTGTTTACGAGGGAATAAGTTTTCCCGTGCAGCGTCGCTTCATTCCTTTCATAATCAATTTTTTCGAGCAGCAAACGATCCTCCATGTCAAAACAGGAACGCCTTTTGATGATTGGGCTTTCCAGCTTGAATTGGATGATGGAAATGGCTTGGTGAATTTTTGTGATTTGCAGATGTTCCTGCTCCGTCAGCTTTTCATCTGTGATCCGTTTTGGATGGAAAGCGGGATTGTCCTCGTAATAGGTTTCCGCCAAATTCAAAAGCGGCCGCAAATTGATGCCGTAGACATCCTCGATGATGTCCAGGTTGTTATAGCGTGCACAGATCCGGATGATGTTCGCCAGACAAACTTTTGAGCCTGAAAAAGCGCCGAGCCACAGCACATCGTGGTTACCCCATTGAACATCTACGGAATGGTAATCGATGAGCGTATCCATGATTTTATGCGGATCCGGTCCCCGGTCATAAATATCGCCGACGACATGAAGATGATCCACCGTGAGGCGCTGCATCGTATATGCCAGACCAATGATCAGTTTATCCGCCTGGCCAAGCGCGATGATCTGATCCAGCATTTTTGCGTAATATTCCTTCTTGTTCGTAAACTCGTCCGTCTTATACAGCAACTCTTCAATGATATACACAAATTGCTTCGGCAAAGCCTTGCGTAATTTCGACCGCGTATATTTCGAAGCAGCATAGGACACCAGTTTCAGCATGCGCTCGATGATTTCGATGTACCATTCCCGCAATTCCCGTTTGCTGCTGAAATGGCTTTTGATCAACTGCAGTTTCTCTTCCGGGTAATAAACCAGCGTCGCGAATTCATTGAGCTCCTGTTCCTCTAATTCATCCTTGAACAAATCCCTGATTTTCACTTTCACATTGCCCGAACCGTTTCGCAGTACATGCTGGAACGCCTGGTACTCGCCGTGCAAATCACTGACAAAATGCTCTGTCCCTTTCGGCAGATCCAATATCGCTTCCAGGTTGATGATTTCTGTCGCCACTTTTTCCTCGCTGTCGTATTTCTGCGCCAATAAATCCAAGTATTTTAAATTCAGCATATGAAATCCCCTTTCAAAATCTGCTCACATCTATATTCATGAAAAGCCCGCTTCATTTCGAATCAAGCCTTCTGCAAAAGAAAATTATCTCTATCTCCAGTCTATAGCAGTTGGGGGGCAGGCTCTAGTATTAAATGAAGGGCATATGTCTTGACCATCTAAAGTCGATTATTATAGGGTTAATAACAGAGGAATTGAAGAATACGGCTTATGAAACTGACGGTTTTATTGAAATACCAGCAAAAGACAGGTATTCTCTGACAGCCATTGAGGAGGAAAGTGATACATGCACGAGACGAAGAGAATATCCACTCACGACTCATTAAAAGCGGTTTCTTATAAACTGTTTGAGGTGATCAGCGATGAGTTGGATGTGAACACCGCGTATGTGACGCAAAAAGGACCGAAAGCCATGGAGGTCATCAGTTCGTTCAACAGGGATCATTACATTATTCCGGAAGGCTATGAGGTCGATTACGATGGAACTTATTGCCGCCTGATCATCCAAAACGACCAGGAAGTGATGCACACAAACGATTTGTGCTCTTTCACGCTAACGAAGGATTTGGAAGTGACGGACCAGCTCGAAGTTAAAGGATTTCTGGGCGTGACGCTCCGTGATTTCTACGGCAATGTGTTTGGCACGCTCTGTGTCATGGACAAAGAAGAAAAAAATTTCACCGACAAAAATATTCAATTCATGAAAAACATGGCCGAAGTGCTGTCCTACATTATTCATCTGGACAATACCGTCGCAGACATTGATTTACTGAGTGTGCCGATCATCCCGATCAAAAAAGGACTGGCGATTCTGTCACTGCAGGGAAACATCAACGAAGAACGGTCCCAGAAGATTATGGAAGATACGCTGAGTTACGCAGCCAAAAACGGCAGCCACTCGTTTATCATCGATTTATCCCAGCTCGTTCTTCTGGAGAACCGCTTCCCCGACATATTGAAAAACCTGGTGCTCGGCCTGAACATTATGGGCATCAAAGTTATGATGACGGGACTGCCGCCATGGCTGGTCAAAATGCCGGAAGTCCGCGACCATTTAACGGACCTCAAGACAGAATATGTGATGGACATCGAATCGGCGTTGAATAAGATTGGGTATACATTAGAAAGTTAAAGAAAATTCTATTATAAAAATAATCGAGTAGGAGGGAGCGATTAACTCCCGACCTCTCACACCACCGTACGTACCGTTCGGTATACGGCGGTTCAATTAAGATGCATAACGCAAAGTTTCATAACGTGCTACCAGACTTTTGAGCCC
>NZ_VIFV01000027.1 GCF_007004625.1 Planococcus salinarum | reverse complement strand
GCGAGTCGGTTTCCTGGTCCGGATTCTGAGATCCACGCATCCGCACGACTTCACTTCACTTCTACAAAAAAATAGTAGCACAGACCATGGCCGTGGTCTGTGCTACTAATGTTAGTATGTTTCCGCGTGGAACGGCCTGACGTGTCATTCTTGTTCGAGTTTCTCTTTCTTAAAAAGAACTAAAAAAGACAATCCTTTTTATTGAAGAAATCCTGAGATATGGAGCAAAACAGCGAAGACGCCCAGGGGACCAAGCGAAGTGCTGAGATCCACTCGGGCGAAGTGAAACGAGCCCGAGTTAGCTCAGCGCGAGCCCCCAGGCAAGCGAAGCTGTTTTACGCAATATCGATTTAAAATACTCATTTCTAAAAAACAAAATACTCGGGTTATCCAACTATAACCCGAGTATTTTTCATTCTTTTTTGGATAAATCGGTAAACCAACGGCTTATACAGCTTTTGGGTTGGTGCAAATAACAGGCTGAATCCGACAGCGTCAGAAATAAAGCCGGGGGTCAGCAGCAATACGCCGCCAACCAGAACGAATCCGGCACTCAGCAGGTTTTCACCCGGTGGCTGATAATTCGACATTGCTTTCTGAATGTCGCCGATCGCTTTTAGTCCCTGCTTTTTGGCAAGAAAGGCTCCGACCAAACCGGTGGTGATAATCATGGCTACAGTGACGAAAAACCCGATATTATTTGCTGCCCAAATCAGCAGCGCCAATTCCAGCGCCGGAACAACGATCAATAATGCAATCAGCCACTTCATGATGAACTGGCACCTCCTGTTTGAATCTTATAGAACACTCGCGTGCCCGTGGTAAATGACTCCACTGTCTGCATCAATGGTGATATCTTCTTTGTCCTTGAGAATACTTGTCGCATTTTCAACGCCTACGATAACAGGAATTCCAAGGCTGAGACCGACTACAGCAGCATGGCTGGTCAATCCGCCTTCTTCTGTTATGATGCCCGCGCATTTTTCTATTGCCGGCATCATTTCACGGTCGGTTCCGATTGTGACAAGAATTTTGCCTTCAGTATCCACTGCGTTCGCTTCTTCTGCGGTTCTTACGATAAGGGATTCGCCATAGCCGACCGACTTGCCGATCCCCTGGCCTTTGGCAGCAATATCTCCAATAACATGGACCTTCATCAGATTCGTTGTTCCCGCTTTCCCTACGGGTACTCCGGCAGTAATCACGACAAGATCACCATGATCAACATAATCGTGCTTCAGGCTTTCCTCAACCGCACTTACGAACAGTTCATCAGTTGATGACACCGCTGCTCCGACTATCGGCTGGACGCCCCAGACCAATGTCAGTTTTTTCGCTGTTAATACTGAAGATGACACAGCGACAATCGGTGATTCCGGACGATATTTTGCGATCATTTTGGCGGTAGTGCCACTTTCCGTAGGTGCAATGATCGCTTTCACTTTCAAGTTCAAAGCTGTATAGACCACTGCCTGACCAATTGCTTCAGTCATATTCGATTCTTTTTCTTTTCTTCTGGTTGAAACAAGCTGTTTGTAATTGAGCGCAGATTCTGTCGCCTTGGCAATACGGTCCATGGTTTCAACCGATTCAACCGGGTATATCCCCGCTGCTGTTTCTCCGGACAGCATAATCGCATCCGTGCCATCAAAAATTGCATTGGCTACATCACTTGCTTCAGCTCTTGTCGGCCGCGGATTGCGCTGCATGGAATCAAGCATTTGCGTGGCAGTGATGACCGGCTTCCCTGCACTGTTGCATTTCTTGATCAGTGATTTTTGGACGAGTGGCACTTCTTCTGCCGGAATTTCCACGCCCAAATCTCCTCGGGCAACCATCAGGCCGTCAGAAACCAGGAGAATATCGTCAATATTATCTACGCCTTCCTGATTTTCGATTTTCGGGATAATATGGATATGAGAACCGCCATTTTTTTCCAGAAGTTCCCGGATTTCCATTACATCCGACGATCTTCTGACGAAAGAAGCGGCTACAAAATCCACTCCCTGACCAATGCCGAATAAAATATCCTGCGCATCTTTCTCGGTCATTCCAGGCAACTGTACCGAAACCCCTGGTACATTTACACCTTTTTTGGTTTTCAGGGTACCCGCATTTTCTACAATGGTATGGATCAACCCGTTTTCCATATCAATGCTCTCGACACGCAATTCAATCAAGCCGTCATCCAACAGAATAATGGAACCTTCATGGACATCTTCGATGAGGGATTCGTAAGTGATTGAGAACATTTCAGGTGTACCGAGCACTTCTTTCATGGAAATGGCGATTTTCTGATCCGTCACCAAATCAATTCCGTCGTTTTCCATTTTGTGCGTCCGTATTTCAGGACCTTTCGTATCCAGGAGAATCCCGACAATTTTGCCTGTTTTTTCTGAAGCCTGACGGATTCTTTTAATACGCTCCGCATGCTCCTCGTGATTGCCGTGCGAAAAATTAAGTCGGGCAACATTCATGCCGGCTTTGATAAGATCTTCCAATATTTCCGGCGATTCACTCGCTGGTCCGATGGTACAAACGATTTTTGTTTTTCTCAATTGGCTCACTCCATTTTGCATTTAAATTGATAGTTCTTTTGATAACGTATACAAGCTCATATCGGTGTCATGTTCACCAAGGAACGCTTTAGTCATATCATAGTCTACCACTTGATGATTCTTCATGCCAATTGCCTGACCTCCGGTTCCTTCGAGCAGAACTTCCACCGCTCTAGCGCCAAACAGGCTGCCCAGGACACGATCGCGCCCGGTCGGTGAACCGCCCCGCTGGATATGCCCCAATACAGAGACCCTGGTTTCGAGCTCAACTTTTCCATGAATCATTTCAGCAAGCTGATTGCCCCCCATGACCCCTTCGGCCACGATAATGATACTGTGCTTTTTGCCGCGTTTCTTCCCTTTTTGCAGACGGTCAATCATATCATCCATGTCAAAATCGACTTCCGGTATCAAAATCGTCTCCGCGCCTCCTGCAAGACCTGCCCAAAGCGCAAGGTCACCAGCATCACGGCCCATTACTTCAATGATGAAAGTCCGTTCATGGCTTGTCGCCGTATCACGGATTTTATCGATTGCTTCAATAATTGTATTAAGGGCCGTATCAAATCCGATTGTGTAATCCGTACCCGGAATATCGTTATCGATCGTGCCGGGAACACCGATGCAGGGAAAGCCTTTTTCCGTCAATGCCATCGCGCCACGGTATGAACCGTCTCCGCCGATGACCACGAGTCCTTCGATGCCATGCTTCTTCAACTGTTCAATGGCCTGGTGTTGACCCTCTTCCGTTTTGAATTCCTCGCACCTTGCCGAAAACAATTTCGTGCCACCCCGCTGGATAATATCTCCAACATCACCTGCTTCAAGCTTTTCAATATTTCCGGCCAGTAAGCCCTGGTAGCCGTAATAAATTCCAAAGACTTCCACTTCATGAAAGATTGCCTTCCGCACCACAGCCCTCACCGCTGCGTTCATTCCAGGCGAGTCTCCGCCACTTGTCAAAACTCCGATTCGCTTCATATTCCATGCCTCCCTGGTCTTCCTGATACTTACTTCACCTTACCACGATTTGTGGCTTACTGTCAGTTCGGTTACCCTGTTTTTTTCATTTTATAACCAGTTCCGGAAATCTTCCCAAAAACACAAAAAAAAACCGCCGAAGCGGTCGTTATTCTGAAAAAACACCGATTGCCTTGAATTTTTTATAGCGCTGATCGATTAATGCAACTGCATCCAGAGGATTCAATTCGTCCAATGATTTTTCGATGGCAGCTGTCAGCAGTTCAGCCTGTTTCACGGGATCGTGATGTGCCCCACCCCGGACCTCGGAAATCATCCGTTCGATAATTCCCATTTCAAATAAGTCAGGCGCTGTTATTTTCATTGCTTCGGCGGCAGTTTGCGCCAGTGCCGAATCTTTCCATAATATTGATGCTGCCCCTTCAGGTGAAATCACTGAAAAAGTCGCATTCTCAAGCATCAGAATATGATTTCCGACACCAAGTGCAAGAGCTCCGCCGCTTCCGCCTTCACCGATGACTATCGATATTACAGGAACTTCCAGACCCGCCATTTCCACCAGATTGCGGGCAATTGCCTCACTTTGCCCTCGCTCTTCCGCCGCTTTACCTGGATACGCGCCTTTTGTATCAATCAGGCAGATGATCGGCCTTTTGAACTTTTCGGCTTGTTTCATAAGACGCAATGCTTTACGATAGCCCTCCGGATGAGGCATTCCGAAATTCCGGCGGACATTCTCTTTTGTATCTTTGCCCCGCTGATGTCCGATTACGGTTACCGGCTGGCCTTTAAAGGAAGCGATGCCACCGACAATTGCTTCGTCGTCCCCATACAGGCGGTCACCGTGAAGTTCGATGAAGTCCTCGAATATCAACGGAATATAGTCCAGTGTTGTCGGCCGGTTCGGATGGCGTGCCACCTGGACGCGGTCCCATGGTTTCATATCTTCGTATATTTCGCTTTCCAGCTTTTCCAGCCTGGTTTCCAGACTGTTGATCTCTGAACTTAAATCCACTTCCGCACTTTCGGTATATTCCTTCAGCTCCGCAATCTTTTTTCGGAGCTGGATCAATGGTTCTTCAAATGGCAGCGACTTTTGATCTTTTTTAGCCATGTTCCACAGCTCCCTTCGTATGCAGCCTGATTAACGAGGACAATGTCTTGCGCATATTATGGCGGTGAACGACAGCATCAAGCTGGCCGTGTGCCAATAAAAATTCTGCAGTCTGAAAATCTTCCGGCAATTTTTCCCGGACTGTCTGTTCAATTACACGGCGCCCCGCGAAACCAATTAAAGCTTTCGGTTCTGCAAGATTGATATCCCCGACGGAAGCAAAACTGGCAGATACGCCACCTGTCGTCGGATGAGTCATAATGGAGATGAACAATAAGCCTTCATTGCTGTGGCGTTTTAATGCGACGCTGGTCTTAGCCATCTGCATCAGCGATAAGACGCCTTCCTGCATACGCGCTCCGCCACTTGCAGTGAAAATGACAAATGGATAGCCTTTATCTGTTGCCAATTCGACGGCACGTGTTATTTTTTCACCCACGACCGACCCCATGGAGCCCATGCGAAAATGGGAATCCATAATCGCGGCTACCACCGGCTGCCCATCAATTTTCCCGGTGCCTGTCAGAACTGCCTCGTTCAAACCCGTTTTCTTGCTGTCAGCTTCGATTTTTTCACTGTAACCCGGAAAGCTCAACGGATTTCCGCTTTTTAAATGGTCATCGATGGATTCAAATGTTCCCTCATCCATTAGGCTCTCTACCCGTTCCCATGCTGTCATCTTGCAATGATGGTCACATTTTGAGCAGACTTTCTGAAGTTTCGTCATTTCCTTTGTCAATTCGATATGCTTACATTCAGGACATTTGTACATCAGCCCTTCCGGGACATCTTTAGCTGCTTTGGAAGGTATGGTCGGATCGTTCCGTTCTCTATTTCGTTTGAAAATATCACGTATCATTGTCATTTTCTTTACTCTCCTTTTGCAGCCAGTCAATCCAGAAGCTCAGTCCGGAAGTGGCTTTTTCAGCGTTTTGTTGCCTGATGGCATCCAATATATCTTTCATCATTGACGTTTCCTCTTCTGATACCCGGTCCTTATAAGGATTGCCGCTGTATTGGGTCAACAGCAGCCAGATTTTCAGAGACAGCCGGTTACCGGAAAGGACCAGCATCTCCCGGATTAGATCTTCACGGAGGAACCCTTCCCCCTCATCCAGTTTCTGTGAAAAGCTTTCCCAAACCGGGAGACGGCAGACAGCATCATTTTTGCAGATCGCCTGAATTGCTGCAATTTCATGAATCAGCCTTGTCTCCCATACATCTTTTTGTGACTGGTTATCCTGAAGTATGAATGTTGATAATACCTCAACCAGCTGATGATTGCGATGATCGGCAAGAAATGTGCCTTCTCCTCTGCGCGTTTCGATCAGACCCAATAATTCAAGGCTTCTCAGTGCTTCACGAATCGTCGAACGGCCGACTTTTAAAGTTTCGGCCAATTCCCTTTCTGATGGAATCTTATCACCCGGCCTGATATTTTCCTGACTAATCATTTTCCGTATATCCAGGACAATGTCCAAATATCGTTTTGGTTGATTCATAATTGACCCCAGTTCCATTTTTTTGAAAGTGGTCTGACCACTTATATCCCTACAATACAAAAAAAACTGTCCGACGTAAAGAAAAAACTGCTTTTCTTTTCAGAAAAGCAGTCATTTGCTGATATTTTTACATATAACCGATGTCCGGTTCATGCGGTTTTCGATGGTGCCCTGCACTTCCAGAATTGCATCTTCCTGGAGCAACGCATTGAATTTTGCATATTCCTCCGGGAACAGGGTTACCGAAGCCGGCCCCGTGTCGTCCTGAAGATTGACAAAAGCCATGGCATCCCCTTTTTTTGTGCGGATTCTTTTGACTTCCTCAACCATGCCGAGCACGTGCACGCGGTCTTTGTCCCGCTTATGCTTCAACGATTTCAGATCATCGAATTTTTGGTTTCTCTTTTCCTTTTCACGTTGGAGCGGGTGTGTGGACAGATAGAAACCGAGTACTTCCATCTCCAGATCCAATTTCAGATTCTCGGGAATCGGAGAAGCCTTCGTATACTTCGGTTTCATGAAACTCGCACCCATTTCATCGAACAGGCCAGGTTCTTCATCCGGTTTGACCAGCTCAGCATGTTTCACAGCGCTGTCAAGAGAAGCCAGCATCACTGCACGGTCCAGCTCAAAATCATCCAGTGCACCTGCTTTGATCATAGGTTCGAATGCTTTTCGGGTGAAATGAATTGCCGAAATCCGCTCCGCGATATTAAAGAGGCTTGTAAAAGGCCCTTCTTTTCGTGAAGCGAGCAGCGCTCTGACTGCTGTTCCTGGTACCCCTTTGATGCTGTTCAGCCCGATTCTGATTTTACCTTCTTCTATAGAATAGGAAGAAAAGCTCTTTTGGACGGAGGGCGGCAATAACGGGATGTTCTTTTCTTTCACTTCCTGAAGAAGCTGCTTGGTTTTTTCAGCGTTGCCGGCGGAATTTCCGAGCATTGCCGTATAGAAATGGACGGGATAATTCGCTTTCATAAATGCCAGCTGGTAAGAGATCATGCTATAAGCGACAGCATGGCTTTTCGGAAAACCATAATCGGCAAAGCGGACAATCAAATCATAGACTTCGGTCGCTTCACTTTCCTTGAAGCCCTTCTTTAATGCACCGTTCACAAAATTGACTCTTTCCTGATCCAGGATTTCCCGTTTCTTTTTGCTGACAGCCCGCCTTAATATATCGGCCTCACCTAAAGAGAACCCGGCCATTTGGGCAGCAATTTTCATGATTTGTTCCTGATAGACAATGACGCCGTAAGTTTCGCTCAGAATCGGCTCCAATATCGGGTGGACGTAAGCGACGGATTCCTGTTTATGCTTTCTTCTGGCGTATAACGGAATAAATTCCATCGGACCCGGCCGGTAAAGTGCATTGACAGCGACAATATCCCCGAAAGCCGTTGGCTGAATTTGCCTCAGGGCTTTTCGCATGCCGTCCGATTCCAGCTGGAAAACGCCCGACGTGTCGCCTTCCGCCAATAATGTATACGTTTTTTCATCGTCCAGTGAAAGTTTCCGGTAATCAATCGTGCGGCCGGTGTCCCGCGCCAGCAGTTTTCGTATTTGCTCAAGTATCGTCAAATTCCGTAAACCAAGAAAGTCCATCTTTAACAGGCCAATCGTTTCAAGATCACCCATCGGCCATTGCGTCAGGTAGATGCCTTCATTGCCCTCTTCAATTGGTACATATTCCACCAGCGAAGACGGGCTCAGTATCACTCCTGCCGCATGGGTCGAGGCGTGCCGCGGGAGTCCTTCAAGCTGGATCGCGGTCTTAAACCAGGTTTTGCGCTCTTCCCGGGCAATGATCCAATCATTCAGAGCCTTGTTCTCTTTCAACGCTGAACGCAACGTGGTACCCGGCCGATTGGGAATCAATTTGGATATAGCTTCCAGGTCTTCACTTTCAAAGCCGAAAACCCTGGCTGTATCCCGGGCTACCGCTTTTGCAGATAATGTACCGAATGTTATTATTTGGGCAGTTCTTGTCTGGCCATATTTCCTGGCGACATATTCAACCACCTCATGCCTTCTGTGATCAGCAAAATCAATATCAATATCCGGCAGCGTCACCCGTTCCGGGTTCAGGAACCGTTCAAACAGCAATCCGTGCTCCAATGGATCAACATCCGTTATCTGAAGGGAAAACGCGACGAGGGAACTGGCGGATGAACCACGTCCCGGCCCTGTCAAAATCCCTTCTTGGCGGGCAAATTTCATGAAATCTGCAACAATCAGAAAATAATCGATATAACCCATTTTCTTTATGACATCCAGCTCATATTCCAATCGGGCCAGATATTCACTCCAAAGGGAGGTGGTGCCGAGCCTCTCCTCCAGTCCCTGTAAACAATATTCCTTTATGTAATCCGCTTTGTTTATCTCTTCTGCCAATGGAAATACAGGCAAAAGTTGACGGTTTGTACGGATCGCCACTTTGCAGCTTTGGAGCATTGCCGCGGCAGCGTCCAGCCATTCGGGCTTGTCCGAAAACCACAATTCCATCTCATCTGCAGTTGGTGCATAGGCATTGGTGTGTGCCGGCAACAGCCGCTGGCCATCCGACAGCTTCAATCCCTGGCCGATGGCTGAGGCCACTTCATAAGCAAAAGCACCTTCTTTTTTAAGGTACCGAACTTCCTGCGTGGCGATAATTGTAAGGGAAACACGTCCGCAGGCAGCAATAAACCCTTCTTCACTTTCCGCTATTTCACCACCTGGCCGCTGGACACTGCCAAAACAGCGGTCTCCGAAAATTCCGGAAATATAGTTAAAAACTTCACTTCTGTCCGTCAATGTCCATTCAAGTTTATCGGGAATCACACAAACGAGGCCCTCTTGATATGCTTTCAGCCATTGTTCCGGAATCGACTCGCGCTTGCGTGTCGCCAGGGCACTCGAAATTTTCAGCAAGTTGCTGTAGCCCTCATTAGTCTTTGCATACAGCACGACCGGATAATGCTGCTCCTCAAATTCAATGGACGTCGAAAAGCCGAGCACCCCGTGGATGCCGGCCTGGTTGCAGGCTTCCCAAAAAGGAAGTGCGCCGTATAATGTGGAATTGACAATGGCAACGGAGGCCGTCCCTTGTTCTTTCAGAAAAGGGAAAAGTTCGTCAATGCGCACCGTGCTCTTCAGCAAGTCTGCAGACGTGCTTATGTATGGGTAGACCATTGACAAAAGAATCCCTCCTTTTTCATGCCTCTGACGCGCAAATTTCTTTCAGGCGAACAATCACTCGTTCCGCTTCTTCCCAGGAGTAGGCTGTAGCCCCGGAAGCCATCGGATGGCCGCCGCCGCTGAATTCTTTTGCCAACCCATTTATCACCGGGCCTTTTGAACGGAGACGCACCCGGATTTCATCTTCTTCTTCAATGAAAATGACCCACGCTTTCATCCCTTTTACATTGCCGAGTGAGCTGACAAGCAGCGAGGTTTCGGTGGCCGTCACTTCGTATTCCCGCAGAACATCCAATGTGATCTTTACAAAAGCGGCTCCATTTTCATCCATTTTGAAATTTTGATACATATATCCCTGAAGATGAAGAAGTTTTCTATCCATTTCATACATGCCGTTATGCAACGCATTTCGGTCAAAATCGCTTTTGATCAATTCACCGGCAATCTTGAATGTCTTCTGGGTTGTGCTTGGGAACAGAAATCGACCGGTATCGCCGATGATGCCGGCATAGAGCTGCCGTGCAGCGGATGTTGGGAGTTCCCAGCCTTCCTGTTGCTGTCCGGTTGCAAATAGTTCATAGACCATTTCTGAAGAGGAGCTGGCCCGTGTATCGACCAACAGAAGGTCGCCATAAGCATCGTCGTTCGGGTGGTGATCGATTTTGATGATTTTTTCCCCGCCGACATAACGCTGATCGTCGATCCGTTCTGTGTTCGCAGTATCTGTGACGATGACCAGCGATCCGTTGAAATCGGTATCCGCTACTTCATCCGGCATTCCGAGAAAATCCATCGTCCCATCATGTTCCCCTGCAGCCAGTATCCGCTTTTCAGGATAATTATGTTCCAAAAGGTATTTTAGTCCCAGCTGGGAACCGTAGGCGTCCGGATCCGGCCTGACATGCCGGTGGATAATAATCATTTCATATTGTTTAATTGTGTCGATGATTTGACTGTTCATAGAGCCGTTCCCCCCGTTTTCAAGGAAATCCATTCGCATTCACACCCATTTCTCAGTACAATAGAAGAAGAGTTTTCGAATACAGGAGGTCCTTTATGTTAATATTCGTATTTTTGATAATACTGTCAATCGTGTTTTATTTCTATTATAAAACAAAACAATTTCGCGCCAAATTGCCGATCCGTAAAAAATGGTACGCTTCCACAGCATCGATGTTCCTCGGAAGTTTCATCCTGTTTTTTGGCATTAATCAGTTGACGATCTTCCAGAGCACCATCACTTACCTTATTGCGGGCATATTCATTGTTCTGGGCTTGGCGCTGGTCATCTTCAATTTCAAAGCGGCAAGGCATTACCATAAATTCGTGGCTGAAGAAACACGATTGAACCAATAGCAAGTCCCCCTCTGGCTGAGGGGGTTTTTTTATTCAGCGATCCAGCAATTGGTATGTCAACAGGGCCTTACCGATGATTTCCCCTTCAAACGATACCTCTATATCGACTTTAGCTGATTTCCGGCTGATATCAAGTATCGATGGTTTGATGGTTATCAGCGAGTCGAGCTGCACAGGTTTCAGGAAATAAACGGCCATATTCTCCAGCACGCTGTCTTTCCGGTTTTTTGTCTTTAAAGCAGCTGTAGCGGCTTCCGACAGGATGGTGGTATAAGCCCCATAAGAAATGGACCCATAGGAATTGGTCATTTGCGGAGTCACCCTGAATTCCAATGAAAGCTTTTCGTGCGGCTTCATCTGGAGCTGGCTGATGATGATGTCATCAATCGTTTCCCCCTGCTGCGGTTGCCGCTGTGCCGTCTGAATCGCTTTCAGTACATCCTGGCGGCTTATGACACCGAGCAGTTTGCCGGAATCGCCTATGACCGGAAGAAGGTCGATTCCCTCCCAGATCATCCGGTGACCGGCTGATGCAACGCTGGTTTGAAGCGATACGGTAATGGGATCTTTCGTCATCGCTTTTTCGACAGAGTCCGCATCCTGAAAGCCGATTATATCCCTTGAAGTCAGAATCCCGATAATTTTGCCTGCATCATCAACTACCGGGAACCCTCCATGCGTGGTTTCCCGGTTCAATTCGCGGTAGCGGCTGATCGGATCGTGGTGATGGAGAAAATGAGTGTTTTCCAGCGGAATCAAAATATCCTCAATCAACAGGATCTCTTTCTTGATCAATTGGTCATAGATAGCCCGGTTGATCATCGTAGCCACCGTGAATGTATCATAACTCGTTGAAATGACCGGCAGCTCGTATTCGTCAGCCAGTTTTTTGACGGTGTCCGAAGCGTCAAATCCCCCTGTCACCAAAACAGCTGCACCCGCTTGCAGCGCATATTCATGGGCTTTAAAGCGATTGCCGACAATCAGCAGATTGCCTGCTTCCGTATAGCGCATCATATCTTCAAGCTGCATTGCCCCAATGACAAATTTGGTCAATGATTTGTGCAATCCGGCCCTGCCGCCGAGGACCTGCCCATCCACGATATTGACGATTTCCGCATAGGTCAGTTTTTCGATATTTTCTTTCTTTTTTCTTTCGATGCGTATTGTGCCGACACGTTCGATTGTCGATACGAGTCTTTTGTTTTCCGCTTCTTTGATGGCACGGTATGCAGTGCCTTCACTGACTTGAAGTTCCTTTGCGATGCGGCGGACGGATATTTTTTCCCCGACATCCAATGTCTCGATATAGTCAAGAATCTGTTCATGTTTCGTCGCCATCGTTTCACCCATTCTTTCTGCTTTCCTGATGCTTTCAGTGTACCATATTTCCCATAACAGAAACCCCCGAAGAATTTGCTCTTCGGGGGTTTTGCATCATAATTCGAATGAATCTCCGGCATTAAGAATCCGGACTTCCGACGATTTGACCAATTTCTTGAATTCCTGCGGATCCTGCCTGATGGGCGGGAATGTGTTGTAATGGATCGGCACGACGGATTTCGCTTTCAGCAGTTCGGCCGCATATGCAGCATCTTCCGGTCCCATCGTGAAAAAATCTCCTATGGGCAGGAACGCCACATCGATTCGATTGCGGTTGCCGATCAGCTCCATATCTCCGAAAAGGTCTGTGTCACCCGCATGATAAATGGTTTTTCCTTCCGCTTTGAAGAGAATACCCGCCGGCATGCCGCCGTAAATGACTTCTCCTTCTTCAGTTGTATAGGAAGAACTGTGGAACGCTTTTGTGTATTTGACGGTGCCGAAATCAAACTCTTTTGCACCGCCCAGATTCATGCCGACTGCATCCAGCCCGAAAGTGCCCAGGTAATTCGCCAGTTCCACAGGGGCAACGACTTTTGCATTGCTTCCCTGCGCCAGCTCCACAGTGTCGCCCACATGGTCATTATGGGCATGTGTCAGCAGGATCACATCCGGCTTCTCTTCTGCCACCTTCAAATCCGTCAGGCTGTTGCCGTTGATAAACGGATCGATCAAAATCGTTTTGTCTCCCGTCAGGATTTTGACAACGGAATGTCCATGGTAAGAAATTTTCATGTTATCCCTCCATTAGGTAATGCGTTCAGTTTCTAGCTGTCTTATACCCTCATCTTTGTTATGCTACACATAAAGAGGAGGAATTCATTTATGAATAAAATCAGTAATTTGCAGGCGTATTTAAAAGAGAACAGAATTGATGCGGCGTTCATCACCAATCCTGACAACGTCTTTTACTTTACCGGCTTCAAGAGCAATCCCCATGAACGTCTGCTCGGCGTCATGATTTTCAACGAGGCTGAACCATTCCTGATCTGTCCGCAGATGGAAATTCCGGATGCAAAAGCTGCCGGCTGGAATGGCGACATTGTCGGCCATACCGATACGGAAAATGCGATGGAGATTCTCCAGCGCACCGCTCACGAAAAGGTTTCTTCAATTGCTACTTTGGCAATTGAAAAGTCTCATATGATTGTCGAGCGTTCCGATGCGATCAATGAATTTTTCAATACACCCGCCATTGTCGGCATCGATGACAAAATCAACGCCATGCGGGTCATCAAGGATGCTGCCGAAATGGAAATTCTGCGCGAAGCAGCTGCGCTTGCCGATTACGCAATCGAAGTCGCTGCCAAAACCATTAAAGAAGGCATTACGGAAATTGAAGTAATGACCGAAGTGGAATTGGCACTCAAAAAACGCGGCGTTACGCACATGTCATTCGATACGACGGTGCTGACGGGTGACCACGCCGCTTCTCCGCATGGCAAAACCGGGGACCGCAAACTGCAGAAAGGCGACCTCGTCCTTTTTGATCTGGGAGTTGTCCACAAAGGCTACTGCTCCGACATCACCCGCACCCTGGCACTTGGCGAACCCGGCGAAGAACAGAAAAAAGTGTACAGCATCGTGCTTGAAGCCGAACTGGCTGCACTGCATGCTGTGAAACCCGGCATTACCGCCGCCGAACTTGACGGAATCTCACGCGGTGTCATTGAGCAGGCTGGATATGGTGAATACTTTACACACCGCCTGGGACACGGTCTCGGCATTTCGGTACATGAGTTCCCGTCCCTTCACGGGTCGAATGAGATGAAAATGGAAGAAGGCATGGTGTTTACGATCGAACCCGGCATTTATGTGCCCGGTACCGTCGGCGTTAGGATTGAAGACGATCTTGCCGTGACGGCAGATGGCGTCGAAGTCTTGACGAAATACCCGAAAGAACTTCAGATAATAAATAACTGATAATTGTCAGCTTGTTGAGAAAAAAGATAGGAAACCGATATTCCGCAAAACAGCTCCGCTTGCCTGGGGGCTCGCGCTGAGCTAACTCGGTCTCGTTGCACTTCGCCCGAGTGGATCTCAGCACTTCGCTTGGTCCCCTGGGCGTCTTCGCTATTTTGCTCCATATCTTTAAACATTTTCTATATAAGATATTCATTTTACCTGTTTTATAGTATAGAAGCAGATACTCTATGCCGGAACATAATCCGAATAAAGTGACAGACGGTGAAGGACAAAGATGTGCTCCTGCATCGCTCCGCTGCTTCGTCGCAAAGACTTGTCCTCGCAAGCTTCGGCCAATGTCTTTCCTGCGGGAACCAGAGCGAGTCCTGAGACCCCGCAAGGAGCGACGCGACTGAGGAGGCTTAGGCCGCAAGCATCCGTCTAAAGCGGAATGATTATAGAAGTTGATGGTTTCTCGACTGCCTGAATTATACCAGTGTGAAATCCCTTCGTTCAATATACTGTAAAAAGCTGCACCGGATAAAATCCCGGTGCAGCTTTTCTTATTTCTATTGAAGCCGCGCAATAGCGGTTCGTGTTCTTTTTTAAGCCAGCAGCTCTTCAAGGGGTTTATACAACAATTCATGATCATCAGCAACCGCTTTATACGTAACATAGCCCTCAAGGGTATTGACGCCTTTTTTCAGTGCTTCGTTATCAAGTATTGCCTTTTTATAGCCTTTGTTGGCAATTTGAACAGCATATGGCACAGTGACGTTTGTCAATCCGATTGTAGAAGTCCGCGGAACCGCCCCAGGCATATTCGCAACAGCGTAGTGGACAACATCATGTTTGATGTATGTCGGTTGATCGTGGGTCGTAATGCGGTCACTTGTTTCGAAAATCCCGCCCTGGTCAATTGCAATATCCACCACCACTGATCCCGGTTTCATCGATTTGATCATATCTTCTGTCACCAATTTCGGCGCTTTTGCACCTGGAATCAGAACTGCCCCGATCACCAGATCCGAATTGGAAAGTGATTGTGCAATATTCAACGGGTTTGAGATTAAGGTCTGTACGTCCGTGCCAAACAAATCGTCCAATTGGCGCAGGCGATCCGGATTCAAGTCAAGGATGGTTACATTTGCTCCCATTCCGACTGCGACTTTGGCAGCGTGCGTTCCTGCCACTCCCCCGCCGATTACTGTAACTTTGCCGCGTGATACACCAGGAATTCCTCCAAGGAGAATACCGCCGCCGCCATGGATTTTTTCCAGGAATTGAGCACCGATCTGTGTCGCCATCTTGCCTGCAACTTCACTCATTGGAGTTAATAACGGCAATGAGTTATTTGGAAGCTGTACAGTTTCGTAAGCAATTCCGATGACTTTTGAATCCAGCAACGCTTTTGTCAATTCCGGTTCAGCTGCCAAATGCAAATAAGTGAACAGGATCATTCCTTCCCGGAAATATCCATATTCAGAAGACGTCGGTTCCTTGACCTTCATGATCATCTCCTGGTTCCAAGCCTCTTCAGCCGTTGCAACCATGCTGGCCCCTGCCGAACTGTAATCTTCATCAGTAAAACCGGATCCGAGACCGGCCCCCTTCTGAATAAAGACTTCGTGTCCGTATAAGGATAAATTGACAACGCCTGATGGTGTCATTGCTACTCTGTTTTCATTGTTCTTCACTTCTGTTGGAACTCCAATACGCATGACGAAACCCTCCATTAAACTTTAATAGGAAATATAGATCAGTAATTTTTATACTTCAAAGCAAATCCATTCTATCAGATATTATTAAACTTTGCCCCTTTTTCTTACCAAACCAAAAATCTTTTTCTGGCCCGGGCAGAACTGCAGCATTTTGGAATGGTAAAAGGCGGAATAATGGAGAGCATTTCCAAATTAAAATTATATTAATATAGATAAAACGCTTTTTGTTGCCTACAATATCGTCGGATAATAAATCTCCTCCCCTTTTATTGGCAGCAACAGGCACAATGTTCGTTTCATTTACATTTCTATTCATATAGCAGACACATATTTCAGGCATTTTTTTAAAGAAAAAGAAGGAACTGGCTCCACCGACAGCGAATTTCATAGATAGATAAGGAGGAATGCAATTATGACATTAGAATATCGACAGATCCTGGTGGCAGTGGATGGGTCAAAAGAAGCTGAATGGGCCTTCAAAAAATCTGTGGGGATCGCTACACGTAATAAAGCAACATTGAACCTCGTCAACATCATCGACACAAGATCATTTGCAGCAATCGAAGCTTATGACCGCTCCATCGCGGACAGAGCTCAGAAATTCGCTGAGGACCTACTGGCAGACTATAAAAAAGAAGCAAACGCAGCAGGCGTTGAAAACGTCAATATCGTGGTTGACTATGGTTCACCGAAAACCATGATTTCCCGGGATCTCGCTGCCAAGATGCATGCAGACCTGATCATCTGTGGTGCCACCGGCCTGAATGCCGTGGAACGGTTCCTTATCGGCAGTGTATCAGAACATATCGTCCGCTCGGCCAGATGCGATGTACTCGTAGTCCGGACAGACGATGCGCCAGCCGAACTGGAAGCACGAGTAAATCAAGATCAAGATCCAATCACTTGATGCAAAGCTTTTAAAAAAGCCTTTTCCGTAAAAACGGAAAAGGCTTTTTTCTATGACTTAATCAGCGAGTTCGTAGCCGCACGACAGGATGGCGAGTTCTGCCAGAACGAGCAGCGAATCAAGGTGGTATTCCGACAGTTCAAGTTCCTTCTTCACGATGGAGAGCTCCGTGCAGCCTAGCACGAGCCGGTCACAACCCTGTACTTGCATATAATTTTCAATTTCACGCCATTTTTCCCGGTCTGCCGCTTTGCCGGCTTTCACATTATCATAAATAATGGACATGACTTTCTCCTGGATTTCTGTGCTCGGCACAACCGGTTCCAGGCCGAAATCTTTTGCCGCACGCTGGTACACTTCTGACGTAACAGTGCCTGTGGTGGCGAGGATGCCTACTTTCGCGGCGCCCTCATCAGCTGCCCGCTTCATCGTTTCACGAATCATATGGATAACGGGAACAGGACTGCCCTGCTGAAGTTCCTGGTAAAAAGTATGGGCGGTATTACAGGGGATGATCAGTATTTCCGCACCCATGGACGTCAGCCTTTCCATATCGGCTATCATGACAGGAATTGGATTTTCCTCTGAATCTCCCACGATAAAAGCGGTACGATCCGGGATTCGGGTATTGTTCGTGATGATCGAATTGACATGATCCTGGTCTTTTACAGCCTTTGTGCGGCGTACGATCATTTCACCGATGAACATAGTGGCCAGCGGGCCCACACCGCCGACAATGCCAAGAGTCTTTTTTTCCATAGTTTACGACAGACCTTTGTTATTGAAGTATTTTTTGTATTTTCGATGATAATTTAAATTATTCAAGCTGAGTTTCGCCCAGCGTTTCGGGTTGAAATCTTTCTTATAGAAGAGGGAATTCGTTGCTTTCCCTTCTTTGATCAGCCGCTTCGCTTCTTTTTTCAGGACCTCATTCTGTGCATATTTAAAGAGCACCTTCTTAGGGATGATGAGCCAAAGATGCTTGTCTTTTGCATAAACCAATTGCTGGGGTTTATTGAAGATATGGTCATCTGCAACGTATTTCATCAGGTTATGTCCGCTTGCAGTGACGTAGTAGCTGCTTCTTCCATTACGGAGGTTGATTTCAAATAATTTATAGGAATCATCCCGTGCATCATATTTCATGTCAAAATTGGCAAAGCCGGTATAGCCGATGTCTTCAAGAAAGAATCGCACTTTATCCAGCAGTTTCTGATCGAATGTATTGATGATGGCCGCGTAGCTGCCGATCCCTTCAGGAGAGTGCTCCTCGAGAATCGGATTGCCGAGTGCCATCAACTTCACTTTTCCATCTTTGCCTACATAGGCATTCAGAACACGCATAAAGGAATCGTCTCCCGGAATGAATTCCTGGATAGTCAGATTGTCTTTATAGGAAGAGCTGTAGATGGCTTCCAGAATGGCATCTTTTTCAGCTTCGTCATGTGCTACAAATACTTTCTTTTTGCCCGGGAACGAGCAATCCCAGTAAGCCACAGAATTGGAAGCCTTGATAATGATTGGATACACGAAGTTCGGAGAGAAGTTTTTATAAGTCTCATATGTGCATAAGTCAGTACGGGGATAGCTGAAACCGTATTGCTCGCAGATATCATAGAAATTTTCTTTCAGAACAAGCCGGTCCATCAATTTCTCGTCGATATAAGGAACCGCGAAATAGGGTGTCAACTTTTCCTTGTTGCGGATGATCAGTTTCGCATAATCATCTCCGCAGGCAAGCAACAGCAGTTTCTTTCCTTTATATTGGGATGCGATATCCAGCAATGCAGGAAGAAATGTTTCCTGTTCGTTCAACTCTTCAATTACCCGAAAGTCCAGGATACTGCTGTTCTGGGTAGCGGAAAGATTTGCACGTCCCAAAACAAGGGACTTGATGCCGTAAGCTTCGTAAAACGAGCGGGCCATGCCGTATGCATTCATATCCGAACCCAGGAGTATTGGTAAAAATGTGGATTCCATCTCTTTTTCAGTCAAAATTATCAGCTCACTTTTAAATTATTATAGTATAAGTCTATCACAACCCGGGATACCTTCACTGTACGGAGGCATGCCCTTCCATAAAACAGTCTTTACAATCAGCTATTATAGCATTTCCCAGTGCTTCAAAAGAAATCACAAGCTGAAAATAGGATAAATTACTTAGGGAGGCGGCTGAAAAAACAGCAAAAAGGACGGAGTAAATCCGCCCTTCCTTCTATATCCTATAATTCGCCAATGAAAACCGGAATTTCTGTTATTTTGACTCTTTTCAATCGATAGACACCTGAACTCTCTCTAGTTCTTCTTTCAATTTTGCAACCTCGTCTTCCAATTGACCGATTCGATGATGAATTTTATAGAAAATCGGGATATAAGCAATCACTACAATAATCATCCATATCATTCATGCACACTCCTCATTAAAGCTGAATTTTGCAGATGTCATTTAACAATCAGCATGGGGACATCAACCTTGTTTAACACAGAACGGCTGACACTTCCGAGCACCATTTCCTGCATCGGATTCAATCCTCTTTTTCCCATTATGAGCAAATCGAAATTTCGGTCACTTGCATATTCAGTAATTACATGCGACGGGATGCCATAGATCATTTCCACTTTATGAAATATCTTTTCCTTTTCCAGTAAGTCGATGACAGGCTGAATTTTCTGCTGTCTCGCCATTTCAAATTCCGGAGAAGCACCGTGGTGTATTTCTTCATTTCCCGCTTCATTGTGATCGATGACATAAAGGATGGTCACTTCCGCCCCTTTGGCCAACGAAGCCATTTTGACCGCTTCTTTCGCTGCACGCACGGAATTATCAGAGCCATCAGCCGCTATCAAAATTGTTCTGTACATGTTTCCCACTCCCTTGAATGCGGATTTTGTTTCCTGTCATTATTAAATTACTTCTATAAAACTGTCCGTAACCCTTTATTTCGAAAAGGGAAAACTCGAAATTACATGCGAAAAGGCAGACCTTGGAGGTCTGCCTTTCCCGGATGGTCACACGCCCATTTTGCGGCGGGTGTTATTAACTTTTTTCGTCTGCTGGCTTTTCATCTTTTTGGTTTCCGAAGATGAATTGCCGCTTCCTTTGTTGCCTGAAGCCTGATTTTTTTTGGCTTCGAGCTGGCGTTTTACTGCTTCCTGCAAACTTACTTTTTTGGGTGTTTCATTGGATTCACTCACGTGTCATCCCTCTTTTCGATTGGACTGGTGCAATATTACTGCTGAATCCAGTATAGCATATTTCTGTCATTTCATTCTTTATTTTCTTTGAACCAATTACTTACTTGTGCAAAAAATTTGGACATTGAATCCGGCTTCGACATATTCGGAACTCTTGCCAACAGAACTTCCCGCGGTGCTTTTAAGCCTTCTTTTTTCTTTTGAAGAACCAGGATCGCTTTGGCATGAGAGGCGTTTTTAAAAAGGGTGTCGGGCAATTCCATGACCGATTGGATATGGGCTGTTTTCTTCAAATAAGTATGAAGCTGGTCCGCCATCGGCGACTCGAACAGCGCTTTCGGCACGATAAAAAAGAGATAGCCGCCTTCTGCAGTATGTTTCAATGATTGTTCGATGAATAAATGATGGGCATAGGACATGCCTTCCTCCGCCTTCAATTCATAGGTTGCAGCATTTTCATCATTCGGATAATAGCCGACGGGCAGATCCGATACAATTGCATCCACCGGGTCGATCAACAATGGCTGCAGGGCATCCTGCAGATAAAGCGTTACCGGTTGCTGCACCAGATTCCCGGTGTTTGAAGCCAATTTGATCAGGAGTTCATCGATTTCCACTCCGGCTCCCTGTAATTTGCCGTCCAGGTAATTCATGATGGTGAACAAAAGGTTTCCTGTGCCGGCAGCAGGATCCAGAATTGTCGCCTGCTCTTTTTTAACAAATAATTCAACCAGATATCCCATCAGCAAACCGAGTGCATCCGGGGTCATCTGATGATGCGGTTGAATATGCTCTTTCATGCCTTTCAGCACAGCCAGCTGGATCGCTTTCCGGATATCTTCTTTTCCAGCTTCTCCATCCGGTTGAATCACACCGTCCAGCCATTTCTCTGTAGTAGTCAGCAGGCTTTCAAGATAGGAATTTTCCTGTTGCTGTTGTATTTCGGTTGTATGCTGGTCGATAAAATTAAATATATTCTCCATTGATGAATTCATTAGTTCTCCGTCCCCAATAAGGAAACCCACTCAGGAGAGTGGGTTTCAAGTTTTTATTTCGTCAGTTCTTTTACTGCTTGGATCGCTTTATCGTAATCAGGGTGATCCGTTCCTTCAGAAACATATTCAACGTATGCCACTTCATCATTTTCATCGACGACAAAAATGGATCTGGCAAGCAGCCGAAGTTCCTGCATTGATACTCCGAACGATTCTCCGAAAGATAAATCCCGGTGATCGGACAGAGTTGTCAGGTTATTGACGCCGTTGATTTCGGTCCAGCGTTTTTGTGCAAACGGCAAATCACACGAAACAGCCAGAACTTCGACATTGTCTCCAAGCGACGCTGCTTCATCACTGAAGCGTTTGGTCTGATCGGAACACACGCCTGTATCAAGTGAAGGTACGACACTGAAAAGCCGAATCTTTCCTGCAGTATCCTGGGCAGTTACTGGGCTCAGGTCATTTGCCAGAACTGTGAAATCCGGGATTTTTTCTCCAGCTTTGACTTCTTTATTCGGTAACGTAACAGGATTTTCTTTAAATGTAATTTGTACCAATAAGAACGCCTCCCTTTCGTATTGTCTTCATCATACTAAAAGGCGCTCTTCTCTTGCAACTCAGACCCATTGCGGCGAATCTTCTGCATCATGCGGCGCTGTCTGTAAGATTGTTCATGCACGACCGTTGTATCCGCGAAAAAATCATGCACTCCCTGCTTTAATGGCGTAAATCCCACGATAAAATAAAGCGGGAGAATGGTTGCTGAGATGAACCGGCCAATCCATTCCCGGAACAAGAGGGTGCTCCAATCGAGCGTATCTTTTTGGAGCGACACAACCCGAATGGCAAAAATCATCTTTCCGATTGTCTGACCAAAAAATTTTGTCATCAAGACAAAATAAGCATAAAACAGGATTGCTGACAGAAGCGCAAAAGGTGCATACCAGGGTCCAGAGCCGGTTTCGCTTCCTATAAGCGCAAAAATCGGCTTCAACAAAATTGAAGCAAGAGCTGAGATCACCAGCAAATCGATCAGGTAGGCACAAAAACGGATCCAGAATCCGGCTGGTTTGCGTTCATAAAACATCACTTCTTCGTATTCCAAGCCGCCAGGGCGTTTGTCCCGGGGTTCAGCGACATTCGATTTTTCAGGAATATCATTGTTTGCCATGTTCGCCCCTCCTTATTTGTCACCGTATAAATACATCATGCGCGGCGAACTGTATTCAGTCATCAGCTTCGTCAGCATTTGCGTTTCAATATCATTTCCGAATAACGATTGAACTTTCACAGCAAAAAGTGAACCCCAACTTTCGGATGTTCCATATTTAAAAACCTGGGCATTCGACAAGTCGAAGTCGGCACGGAGTTGGGCAATGACATCTTCTTCATAGCCGAAATCATCTGCCAGATTCGCCTCAACTGCCTGACGGCCATTCATGATGCGGCCATCAGCGACAGCCAGCACTTCGTCTTCGGGCATGTCACGCCCTTCTACAATGATATCCACAAATCTCTGATAGGAATCGTCCAGCATTTCTTCCAATAACGCGCGTTCTTCTTCCGTCATGTCCCTTGTAGGGCTCATGATATCTTTATAAGGGCCTGATTTGATCGTTACAAAATCAACCCCGTATCGTTCTGCAAGTTCGCCATAATTGACGCTTTGCATGATGACACCAATCGACCCTGTCAAAGTTTCCTTGTTAACAAATATTTTATCCGCTGGTGCAGCAATATAGTAACCGCCTGAAGCTGCAATGGCACCCATAGAGACATAGAACGGCTTGCCTGTTTCTTCCTGGATTTCAGTAATTTCGTCGTAAATCTCTGCCGACTCGACCACTCCGCCTCCAGGCGAGTTGACCTTCAGCATTACCGCTTTGACTGTGTCATCTTCTTTTATTTGCTCCAGCTGCTCCATGAAAAATTCATGATTATAGCCTGTTGCGCCGAACAGCGGAGATGCTTCTCCCGTATCCTGTATGGCGCCTTCAACTTCCAAAACTGCTATGCGTGATACAGCGCTCCCTTGCTCGATGACCGTCTCGTCAATCTGTGCAGTCTCCAAAGTCATCAAATCCGAAAAATCACTGACAAAATCATTTTGGAACATCGCAAAGACCGAGTTGATCACCAATGACACCATAAGCACCGCCCCTGCTATAAGCAACGCGATCCATCTTTTTGTGTTCATGAAAAATTGCCCCCTTTTTTTATTCTTACTATACGATCCACCCATAAAAATGTTTCATTGTTTTGCGCTGTAGGCAATCGGATTTTTCACTTTTTCCCTTCGAATCTTGCGGGCTTCCGACACTTTTGAGGCTGTGAACAGGATCAGCGCCACCCAAATGAATGAAAATGAAATCAGGCTGATCCGGTTGAATTCCTCTCCGTACATGAGCACTCCTATAATAAGCATCATTGTAGGCGCTATATATTGAAGGAAACCGATCATATACATCGGAATGAGCGGTGCACCGGTTGCAAACAATACCAGCGGCAACGCTGTAACAGCCCCGCTCAGGATCAGCAGCCAGTCAGTTTCCGCATTGACCGTCGTAAACGACACCCGATCGATGGCAAACAGGTAAATGTAAAATGCAGTTGCGATCGGCAGGACAAAAAGTGTTTCAAGTGCAAGCCCGCGCAATGCATTCAATTTGATCATTTTTTTGATCAGCCCGTAAAACGCAAAGCTGAGTGCCATGCCGGCTGCCATCCAGGGAAATGTCCCATACGACACCGTGAGGATTGCGACACCGATGGCTGCAAGGACAAACGCAAATTTAATGGCGGGTGTCAGTTTCTCTTTCAGAAAGAACACACCGAGCAGCATCGATACCAATGGATTGATGTAATACGCCAAACTCGTTTCAACAATCCGGTCGTTGGTCACCGCATAAATGTAAAGGAACCAGTTCAGCGTAATCAGATAGGACGCAAGCATCAGGGTGAAAAATGCTTTCTTTGATTTCCAGAGGCTTTTCAGATCGGCTAAAAGATTTTTATGCCCCCCGATGGCAAAGATGAAGGCCACGGTTATCCAGAAAGCCCAAAAAATTCGCGCTGCCAGTATTTCATCACTTGGAACGTGCCCAAGCTGCTTCCAGTAAATCGGAAGGACTCCCCACATCGCGTAAGTCAGTATCGTAAAAATTATTCCTTTTTTCTCATCCGCCATATTCAGTACGCACCATTCTGTTATTATTTTGCAAAACGAAACATTATTCAATTATAGGCTCCCGACTAGGGGAAGGCAATATTAAAAGCAGCCTGGAGAAAGGCTGCTTTAGCTTGTTGAGAAAGAATGATGCTGCTGATCGATATTCCGCAAATCAGCTTCGAAGACAGTAGACGTGTCCTGCACGGATACTGTCTTTGCGACGAAGTGCGCAGCACTGCAGGAGCACGATTTTAAGGCTGCTCCTGCATCGGGTTTCCGCAGCGACTAAGGAAGCTCAGGCCACTCCCCGCGGAAAGCGTTCCCCAAAGCACAATGATTGTAAAAATCACCAGTCAATCGGATGCTCTTTTACTTTTTCATTTCCTTCTGCCGGAGTTCGATGCGGCGGATTTTGCCGGATGCGGTTTTCGGCAATTGCTCCAGGAATTCAATGGCCCGCGGGTATTTATAGGGAGCCGTCAATTCCTTTACATGGTTCTGCAGGTCCTTCACCAGTTCCTCTGTCGGTTCAGTGCCTGGAACCAACACGACAAATGCCTTTACAATGGTTCCGCGGATCTCATCCGGCGATCCGACAACGGCGCATTCCTGCACCGCGGGATGTTTCACCAATGCATCCTCCACTTCGAATGGCCCGATCGTATAGCCGGAAGAAATGATGATGTCATCGCCGCGACCCTCAAACCAGAAATAACCGTCGTCATCCTTCGAGGCCTTGTCTCCGGTAATGTAATAATCGCCGCGGAATTGCATTTTCGTGCGTTCATCGTCTTTATGATAACCCTTAAACAATGCCGGAGTCTCCGAGTGGACAGCGATATCACCGACTTCCCCCGGTGGGCACGGCTGCCCGAACTCATTGACAATCTCCACTTTGTTGCCCGGCGTCGGTTTGCCCATGGAACCGATACGGATTTCCATTCCTTTCATGACTCCAACGAGCAGCGTGTTTTCTGTCTGGCCGTAGCCATCTCTGACTTCCAATCCGAAATGTTCCTTGAATACATTGATGACTTCCGCATTGAGCGGTTCCCCGGCGGACACAGCGCTGTGAAGTGCGGACAGATCAAAAGTCGACAGGTTTTTCTGTTTCGCCATCAGGCGGTATTCTGTCGGCGTACAGCAAAGCACATTGATCCCTTTCGCTTCCAGGATCTGCAAATACTTTTCCGGATCAAATTTCCCGTTATAAACATAGCCGGTTGCTCCGCTTCCCAATGTTGCGAGGAACGGGCTCCAGATCCATTTTTGCCACCCGGGACTGGCCGTTGCCCACACCAGGTCATCTTCTTCCACACCCAGCCAGTGCTCAGCAGACGTCCGCAAATGGGCATATGCCCAGCCGTGGCTGTGCACCGCTCCTTTGGGATTGCCAGTGGTCCCCGATGTATAGGACAGGAACGCCATATCATCGCTGTGAGTCGCCGCTTTTTCGTATAATTCGGATGCCGACTCCATTTCCTTTGTCAGGGAAATCCACGAACTGTCCGAATTTCCGATAACGAATTTCACCACACGGTCCATTTCCGGCACTTCACTGAATTGATCCATAAAGGGTTCGTAGGCGATCACCGCTTTGGCACCGCTGTGATTCAACCGGTAGGAAATATCCTTCGCCCGAAGCATTTCTGAGCTGGGGATTACGGTAAGCCCTGCTTTTAAAGCTCCAATATAGGATACATAGGCTTCAATCAGCCTCGGCACCATGACGAGCACGACATCCCCTTTTTGGAGACCCGCCTTTTCAAAACTATTGGCGGCTTTGTTCGCCAGCCCCATCAATTCATCATATGTGACAGTTTTCGAATCGCCTCCGTCGTCCTCCCAGACGATGGCTTTTTTCCCTTCCCCGTTTGCAAATTTCTCGATTTCATCCACCAGATTGTAATTTTTCGGAGCCAATAATGCTTCCCGATCCATGTTGAAACCTCCTCTATGTATTAGCTGTATTCGTTCATTATTGTACCGCAATAATTTTATTATTCAAAATAATTAAAGAAAAATAAAGGCCGCCTTTTGGCAGCCTTTACAATAATTCGTCAAATTCGTTTATTTTGGCTCTTGGAAATTTGATGACTTCCCGTTTTTCGACCGCTTCCTGAATCAGCTCGTCGAAAGAAACGAATCCCTCATAATATTCCACTTTTTCCAGCTTTGGTTTTGTTTTCGGATTTGCCGGAGTGAATATGGTGCAGCAATCTTCATAGGGGCGCACCGAAATGTCATGCGTGCCGATTTGCATGGCTGTATCGATTATCTCCAACTTATCTGTTGCTATCAATGGACGCAGGACAGGTGTAGTGGTCACTGCATTGATTGCATGCAGGCTCTCGAGTGTCTGGCTCGCCACCTGCCCAAGGCTTTCACCGGTGATGATCGCTTTGCATCCAGTTTCTTCCAATACACCATCCGCTACCCGCATCATCATGCGCCGTGTTGAAGTCATCGTGATATTGTCGGGAACCTGTTTATGGACTTCCTGCTGCAGTTTGGTAAAGGGAATGATGTGCAAATTGACCGATGAACCAAATTCACTCAGCTTTTGCGCCAAATCAAAAACTTTTTCTTTTGCCCGGTCATTCGTAAAGGGCGGACTGAAGAAATGGATCAATTCCAGCCGGACGCCTCTTTTCAGCATATGAAAACCTGCGACTGGGCTGTCGAGACCTCCCGACAGCATCAGCAGCGCTTTGCCTCCTGCTCCGATCGGCAAACCACCTGCGCCCTGTATGACTTCAGCCGTCATATACGCAGCTTTGTCCCGGATCTCCACTTTCAAATCGATTTCCGGATTCTTCATCTGAACCAACAGTCCGGGAAACGCCCGCAGAACATGGGAACCGATGCCGTGGAGAATTTCGGGTTTTTGAAGCTCGAAATCTTTATTGGCGCGTCTGACAGTAACCTTGAAACTTTTGCCTTCCGTATCCATTTTGCCTATTAAAGTTTCAGCCGCCGACTTCATCGCTTCCAGCGACAATTCCGTCTCCGTAACCGGGCTGAATGATTGGATGCCAAACACTTTCGGAAGCCGGGAGATAACTTGTTCCATATCCTCTTCGCTGTCGGAATTGATGAACATCCGGTCGCGTTCCGCTTTTATCTGCAGCTTGCCCAGATCACTGAATGTATGGTGGATATTGTCACGAAGCCTGCCGATAAATGAACTTCTGTTTTTACCTTTTGTCGAAAGCTCGCCGTATCTGACGAGAATTTGATTAGTTTTCATTATTTCGAACTCCTTTGATTATCCGGTGGACCTTTTTGAAAGCACGTTGGAAATCTGTAATATTTTGTTGCGTGGTAAATGCGCCGAAACTGATCCGGATCACACCTTCTCTGAATACAGGAGGCAGATTCAGCGCTTCTATGACATGGCTCGTCTCCGTATTTTTTGATGAACAGGCACTTGATGTGGAAACAAACACTGCTTCATCCTGCAGTCCCGAAACCAGAACTTCCCCTTTCGCTCCCCTGAGGGCAACAGAAAGGATATGCGGTGCGGCATTGTCGGGGCTGACAATCATGATGTCGTCAAAAGAACCGAAAAATTCCCGCAGGTTCCTGTTCCATTCTGCGAACAGCGGATTCGGCTGCGCCAGGCGAAGCGCTTTCGCCAATGCAGCCGCTTGGGGAACCGCAACCGTACCGCTGCGATATCCCGATTCCTGGCCGCCGCCGAACAGAATCGCTCCGGGCTGGACCTTATTGAACGCCAGGACGCCGCTGCCCTTCAAACCATGGATTTTATGTGCGGACATCGTCAGTAAATCCGGCATGGAATCCGTGTCCAGCGGGACTTTTCCGATGCTCTGGACAGCGTCTGTGTGAAGCAGGGCGCGCGTACCGCCCAGAATTTTTTTGATTTCCGCAATCGGATGGACTGCCCCTGTCTCGTTGTTGATATGCATTAATGTCACAAGAATCGTATCGCTTCTCACGCTGTTCTTCAACTCATTTAAATCAATCTGTCCGAACTTATCCACTGCCAGCCGGGTGACTTCAAAGCCTCTGCGTTCCAGTTCTTCCAATGGTTTCAATACGGATGCATGTTCCGTTACAGCGGATACGACGTGACGGCCGCGGGAACGGTAAGCATCGGCTGTGCCCAGAATCGCCAGGTTATTCGATTCAGTGCCTCCGGATGTAAAGACAATTTGGTCCATCTTCAGCAATTGTGAGATTTGCCGGCGCGCAGATTCCAGCAGTTTCTCAGCCTCATTGCCAATTTTATGAAGGGACGCCGGATTGCCAAAATACTCTTCGCTTGCCTTGAGAAATGTTGCCAGGATTTCTTTATGCGGTTTTGTTGTTGCACTGTTATCGAGATAGATCATAATATTGCCTCCAAAAGAAAACCACCAGCAGGAGAGCTGGTGGTTTCAAATTTTTACTGGTTGAGAAATTATAACCTTCAGCGTCTGGAAACTCTTGCTGAAAAGGTTTTCAGACTCCGGGCCCCGCCGCTTTATTTATACTCGCCAAGCGTCTTCTTTTACAAATACTTCAATCCGTTTCATCGATCCCGGCTCAAAGCTTTCGACTGCAGTAGCAGCCTCTTCAAGCGCTTTTGAATAGCGGAGCTGGCG
This sequence comes from Planococcus salinarum, assembly GCF_007004625.1. Taxonomy (GTDB): domain Bacteria; phylum Bacillota; class Bacilli; order Bacillales_A; family Planococcaceae; genus Planococcus; species Planococcus salinarum. Next base: position 17,673 of record NZ_VIFV01000027.1, on the reverse strand, counting down.
GAATGATTCCTCAGCCTCAATCAATTTCTGGTTCATTTGTGGATTTGTTTTGCGGTACCGGTTGCCGTACTGGATAATGCGTTCGATCAAGTGGACATTCTCCACCATTTCAACCGATTTTTCCTCCACTTCTTCAATGGAGCGCTCCGCTTTCAACAAATAATTATCCACTAATTTCATATTCAGCGGCACTTCCTGCAAGCCCTGCATCGCTACAAACAAGTTTTCTTCCGCTTCTTCAAGCCTGACATCCATTTCCTCAGGAATTCCCGGAATGTTTGCTTTGTGGAGCATCCGGTCAGTTTCCTGCAGTTTCCTTTTCAGAATTTCGAGTCTTGCGCGTGCTTCGTGTTCATCGGTCCGCAGGCTTTTCAGTGACTCGAAGAAACCTTCCTGTGTAGCATTGATCGTTTCCAATTCAGCCCTGATTTCACTCAACTCTTGGTGAAGGCTGGAATAGGCGGATCGATCTTCCTGCGTCCGGGAATGCAGCATGTCAAAACGCTTCTGAAGCTCTTCCAGCGATTCCAGGCAGTTTTTTGGAATTTTGGCTTCCTGTTCCGGGATCTTATAGCTTCGCTGCACGACAGCGCATTCATCAGACATTTCCCTGGTTTCTGCAGTGACTTTTTCCAGCATGTCAGCAGTGGAATTTTTATGCTGATCAACGTAATGTTTCGATTCGACTTCTTTTTCAAGAAGTTCATAAAACAGCTCTACTTTTTCTTTCATTTCTTCAACAGCTGCTTTCGGTTCATCAATAGTAAGATTGATGACCTGCTCTTTTGCAATTTCGAGGTCTTTTTCCATTGCATCAAGTTGAACTGAAATTTCAAGGTGCTCCAGATAATAGCTTTGGGACTCCATTTCGCGGATGCCGCTCCGAAGTTCGTTTATATAGGAAGGTATTTTGGATTGGATGTCTGCAAGCAATGGCGGTATGACTTCAATAAGTCTGAAGATATGCTTGCCTTCGCCCGACAGGCTGATGACGATTTCCCGGGCTTTCAAATAATTCCCTTGCGCCGTCAACTCATCATATTCCTCGAACAGCGGTGTGAAAGTTTCGAGCTTCTTCTCGAGAGGTTCAGCAGCCGCGCCATAAGAATACTGGTGTGCCAGCAGTGTTTTGCGTGCCTGGCGGTATTGATCCCTGAGAAGATCCATTTCATTGCGGTTCTTCTCATCACTGCCGATCAATTCTTCCAATTCTATGAGGATCTCATTCATCTGTTGGTCGACTTCAGTGATCTTTTCTTCCGCCTCATTTTCTGAAGCTGAAGCTTTTCCGAAATTGAAACGGTCGATCGCATCTTCTGCATCAAACAGCAGACCGTCAATTTTCGGAATATGTACATCCATGACTTCGGTCCAGTTCGAACGCCAGCGCTCAAACATTTCTTCAGTTTGGCCGTTCATATTCAATTGTTTCACCTTTGTCAGTTCTTCCAATATCGGTTTGTTTTGTATTTGCAGTTTTAACTGTTCCAAGCGTTCAATTTCCGCGTGATGCTTCTTTCGAAACATAAAGCCGACGATAATTACCGCTAATAGAATGATGACCGCAATGATGATATACTTCACCATAAGCCATATAGCCCCCTGTTCAAAATCACATTTCCAGCTCGATAAATTTAAAATCCTAGATTCTTCTATTTTAGCATGTAATGGACTCTTTTGTTCGCGAAAATAAAATAAATAGCATAAAAATTTTCATTTTAATCGAAAGCGGGTTTTTCCATGAAAAGAGATGCGCACATCCATTCCCCCTATTGCCCTCACGGTACAAAAGATGCCCTGAGTGCCTATGTTGAAAAAGCGATAATTTCAGGTTTTACAGATATCAGTTTCACAGAGCACGCTCCCCTCCCGCCTTCCTTTGAAGATACGACGCCTGACCAGGACAGCGGGATGGACTTACCGACACTGGCCGCTTACCTTGATGCGGTCGAGCGGGTAAAAGAGTCATACAAACAAGATATCACCATCCGAACCGGTCTCGAGGTCGACTATGTCGAGGGCTACGAAGAAGAGACCCGTGCATTTCTCGATGAAATCGGTCCACGGCTGGATGATGCGATTTTATCCGTCCACTTTCTGAAAATTGGTGACCGCTACTTTTGCATAGACTTCAGCGAAGAGGTATTTATGGAAGCAGCCCGGCTGGCAGGGTCGACCAAAAAACTTTATGACCGCTATTATGACGCAGTCGAAGCATCGGTGACAGCTGATCTTGGCGTATACAAACCCATGCGCATCGGCCACCCGACATTGATACACAAATTCCAGCTCCACCACGGCGATAAGATTGATGATCACATCCGCATTGAAAGGCTGTTCCGGACTATAGCCAAACAGGGATACGAGATTGATATGAACGGAGCCGGCTTCTCCAAAGCCGGTTGCCTGGAATCCTATCCGCCGGCCGCTTACCTTCCTTATGCTAAATCGCTGGGCATCCCTTTGGTATTCGGTTCGGACGCCCACAATGTTCAGGGCTTGCACAAGCATTATGAAAAATTTTATAATGAATCCACTCCAAAATGAAATGAGGGTCTCCATGTTTACTCAAACAGATTACAGTGGAACGCGCGCTGAACAATATTCAATGCTCGGCAAGCAGCTCGATGCCCTGCTCACAGGGGAAACAAACCGAGTTGCGAATTTAAGCAACGCCGCCGCCTTGCTTAACCAATTTTTGGAACGCATCAATTGGGCTGGTTTTTACCTGATGGAAGAAGGCGAATTGGTCCTGGGCCCCTTCCAGGGACTTCCCGCCTGTGTTCGCATCCAAGTCGGACGCGGTGTCTGTGGAACCGCAGTCTCTGAAAAAAAGACCATGCTTGTTGAAGATGTCCATCAATTCCCGGGACATATCGCATGTGACGCAGCTTCACGTTCGGAGATCGTCATTCCGCTGATTCAGGACGGCGAGGTGCTTGGCGTCCTCGATATCGACAGCCCTGAACTCAGCCGCTTTACAGAAGAAGACCAGGAAGGCCTCGAAGCTTTCACAGAAATTTTAATGCGCCATATATAAAATAGAAGCCGGAAACTCTATCCATGAGTTTCCGGCTTCTATTCATTTCATGAGGGTTTCGCTATTACATCCGCAGGAACAACTGATTGTCGTTTCTTTAGAGATTCGAATTTAAATTTCCTGCAGTTTCGCTTCCGGCGCAACTTTCTTAAATGCTCCAGCCAGGTCGGCAATAATGTCTTCAGATGCTTCCAATCCGATTGACAACCGCAGCAGTGAATCCGAAATTCCCATGGCCTGTCTTGAAGACTCAGGCACGACGGCGTGGGTCATTGAAGCCGGGTGCTGAATCAGCGTTTCCGCGTCACCGAGGCTCACTGCGATTTTGATCAGGGACAAAGCATTCATGAATTTCTGCGCTTCCCGCTTGCCTCCAGCAAGTTCAAATGAAATCAAACCGCCGCCTTTTGCCATTTGTTTTTGCGCCAGACTGTATTGCGGGTGGCTGGCGTCCATTGGATAGAAGATTTTCTTCACTTCTGGCTGCTGCTGCAAAAACTGCAGAACTTTTTGGGCGTTGTCAATATGCCGGTCCATTCTGACATGCAGCGTTTTAAGGCCCCTCAGGAGGAGCCAGGCATCAAATGGAGACATGATTCCCCCAACGTCTTTCTGTACAGTCATCCGCAGGTGCTGCATTTCTTCGCCGTCTTTTCCGACTAAAATCCCCCCGATGACATCTCCGTGGCCATTCAGGTATTTCGTTGCGCTGTGAAGAACGAAGTCTGCACCCATTTTCAACGGATTCTGAAGGTACGGTGAACAGAATGTATTGTCGACCACCACACGGATTCCGTGTTTCCTGGCAACTTTAACCACTGCCTCCAAATTGACGAGTTCCATTGTCGGATTGATCGGGGTCTCGACGTAAATGCACACCGTCGAAGGTTTAATGGCCGCTTCGATTTCTTCTTCCGTGGTCATTGAAACCAGATCATGTGTGATGTTGTACTTTTCTTCCATAATCTCCAGAAGTCCGAATGTGCAGCCATAAATACCGCGTGAACAAAGTACATGGTCATTCGCTTTTGTCAGGTAGATCAGGATTGCACTTACCGAAGCCATACCTGATCCGAATGCCAATGCCCCTTCACCGTATTCGATTTCAGCCATACGCTCCTCAAGCACCCGAACTGTGGGATTGCCCAGGCGCGAATAAATGTTTCCTTCCGTGTTTCCGGCAAACCGGTTTTCCCCTTCTTCTGCTGTGGCAAATGAAAATGTTGATGTCTGATAAAGCGGCGTCGATAAACTGTCATGATGCTTCGAACTGTCATATCCTTTGTGAATCACCGCAGTTTCCATACTCATTTTTGGTTTCTCCATTATTCACACCCCTTATCCATATATAGAAAGCGCTTACATTATTCAGCTTCATTCTACCGCGTATATCAAAAAAAGAAAAGCCCCCTTTCCTGACGATAATTTTTCAATTGACTTTGTTCCATGAAATCGGTTATACTATGCTTTGTGTAAAATAATCGCAGCAGTTGTATGTGCCTGCTCGCCCATTTTGTTCCTCTGATGAAAAGCGGAAGCCCCTTTGTGGTGCTGAAGCGCAGACTGATGAGGTGTATCGTGTAACTCTTGGCTGCTGAGCGAAGATACAGGAATATAAAATGGCTTGCAGCATGAGTACATCTGGTTTTTATTTTACTCTAAAAACCAAAAACAGAGGAGGAGACTTATATGTCTCGTTATACAGGTCCAGCATGGAAACTGTCCCGCCGTTTGGGAATTTCCCTTTCAGGAACAGGTAAAGAATTGGAAAAACGCCCTTACGCACCAGGTCAGCACGGTGCCAACCAGCGCAGAAAAGTTTCTGAGTATGGTTTGCAACTTCAAGAAAAACAAAAACTTCGTTTCATGTTCGGAGTAACTGAACGCCAATTTAAAAACCTATTCAACAAATCCGGCAAAATGCCAGGTAAACATGGTGAAAACTTCATGATCTTGCTTGAAGCACGCCTTGATAACGTTGTTTATCGTTTAGGTCTTGCGCGCACTCGCCGCCAGGCTCGCCAATTGGTAAACCACGGACACATCCTTGTTGATGGTAAACGCCTTGACATCCCGTCTTACAGCGTAAAACCAGGACAAACGATCACTTTCCGTGAAAAATCAACCAACCTTGACATCGTCAACGAAGCAATCGAAGTGAACAGCTTTGTTCCTGAGTACGTTTCAATCGACGCTGACCAAAAAGAAGGTACGCTTGTACGCTACCCGGAACGCAGCGAATTGTCTGCTGAAATCAACGAGCAATTGATCGTTGAGTACTACTCACGTTAATCTTACGATTTCAAAACCCCAAACCGGACCTCCGGTTTGGGGTTTTTCTGTTGAGCTGCAGCCGGTTTTCCGGGAAGAGCTTTCTTCTTTATGCTAAACTGATGAAAATGGAGGTGCAGCAATGAGAATCATATCAATTTGTCCGAGTAATACGGAATTATTGGCTTTTTTGGGAGCTGAAAAAATGCTGGTCGGCATTGATGATTTTTCCGATTGGCCAAAAGAAATCACCCATTTGCCAAAGCTTGGACCGGATCTTTCAATCCGCATGGATGAGCTCGAGCTCTTGGAGCCCGATCTTGTGCTGGCGTCGTTAAGTGTGCCGGGCATGGAAAAAAATGTGGAAGAGCTGAAAAAAAGGAATATTCCCCATATGATTTTGAATCCTCAAAGTCTTTATGATATTGGCCAGGACTTGTTGGCTGTCGGCGAAGCATGTGGAGTCGATGCACTTTCTGCCTACGCTGCCTATACTTCAGCCATCAACGACATCAAATCCCGTTCTGCAAATGTCGAAAGCCATCCATCACTCTATTGGGAATGGTGGCCAAAACCGATCTTCACCCCGGGCAAAATCAATTGGCTGACTGAAATCAGCAATATCACCGGTGCACGAAACCTTTTCGATGATATCGATTCGGCCAATGTCCAAACCGATTGGCCGGATATTCTGCGCCGCGATCCGGATTATATTCTTCTTGCGTGGGTCGGTATCATGACAGATAAAGTGAAACCGGAACTGGTCCGCAAGCGACCGGGCTATGAAACAATGAAGGCTGCCGGAAAAATTCATATTATGGAAGAAGAATTGTATTGCCGCCCTTCCCCCCGCCTGGTGGAAGGAGCCATCAAGCTTGGCAAGATTCTTCATCCTGAACAATTCAATTCCATGGAGACGCCTGCCTTCTTAAAGCGCTGACATAACGGCTGCCCCAAAATTCATTTTTTCTTTCCAAACAAAAAGCAACGCCTTCAAAAGAAGGCGTTGCTTTTTTGTTACTGTTTTCTTATTACAGCTTTCTTGTCCCTCTTATACCGCCTGTTCCACGCTCATCACCGATTAACGGATCATCGGAAGCATCGGAAGTAAAACGGTCCCGGTCGTTATGATCGGGAATATGGATCGTTTCATCCTCAACGAGCACCAGGATTTCCCCTTCGTTGAAGCGGTTTTCATAATCCTTCGCTTCATCTTCCGGAATACCCATGCCAATCAAAGCTCCTGCCAGGCCACCGACACCTGCGCCCGCTGCAGCTCCTGTCAACCCGGCCACAATCGGGCCGGCAGCCACAATCGGGCCGATTCCCGGAATCGCCAATGCTCCGATCCCTGCAAGCACTCCGCCAAGTCCGCCAAGGGCACCACCAGCCAATGCGCCTGTTGCAGCACCTTCGCCGGCATGCGTGCCTGTTTCTTCAGTTACGTTTCTTGTTTCTTCTTCGTTTTTTCCCAACACTGATATGTCTTCGGATTGGTGACCTTGTCTTTTCAAGTCCTCAATCGCTTCAATTGCCTCTTTTTCTGTTTTGTAAGAACCTACTACTTTTGACATTATTACGCCTCCTTAGATTTGTAAGTCAATTGAAAAGGTGCACAGTTAAAAGTTACCCTTTGAATAATGGATTAAACATTTTTGACTGCGAAACCCTCTTCAAAGGCCCACAGAGCAAGGGGAGAAGCTATATTACATCAAAAAAATCAGGCCTGAAACTGTACCATATGGTATTTCTTTTTGCCCCGGCGAATAATCGAAAATGCATCTTCGAGGCGGTCTTTTTCATCCATGATGTAATCCAGATCTGTTACTTTTTCACCGTTGACCGAGATGGCGCCATTCGTGATATCTTCCCTTGCCTGGCGTTTCGAAGGCGAAATTCCCGCTTCTACAATCAGCTCCACAATGGACTTTGGCTGGCGTTCCATTTCAATAGAAGGAACATCCTTGAATGCAGCTTTCATTTCGCTTGCGGTCAATGCTTTCAGGTCTCCACTGAATAAAGCTTTCGTTATGCGCAAGGCATCCTCCAAAGCGGACTCCCCGTGAATCAGCTTGGTCATTTCTTCCGCCAGCACTTTCTGTGCTTTCCGGAGATGGGCTTCTGTTTCAACCGACTGTTCCAGTTCTTCTATTTCTTCCCGGCTGATAAAGGTGAAGATTTTCAGGTATTTTATGACATCAGCATCCGAAGCGTTGATCCAGAACTGGTAGAACTCGTAAGGAGATGTTTTTTTCGCGTCAAGCCAAACCGATCCACCGGCGGATTTCCCGAATTTTGTGCCGTCTGCTTTGGTGACAAGTGGAATGGTAATCCCATATGCTTTCGTTTCTTCTTCATGTGTCTTACGGATTACTTCCAAGCCTGAAGTGATATTCCCCCATTGGTCTGAACCGCCGACCTGGACACGGCAATTGTAGTTATCGAATAGATGGTTGAAATCGATTGCCTGGATAAGGGTATAGGAGAACTCGGTAAACGAGATGCCGGTTTCCAGGCGGGACGCCACTGAATCCTTGGCAAGCATGTAGTTTACCGAGATCAACTTGCCGTAATCGCGCAGGAATTCGATGACACTCATTGCACCGATCCAATCCCGGTTGTTGACCATCCGGGCTCCATTCTCGGTTTGGAAATCGAAAATCTGCTGCATTTGAACTTTGATGCCTTCCACATTGCGGTCGATCTGTTCAGTCGTCTGCAGCTGGCGTTCTTCGTTGCGGCCCGAAGGATCACCGATCATTCCTGTGGCTCCGCCCACCAGCAGGATCGGCCTGTGTCCGTGCAACTGAAAACGGCGCAGCGTCAGAAGCGGCACGATATGGCCGATATGCATGCTGTCGGCTGTAGGGTCGACACCGCAGTACAGGGATATTTTTTCTTTCTCCAATAACTCCGTAAGTCCTTCTTCATCGGTTTGCTGGTACAACAACCCTCTCCATTTAAGATCTTCCAATAATTCATTCGACATTCCAATTCCTCCTCGAGTACAATTACTTTAGACTGACACCACAGGTTCTTCATCGAGTGCTCCGGAGTGGCCTGTTTCCCCGGGGCAAATAAAAAAGCCCCTGCATGTCAGACATGCAGGGACGCAATTGCGCGGTACCACCCAGCTTGAAGGAATAAATGATCCTTCCACCTCAATTGTGCCAAACGCGGCACATCCGTAAACTCCAAACCTGTAATTCAGCTGCTGCATTTTTACCGGTTTACACCAACCACCGGCTCTCTTTGAAAAATCACAGTTCCTACTTCGGGTTCTTCACAGTTTTAATATTAAAATATACTAGTAGTGTACTTTATTATTCCGGATTGTCAATATCTTAGTCGACAATATAAGAATATGCTATAATATAAAAAGATTTTAGGGGGTTGATGATGTGCGCGAACGATTAAGTTATTGGCAGAAGAAATCTGAAGACACATACAATAAATGGAGATCAACGAAATGGGCGAAAGCCTTGAATATCACGACCGGCGTCTTTTGGAATCTTGCAATCCTGCTTGCGATTATTCTTGTGGTCGGCGGCGTTTTTGCTGCATCTGTAGGCGCAGGGTATTTCGCATCTCTTGTAGACGAAGAAAAACTGCGCACCGAAAGTGAAATGCGTGGGGAAATTTATGCCTACGAGGAAACTTCGGAGATATTTTTCGCAAATGACCAGTATCTTGGGAAATTGAGAACTGATCTGGAACGCGAAGAAACGAATCTTGACAAAGTTTCCGATTACGCGATTAACGCGGTTCTTGCTACAGAGGATGAATATTTTGAAGAACACGAAGGCATAGTTCCAAAGGCAATCTTCAGGGGCCTTTTCCAGGACGTGTCGAATGCAGACAACCAAACCGGCGGTTCTACGCTGACACAGCAGCTTATCAAAAATCAGGTGCTGACAAATGAAGTATCTTATGAGCGTAAAGCGAAAGAGATCCTGTTGGCAATGCGCCTTGAAAAGTTCATGAAGAAAGAAGAAATTTTGGAAGCATATCTTAACATCATACCTTATGGCAGAAATTCAGCCGGAACGAATATTGCCGGCATCGAAACTGCAGCAAACGGAATTTTCAATGTACCGGCAAGTGAGTTGAATCTTCCACAGGCGGCATTTATCGCCGGCGTACCGAAAGCGCCTTTCCGCTATACACCTTATTCATCCGGTGGCGGGCTGAAGGAACCGGAGTATTTGGAATTTGGAATCGACCGGATGCGAACAGTGCTTTACCGCATGCTGGAAACTGAATATATTACGCAGGAAGAATATGATGCAGCACTGGCTTATAATATTACCCAGGATTTCAGGACTGATGAAACCCGTTCTTATGAAAGATATCCGCATATTACAACCGAAGTGGAGAAACGGGCTACCCGCATCATCATGGACGTTCTTGCAGAAGAAGCCGGAATCGATCCGGCAACTTTGAATGAGAACGATAAGCTTTATGAGGAATATGAGATTTTGGCAGACCGGGCCGTTCGTTCCAGAGGCTACCGGATTCATTCCAGCATTGATAAAGAGCTTTACGAAGCTCAGCAAAAAGCCAAAGATGCTTATGAATCCTATGGACCGACTTTGACCAAAAAAATTGTCAATCAGGAAGGCCAGGAAGAAGAAGTTCCGATGCCAGTCCAGGTTGGTTCCACGACAATTGAAAATGACACCGGCCGTATATTAAGCTTTGTCGGCGGCCGTGACCACGATTTATCCAATTTCAATTATGCATCGCAGGCCTACCGCTCCATCGGTTCGACGGCAAAACCGTTGCTGGTTTATGCTCCGGCCATCGAGTACGGCAAAATCGGTGCCGGCAGCCCAGTGGTCGATGTGAAATTTGAAATAATCGACAATGACGGCGAACCTTGGGGACCGAGTAATTTTATCGCCTCAAGTGAACAGGGCATCATGCCGGCGCGTGATGCTTTAGCGCAATCTCAAAACTTACCGGCCGTGCGCCTTTTCGCACAAATCCAAAGCCAGATGCCGATCGATTACTTATTGAAAAACGGCTTAACTGCTGTCGATGAATCGGACAATGGGAATGTTACTGCCGCTCTCGGAGCAGGAGTTGAAGCATCTACCGAAGAAATTGCGAATGCCTATGCTACATTCGCAAATGGCGGAACTTTTGCTAAAGCATCCATGATTGACCGTATTGAAGATGCTGAAGGCAATATTGTCTTTGAACACAAAATTGAAACGGAAGAAGTCTATACACCTCAGTCTTCATATATTATTACGGACATGATGCGCGATGTCTTTGAAGGTGAGCGTGGAACAGCGAACCGCGCAAACAACCTATTGAAATTCAATTCGGATTTTGCCGGCAAAACCGGTACTTCACAGGAAACACGTGATGTGTGGCTGGTTGGCTACAATCCGAATGTCACCATGAGTGTTTGGCTTGGGTATGACCAGGAGAGAAGCTCTCTGGATATCATGCGAAACAGCACACTGGCACCATCAACACGCGTCAACCAGGTATGGGCGACGTTAATGAACGCATCATACGACGTTAATCCTGAGTTTTTTGGCACGGAAGAAAAATTCAAATCACCTGAAGGCGTCGTCAGCCGCTCATTCTGCGGCATTTCGGGCCTTGCTCCAAGTGATGGCTGTTCCGGAGATGGCCTTGTCAGATCCGACTTGTTCAATGCCAATGTAATGGTGCCGAATAAAGCGGACGACAGCCTTACTACCGGTAAATATACAACAATCGACGGCAGCCGTTACGCTGCACTTTCTTCGACACCGGAAGAATTTGTTTCCGGCGGCGGAGTCGGCGTTTCGGAAGATTTCATCGACCGGATGCTCGCACCGTTCGGCGGGGACGCCAGCAAATTATTCCCGCAGGATTCACGATTTTCTAACGTTGTTTCATCGACAAGCTTTGATGCCGATGATTCAGCACCATCGCCTGTACGGGCTACACTGGATGGCAACAAGCTCAGCTGGAGCGACTCGGCTTCAAATGATGTGATCGGCTATCGCGTATACAGAAATAACGGCGGAGCCAAATCGAAAGTTGCCACCATCTCTGAATCGGTCGCCAATTCTTATACAGTTTCAGGACCTGGAAACTACTATGTGGTTGCCGTCGATATTACAGGCAGGGAATCAGCCAATTCCAATGCTGCAACGATCGAAGCACCTGAACCGGAACCAGAACCTGAGCCGGAGCCGGAGCCAAGAGAAGAAGAGAATAATGATACACCTGCGCCACCACCGGAAACTCCACCAGCTACCGAACCGGAGGAACCTGAAGAGCCGGAAGAGCCGGTTGATCCACCATCCGAACCGGAAGAACCTGAAGATCCTCCTGCGGAACCAACAGATCCGCCTGACGAGCCTGTAGATCCTCCGGAAGAACCGGAGGATCCTGAGGAAACAGTAGAACCTGCAGCAACTCGTGAACCTGAAGGAACGGACGATTCAGAGGAAACGGATGACGCAGCATAACGTGTAAAAAGATCCGGACCATTAGAATTGGTCCGGATCTTTTAAATTCCCATAAAAAAGGACAGCGGAGATTTTCCCCGCTGTCCTTTTTGCTTTACCATCAGTCTTCCATAGTCGACAGATCGCCTGTCGGCAGATCCAATTCCCATGCTTTAAGAACACGGCGCATTATTTTACCGCTTCGCGTTTTTGGAAGTTTGTCCTTGAATTCAATTTCTTTTGGAGCTGCATGGGCAGCAAGGCCTTTCTTGACAAATTGCTGAATGTCCCGAGTCAGTTCCTCGGACGGCTCATAACCTTCCACAAGAGCCACAAAAGCTTTGATGATTTCTCCCCGCACTGGATCCGGTTTTCCGATAACTCCCGCCTCAGCTACAGCTGGATGCTCCAACAGTTTGCTTTCGACTTCAAACGGTCCTACCCGCTCTCCGGAAGTCATGATGACATCGTCGACGCGCCCCTGGAACCAGTAATACCCTTCTTCATCTTTATATGCGGAATCCCCGGAAACATACCATTTATCCTTCAGGAAATAGGATTCAAATTTTTGGGGATTGTTCCAGATTTGGCGCATCATCGAAGGCCACCCTTTTTCAATCGCCAAATTGCCCATCTGGTTTGCAGGAAGCTCGTTGCCATGGTCATCGACAATGGCAACTTTGATCCCAGGGATCGGCTTGCCCATTGAACCTGGTTTGATGGCCATAGCGGGATAATTACAGATGACCTGTGCACCGGTTTCCGTCATCCACCACGTATCGTGGATTCGTCGCTTAAATACCTGCGCTCCCCATCTGATCACTTCGGGATTGAGGGGTTCTCCAACAGACAGCACATGGCGCAAAGTAGAGAGGTCATATTCTTCCACTAACGCATCCCCTGCCCCCATCAGCATGCGGAATGCGGTAGGTGCGCTGTACCAGACAGTTACGCCGTAATCTTCAATGGCTTTATACCAGCCTTCGGGTGAAAAACGGCCGCCGATAATGACGGTGGTCGTGCCGTTCAGCCACGGCGCAAATACGCCATAGGATGTTCCGGTAACCCAACCCGGATCTGCTGTACACCAGTATATATCCTGTTCATTGAAATCGAGCACCCATTTTGCAGTCTGGAGATGCTGGACCATAGCATATTGTGCATGCAGAACCCCTTTGGGTTTGCCTGTTGAGCCTGATGTATAATGCAGGACCAGTCCGTCCTCTTTATCGAGCCATTCCACTTCAAAGCTGTCAGGGCAATTCGGAAGATGTTTCAAAACGTCAACCGTATGATTATCTTCCTCAATATCTTCTCCAACCAGGAACACCGTCTTTAAGTTCGGCAACTTATCGAAAGGGATCCGAGATAAGAGCTCCGGTGTCGTAATGATCGCTTTCGCATCGCTGTCGTCGAGGCGGTCATAAATCGCCCCTTCCATGAAGGCTTCGAACAACGGTCCTACAATCAGCCCCATTTTCAAAGCACCGAACATCGCAAAATAAAGTTCAGGGGAACGTGGCATGAAAATAAACATCCGATCGCCTTTTTCCAGATCGGAATGGGATTTCAGCATGTTCGCCGCCCGGTTGGTCATCCGCTTCATCTCGTAAAAAGTATAAGACTCTTTTCTGTTGGAATCCATGTAATACAGGGCCACTTTATTTTTCCGGTCTGACTCGGCATGGCGGTCGATGGCTTCGTGAGCCATATTGACTTTACCTGTCTCGTACCAGCTGAATTCCTTCTCAGCTTCTTTCCAGTCAAATCCAGATGCAATTTCATCGTAATTATGTAAATTGAAATTCCCTGGCACTGCTGGCAATGATTCCACTTTCATCCAAATCATCCTTTCCATTCTTATCTCTTTTTTATTCTACCTCAGCCGATGTCAGAATTGCCAACTTTTTTAACTTTTTAGAAAATAGAGAGCGCTTTCAAAGAGAATAGCCAAGTGCTGGTTATTTCATGTATAATGTAGCTAATTGCAAACTTACAGGCGGTGAAATAATGGAACACAAGAAAACCTACAATGCTATGGAACTTAAAACAAAGCACGGCAGGATCGTCATCGAAGGTCCTGTTCCCTCCCACGAACTGGAGTCACTCGATTTCCATGAAGACCTGATCGCATTCCGTCCTGCAGACCAGCAGCACAAAGCCGTCATTGGAATAGCTGATTTGCCCGAAGGACGCATCCTCATTGCACGGGACAATAACACCATCGTAGGATATGTCACATTCCTTTACCCCGATCCGCTCGAACGATGGTCAGAAGGAAATATGGAGAACCTGATCGAACTTGGTGCAATCGAAGTGATTCCGAAGTTCAGGGGCAGCGGCGTCGGCAAAGCCTTATTGAAAACTTCGATGATGGATGATGCATTAGAAGATTTCATCGTCATCACGACTGAATATTACTGGCACTGGGATTTGAAAGGCACCGGACTCAATGTCTGGGAATACCGTAAAATCATGGAGAAAATGATGCAGGCCGGCGGTCTTGAATATTATGCGACCGACGAACCCGAAATCAGTTCACACCCTGCAAATTGCCTGATGGCGAAAATAGGCAAACGCGTGGACCGGGAATCGGTGCAGCAGTTCGATCAATTGCGTTTTAAACACAGGTATATGTATTAACCAAAAGGGGTGTTTGTTTTGCTATTGGAAGAAATCATGAAAACCGAAGTTCACACATTAACTCCCGAACAGACTGTGCAGGATGTCATTGATTTATTTGAGAAAGCCAGAATCCGACATGCCCCGGTTACGGATCAAGGAAAAGTCGTCGGCGTCGTCACCGACCGGGATTTGAAAGACGCGCTTCCCTCCCGTTTTACCATTTCACCGAAAGATGCACCCTACCAGAAAAAAGTGGAAGAAATCATGACCAAAAATCCAGTGACAGCCCATCCAATGGACTTTGTCGAAGAGATTGCCATGGTTTTTTATGAACAGCACATCGGCTGTCTGCCTGTCGTCAGTGGCGGCGAGCTTGTCGGATTCATCACCGAAACGGATCTCTTATATACCTTTATCGAATTGACCGGCACCCATCAGCCCGGCTCACAAATCGAGATTCGCGTACATGATCGTTCCGGTGTTCTGCTGGAAGTGTCAGAGGTTTTCTATCGCCATAATATCAATGTGCTCAGTGTGCTGGTCTATCCGGACAGAAGCATAAAGGAAAACAAGATTCTCGTTTTCAGGGTCCAGACAATGAACCCTCTGGCACTCATTAACGACTTACGTAAAGAAGGTTTTGATGTCTTATGGCCAAACATGCCGCAAATCAACGAATAAAACATGCTGTCTTCGTATATTCCGAGGATCAGCTGGGCTACAAATTTTCTGAGACCCATCCCTTCAATCAAAAGCGCCTCGTGCTGACGGTCGATCTGCTTCGTGAAATGGGTGCGCTGCCGGATGATTTGATCGTTCCCGCCCGTATTGCGACTGATGAAGAATTATTGCTGGCACATGACCAGCGTTATATCGATGTCGTCAAAAAAGCGGGCAAAGGGGAAATTACACCAGCCGCCGGTGAGAGCTATGGCATCGGTACAGAAGATACCCCGATTTTCGAAAATATGCACGAAGCCAGCGCACGTCTGGTAGGGGGAACGTTGACAGCTGTGGATTACGTTATGCAAGGCAAAGCACAGCATGCTCTGAATCTGGGTGGGGGCCTTCACCACGGATTCCGTGGAAAAGCTTCCGGATTTTGTATATATAACGACAGCTCAGTCGCCATCAATTATCTGAAAGAGAAATACGGAGCCCGTGTCCTTTATATTGATACAGATGCCCACCATGGTGACGGTGTCCAATGGAGTTTCTACGACGATCCTGATGTCTGCACGGTATCGATCCATGAAACAGGGCGCTACCTCTTCCCGGGAACCGGAAACATCAATGAACGGGGTAATGGACAGGGTTACGGAACATCATTCAACTTTCCAATTGACGCATTTACCGAAGACGAATCTTTTCTTGAAATCTACCGTACATCGATGAAGGAAATCATGGAACATTTCAAACCCGATGTCATCCTGTCGCAGAATGGCGCCGATGCCCATTACCTGGATCCGTTAACCCATCTCTATGGAACAATGAACATCTTCCGGGAAATTCCGAAAATCGCACACGAACTCGCCCATGAGTATTGTGGCGGCAAATGGATCGCAGTTGGAGGCGGCGGCTATGATATCTGGCGCGTCGTCCCCCGTGCCTGGTCCTACCTCTGGATGGAAATGAACAATTTCCCGATCCCTTCCGGCAAGCTGCCGCAGAATTGGCTGAACAAATGGCAGCCTGAAGCACCTGTTGCACTGATCGAGACCTGGGAAGATCCGCAGAACATGTATGACCCCATTCCCCGGAAAGAAGAAATCACCGACAAAAATTTCCAAATTATGGAAAAGTCACTTTATATCATACGCCACACTCAGAAAAATCTTTAAGAAATTCAAAAAGCTGCCCCGGAAAAACTCCGGTGCAGCTTTTTTGTCTCTACTTTGTCTCTATATAAGTTGAACTTACTCTTCATTTTTCGTTGAGTGACGCTCTTCGATGCGGTAAGGAAGGATGACCTGATTCTCGCTGATGTCTTCCTTGTTCATGTATTTTGTCAGCAGTCGCATCGATACCGCCCCGATATCGTATAAAGGCAATGCCACCGATGTCAGCGTTGGACGGGCCATCCGTGCAAGTTTGGAATTTTCATAACTGATGATTTCCACTTCTTCCGGAATCTGCTGGCCGTTTTCCTCCACTTGATGGATGACCCCAATTGACATTTCATCATTGCTTACGAAATAAGCGGTAGGTTTTTGCGGTTTCAACTCCATAACTGCTTCCATGCCCTCGTCATAGGAATTATTGCACTCGATGACAAGCTCCGGCTTAAACTCGATGTCTGCATCTTCCAATGCCTCCCGATAAGCCTTCATTTTGTAATCCCTGTTGATTTTGGAAGTTAACGGGCCGGAAATGAAGGCAATGGTTTTATGGCCATTGTCGGTCAATTTTTTCACAGCTTCATAAGCAGCTCCATAATAATCGATGTTTACGGAGGCAATCTTACCTGTCTCCTCTATTGATCCTGCCAGCACAATCGGAGTTGGTGAACGTTCCAATTCATGAAGCAGTTCAGATGTAATTACATCGCTCATGAAAACTATGCCGTCCACTTGTTTGCCCAGCATCGTCTCAAGAAGCTGCAACTCCTTGTTTTCGTTCTGATCTGAATTACTTAAAATAATGTTATACCGATACATCGTTGCAATATCTTCGATACCCCTTGCAAGTTCTGCATAAGTGCTGTTGGAAATATCCGGGATGATGACACCGACCGTAGTGGTCTTTTTGCTGGCGAGGCCGCGCGCCACTGCATTCGGACGATAGCCAAGCTCTTCAATCACTTTTAATACTTTTTTTCTTGTAGCCGGCTTGACGTTCTGGTTTCCATTTACTACCCGCGACACTGTCGCCATGGAAACGTTCGCTTCCCGTGCCACATCATAAATTGTTACGGTCATGTAAGCGCCCTCTTCCTTTTTCTTCAATCATACGACAGTAAGTTTATGTATATCAACTAAAAAGAAAAGCGACAGCGCCCGTTAAGCTCTGAAAGGCATAAGACAGAACAGCGTAGTGGCGCTCCGCCACGCAGCTGGGCTGGCTTATGACCCGAAGAGCTGGGCCGCTGGAGTCTGGACAACGATTCCCTTTTCCAAAGCTAATATAAAACTAAAAAGTTCTATACTTCCTTTTCTTCAATCGAGTAGGAGGGAGCGATTAACTCCCGACCTCTCACACCACCGTACGTACCGTTCGGTATACGGCGGTTCAATTAAGATGCATAACGCAAAGTTTCATAACGTGCTACCAGACTTTTGAGCC
>NZ_VIFV01000026.1 GCF_007004625.1 Planococcus salinarum | reverse complement strand
TGCCGCCCGCTTCCTTCAGATTCCACGTCGCCGTGGACACCCTTGCGCTTGGCTAACTGTTACTTCTGCCTTCACAGTTCGGGACTCGCACCCTATAGATTACGCCCATGCCGGGCACACCAAAAAAGCTCCCGGGGCTTGTGCCGGGAGCTTTGGAACAAACCGCTATTTTACAGGGGGGGTAAAATAGTCGGAATTGAGTTTTCCTGTACATCGCCGGAAGCGGCGACAGCAGTGGAGCCATCCACCTGTGAAGCTGCGGGAGCCCACGCCCCCATCACCATCATGGCCGCAGCCACTCCAGTCAATAAGATCAATTTCGCTTTTTTCATATCAATTCATCCTCCGTTTCTGGCGTAATAGGATTGATAATACATCGCCTTTTCCCATTGCTGTTCACGTTGAAAGTGTTCAGCCAGTTCCAAAGCGATCTTTTTGCTTTCTCTTATGTAACCATGTTTTCTGAAAAATGGGAACATTTTTTCTTCTGAATAAGTCAAAAGGTCTGGTTGGGAAAAATTTCGCTTCTCGAAATAATTTAAGTATAAAAGAAAATATTCGTCTTCGGGCCCTGCCGACAGCTCCCTTAGTTCCTTTACGCACTCCCAAGCATCGGCCCCAATTTCCACCGCAGTTTCAATCAGGCTGACCAAGACTGCTTTGTAGAAAAATGTATCTTTTGACATGATTTCATGCAGTTCGATCAACAGATCAAAAGCCTGGCTGTGCTCGTGACGGGTTTTCATCAATTCAGCAAAATTATACAATGTCTGATTGTATAATTCCTTCTGATCCATCAGTCTGGTATTGCGCTTCAGCACTTCGAATATCCCCGCAGCCTGCACAAGCAAATTACGTCTCATGTAATTGATGGCCAGCAGCAATTGGGCATGGAGGAGCCGGATGTAATTGTAATTGAGCTTGAAATACTGCACGGACAATTCGGCGTAATGGGCCGACAATTCATATTGCTCATGCATGATCAGCAACCGGGCCTTCTGGTAATAGAATTCCCCCTCGAATTTCTGTGGAATGCTCTGCATTCCCCCGTCGAGGGATTTTGCATATTCCATGGCCAGTTCTTTTTTATTGGCCTGGGTAAAGTAAAGCGATAAAAAGAGCTGATGCATCCAGGTTTCCGATTCCGTAAAGGAATTCTTCAAACGTTCCAGCAGTTCTTTTTGACGGTCAGACCTGTTTTGATCCTGTATATACAAATAGTAGCGGAACTTATACAATTCATAGCGATTCACAAGATCGGTAGATTGGATATATTCATCATCTTCCTGCAATTTACTGTATTGCTCCTCCATCTGCTCAAGGTCGTAATGCAGCAAACAGATGACGAAATCATTCAATTGGCGTTCCAGACGCTCCCGTTTCACCACTTCCTTTTTCCACTGAACCCCCATTTTGGATAATAAAGCTTCGATTGTTGATTCATGCGGCGTATATGTATTGGATTCAATCTTGCTCAGATGTGAAATAGAACAGATGCCGTCGGCCAGTTGGGATTGCGTCATATTGTTTTTTGACCGGTAATATTTGATTACGGACCCGACATTCATAGCCTCACCCTTTTGTGTCAGATTAATAAAATAATACCATATAAAAACAGTTCCAGTGTAACACCGGAACTGCTCTTGCAGATGAATCTTTTATTGTGCTTTGGCAAATCCGAACCCTGATGCAATATCATCACCGGAGCCTGCACTATTACCTGACAGGATATCGTTTTCATAAGCGCGGGATTGCAAATCGCCTCTAATATCCACATTCGAAGCTGTCGGATATTGCGCCCAGATTTTCGCTGCAAGGCCTGCTGCGTGTGGTGAAGCCATTGACGTTCCGCTGATTGTTGCGTAACCGCCATCATACCAGGTAGAATAAACTGCTGCACCAGGCGCTGAAATTTCAACGTCGCCTTTTTGGATCACATAATCTCCTGCTGTACGTTTATGACCGCGGGATGAGAAATCCGCTACACGATAAGTGCCATTCTGAATTGTATCTTCAAGAGCAGCGACTGCCACTGCGTTAACCAGCGCACCCGGATAACCGATCGAACCTGGTTTTGGACCCGAGTTTCCTGCTGCTGCAATGATCAATACGCCTTTGTTATAGGCATAGTCCACTGCATTCGTAATCAGGCTGCTTTCACCCGAAGAACCAAGAGACATGTTGATGACAACTTTTGTATTAAGGGCAGTTGCCTGATCACCGGCGTGGCGAATTGCCACCGCGATATCGTCGGCGTAACCGGAACCGTCATCGCCAAGTACTTTGTAAGCCCACAGATCCGCATCCGGTGCCACACCATATACACCGCTTCCAGTGCCGCCGTCAGCCAAAGCTGATCCGGCCACGTGTGTACCGTGCCCCTGGCGGTCTGTACAGCTGTTATCCGTGAAACTTGTACCTACAGTGAAATCTTTGCATTGCTCCACACTATTTTTCAAATCCGGATGATTTGTATTGACGCCCGTATCCAGAACTGCAATATTGATGCCGCTGCCACCACTTGTTTGAGTGATGCTGCTGTTATTATAGATGGCTTTGATGCCCCAGGGCGTTGACTGGGATGCAGCCATCGCTTCGTATAAAGCTTCCGGCTTGTCCGTAGCAGTCGCTATTTCCAACTCCGGAACTTTTTCTACAGTTAAGTTTTTATTTTTCTCTAAAGCATTGAATTGTTTCTCATTCATATCGGTTGTAAAACCTTCCGCAGCGAAATCCCAATGTACACCGTACTGCTGTTTCACATTCTTCAGGCTGTTCTGATCGGCTGAGTCAACCAGTACCCGGAATTTTTCATTGCCATTGGCTGCTGCATTTCCTTCATCGGCGCTTACCCCCATTGAAGGCAATATCAAAGTGACTGCCAGCATTGCAGTTGTGAAAATCTTTCCTGATCTCTTCATACATCAATCTCCTATCCCTATATGTTTTTTTATGGCAATAAATTCGATGATGCGGCGTCCCGCAACTTCCCTGCCACACACCTAACGTTAGCAGAAGAATACTGATAGCGTAATTGGGAAAAACATTGTCGAATTTAGTAAATTTTCAGCAACCGGGACTAATCGATAGATAAATAGTCCCAAATTTAAAAGTGACAGTGTTTCAGCGCAATTAAAGGGGTTCTGTCACAAATATTTAAGCAATACTGCGCATTGTTCGAGATACACCTTGAAGATGCATTAAACGACAATATATAAAAAGCAGTTCCGGCGTAACACCGGAACTGCTCTTGCAGATGAATCTTCTTATTGAACTGTTGCAAACCCGAACCCTGAAGCAAAATCATCTCCATATCCAGCGTAGTAGCCGGAAAGGATGTCGTTTTCATAAGCGCGATACTGCAATTCGCCTCTCACATCCACATTTGAAGCGGATGGATATTGCGCCCAGATTTTCGCTGCAAGGCCTGCTGCGTGTGGTGAAGCCATTGACGTTCCGCTGATTGTCGCGTAGCCCCCATCAAACCAGGTGGAGTAGATTGCCGCACCCGGCGCTGAAATTTCCACATCGCCTTTTTGGATGGAGTAATCACCATCAGTCCAGCTGTAACCGCGTGAAGAGAAGTCCGCAACGCGGTACGTTCCGTTTTGCACAGTGTTTTCAAGTGCCGCTACTGCCACCGCATTCACCAATGCACCAGGATAACCGATTGACCCTTGGTATGGCCCCTCATTTCCTGCTGCTGCAATGACAAGAACGCCTTTATTATATGAATAGTCCACTGCATTCGTAATCAGGCTGCTTTCACCTGAAGAACCCAGTGACATGTTGATGACCACTTTTGTGTTAAGTGCCGTTGCCTGATCGCCTGCGTGGCGGATAGCTGCGGCGATGTCATCCGCATAACCGGATCCGTCATCACCCAATACTTTGTAAGCCCAAAGGTCTGCGTCCGGTGCCACGCCGTAGACGCCACTGCCTGTCCCGCCATCAGCCAAAGCAGATCCGGCAACATGCGTTCCGTGGCCCTGGCGATCTGTACAGCTGTTATTCGTGTAGCTCGTGCCTACCGTGAAATCTTTGCACTGTTCCACATTATTGCGCAGATCCGGGTGATTCGTGTTGACCCCTGTATCCAGGACTGCGATATTGATGCCTCCACCGCCGCTCGTTTGTGTGATGCTGCTGTTATTATAGATGGCTTTGATGCCCCAGGGCGTTGACTGGGATGCCGCCATCGCTTCGTATAATGCTTCCGGCTTGTCCGTAGCAGTCGCTATTTCCAACTCCGGAACTTTTTCTACAGTTAAGTTTTTATTTTTCTCTAAAGCATTGAATTGTTTCTCATTCATATCGGTTGTAAAACCTTCCGCAGCGAAATCCCAATGTACACCGTACTGCTGTTTCACATTCTTCAGGCTGTTCTGATCGGCTGAGTCAACCAGTACCCGGAATTTTTCATTGCCATTGGCTGCTGCATTTCCTTCATCGGCGCTTACCCCCATTGAAGGCAATATCAAAGTGACTGCCAGCATTGCAGTTGTGAAAATCTTTCCTGATCTCTTCATACATCAATCTCCTATCCCTATATGTTTTTTATGGCCATACAATCCGGCGATGCGGCGTCCCGCAATCTCCCTGCCACATATTTAACGGTAGCAGAAGATGCTCATCCATGTAATTGGGAAAAGATTTGTCGAATTTTGGCTTTTTTTGTTAACCGGGATAAATCATTAGGTATATTGACACCATTCCAAGTCATACCTGTATTTGTGATTACAGAAGCTTCGCTTTTCATTCCATCCTACACAATAGTGCACTTTATTCGAGAATCCTCACTATATTTGATACAGTGAAATAGCCTTGATATGGTGTATTGAAGTAAATTACATAAGATCAAATCTAATTACCTATTCTACAAATTGCAGGAGGCTAATTTTGAAGAACGCATTAATCATTTATCTGGTAGGCGCATTACTCTTGCTGTCTATTGGAATTTATTCTCTGATCCAATTTTTCACCTCGTAAGGTACAAATACCGATTGTGGATCAGGAAGGCTTCTAGACTTATCCACTTCTCCGGAATCGTCCTTCATGTTTTTGAGGGCGATTCTTTTTCTTATGAAACGGAATGAATTTTGAAGCCCAATGCTATTTCCTCAATTCCCTTGCAAAGCAAAAAACCTGTGCGCTTTTAAAAAAGTGCACAGGTTTTTTATTTTCACTATAAAATGGCCCGTTTATAGGACTGAAAGTTCTGCTCCAGCCATTCGCCGAGTTGAAACAAAGCTTCTTCGTTGCCATTGCGGCTGATCAATTGGATGCCAATGGGCATGCCTTTTTCATCAGTTCCTGCTGGAACCGTCAATGACGGCAACCCCCATGTGTTGGCATAAGCGACGTACGGAAGATACTGGCGGAACGTTTTCCGGATAGAGAATATCTCCCGGTAAACCACTCCGTGCCGGGGTGCAGTCTTATGGTAGACCGGCATGATCAGGATGCGCTCTTTCAGGTAGTTCTCCAGGATGTGGTCTCCGTGCTGCAGAAAGTCCTCAATTTTTTTCAGCCGTTTTTCAGAAGGCTTGAAAAGGGACGCTCCGATCAAAGCCCAGGATAAATATCTGTGCACTTCAGATTTCCGATTCATGCGTTCCGTCAGGTAAGAGCGGTAAAGATTCTTTGCTTTGCCGCCGAAGGCTTCAGTTCTTGCATCAGAAGCCCCGTCAATCGACATGATTTCCTGCCATATTTCAGTAGAATCCTTAAAGTAGGGCGGAATTTCACGCTCGGTATTAAAATCCGGCGAACTCTTGTGGTGTATGGAATCAAGAAGTTTCCGAGTATGGTCGGCCATCGGGTAATCTGTATCCGGAATGATATTGAACGTGAAGCTTTCCAACTTTCTTTCCGGCGCTTTTTGTTTCGCGACTATGTTGTATATGGTCCTTGCATCTCTGACACTTTTTGCAATCGGTCCGATGCCAAGCATCCTGTCCTGCAACTCCTGTTTTACAACGGGATAGCTTCCTTCCGGTGAAACTTGTCCCTTTCCCGACTTGAAGCCGACGACTCCATTGAAATGGCCAGGAAACCGGATGGATCCGCCAATGTCAGAACCAAGTCCGGCAGCGGCACCGCCAGCTGCTATCAAAGCACCTTCCCCACCGCTCGATCCACCTGCCGTCCTGTGCAGGTCCCGCGGATTATTTGTACGTCCATAAAGCTTGTTTTCAGTTTCCTGGCAAAAACACAGCTCCGGCGTATTGCTTTTGCCGAGAATGATGGCGCCTTCCGCCCGAAGTTTCCGAACGACTTCCGCATCACGGTCCATCACAAAGTCTTTGCGCCCGAGTAAGCCGCCGGTCGTTTTCATGCCGCCCACATCAAATGCTTCTTTTATGCTGATCGGCACACCGAACAATACTCCCGCTGCTTCTTCTGATGCCAGCCTGCAATCAGCACTGTCAGCTTCCCGCAAGGCTTCATCAAACCGGTTTTCAACAAGGCAATTCACAGAAGGATTGATCCTGTTCAGATGCTCAATATAGATCTCCACGATCTGGCGGGAATTGAGCTTCTTTTCTTTTAACAACTGTGCAACTTCTGTGGCATCCATGTCCAAAACCATGGAATCCACTAACTCAGGAGTTTTTACCATATGGAGCGCCTCCGATTCATTTATTAGCTTTATTATACACATAATTAACAAATAAAGGTATATTATTTATTCAAAAGTCACAATTAATCTAAATATCATTAGGTCTAATTTCTAAAATCTATCTTATCTCAGTTGCAGCCGTGTAAAGGTAAATAAGCCATAGGATTTGTCGGAATTGCCTCCGGTATACTACAATCATAAAAACAGGACTTACATTTTATTCGTCAGGAAAGGTTGTTTTTATACATGAAACCAGTCGACAATATAACTGATCTGATCGGAGAAA
This sequence comes from Planococcus salinarum, assembly GCF_007004625.1. GTDB lineage: Bacteria > Bacillota > Bacilli > Bacillales_A > Planococcaceae > Planococcus > Planococcus salinarum. The sequence continues at coordinate 40,486 of NZ_VIFV01000026.1, read as the reverse complement.
CACCGGTCGTAAAATTGAACCGCATTGTACCGGAAGGCGCTGCGGACGTCTACGTAAAATTAGAGATGTTCAATCCTTCCAAAAGCGTTAAAGACCGTGCCGCCTTTAACATGATCAAGACGGCAGAAGAGCAGGGTATCATTAGAGCAGGGGCCACGATCATTGAACCCACGAGCGGCAATACAGGCATCGGGCTGGCCATGGTGGCTGCCGCCAAAGGCTACCGTGCCATTTTGGTGCTGCCGGATAATGCCACAAAAGAACGCATTAACCTGTTAAAGGCATTTGGGGCTGAAGTCGTCCTCACTCCGGATCACGAAAAAATGCCGGGTGCCATAAAAAAGGCGCAGGAACTGCAATCCGGCATACCCAACAGTTTCATTCCCCAGCAATTTGAAAACCAGGCGAATCCGGATATCCACCGCTCTACGACGGCCCGTGAAATCCTGGAGCAGATGGAAGGCAAACTCGATGCTTTTGTCGCCTCTGCCGGAACCGGCGGGACCATTACCGGGACAGGCGAAGCGTTAAAGGAAGAACTGCCTGAACTGTATATCGCCGTCGTCGAACCGAAAGGCTCTCCTGTTTTGTCCGGCGGCAAACCCGGCAAGCATAAATTGGTCGGAACCAGCCCCGGGTTTATTCCAGACATTCTGAATACCCATGTTTATGACGAAATTTTTGCGATCGAAGATGAGGACGCAATCGATATTTTCAGGAGAGTGGCGCGGGAAGAAGGCATATTTGTCGGTCCTTCCGCGGGAGCCACCATTTTCGCCGCAATTGAAATCGCCAAGCGCCTGGGCAAAGGCAAACGAGTGCTGTGCATCGCCCCGGATACCGGTGAACGTTACTTGAGCATGAACCTGTTCGACTGACATCTAATAGAAGATATAGAAAAAGGCCGGAACCTGTTATGGGTTTCGGCCTTTTTGGCGATGTTTGAAAAATCAGGACAGCGTGATGAACTTTACATGTTCATAAGTCAGAAGCTTTTTGAATTTGGCTTTTTCGTCATTATTTTTGAGAAGCTTATCTACATTGCTGTTCAAGCCGAGGTAACGCGTCACCTTTCGATTATTCCAGATAAGGTGATTATAGCGGAAGTCATCTTCCAGTTCAGCAAACCATGGATCGTTTTTCAGAATTCCGACGTTCTTCTCCAAACGTCTCTTTGGAGTAAAGAAATAAGCAAATATCTCACTCACCAATTCGATTATGAACTCCATTTGTTACCCCCCTGCATCCGACCTGTTTTCAAAAATTTCCGATTTTCCATATTTAATTTCAAGTATACTCTATTTTCAAAAAATTGGAATAGAATCTCCTAAATTATTTCTTTTTTAAGATTGTTACCCACTCATTTCGATAAGGCCCGTAAAAATCCAGAGTTCAAAATCTATCTATTTCTCCGGATCCAGTGCGGCGTAGCGGGACCATCCCATTGGTATCCGGCATAAAATTGACCATTCATTAAACAAAAAGCACTAGTCAATACCCGACTAGTGTTGTAGTATGTTATTAAACATCTATTTTCAATACACATTTTTATCAAATATATATTTTATCAGAATTTTCCGTTTTTAAAAAACTTTAATTTCCAGTTGTTTCATGCCTTTATAACTACATTATGTGTTTGGAGAGTGGTCAGGTTGAATCCAATTCGCTATTTCACCTTTTTGGTAATGCTGCTGATGGTCCTTCTGATGGCCGGTTGCATCGCTGTTCAAGTTCCCGCCGTCCTTGTAATGGAAGAAACTGAATTTGAAACACGGAAATCCACCACCGATATACCGGATTTCTCCCAGGTCCGGACAGTGTCACTGTCAGCTGTGGGTGACATCCTGATCCACAGCAAAGTTTATAATGCCGCCCAAACTCCGGGTGGCTATGATTTCGACCCCATGTTCGAGAAAGTGAAACCCTATATGGAAAGAGCCGATATTACTGTCGCCAATTCCGAAAGCATCATTGGCGGTTCCGGGATCGGATTGTCGACATACCCTTCTTTCAACAGTCCTTTTGAGGTTGGCGATGCCTTAAAGGATGCTGGGGTTGACGTTGTTGCCATGGCCAATAACCATACGCTTGACAGAGGCGTCCCGGCTATCGAAAATGCCATCAATTATTGGGATGAAATTGGAATGGAACGTACAGGTTCTTATTTATCTGCCGAAGAACGTGAAGAGATAACGCTGATGACTGCAAATGACATTACATTTTCGTTTCTTTCCTATACTTATGGAACAAATGGCGTCCCAACACCTCCGGGCAGAGAATACCTGGTGAACCGGATCGACAAGGAATTGATCAAAAGGGATCTGCAGCGTGCCAGGGAGCAATCCGAAGTGGTGGTCCTGAACCTGCACTTCGGTGATGAATACCAGCCGATGCCGAATGAATCACAGATTGATCTCGCCCATTTCGCAGCAGAAAACGGCGCAGACATCATACTTGGCCACCACCCGCATGTCCTGCAGCCTCCCGCGTGGATTGAAACATCTGATGGACGCCAGGTATTTGTCATCTATTCGCTGGGCAATTTCCTGTCGGGGCAAAACGAAATTCCACGTCAAATTGGTACAATCCTGACAATTCAAGTGGAAAAGAAAGTCGCAGAGGGCACCTCTGAAATTGTATTAAAAGATCCGTCATTCACAAATACATTTGTGAAAAATAGAGATTACAGTTGGTTTGAAATTGATTTACTTGAAAATGTCCACCCCAATTTGAACAAGGAAGTAAAAGCGCATCTGTCTTCATGGATCAGTGATCTGGAGTTTAATGAATAGCTTTACACTTACAGGAAAAGACAGGAGGATTTTATGAAGCATGAATGGCGTAAAGTTGAAAGAGAATTGTATCTGCCCCCTTCATCCCCGGTGTTGATCCAGGTCCCGAAGCAGCGATTTTTTGCAATTCAAGGGAAAGGCGATCCGAACAGCGAAGATTTCGCCAGACGGATAGAAGTTCTCTATTCACTTGCTTATGCCGTTCGCATGATGCCGAAAACAGGTTTTATCCCCCCTGGCTATTATGAATACACTGTGTATCCGCTTGAAGCGGTATGGTGCCTTACCGAAAAAGGAAAGGAGCTTCCCACACTTGATAAAAATGAATTTCTCTACACGTTAATGATCCGGCAGCCGGATTTTGCGGATAACGGGACTATATTGAAAGCTTATGAAATTGCTGGCCAAAAAAAACCTGATGAACTGTTGAATGAAGTGGTGTTCGAAGAATTTGAAGAGGGATTGGCTGTACAGATTTTGCACGAAGGCCCTTATGATGATGAACCGGCTTCGTTTGAAAAAATCGACCGCTTTCTCGAAGAAAATGACTTGCAGCGCAGCAGCAAGAAGCATCGGGAAATCTATTTGAATGATTTTCGAAAAACAGCTCCTTCCAAACTGAAAACCGTTATCCGCTGCAAGGTGGAGAAGGTCATGCCATAAGGAGCCAAGTCACTCGACTTGGCTTTTCCAGCTTTCCGTTATGGTATTAAAAAGCCGTTTCCCCTAAAAGAGGAAACGGCTTTGTCCGGTCATGCCGGGGATTTCTTGAAATTATTGTCTCTTCGGAAATTGCCCATAACTTCCATTGTCTCATTGATGCTGACAAATGCATTGGGGTCAATCGATTTGATGAGCGGACGCACTAATGCCAGCTCGTATCGTGAAATGACAGTATAGAGCACTTTGACTTTGTTGCCGGAATAGGCGCCTTCCCCATCCGTAACGGTAATGCCGCGGTAAAGGCTCTCCAGCAGTTTTGTTTTCACTTCGTCGCCTTTGCTGGTCACGACCATCAGGCTTAGCTTGATATGGCGTGTATGGATCCGGTCAACCACCAGTCCGGTGATGTAGATCGATGCCATCGTGTACATCGCCAGTTCCCAGGAAAAGATAAACCCTGACACAAAGACGACAAGGCTGTTCAGTGAAAACACCATAAAGCCGAGTGGAATATCGCGTTTCATGGTCATCAGAAGACCAACGACATCGAAACCGCCGGTGGACCCGTAGAACCGGATGATGAACCCTACTCCGATTCCGACCAGGACTCCGCCGAATACGGAAGACAACAGCGCGTCTTCTGTCACTTTCATGACCGGAATGTACACCATGGAAATTGATGTGACCGCCACTGAATAGATGCTGTTGGCGATGAACATCTTGCCGAGCTTCATCCATCCCAGAATCAGGATCGGTATGTTCAGGATGAGCAGCCAGATCCCCGCATTGATGGGTGTCATCAAGCTGAAAATCATCGCAACCCCAGTAATTCCTCCTGACAGAATTTCATGCGGCAATAAAAACATATTAAATGAAAATCCGAGTAACACTGATCCTGCAAAAATGATCAGTCCGCTATAAATTTTATCCATAATGATTCCTCGTTCCTTTATTTTTCTCATTGTCGATCATAAGCCAAGAAAAAAAAGCCATGCAGATGCATTCAGCCTTTTTTGAAAGTGAATGGTTCTCTTGCCCCGCTCGTGGCACAATGTTTCAAATTATAGGGGATAGCCGGTAGCATTTGCAAGCTTTTTTGTTCGGATTGTGCAACCTTTTCTAAGCATTGCATGCCATGCCGTTACCCAGCTTCAAGTCCCCGCTCCTAAAGGCTTATAGTCGGAATATTGAGGGATTTGCCGATACTCAAACGGAACAGGAAATACATTGATGAAACTACAAAACATTGCCGAAGCGGTATGCAAAGCGAAATTTTCCAATTGAACTCATTTATCCAAGAATATTTTCAAACCAAAGGAGGCGAATGATGTGGATCCCTTGCTTGTTCTCGAAAACCTGCACAATGTTAAACCCGTTTTTCAGCCGATTGTCAGTGCTGTAAAACATACGATCGTCGGCTACGAAGTGCGAGGAAGGTTCAAGTATCAGAATGAGTGGCAGAGTCTCGGCGAATTTTTCCAAAATCCCGATGTTCCCGATGACTTTAAAATAGAAGTCGATACCCACCTGCTGAAATTGGCAATGGAGGAAATGCTTGATCACGGCAATGGCTGCATCCTCTTCCTGTACCGTGATGCCAGGCAATTGCTGGTCAATGGAGGCGGTGACTTTCTCAGTGTCCTGAAAGAATATGAAGAAAAAGGGTTCTCGTTGGAACGGATTGTATTGGAAATTACAGAGCATGCATTTGAAAAGGACTTTGAGGCATTAAACCACCTTTTGATGTATTACAAAACATACGGAATCCAGATTGCTGTCGACCATGTCGGAGCCAAAAGTTCAAACATAGACCGGATCCGGCAGTTAAAGCCGGACATCCTTAAAATCGATACCGCCGTTATCCGTACAAACAGACCCGATGTGTTCCAGGATATTGTCTACTCCCTGTCCCTGCTGGCACGCCGCATCGGCGCAAAATTATCCTATGAACATATCGAAGATGGACATCAGCTTCATTTCGCCTGGAAACATGGTGGACATTATTACCAGGGATACTATTTGGCGGAGCCCGCTTTCAACCTTCTTTCCAATGATTCACTTCAAGTGGACATAGGCGACAGTATCCAGGGATTTATTGACCAGGAAAAACTGTTGATCGCCAAACGGCTCACTTTCTCTGCCAACTGTGAAGAGATTGTGAAAAAACTCGCTTTCAAATGGACAGGAGCTGAACATGCGGATGATTTCATGAAATTTTTGGCTGTGCCTTTTTCCCATGAAAGCTTTCGGATATATATCTGCAACGCAAACGGACAGCAGGTTTCATCCAATTATCGGAAACGGGAAAATGGCTGGGAAATCGAAACAGGGCAAAAAGGGGCGCATTGGGCATTCCGGCCTTACTTCCTGGAAAATATCATGCGCATGAAAAAATGGCCGCGCGGAATTCTGTCCGACACTTATTCAGACATTGAGACCGGCGATATTGTTCGAACTTTCAGCTACCCCTTGTCAGCCGACAGTTTTCTATTCATCGATATCAGCGGTGAGTACTTATTTGAAAATGATTATCTCCTGCGCCATTAATGGTTTGTTTTGCCTTCCACCTGAAACGGGTAATGGACATTATCATCCAGGAAGGTGTGATTGTTATGCGCGTGTCGTGTGTCGGTAGTCTGATTATCTCCATCGTCCTGTCAATCATCTTGACGATAATATTGAACCTGCTGTTTTTCTAGGTCAGACATAATAATTTCCAATGCCATTCCCCCTTTCAGGCGGGATGGCATTTTGTGTTCGAGTTTTTATCACCGAGCATCGATTCAGCATCTTTGGAAAAGTTATAGCATAATGGATTTCAGAAAGGGTGTTTTATTTGGAAAAATATCGCATGGATCAAGATAAAGGACTGGAGTTCGGACTCTATACACTGGGCGACCACATTCCGAACCCACATACCAAAGAGCGGATTCCTGCTGGCCAGCGCCTTCAGGAAATTATTGAGTTGGCGAAGCTTGCCGATCAGGCCGGCCTCGACTTTTTCAGCGTCGGAGAAAGCCATCAGGAGTATTTCACCACCCAGGCGCACAGTGTCGTGCTGGCAGCGATTGCGCAGGCAACCGAAAGGATAAAAATTGCCAGTTCTTCGACCATCATCTCGACCTCAGATCCCGTCCGCGTGTTCGAAGATTTTGCAACCATCGACCTGATTTCAAACGGGCGCGCTGAGCTTGTTGCCGGACGGGCTTCCCGCGTCGGCCTGTTCGAATTACTGGGCTATGACATCCGGCATTACGAGGAGTTATATGAAGAGAAATTCGATTTATTGCTGAAAATCAGCCGGGAAAAATCCGTCAATTGGGATGGCCGGTTCCGTTCCCCGCTGCGTGACGCTGAAGTGATTCCCCGCCCTCACGGGGGCATAATGCCGATCTGGCGTGCCGTCGGCGGATCGCCTCCAAGTGCCATCAAAGCCGGCAATGCCGGAGTGCCGATGTTTCTCGCCACACTCGGCGGTCCCGCCATGAGCTTTAAAAACACCATCGATGCCTACCGTGGGGCTGCGGAGGAAAACGGCTTCGATTCAGCTTCCCTCCCTGTAGCTACAGCCGGTTTTTTCCATGTCGCCGAAACGAGCCAACAGGCCTTGGAGGAATATTACCCCTATATCAATGAAGGGATGAAAGTGACGAACGGACGAGGATTCCCTGAATATCAATTTATGCACGGAGGAGATAGCCAGAGCGTCATGAATATCGGGAGCCCGCAGCAGGTCATCGAAAAAATCCTCTACCAGCATGAATTGTTCGGCCATCAACGCTCCATCGGCCAGATGGATTTTGGCGGTGTCCCATTCGATCGACTGATGAAGAATGTAGAATTGATAGGAAATGAAATTCTTCCCGCCATCAAAAAATACACTGCCAAAAAAGAATAGAAGGAAAAAGGCTGCCGGAGGAAAAAATTCCCGGCAGCCTTTTATAAACCCTGAATTCCCGATTATTCCCCAATTCTGAACTGCTTCATTGCGCTCCCTCTTCTTCCAGCTTCTTGATATATTCATCAAGTTTCTTCCGGTTCTCGTCGCTGACCGGGGGAAATTGGGGATCAAGATCAGTCAGCAGTTCATTCATGACCGAGGCGATGATATACCGTGAATACTGTTCATTATCAGCCGGCAATACATACCACGGTGCATGGTCAGTCGAGGTGTTGTTAAGCATGTCTTCGAATATTTCCTGATAGTCATCCCAATGCTCACGTTCTTCGACATCGTTGAATGAAAATTCCCAGTTTTTCTCGGGGTTCTTCATTCTCTTGAGCAACCGCTTGCGCTGTTCTTCTTTTGATACGTTGAAGAAGAACTTCACTACCGGAAATCCGTTTTCACTCAAATAGCGTTCGTAATCGTTTATTTGGCGAAAGCGGGTATCCCAGATTTTTTCATCGATAAGGTCGTCCGGCAAGGGTTCGTCTCCCAACAGACTGTGGACACGTGGAGCGATGACTTCTTCATAATGAGAGCGGTTCAGGATGCCGACTTCCCCTCTTGCCGGCAACCCGTCATGAATGCGCCAAAGATAGTCGTGGCTCAATTCATACTCGGAAGGTTTGCCCAGTGTCAGGATTTTCAGGCCCTGAGCATTCAGGTTCGAAAAAATATAAGTAATTGCTTCATCCTTGCCCGCCGCATCCATCGCCTGCAGCACAACCAGAATTCCTTTCTCTTCTTCGGCATTCAGTTTCAGGTGCAGTTCCTTTAATTTTTGAACCGCTTCGGGAATCAATTTATCTTCAAGTGCTTCTTCTTCACCTCTATGATTTTCAGATGTATTGAAATCTTTTAAATCAATTTGCACGTCGGGTTTGACCCGGTACTTGTCTATATCCATAAAAATGCCTCCGTTCTGATTAAGATGATCTGGGGAATTCCGCATTGGGTATATTCCCGAATTTTTGCAGAATTAACTTGATCTACCCGATTTATAAAATATCAGCTCTGAGCAAGAACGGTTCCCTGGAGGTTTTGGGGATGGAGTCCGCTTCTAATTCTTCTTATTTATCCACATTGCTGATTTTCCCCTTTGCCCCCCTTAAAATGGAACGGAGAATGTTTCGCAATCCTTTGACTGGACGTATGTCGCTCCCCGTCTGCCAATTTATCCATTCGAGCGCCGTCAGGCAGAGCAGCAGCCAAATGGTACCGGCAATATATCCTGCCACTACATCGCTCGGATAATGGGCACCAAGGTAAATGCAGCTGATGCCGATCAAAACCACCAGGACTGCCAGACTGAGGGACACGGTCCATTTAACCCATTCCTTCTGCGGTCCCCTGATGATCAAGAACATGATGAAGCCATAGAAAATCAGCGATCCCATTGAATGGCCACTGGGAAAACTGAAGCCTACCGCGTCTATCGCCTCATTGATCGATGGACGTTCCCTGCTGTAGAAACGCTTGAGCAGTGTGGTTAAAAGTCCGCCTCCACCGACTGCTGTGATGAAGAACAGCACACTCCATTTGTCTTTGGCTTTAAACCATAATGCCAGAATTACGACGATGGATAATGTGCCCAGGAACCAGACCGAGCCCAATTCCGTTATGAATATCATGATGAAATCCATGACCCCGCTTTGATTGGCCAATAGTAAAGTGATGATGGTATTGTCGAATATCCCGAATTCCTGCTCCATCACAACTTCTGCAAACTCTGCAAATAAAACGATGAACAAACCGGCAACACCCAAACCGCTGAGCAACAACAGCAAGGCAATTGCGATTTTTGTATTTTCTTTAACCACCAAATCGCTCCCCGCAACTTTCTTATTTTTTACTCTATACCCTGGGCGGGGCGCGCATGGTCCAGAAAACAACCTCAAAAAAACTGCCGGATGCATGTCCGGCAGTTTTCAGGCTGTCGAGAAACCGACAACTTCTCCAATCATTTCGCTCTAGGCGGACGCTTCATTCTGTTTTGTGCAGAATGGAAGTATCCACTTTCTAGCTTGCAACACACATAAAGTGTATTCCTTTATAGAAAGTGATCTGAGATATGGAGCAAAACAGCGAAGACGCCCAGGGGAGCAGGCGAATGCCGACGAAGTGCTGAGATCCACTCGGACGAAGTGAAACGAGACCGAGTTAGCTCAGCGCGAGCCAAGCGTGGCCGAAGATCTTCCGGCCGGCGCTTTGCGACGAAGCTAGCGCAGCGATGCAGGAGCACGGGTTTCAGGCAAGCGAAGCTGTTTTGCGGAATATCGATTTTAATGTTTCTTTCTCAACAAGCTGAAAACTGCCGGATGCATATCCGGCAGTTTTCAATTACTTATTAATTTGTCGGACGGTAAGCAGTCAATGGGATATCTTCGTAATCTTCCGGATCCAATTCCGTTACCGAACCGTCAGCAACACCTTCAATGATTGCGGAGAGCCCGCGTTCAACAGATTTGGACAATTGCCCTTTTTCTTTTTGGCCCATCATTTGCGTTTGGCCTCTTACTTCAAACAACACCGTTCCGCTGCCGTTCAAGGCATAAGAGCCAAGCGCAGTTCCCGGAAGATTCAATCCCTGGGAATAGAGGGAAACGTTTGTGAATTTCGATTCGCCATAGGACTGCAACTCGTTGTAAGCCAGCAAGTTCAATTGGCGGGAAAAATCGTAATCATACGTGTCGGCGTACTCCGCGTATTCAGCACCTGCTGCAGAACTTGGGTCAGGCACAAACTGGGCAGACAATGACAACGTCACCGGATCCGCAGTGCCGTCGACATAATACATTCCCTGGTGATGCAGATCGACAAAGACATCCACATTGCCGAATTCCTCCTGCAGTGATTTATAAACATCGCGGGAAGTTTGTGCTTCAGGTGTGATGAACCAGCCTGGCTGATTTGAAGCACCCGGGAAATCCTCGGCTTCCGGCACATAATCCAAATCAGGATTGAAGTCACGGTTTACATCGAATCCTGGATTGGCCGCATAATCATAGCTTTGGCTGACGCCGCGGTCGAAATAATTCCACGAAGGCGAAGCTCCTGACAATTGCGGATAATTATCCACAACATCACTCCACGTCATGCTGTTGCGGCGCTTGTCCGCTTCCGATGCATCCGGGTTCATCATCGGCATGAAAACAATGGTCACTTCTTCCAGCAGTTCTTTCGTCTCCTTGGAATTATTGGACAGGCTCTTCAACAAATTGAGGATTGCGACTGTGCCTGTTTTTTCATTGCCATGGATTTCGCTTTGGATCAGCAATACCTTGTCCCCGGTCCCGACTCGTGCGGTATAAATATCCAGCCCGTTGAACGATTGCCCAACCACGTCGACCTGCACGCTTCCCTTGCTTTTCGCCTCAAGCTGCAGCAATGATTTTGTCAGCTCTCCGTAATCGATGAAGCCTGAAATTGAATATTCATGATGATGGGTGTCCGTTTTCGCCTCATTTTCACCAGCATAGGCTGGCAAAGCCAGTGCTGTGCACAAACCAAGAACTCCCAAAGTGCTCGCCCAATTCTTTTTCAATAAAACCCTCTCCATTTCCGTTGAATTTTAATGCATGATGACAAACATGAACTCCCGGCCTCCCTGTTGTTTTGTCGTAAGATTGAAATTAGCATAGCAAACCAAAATTTAATTGTAAATATATTTTGAATATTCAATTCTTTAGTAATGTTTTTTTTATTTTTTCCAAAAATTTGCATGACTAAAGTGTGTGATAGCACTAATTACTTAGACTGTCTAAATATACAATTCGTAGGTCGAAGTAATTATTCAATCCAAAAAGACTCCATTAGCTTCCTTTCCGAATGCGCTTTAATCAGTTCGTGTTTATAATGGAAGGAAAGAGTGCGCAACAAGGAGTGTAATTCTATGGAAAAGCTGATCCGTGTTTTGACGAAAGAAGATCTGCCCAGCCTGAAAGCCATGGAAACCGGCATTGAAGACGACTACGTCATTCGGGTTTTCGACCGGATTTCTTCGGGCAACAATAAGCTTTTCGGCCTTTTCACAAATGGTCGGTTAGTAAGCATCGGGGGCATGACAGTGTTCGCCAAACATTACGCCATGCTGGGTCGCATGCGCAGTGACCTCCGGTTCCGGGGCAATGATTTGTCCACTACCCTCATGTCGAAAGTGCTGGAGGAAGCGTTTAAGCTTCCCGATATCCAATGGGTCGGCGCAAACACACAGGAAGAAAATCTGTCCGCTCAGCGGGTACTGAAGAAAATCGGCCTTGCCGAACGCCACGTAAGCTACGGGGCAACTGCCAAGGAGATTTCTTCCATGGAAAGTGGCGGAGCACCCTGGCAGCGCCAGGACAATCTCCGTCAAAAAAAACAATGGCTCCAGCAGCTTTTCGTGGAATCCGCTGCCGTTTTTCCGTACGAGTGCTATTACCCTTTTCCCGCTGCCGAGGGGATGTTTGCAGACAGCCAGGTCGCCCGGTGGAATTTCTTTGAAAATCCTGCAGGCGACCGGGTCCTCATCACAAAAAAAGATATGAAGAAATACCATTACCTGCATGCCGTTTATCCTTACGACGATGTTATGGAGCAGCCCGGTCTGTGGGAAACAATATCTTTAGCCCGGCAGGAACTGGCTGCCGAACTCAAGATGGACACCCAAATATGGATGGATTTGACGAAGGGGCAAGTTGCCTCCTTGCCGGAACACCACCCCTTTGCTCTGCCGTCGCCCTGGGTTCTGTTTGGCAAAGGCAGATGAAAAAATGCAAAGAACCACCGTTTCCTGTTGAAGGAAACGGTGGTTCTTTGCATTGGCGGCATGAAATAATGGAGTCATCCCTTTACGGTAATCAGCCGGCAGCATATTTCTCTTTCCCTATCTCCTACATCACACTGCCTCCGGAAATTTTCACAGATTCACCGACGATATTTCCTGCCGCATCCGTCAGAAGAAATGCAATCGTGTTCGCCACTTCTTCCGGCGTCGAAATGCGGCCGGATGGAATGCTCGCAACAGCTTCCTCCATTCCCTGTTCAAATGGGATGTTTTTCCGCTCCGCTTTTCTTCGGATGCTGTTGCGCGCCATTTCCGTATCCACATATCCCGGACATACCGCGTTGACCCGAATGCCGTATTCAATAGCCTCGAGCGCCATCGATTGTGTCCAGCCGACCAACGCAAATTTACTGGCGGCATATGCCGTATTGCCATGGGTCCCCCGCAGTCCCGATAAGCTCGCCAAGTTTACAATATCGCCTTCTTTCCTTGCCATCATCTTCCGGTAAATCTCCTGGGTCAGCAGAAACGTGCATTTATAATTCAGATTCATCAGCCTTTCAATAAATTCCTCGTCCAACTCTTCCACAGTACCGCCGCCCGCCACACCGGCAGAATTGACGAGCCCGTTTATAAAACCATGTGCCTGTTCCGCATGAGCGATCAGTTGCAGCCTTTCTTCGTTTTTTGTCAGATCTGCCTGTTTTACGAATATATTTTCTTCTGCCGTTATTTTTGACAGTTCATCAGCCAAACCGTTCAATTTCTCTTCATTGCGGCCGGTGATTGTCAATTTCGCGCCCATGGCCGCCACCACTTTTGCCGTCTCAAAGCCGATGCCTCCTGTTGCCCCTGTAATCAGGATATGTTTATGTGCCAATGCGTCATTTGCGAATACAGCCATCCAGAACCTTCCTCCTTGTCGTTCGTTAAATTCCTTTTCCCTTCTGAAAAAAGCCTAACCATACTTGGACGCACAATTCTCCAAAATTCTTCACTTTCGCCTCTTTTTTAATAACCTCCCAAATTTCAACATTATAAAAACCGGCTCCCCTTGGGGAGCCGGCTGTTAAGTTAGTTCTTCCTCTTCTTATCAACTTCGATCCGATAGACCAAATAGCCGATTCCCCCTACCCCGATAATGCCAAAAATCAGAGAGGGACTGTCGTAATTGCCGCTGAAAAAGCTGACCAAAAGACTTGCGCTTACCAGCGCCAATAGGAGCCAATGACTGTACTTGCCCAAAAATCGCAACATTTTACTCAACTGCCTCTCCAGAATTTCAAGTCACCTGCAAAAGGCGATTCGGATAAAATTTCTCCATATATTCATCTATGATACGCCGATGGCTTTTGACAATCCGCTCCGGCAATTCATGCGGGTAGAAGAATCTGAAACTGATCGATTCCAGCTCATCCACCGTCAATTCACCTTCATACGTTTCAGCGAAATACGCGGTCGTCACCACAAAGTATTCATCCCCATTTTCAGCTTTGACAAAATGATTCGCTCCTGAGTAGACATTGATGAGCTTCAAAGCGTTAACCACCAGTCCGGTTTCTTCAAATACTTCTCTCTTTGCGACATCCTCAGTCGACTCCCCGAGTTCCATAAGGCCACCCGCCAATCCCCAGGCCCCTGCCGGAAACCTTCTCTCTTCGAGCAGCAGCCGGCCCTGTTCATCAACGATGACCGCCACCGCACCGACCAGTATCAGTGGGCGGTGCCCCACTACTTCTCTTAAACCTTCGACGTACCCCATTTTCCTATCCCCTATACTATATACTTACAAGCGTTCAGCGTTCTCAAATAGTATATCCAATTTATTCAATAAACACTCTACTTTTTTTCACACGGATTGTTGGTGATTGTTGCAAAAAAAGGGTATGGAAGAAAAGCCACTCTATAGTTAAAGGAAGGAGGAATTCATCCATGTTCTGGTTCAGCCTCGCCGTTATCATCGGTTTTGCAATTGTCCATATTTATACAAACTACATAAAATTCCTCAGCCGGGAGCCGAAAAACCAGCTCATGTCACTGGTATCCGGTGGTTCTATCGCATATGTCTTCCTGCATCTGGTCCCCGAGCTGACCCATTATCAGGAAGTTGCCGAACAGGCGCAGCTGCCCGGATGGATGGAAAACCTTGAGTATGTGACCTATCTCGCCACTCTGATAGGTATTGCGTTTTTTTATGGCATCAATCAATTGAGTGAGAAATCCCAGGAGCACAATAAACGGAAAAAGAACATGACTCGTCCCAGTAAATATATATTTATTCTCGAGATTTCGGCTTTCGCGATGTATAACATGCTGATCGGCTACCTCCTGGTGGAATTGAGCGGAGAGCTGATCATTGACTATGTGATTTATTTCATCGTTTTCTCGTTTCACTTCATTGCCAATAACCGCATTCTTCACCTTACCCACGAGGATTTATACACAAGAGCAGGACGCTGGATTTTAGCCGCTTCTGTTTTCATCGGCTGGCTGATTTACCAATCGGCACCGACCAGCGATCTCGTCATCGCATTTTTCTCAGCTTTCCTTACGGGCGGTGTGGTACTTAATATCATGAATGATGAATTGCCGGATGAGAAAAACAGCAGTTTTCCGGCGTTTCTGTTCGGGCTCATTCTCATCGCGGTACTCCTGCAATTAATTCTGTAAAAAGAGTGGCAGGACTGGAACCTAATGTCCCCCGCTGCGTTCTATACAACAAAGGACGGGGGAATGGAATGATTTATGCAATTTATCGTGTTTTTCACCTCTTATGGACCGGTTCTCTGGCATTTCTGACCGCCATTCCGATTCTGGAACAGGGCGCTTTCGACAAGTTTGTATGGAATGAAACATTTTTTCTGGCGATCTGGCTTTTGGGGGCATCCCTGCTTTTTACAAAGCGCTTTAACGTCTTCGGCATGATTTTCACTCTGGCTCCGCTTGTTTTTACTGCCCCGGTTTTTATTTTTATGCTTTCCATTTAGCTTCCCATTTTATATACTTTTCCAATGGGAGTGAAATATATGGAACTTTGGGATCTGGTGGACGAAAACAGGAATATGCTTGGCAAAACACATAACCGCGGCATTGAACTGAACAAGGGCGAATATCATATTGTCGTGGAAATATTCACGGTCAATGCGGATGGCAGAATTTTGTTGACACAGCGCGATCCGGTAAAAACCTATCCCTTGCTTTGGGAAATTACCGGCGGATCGATTACCGCCGGTGAATCGAGTTTGGAAGGTGCCGTACGTGAGCTGGAGGAAGAAACCGGCCTGCTCGCTGCGCCGGAACAATTGAAGAAAATCGGTGAAATAAAATACGCCCATTACTTTCGCGACAGCTATATCTGGAAAGCGCAAGAACTGATTGATCCTGCCGCGATGAAGCTGCAGCCCGGTGAGGTCTGCGATGCAAAGCTTGTCAGTTTTGAAGAACTGCAGGAAATGGATGAAGCCGGGCTGACGGTGCCAAGTGTGATTGAGCGGTGCCGGCTGTATCATGAAGACCTGCACAAAATGATAATTGGATGAAGAAAAGGTGCTTCCAGTGGGAATGCGCCTTTTTTCTATGTTGTCCCTCTCCCTCTGTCGAATAATTCGCTCCTATTTGCTCATTTACTCTTACACTGAGACAATTCATTATCATTCTCCTCCCTTTCGCTATATGATGTGAGTATAGGCAGTAAGGTCCATTTGCTTTTATTTCCCCAATAATTTAAAACGCTTTCATCAGCAAAACAAAAAGGATGATTTCATATGAAGCGATACGTCCCCCTTTCAATTCTCATGGCTCTTCTATTCCTGCTGACAGCCTGTTCCGGCAGCCAGACCGCTTCAACCTCCGAGCAGTTGAACGACGGCAAGCCCGCTCCTGAGTTTACGCTTGTAGATCTCACTGGCGAAACGCATCAGCTGTCCCAATACGCAGGTGAAAAAGTATACATCAAATTCTGGGCGTCGTGGTGTTCGATATGCCTCTCCGGCATGAACGAATTGAACACGCTCGCCGGTGAAGATCCGGACTTCAAGGTCTTGACCATCGTATCCCCTGGATCGAATGCGGAGAAAAATAGTGATGCTTTCGCCAAATGGTTTGATGGCGTCGACCACACTTCGAACATCCGGGTTCTATTGGATGAAGGCGGCCCCGCCTTCAATGACTACGGCATCATCGGTTACCCGACATCCGTTTTTATCGGCACTGACGGGGTCCTGGTGAAAAGCCAGACCGGCCACATGAGCAATGAACAGATTTATGAGACATTTGACAACATCCAATAACGGAAGGCGGTCGATTCCACATGAAATTCAAATTATCCATAATGCTTCTGTTGCTGCTGCTGTTAGCTGCCTGTTCACTGCCCGGTGCATCGGAAAATGCGGATACCACCGAATCTTCCGGTTCCACCACCAACGGCACGGCTGATACGGGAGAAAGCTCTTCCCCTTTCCCGGATAATCCGAACGAGGATTTGGAATTCGATACTGATCAGCTGGAGGACATCTGGTTTGCAGGAGGTTGTTTCTGGGGAGTTGAAGCCTATATGGCGCGTGTCTATGGCGTCTATGATGTAACTTCCGGTTATGCGAACGGCACAACCGACAATCCGACTTACAAGGACGTCCTGTACAAAAACACCGGACACGCCGAAACGGTACACGTCCAATACGACCCGGAGCGCATCGATCTGGAAAGCCTCGTTTCGCAGTTCTTCCTGATCATTGATCCGACTTTGTTGAATCAGCAGGGTAATGACAAAGGAACGATGTACCGCACAGCCGTCTTTTATGAAGATCCGGAAGAACGTGCTGTCATCGATGCCGTAGTAGAAGCCGAAGCTGAGCGTTACGATAAACCGATCGTGACAGAAATAGAGCCTTTGGAACATTATTATCTGGCTGAAGAATATCATCAGGATTATCTCGAGAAAAATCCTGACGGCTACTGTCACATCGAATTTGACTCACTCGAGGATCAGGAAATTCCATCGCTTATTGACCCTGCGGCCTATCCGAAGCCCAGTGATGAAGAGTTGAAAGAAAAATTGACAGAAATCCAATACAGTGTGACGCAGGAAGACGCGACTGAAACTGCTTACTCCAATGAATACTGGGATAATTATGAACCCGGCATCTATGTGGACATCACGACGGGTGAACCCCTCTTTTCCTCCGCCGACCAATATGATTCGGAGACCGGCTGGCCGAGCTTTACAAAACCCATCGACCCTGCCGTCGTAACCGAACACGAAGACAGAAGCGGCTTTTTCAAGCGCACCGAAATCCGCAGCCGTTCCGGCGATAGCCATTTGGGCCACGTCTTTGATGACGGTCCAAAAGACAGAGGCGGCCTCCGCTATTGCATGAACAGCGCAGCCCTCCTGTTCATCCCGGCCAATGAGATGGAAGAAGAAGGATATGGCTACCTCAGCCACCTGGTCGAAAAAGAGAACTGAACGATTAAGCAAGAGAAAAGCGGCACATTCCTTATGGGAATGCGCCGCTTTTCTGCTGTATGACCTGTCGCCTATTCCCCGACATATGCCTTCCGTAATTCGTTGAGATCCAGCTTCTTCATCTGCAGTAAGGACCTCATAATGCGGTTGACTCTTTCCCGGTCGCCACCCACCATCATATCGTCCAGTTCCCTCGGCACCACTTGCCAGGACACACCGAATTTGTCTTTCAGCCAACCGCATACCTGCGCTGATTCATCGCCGCCTTCGGTCAATTTGTCCCAGTAATAATCCACCTCTTCCTGTGAATCGCAATTGACGATAAACGAAATTGATTCGTTGAATTCGAATTCGTCGCCTCCATTCAGCGCAAGATACCGCTGGCCTTCCAGCTGAAATTCAATTGTCATTACAGTACCTTTCTCCATGCCGTGGATTTCTTTGCCCTCACCTGAATAACGTATCGTCCTCCCGATGCTCGCATCCTTGAAAATGGAAACGTAAAAGTTTACAGCGTCTTCCGCATTCGTATTGAACCAAAAATTCGGCGTGATTTTCTGGATTCCGATATCCATCCCCTGTTGCCTCCTCTTTTTGTTCAATGCTTGCCAAAATGCTTCCGCCCTCCTTTGCATTCCTGTTTCCGTTCCATCCCAACACATTCCGTCCCTTCTATATTCGACGCTGCAGAGTGGAGTCCCTTCAAAAAATCCGGCAAGTATAAGCAGTCAATTTTTAATATACAGCATGCATATTTCCAGACCATTAGGGAATAGGATGTAGTATCAATAAAATTACTCGTACATTCATTGAAATCTCTGCAGTGTAAATTTGAATCAACATTAAAATCGGAGGCACAGCCATTATGAAAAAGCAGATTACAGTCGGCGACGTGGAATTGAAATGGGACTTGGAAACCGGTGAAGTATTATTCGAAGACGGAGACGTTGTCCTTTTCTGGATTTCCGCTATGGAAACATTTTTCGACTCCATCAGGGAAATTTCAGGAACTGAAGCAACCAAACTGGTTTTGGAAACAACCGGTTTCCGGCAGGGAGTCATCGTCGGGGAAGGTTTTCTGGACAGAAAGAATATCAATACTTCCAACGTCGTGCAATGGATGTCCAATACATATGCGCCAGCTGGATGGGGCAAAGTGAAGATCGTTAAAATGGATGAAGAGGCCAAACATTTTACACTCCATATACAGGATGACTGGGAGTATAAAATGAACCAGCAAAAACAAAAAGGACTGGAAGGAATTTTTGTTCCCTCCCACTATGCCGGTGTATTAACCGGTTTGTTTGGCATGAATTTCTGGTACACCACGATTCAATATCAGAATGACGAAAATCCCTACAGCATTGTTGAGTATTATCCATCAGAGGTGACAGTGCAATCCAATATCCATGAGATGTCCCGTAAACAGGAAGCCATGCAAATCAAAGAGCTCGAACGCATGGTCGACGACAAGACTAAAATGCTGCAGAGTCTGGTGAAAGAACTTTCTTCCCCGATTATCCCGGTATTGGAAAAAATTGTAGTCGTACCGATGATCGGCAGCTATGACGAGGACCGTTCGGAAGATCTGATCTTTAATACATTGAGTGAATTGCCAAAACATCAGGCCCAATACCTGCTGCTTGACCTCACTGGTTTGCATAAGCACATTTCCGAACACACCGCCATGCTCATTGACAAGTTGGGTGCCGCGGCCCGCCTGCTCGGCATCGAGACCATCCTGGTGGGTGTGTCGCCCGAATTGGCAATGGTAATCACCCAGTCGAAAAGCAATTTACGAAAATTCGAGTGCCTGCAAAGCCTTCAGCATGGTGTTTACTACGCACTCGGCAAAAGCGGAAGAGAAATTGTGTAATGAAATTGCAGTGCTTGATAAGCCATTCAAAGTGAAACGCCACTCCGGTGCAGAACCGGAGTGGCGTTTTCAAATTTTATGGGGTTGGGGGGCATCCGATATAATATCATCCATTGCCGGTCGGTGAGATCGAGCGGCACAAAGGCATTAATTCCAAAAATTGAAGATAACCTGGCCGACCGTTTCCGGCTTCCAATATCTTATCTGTTCCATTTCCCCTTTGTTTAACCCATGTCCCAGCAGTTCGGTTAAATTATCCGGCACATCGGCTTCGAGAACATCGCGAGTCAGCACAGTATATTCTCCCGGTATTTCGGCCGACCCCTCTGGAAAGTCGATGAACTCAATTTTCATTGCTTCCACTGTTTTTGCAAAGGCAAGTACCGGATAATGTTTGTTCATGACGAGACAAACATTTTTTCCGGGAAACCTGAAATAGGCTTTGTTGAAATTGGCAGGATACAGTGAATCCGTAAATTCCAACACTTCCCCTCCGAGTTTCTCGGCAAGTTCATAACACATTTCTTCATATTTTCTGACATCCACTTCCGGCGGCTTTGGTTCATCGGAATTATAAAAGCCGCTGATTCCGTAAAGAAGTTTCACAAACACCACTCACTTTCATTTAATAAATGAATGGAATGAGCCTTGCGCGCCGCTTCATCCATTCCCGATATTCTTCTCCAAATTCCCTGAGCAGCATGGCTTCTTCGCCATCCATTCTTCTGGCAAGGGCCCATCCGACCAATGCACCGCCGAAAACGGCAACAATGATGCTCTGGAAAAACAGTGCCATGCCGATGGCGATCAATAGTAATCCGGTGTACAAAGGATGACGCAATTTACGGTAAGGTCCCGAACTGACAATGCCGTCACCTTTCCTCACCGTCACGTGGCGGGTAAATTGCGCTTTCAAATGGAGGATTCCCCAATATCTGAGAAATACACCTCCCGCAAAAAATATGATGCCAAATGCTTTCAGCCACGGGGTAAGCTGTTCAAAAGCTTTCATCTCCCCGACGATGTAAGCTGTCGCGATCGTGCCCGCAAGAGCTGCGAGAATCAACAGGAACGAACGCTTTTCTACGGGATCTCCCTCGCCGGTTCCCCGGTTGCGGAACAAAACAAATTCAAATACCCAACTCACAGCAATTGCTGTAAATATCCAATCCAAAGCTGTCATCAAAAATCTCTGCCTTTCGTGTTTACACTCCTAATTTTACAGAGAATTCCGTCATAAAACAATTTTCAAGTCCGATTGATTCCGGTTCTATTTGCTTCCTCCCGCATCATGCAACAATTTCTTCCATGTTTTCTGCTGCAGAAAAAGAGGTACTGTGAAAGAAAGAGTTGTTTTTGGCAACTGTACCACTGGAGGTGCACCACGAATGATATTTCTGGATTATGCCGTTTACCTGGCTCTTTCACTTTTTAAACTTTTTCTTTTCAGCGTCTATACGGATACTGACTTTTCGTTCGGCTTTTTCATATTAAATTTCGCCACCGTGTTGGTGCTGTCGAGCTGGACATTACTATTGAAAGCGAGGACAAGGCGCTGGGTGCTGTTATCCCTGTTGTTCCTGCACAGCATCCTGCTCGTTTCGGATCTCTGGTATTACCGCTACTTCGAAGACCTTCTCAGCGTCATGCTGATTGCAGATGTGCCACAGATGAACAGCGTCGGCGGCGGATTTCTGACGCTTGTTGCCTGGAAAGACCTCGTATTCTTTGCCGACCTTCTTCTCTTCTCCAGCGCGTTCTTTTATTTCCGGAATAACACCGGCACCCTTCCCCGAAAAAAAGGACTGAAAATTGCGGGTTCCGCATTTGCAACTGGCTTGATCGTTTTTTCGACCCCGCTCGTCTGGAGCTATTTCCAGAAAGAGCAATGGCTTGTTGATAATCCGATTTCCAATATGCGGGAATATTATCAACTCGGATTTTGGGGCTATCACGGAGCAGACCTTCTGAAAGGCGCAGCCAGTCTAGCCGATAGCAATAACCAGTCAGCTGACCAGTCGGAATTGCTGCCTGATACAGTGCCCGATATCGACGCAACATCGATGCCAGAAGAACTCCCGAATGTGATCATCGTCCAATTGGAATCCTTCCAGTCTTCAGTGATCGGGCAGGAAATCAATGGGGTGGCATTGACTCCGAATCTGAATAAGTTGAAGGATGAAACAATTTACTTCCCGAATTTTTATCACCAAACACATGAAGGCAGAACTTCCGATGCCGAATTTCTTACCCTCACTTCCCTGCATCCGATCAAATCGGGTTCGGTCTATACCCAATACGCTGGCAATAACTTCGATGGACTGCCGGCCCATCTGCGGCGTTACGGCTACAACACCGCAGCCATGCACGCGTTCGAACGAAGCTTCTGGAACCGCGATGAAATCTATGAAGATATCGGGTTCGACAGATTCTACAGCAAACGGGATTTCCCTGAAGACGGCCAAATCGGCATGGCTTTAAACGATAAGCAGTTTCTGACCGAATCTGTTGGTTACGCTGCCGCTCTCGAAAGTCCATTTTTCGCCTTCATGGTAGCTTTGACCAGCCATACGCCTTACGAATTTCCTGAAGAACTGAAAAAATTGGACCTCAGCAATTATGATGATGAATTGGTGAGAGGCTATTACCATACGGTCCATTATGTCGACGAGGCAGTCGGTGAGATGATCAAAGATTTGAAACAGAAAGGGTTATGGAACGATTCGCTTGTCATTTTTTACGGAGATCATGACAGCGGACTGACGCAGAGAGGAACAGCAATGGCCGAAGATGCCAGCGCAGAAAGTGTTGTCGAGCTGTTTGAACTGGATCACGGTGTCCCGCTGTTCATCAAGGAACCGGGTTCCACTTCCGGAAAAACCAATGAAAATATCGGAGGCCAGATTGATATCGCACCAACTGTCCTCGATATGCTCGGCATCGAACCGCCTTATATGCTTGGCGACTCGCTGCTTGATGAACAGGAGAACGTTACTGCATTCCGTGACGGCTCGTTCCGCTATAACGGCTTTTACTACAAACCCGACCTCACGGAACCGCTGGGCAATGGCACCTGCTATTCAACACAAACATCCGCTGTAGTCTCTTTCGACAACTGCAGTGGGAAAATTGAAGAGGCTTCGGAGCAATTGCGCACTTCCGACTTGATTATCCATGAAAACGCACTGGAAAAAATCCGCCGGAAGCAGTAAACGGAGCGAAGGGACAGAGCAGCGTGAATTTTTCACGGAATCTCCCTTAACCAGAAAAAGGCAGCGAAGATTATCTCTTCGCTGCCTTTTTCTGACTGGCCGGATTGCCTCGTATTTTACTCTGTGATTAATTTTTCAGGAAGTCGGGATCGGCAAATGCCGGGTTCGGGTATTTATAGAATCCTTCGCCGGATTCACGGCCGATTTTGCCTTTGTCGAGGTATTCTGCCTGCAGCATTTCCGCCAGCTTGACGAAATCTTCTTTGCCTGTCGCAGCTGCTTTTGCCTGCACGATGTTGTGCGCCGTGCGGATGCCGACAACATCCAGAATCGCGAACGGTCCAAGTGGTGCGCCTGTGGCAATCATCCACGTCTTATCAACCGTCTGAACATCCGCCACTTCTTTGACGAGCAATAATTCCGCAGCCTCAAGGAAAGGCACGAGCAGGGAATTCAGGATATAGCCCGGTTGCTCTTTATGCAATGGCAGGGCAACCATGCCGATCGCTTTTGCAAAATCAATGATTTCATCGAAGATTTTCATGTCCGTCCCCGGATGCTTCATCACTTCCGCGGTGTTGTTAATCCAGATCGTATTAGCAAAATGCAAGGCAAGGAATTTTTCCGGACGGCCGGTCGCATCAGCAAACTGGCTTGGCAGTAAAGTCGAAGAATTCGTTACGAAAACAGTTTTCTCCGGTGCCACTCCTCCCAATTTCTGATAAAAATCCACTTTGATGTCGACAACTTCAGGAATTGCTTCAATCACGAGATCCGCCTGGTTTACAGCCCCGGAAAGGTCTGTATGGAATGTCAGCCGGCCGTAAGCAGCATCCACTTCCGCATCTGTCGCTTTCAAATCATTCTTGTAATTCTCTTTCAGTTTCATCATGCGTTCCTTCGATTTGCCGATGGCTTCTTCGTTAATATCATAGACAGCCACCTCGAATCCTTTGTAAGCCGTTTGGAAAGCAATCTGGCTCCCAAGCACGCCGCTTCCCGCGACTGTAATATTTTTGTAATTCATAATCGGCGAATCTCCTTTTCTTTTTCCATCTCTTTTACGAACAATTTTTAGCTATCAATCAACACAATAGCCTGTTCATACATTTTGCTCCCCAATCGGAAAAACGCAGCCAGTAAAATATCGTATGCGTTGATTAAGGAATGGTTATACCTGTACAGGCACTGCGTCTTTATCGTCAGCTGTAATTATTTCCAATTCTTCTGCTTCGACTTCCGCGATCTCTTCATCGGTCATTTTCGTGATTGAGAAGCCTGTAAACGCGAAAATAATGGATAAAATCGGCACCGCGAAGTTGAACACTGCATATGGTGCGTATTGAAATGCATTGACACCCAGCGTTCCGAAAATGAAGACTCCACAAGTATTCCAAGCAAAGAATACGGATGTCAATGTACCTCCGTCTTCAAGTGCGCGCGAGAGATTTTTTGATTGCAGCAAGCGTTTTTTATAGGATTTGGCGAACATTCGAGAAGGTACGACAATGGAGACGTATTGCTCAGCACAGGCAGCATTTGTCGCAACAGCGGACAATACAGTTGAAGCCACAAGTGAACCCGTCGATTTTGCCATCTTCAGGATTTCTTCCATAATGGAGCGCAGCATGCCTGTATGTTCCAGTATACCGCCGAAAGACATTGCGAAAAGAATCATTGAAACGGTGTACATCATCGAATCCAGTCCGCCACGGTTGAACAGGTCATCCACCATTACATTTCCCGTTTCGATGACATAACCGCTTTGGAGTGCTCCTACTGCCTCAGAAACCGATCCACCCTGGATGATAATCTGGGCCAGGAAACCAAGAAGGACACCGACCACCAATGCTGGAATTGTCGGCACTCTCTTCGCAACAAGGAAAAAAACGAACACCGGAATAAGAAGAAGGAACGGTGAAGTTATAAAACTTTCTCTCAGAATCGCTGCTGTTTGGGCGATGTTAGCCGTATCAGTGCCGGCCGCTGAGAAATTTCTCCCGAGGAACCAGAAAACACCGAGTGCAATGACGAAACCTGGAATTGTCGTGTACCACATATGTTTGATATGGACAAACAGGTCGGTGTCCGTTAATCCGGCAGCAAGATTCGTCGTATCGGATAACGGAGACATCTTGTCACCGAAATATGCGCCGGAAATGATTGCTCCTGCAATCATTGGTGCCGATATACCCATGCTCAGCCCAATCCCCATTCCGGCAACACCGATTGTCCCCATTGTGGACCATGAACTTCCGATTGCCAATGAAACCAGGGCACAGATAGCAGCAATCGACACCAGGAAAAATGATGGAGTTATAATCTGCAAGCCGTACAGAATTAAAGTCGCGACAATTCCTCCGCCAATCCATGAACCGATAATGAGTCCGATTAAAATAATGATAATAACCGCGGGCAGCACAAGGCGTATCCCTTTATACATTCCCTCTTCAATCTCTTTCCAGCTAAAACCTTGCCGCCACGCCACCAATCCTGCTACTGCCGTCCCCACAAGCAGTGGAATATGCGGTCCCTGTTCAAGGATAACGATAGTGAACAGCATGATGACGATCATTACGGCCAAGGGCAGTATCGCCCAGCCAAAGGACATCTTCTTCATGTTCTTTCCCCCTTCTTTCCCTCTATTGGACTTTTGAAAAATTTCTTTGTTGTTAGTTAAATAATAATACAAACTCCTTCTTATGCATATTATTTTTTCAGAAAATTCCATCTTAATGTTCAATTCTTTGTAGGAAAAGACATTTTCCGCTACCATTTAAGTATTCATTGAAGACAGGAGCTGAAGCATTTTGGACCAAGAAGCAATTGCTGGAACAACAGCCATCATTACAGGGGGCAATAGCGGCATTGGCCTTGAAGCGGCAAAAGTTCTTGCCGGCAAAGGGATGCAGATCATTCTTGCCGTGCGCAATGAAGTGAAAGGTGCCGCCGCCCGCAAAGAGATCCTTTCCATACATCCCCAAGCGGCCATTGAAATAAGGCTGCTCGATGTTGCCGATCTGGCCAGCATCCGGACATTTGCCGACAGGATCCTGAGTGATTTTGATTCGCTCCATCTGCTGATTAACAATGCCGGCGTTTTGATGCCGCCCTATTCAAAAACTAAAGACGGTTTTGAAATGCAATTCGGCAGCAACCACCTTGGCCATTTTGCTCTGACCGCCCTGCTCTTTCCCCTGCTGGATAAAACACCGGATTCGCGTATCGTGACAATCGGCAGCCTAGCGCACAGCCGCGGGGCCATCGACTTTGACAATTTGGACGGTTCCAAAGGCTATAAAGCGAAACAATTCTACAACCAGAGCAAGCTGGCCAATATGCTGTTTGCGCTTGAACTCGACCGCCGCCTGAAGGCACATGGTTCAGAGGCAATCAGCGTCGTCTGCCATCCGGGGGTGTCGGGCACGAATATATTCAAGCTCGGCAACAGGGATGCACCGCTGTTCCTGCGCAACCTGGCCAATAAATATTATTTGCAGCCACCGGCCATCGGTGCCCTGGCAACCGTTTACGCGGCGACTGAACCGGACTTGAAGGGCGGAGAATACATCGGTCCGGACGGTGCCGGACGCCGCAAAGGCTATCCCGTTCTCGAAACCCCGCATCCTGCCGCGCGCGATCAAGCGGTGGCGGAGCGTCTGTGGCAGGTGTCGGAAGAGTTGACCGGTGTGAAGTTTGACTTCGTTGATTGAGCTAAGGAGAGAGTTTTCATTGACCCTGCCATTGAAATTATGTCTAGAGAAAAGGTGATTTTATGAAAAACACATCCAATATTCCAGCAGCCGGCTGGAATTTCGATAACAGCTATGCACGTCTGCCGGAGAAATTCTATACTAAGACAGACCCTGAGCCCGCACGGACCCCCGAATTGGTGATTTTCAACAAAGAGTTGGCTGAATCGCTCGGACTTGATGCGGAGCTGTTAAACTCCGACTCTGGCGCGGGCATCTTTTCAGGCACTGAAATTCCGGAAGGCGCAGAACCGATTGCCCAGGCCTATGCCGGTCACCAGTTCGGCAACTTCACGATGCTCGGCGACGGCCGGGCTGTGCTGCTCGGAGAACAATTGGCTCCGGACGGTCAGCGTTTCGACATTCAGTTAAAAGGTTCAGGCAAAACCGCCTATTCCCGTGGCGGCGACGGCCGGGCCGCACTTGGGCCGATGCTGCGGGAATATATCATCAGCGAAGCGATGCACGGACTCGGGGTTCCGACGAGCCGCAGCCTGGCTGTTGCTGTGACGGAAATCCCGGTTGTGCGCGAAAGCTTTCTTCCAGGCGCGGTACTGACGCGGGTCGCATCGAGTCACCTGCGGTTCGGGACATTCCAGTACGCTGCCCAGTGGGGAACCTTTGAAGAATTGAAAGCACTGGCGGATTACGCCATTGAACGCCATTACCCGTCTGTCAAAAGCCTCGAAAACCCTTATCTCGAGTTGTTGAAAAATGTCATCTCACGCCAGGCGCAGCTTGTTGCAAAATGGCAGTTGACCGGGTTTATTCACGGCGTCATGAACACCGATAATATGACCATCAGCGGCGAAACGATCGACTACGGTCCGTGTGCGTTTCTCGATACGTACGAGCCCGGCCGTGTCTTCAGCTCGATTGACCATTATGGCCGCTATTCGTACAGCAACCAGCCGAAAATCACCGGCTGGAATCTTGCCCGCTTTGCTGAAACCCTTGTGCCGCTGATTGATAAGGATCAGGAAGTGGCAGTCGACCTGGCTCAGGAAGCACTGGGGGATTTCGGCAATCAATTCCAGCAGAACTGGATGGCCGGCATGACAGCGAAGCTTGGTTTATTCGGTAACGAAGAAGGCGATGACGCGCTCATTGATGATTTACTGAAACTGATGCACGACAATAAAGCGGATTATACGAATACATTCCGCGCTTTGACGTTTGATAAGGTAGAAGATACAGCATTCAGCGGCAAAGAAGATTTCGAAGAATGGTATAACGCCTGGAAATCCCGATTGGACGGGCAACCGGAAAGCGCAGAAGCTTCCCATATACTGATGCGCAACAGCAATCCGGCCCTTATCCCGCGCAATCATCGGGTGGAAAGCGCAATTGAAGCGGCAGTCAGCCAACAGGACTACAGCCTGATGGAGAAACTGGTCGAGGCCGTGAAAAATCCTTATGCCCATACTGTTGAACAGCTCGAATTTACTGATACGCCAACTGAAGATGAGGCCCGTTCGTTCAAAACGTATTGCGGCACATGACCCGAAAAAGCCATCGAAGAGAAGTCTTCGATGGCTTTTCATATGCACTGTTCCTATTGAATGTGTTCACTCTTCCTGTATTTCACGAAATTGCATTTCCGGATCACGCGCCAGTTCAAACTCATACCTTTCTCCCTGCACGAGTTCCATCGGTACCGTCTTCCCTGCGGACACTTCCACTCCATCGATCATCGCCACCGCTTCGATGACAACTGGCTCATCAAAATCCATATCCTGTGTGAGGATTTCAAATTCAACTTCTTCTCCCATGACAATCAGCGATTCATCCGCATTCATGAGGGTCGGAGATGCCTGAACCATATCATTCTGGTACAGCTTCAATTCAATGGATGTAATTTGGCGGTCCGAACTGTTTGTCACATTGATAGCCGTTGCTGGCGCTTCATTATCACTCTGTTCCGCTTCATCCGAACAAGCCGCCATCAATGTTACAGTCATTATTATGAATAGAAAAAGATAAAATTTTCGCATGCCTGCCTCCTGTATACGTTATTGTAAAACTGAACGTTTTTGCGGGCCGATAGTTTCATAGCTTTTCAATACCCTTCTTTCATTGCAGCCATACTTCTCCTTTTGAAATCCGGTGACTATATTTCATTTTTGATGAATCCTCCAATTATTGGTACAATATTCTGTGAAGAGTTTTCAGACTTCACTTCTGCACCTCTCAAATTAATCAAAGGAGTTGGGAAAATGAATCAAGAACAATTTGAACTCGTGAAAAATGGAAAAGGATTTATTGCAGCACTCGACCAGAGTGGCGGCAGTACACCAAAAGCCCTGGCACAATACGGTGTCCCGGAAGATTCTTATTCGAACGAAGATGAAATGTATGATCTGATCCATGAAATGCGCACGCGCGTCATGACAGCACCCGCCTTCAATTCCGAGTCGATTATCGGCGCAATCCTGTTTGAACAGACGATGGACCGGAAAATCGAAGGAAAATATACTCCGGATTATCTTTGGGAGGAAAAAGGTGTCGCCCCTTTCCTGAAAGTCGACAAAGGATTGGCGGATGAAGAGGATGGCGTCCAGCTGATGAAGCCGAATCCCGGCCTGGATGATCTGCTGAAACGCGCAAACGAACGCAATGTCTTCGGTACGAAAATGCGTTCAGTCATCAATAAAGCGAATGCGGAAGGCATCAAGAAAGTGGTCGAACAGCAATTCGAAGTTGCTGATCAAATTTTGGCAGCCGGCCTCGTTCCGATTATCGAACCGGAAGTCAATATCCACAGTGAAGACAAAGCCGAATCCGAAGAAATCCTCAAAAAAGAACTGGTGGATCACTTGAATAAGTTGAGCGAAGACAAGAATGTCATGCTCAAACTGTCGATTCCTACCGTTGATAATTTCTACAAGGAATTGATCGAACATCCGCGTGTTGTTCGGGTCGTTGCACTTTCCGGCGGTTACTCCCGCGACGAAGCCAACTTGAAACTGACAGCCAACGAAGGTTTGATTGCGAGCTTTTCAAGAGGTTTGTCCGAGGGCTTGAACGCCAACCAGTCAGAGGAAGAGTTCAACACGATGATCAAGGAATCGGTAAAAACAATCTACCTCGCCTCAATCACGTGAAGCTGTAATCGGAAAACAAAAAATAATCCAGGGAATAAGCAACACTTTCCCCTGGATTATTTTATTGCTTTATCCCGTAATCAGATAAATTATATAAAGCGGCACGAGGATCATCGCCAGGTATTTCAGCATGACCATTGTGCTTGTGGCGAGGCATTTCGATTTATTGGCAATAGCGCTTGTTAAATCATGCAGCATTTCAGACAAGGGGCAATCCTCCTTTGATGTATGTACAGTATACGAAAAAAAGTCCAGCGGAGGCTATTAATCTTTCTTATACTGTAACTTTTTTGGCGCTCAACCGTTCAAATAGAAAATAGGCCAGAAAAGCACTGAAAATTTTATAAGACCGGGGAGGGTCAGCTATGAAAGCAAAAAAAGGGTTGTGGGCATTTATCTTATTATTGACCATGTTTTTGGCAGCCTGCGGAACATCGGATTCAACGGAACCCGATATGGGCAACGGCTCGTCCGATGGAGTCGTGGAAGATGAGGTGACAGCATTGCTTGAACAAATGGACAATGATCTATACCGCTACACCGTTAGCAATCAGACGGACGAAACGATTACCTTCGAATTCACAAGCGGACAGCGCTATGATTTCACGATTACCAACGAAGAGGGCGAAGAGCTCTACCGCCTGTCGTCAGTCAGCACATATATCCAGGTACTTGGCGAAGAAACGCTGGAGCCCGGTGATAAGCTGGAATACGAGATTGAAATTCCTCCGAAGGATTTTGAATCCGGAACCTACACGATTACAGCTTGGCTGACCCCGCAGGAAGGCAAGAAGTACGAAGCCGAAGCTGAATTTACAGTCGAATAGAATCCTTGGCAGCCACTAGCCAGAAAACAAAAAGGAAGCTTTCCACCGAGCGGAAAGCTTCCTTTTTGTCGTCCTGCAGCCTTTATTTATTTCAAATATTCTTTAACTACGGTATCCGCATACAAATCATGCGGCAGTTTGGTACCTTCATAGAAATCGTATTTCTGTCGGTCTCTCAAATAAGATATGGTACTGACGGTGTCCCGGTGCACCAGCCTTTTCAGGATCTGGGTGGATGTCAACTCGCTGCCGTCGGTTGTGTCAATGACGATGCCAGCTGCTTTGTGGCCGATGGTCTGGCCGCCAACTCGCATCTGGGCGTATTCCAATCCCCAGAAAATGAGTGACGGAGCCACAGCATCATATACTGCCTTGTTCTTCAGTTTGTTCCGTACCAAAGGTTCCAGTAAAACAGTGATCCCCATCGTGACTGCTGTGTCCACGGCCATTGCTTTCATGCGCTTTTTCATTAATCTGTTCATGCTCTTCCTCCTTCAGTTCAGTACTTTTTCATGGGATTCTGCCATGACCCCTGGAAAAACGGTTACACGATTGCGACCCTGCCGTTTTGATTGGTACAAAGACTGGTCGGCTTCTTCGATCATTTCCTCAAGCTCGGATCCGCCGGCAGTAAAGGTCATTCCAACCGAAACCGTCAAAACGCCTTCAGGCTGGTGTTCTTCCCCTTCGAAATGGAATTCCTGGATATTTTTCCGAATCCTCTCCGCAAACGCCGCAGCTTCTTCCTCATCTCGCGGTGCATGGAGGCAACAGATAAATTCTTCGCCGCCATAGCGTGCGACCACATCCTCTTTCCGAGTGGAATCCTTCAGAATCTGTGCCACAGACCGCAGCACTGCGTCGCCTTTTTGATGGCCGTGCGTGTCGTTATAGACTTTGAAATAATCGACATCCAGCATGATGATTGCCATCGGCATTTGCCTGTCGATCAGTTTGCCGACGGTGTTTTTGAAAAAGCGGATATTCGGCAAATGCGTCATCGGATCCTGGTTCGAATAAAATTCCAGTTCCTTTCTCAGCAGCAACATGCGGTTTTCACTGTTGAAAATCAATGCCATTGAAAAAATTGCCGCGGCTGAAAATAGAAACATGCCAGAGGCGATCAGGAGATTCGCCGGCGTCGAAAAGATCATCCACACCGATTTGATTGATTCGAATACAACAAAAGCCAGCATCATCCTTTTGATATCCACGATGCCAAAGAAATGATTCACGCCTTTTCTTTCATGGAACAGGCTGCCGACGACAATTGGCAGGATGATGGACTGCAGAATTCCCAGCACGACTGTCGGCCCTCCCAAATACGCGCGGAAAGATATCGGCAGGATCGCGGAAATCACCCCATACTGCCATCCCCCTACATAGGAAATGAAAAATAACGGGACTTCCCGCAAATCCAGCCGCATGCCTTCAAAGTGGAACGGGTTGTACATGATTGAAAATGTCAGAAAGCCGAAAAATGCTGAAATGATGAGCCGCTGTCTGATCGGATTTGTCCAATCCAGCAGGACGGCTTCTTTTGTTTTGATAGCCAAATACATCAACGCAATGATCAGCGCCATATTCTCCAAAAAGAAAAACAGTAATTCCCCCATAATACATCTCCTATATTCTCAGTTCTTGAACAGTTTACCAGTATGAACAGGAATAATAAATCTGAAGGGGGATTTTTGCATGAAAAATTTCATGCTTATATAACATATTACGGAATTTCTCCCACAGACAGCGGAAACTGCATCCAATCAATCAGGCTGAACCACTCTAATTCTCCAATACACCCACAAAGGACCACCGGGATGATTTCCGGTGGTCCTTTTGGCAAACAATCCGTTAGGTCATTTTTATTTCTTATAATTTATCTGTTTGGAGACAATTCGCATGAATTCATCAAAGGAAGAGGAATAACGGTTCCAATGATGGTACCATTTCCGAATAGTGTCGAGCAGCCAGAATGGCACAGGTTTGCCATCGATTACCGGATAATACTCATCGTATGTTTTTTTCAGATGTTCCCACCTGAAATCGTTGCCGGATTTGATATACTCGGACACATCGAGCAACTTGGCACGGCCATCCTGCAACAAAATATTCTTCAAGTGAATATCCCGTGGATTTAAACCGATCTTCCGAATGTAATGCCGGGCATCTTCAACATCCTGAATTGCCTGCTCCGGAACATGAACCCCCTGCAACAGACAATCGAATAAAGTCAAACCTTCTTCATAGTCCAATACGAGCAGACCATTGATGAAACCATAACAGGTCGGAAAATAAGGGGAGGAGCCGATTCGGGCATAAACTTCCGCTTCTGCTTCAAGTTTGTCCCGCTTCCCTTCTGCATATACTTTATAAGCAAACTGAGGAGCGGATAACGATTGAAATACTGCCGCATCCGTTCCGACACCAATACAAAAATACCCTTCCGCTGCTCCTTCGATCATCACGGGGGCATTATCGAAACTTGCTGTCACTTTAATCTCAGAGAGGTCATGCGCCGCTGTTTGCCATATATGGTTCATGTCATTTCTCCTTTGCGCTGTGAAGCATCTTTTCTTCTGCTCTTTCTCTCTTGCCTTTCCCATTTCTTACTTGCAGGAGTTCTGAAATTTCTTTGCTCTTTTTAGTCCCACACTTTTAATAATAGTCTTATAAAGGACGTGCGGTTCAACGATATGTTTCCATTCCCGCGAAACCCAACGTTGGCATTAGCTCTGCCCGCTTTTTTGGGAAGTTAATGACCCTCTAAGGCAAAAAATGGGTTTATCCATCGAAAGCCCAGTGGATTTAAAATAATAACTCCCATGCAGATTAACATTCGCCAATTCGGGAAAACATCCTTTATAAGCAGAAAGGATGATCGGCATGAAAAACAAATTAGCAGCGGCTTTACTGGCCATCTTTCTTGGGGATTTCGGCGCCCATAAATTCTACTTGGGCAAACCGGGCGTCGGCCTGATCTACCTCCTTTTCTTCTGGACGGGAATTCCTGCGGTAATCGGAATTATTGAAGGAATCATTTATCTTCTTTCTTCCGAAGAAGATTTCCAGAGAAAGCACGGAAAAAGATACTAGGATTAAATTTTATAAGCATGCCCCCGAAAATTTTCGGGGGCATGCTTTTTTCGGGAATGGATATTTCCTGCTGAAAGAATTCTTATATTTCATCCAAAATGCACGGTCATTTGCCACGACTGCATTCAAGCAAGTGCTCTTGATCCCATTCAGTTCATTTCCCTGCTGCCGATCAAAACGGACCGACAAAAAAGCACAAAGCAAGGCCAATCAATGCGCCAAGCTGGAACGAAAGCTGGCTTTTGAAGATCAACCTGAAGATAACCGCTGGAATCAGCATCCATATCGATATCGGCAGAATGTAAGTTTTGAAAATCGGACCAAATCCATTCAAAATACCATCAATTAAAAGCACTGAAAAATCCATTCTATCCATCTCCCCATTCCAAATAGCTTTTTAATACTTCAATCAATTTTAACTGAGTATATTATACTAATAAAAAAGTATTTTGTATGTACTTTATATCACTATTCATCATTTACTTTTCAAAGTTTTGCTGATATAGCATTTAGAAATTTTTAAAGCCATGGAAGCACAAGGAGTCCGTTTCTTTTCCCACTATTATCTCCATCACAAAAGGCTGCAGATTATGCCCACTGTGACATAACGCATCAAAATTCCCAACAATTCCGACAGTTCACCTGTTAAGATAAACTTACAGACATTTAACAGGAGGGATTCCGCATGAACAGAAAAATCGCACCGTTTGGCAGCTGGAAGTCACCAATCTCCACCGATTTAATATTGCAGGATTCCGTTGCGCTCGAAGGCGTCCTGTTTGAAGGCGAAAATCTTTATTGGCTTGAAGCGCTTCCTTCCGAAGGCGGCCGCAGCCGGATTATGAAAAAAACACCAACCGGAGAAGCTGTCGAACAGACGCCGGCCCCCTTCAATATCCGCACGCGCGTTCAGGAATATGGCGGCGCACCGTTTACGGTAAATGGCGGACGCATCTATTTCTCCAATTTCGAAGATAATTTACTTTATATGAAAGACGGAAGGAATCCGCCATACGCAATTACAGACGATTCGAATCTCCGTTATGCGGATGCGGGCATCGACAGAGTGAATGAGCGGCTATACTGGATTCGGGAAGATCATACAAAATCAGCTTTCACTCCGGAAACGACGATCGTTGCCATGAACCCTGATGGCAGCGGTGAAACGGTTGTGGTCTCAGGCAATGATTTTTATTCAAATCCAAGAGTCAGTCCGGACGGGCAACACCTCGCCTATCTGACATGGAACCATCCCCATATGCCGTGGGATGAATCGGAGTTGTGGGTGGCTGAAATCAGAGATGACGGCACGCTGACAAATGCCTCCAAACTTGCCGGAGGTTCCGGTGTTTCGATTGTCCAGCCCGCCTGGTCGCCGCAAGGCACTCTTTATTTCCTGTCCGACCACAGCAACTGGTGGAATCTGATGCGCTGTTTTGGCAATAGAAAAGAAGAAGTGTGCACGGTAAAGGCGGAGTTCGGTTCGCATAGCTCCGTATTGGGAAAATCAGATTATTGCTTTGTCGATGAAAATATGATCATCGCTTCTTATTCACAGCACGGTATGAGACAGCTCGCCAGTGTGGATGTCTGGAATGGACGCCTGAATCCGATAACGACTCGATTCACCTCGTTTTCTGCCATTCGTTCAAACGGAACAGAGGTAGCGTTTATCGCCGCGTCACCCACGGAATTTCCGCGGATTGCCGTTATGGATCCGAAGACGAACGAAATCGAAGATGTCCGGATTTCTTCCGGAAGCTCGCTGGATACAGATTATTTGTCTCAGCCGGAAGCGATCGAATTTTCAACGTCAAATCACAAAACTGCCCATGCTCTTTACTACGCGCCGAACAATCCGGATTTTGCAGCACCACCAGGCGATAAACCGCCGTTGCTTGTGCATGTCCACGGCGGACCGGTCGGCGCCACATCTTCCACCCTGAATCTGACAAAGCAATATTGGACGAGCCGCGGCTTTGCGCTGGTTGATGTGAATTACGGCGGCTCTACCGGCTATGGCCGCGACTACCGCGAACGGCTGAGGGGTCAATGGGGTGTGGTGGATGTGGAAGACTGCGCGAATGCGGTCCGTTACCTGATCGACCGCGGAGACGTTGACAGCACACGCATTGCCATTTCCGGGGGATCGGCAGGCGGCTATACGACCCTTGCCTCTCTTGTCTTCACGGACGTCTATCATGCCGGTGCCAGCCATTTTGGTTTGAGTGACCTGGAAAGCTTTGTGAAAGAAACGCATAAATTCGAATCCCATTATCTCCATGGACTCATCGCTCCTTATCCGGCACAAAAGCAAACCTTTTTCGACCGCTCCCCGATCCACTTCACTGATCGCCTGTCCTGTCCGGTGATTTTCTTCCAGGGCCTTGATGATAAAGTCGTACCGCCGAATCAGGCAGTGCCGATGGTCGAAGCACTGCGAAAAAAAGGGGTGCCGGTAGCCTATCTGGAATTTGAAGGCGAAGGCCATGGCTTCCGTAAAGCCGAGAACATCAAACGAGCCATCGAAGGCGAGTTTTATTTCTACAGCCAAATTTTCGGCTTTGAGCCGGCGGATGACATGGAACCGGTTGAGATTGAAAATCTGTAAACAGCCAAAATGAAGTGAAATAGAGATTTTATCAGATTATAGAAAGGGCAGTTTTTAAAAACCTGTTCAGTATGACGAAAAATGAACAATAGTATGTTTAATTCGCATGAAAAGTCGCTATACTGTAAGTGACAAATCGCTCCGTTCTGAGGACAGGAAACTGAAGGAACAATTGTGCACTCAAAAATATTTTTGAGAAAGAAGGTCCAGCATGATTACAAAAATTTTCCCCTATTTGAATTTTGACGGTCACGGCCAGGAAGCTGCCCATTTCTATGTGAATGTTCTGGATGCAGAATTATCCGGATTAGTGACTTACGGAGAGGCAAATGGTTCGGAATTGGAGGGAATTCCTGAAGAAGCCAAAGACATGGTGATGAATGCGGAAATCATTTTGAAGAACGGGCAATCCTTCATGATCTCGGATGTACCTCCCGGTATGGGAATCCCTTTCCGCAAAGGCAATAACGTATCTCTGACCATAACTCCTGACAATGAAGAAGAAGCACACACAATCTTCGGCACACTGGCTGAAGGCGGCGAAATCGCCATGGAGCTGCAGGAAACTTTCTGGAGTCCGTTATATGGCAGCGTCACTGACCGCTTCGGCATTGAATGGCAAATTTCGGTGGAACCGGAAATCCAAAAATAAATGCGAACATCCCTCCTTCCAAAGCAATTCTGTGAAGGTGGGATGTTTTCTTGTCTTCTTTTCATTTGCAGCCAATTCAATTTCTTAAGTCCCACACTCACAATCGTGTAAGATTAAAACAAACAAGCTTTACAGAGATGGAGGTTTTTGAGTAGATATGGACCCGATACCGGATCACTTACAAGAGAATTTAAAAATCATGTTTGTCGGCTTTAACCCGAGCATCCGCTCGTCGGAAACCGGCTGGCATTACGCGAATCCGAACAACCGGTTCTGGAAAATCCTGCACGAAGCCGGTTTGACGCCAAGGAAATTCCTGCCGGAAGAAAACAGCAAACTGTTGGACCTCGGCTTTGGCCTGACAAACATTGTCGCCCGCCCGACCAAAGAAGCGGCCGAAATTTCGACAGAGGAATACAAAAGAGGCGCAGAAAAACTGAAGAAAAAAATCCGGCTATATCAACCTGTTGCAGTTTGTTTCGTCGGCAAGGGCGTATACCAGCAATACAGCAAAAAGCGCGTAATCTCGTGGGGTGAGCAAACGGAACCGGTCATTCAGGGAATTGCAGAGTATGTTGCTCCTTCCTCGAGCGGGCTTGTGCGCATGAAACTGGACGAAATTGTCGAGATTTATCAGGGACTGCACAAATACCTTTGACTCTAAATATTAATTAAAGATAATTATTTATTGATTATCAATAAATAATGGTGTATTATCTCATTAACATCAATATTTGATGAGGTGTTTGCCATGAAACGAAGTTCAACCATCATCTTAAAATCGCTATCTTTCTTGTCGGCCTTCCGGTTCTCGCTGGCTGCATTTATGGGTTGTCCAGATTCGATCCGAATTCCCCCTACTGGAATCTTCCGGAACTGGAAAACTTGCAATACCCGTTGCTGATCGGCATGTATATCGGGATGATTCCATTTTTTATCGCACTTTACCAATCCTTGAAACTGTTGGACTATGTGGACCGCAACGAAGCATTTTCCACCCTGTCAGTGAAAGCATTAAAGACCATAAAGCATTGTGCAATCGCCATAGTTATCGTTTATATTCTCGAGATGCCTTTTCTGTACCTTTTGACGCTGGCGGATGACGCACCCGGCATCGTTATCGGATTGTTCGTCATCTTCGCTTCACTCATTGTTGCCGTCTTTGCCGCAATACTCCAGAAATTATTGCAGGAAGCCATCCGGATCAAAGCTGAGAATGATCTGACGGTTTAATTGGTTGGCGGGTTTATTTGCGCTGAGGCGTTTCAATGTCTTTTCACCCGCGTTCCGTGCTCAGCAATCAAATCAAAAGGCCCTCGCATCAGCGAGGGCCTCTCTTCTATATTTCTGAAAAAACATCCCCTTCAAGCTTCTTGCCCTCGGACTCGACGCCTTTCAGATAATTGATGCGGCGCTGCGCCGACGTCGCGTTGACCTGTTCATCAGCATGATAGGAAGAACGCACCATGGGCCCGGCTTCACAATGGCTAAATCCTTTGGAGAGCGCAATTTCCTTCAGTTCAGCGAATTCATCCGGATGGTAATAGCGCTCGACATTCAGATGCTTTTTGGTCGGCTGCAGGTATTGCCCGATGGCCATGATGTCGACGTTGTGCGCGCGAAGGTCATCCATCGTCTCGATGATTTCTTCTTTCGTTTCGCCGAGTCCGACCATGATGCTCGATTTCGTCGGTGTGTCCGGTGCAATTTCCTTGACCCGCTCGAGCAATTGCAGCGAGCGATCGTACATGGCACGGGCACGAACCCGCTTTGTCAGGCGTCTGACGGTTTCGATGTTGTGGTTGAAAATATCCGGTGCACTGTCCATTAATGTATGGAGACTTTCGTAATCGCCTTTCATATCAGAAGGCAGAATTTCAACGGTCGTAGACGGCATTCTTCTTCTGATGGCACGGACGGTTTCGGCGAAAACGGCAGCTCCGCCATCGGCCAGATCGTCACGGGCGACCGCTGTGACGACGACATGTTTCAAGCCCATGATCTCAACCGATTCAGCCACGCGTTCCGGCTCCCCAAGGTCGAGTTCGTTCGGCAATCCGGTTTTAACGGCGCAGAACCGGCATCCTCTTGTGCAGGTATCCCCGAGAATCATGAATGTTGCCGTTTTGCGCTCGCTCCAGCATTCATGGATATTCGGGCATCTCGCTTCTTCGCATACCGTGTTGAGCTTTTTCTCGCGCATCAACTTTTTGAGCCCGGTGAACGATTCGTTCGTATTAATTTTCACCTTTAGCCAATCCGGTTTCCGAATGTATTCTTCCTGTTTTGTCATTATAAACCCTCCTGTTTTTCAGTAGAATAATTCCAATCAAGATGTTTATACTTTGTTTCCGCCAGCCTGTCGATTTCCACCAATTGAGCTTTCGAGAGCGTAAGCGTTTCTAATTCGATGCCGAGCCCTTTCTCGAAACCTCTCTTGAACGCAGCTTTCACTTCGTCGAAATTGTAAGGCCGCTCCGCTGCCTCGTTGATGGCGATGGCTTTTCCTTTGAAAGCGTCACGCGCCCGCTGTTTCAGTTCCACGGACGGATAGCTGAATAAATCAAATAATTTCACACTGTCAATTTCGAGCGGAATTGAGCCATGCTGCAGAATGATGCCTTTCTTTCTCATCTGTGCGCTGCCGGCCGCTTTTTTGCCCTCCACAAGCAGCTCGTACCAGGAAGACTTGTCAAAACAGACAGCGGAATCAGTCGTTTCCGCCGGCGCATTGGGTATGGCGAGTTCCGCGTTGATTCCGAGTTCAAGGTAGCCCTCCGATAAGCCCCTGGAAATGACAAGATAAGCTTCTTTGACGGAACGCGGCATCGCGGGATGCGATTCCGGCACCGCCACACTATAGGTCAATTCCTGATCGTGCAGTACGGCGCGGCCCCCCGTCTGCCGGCGGACAACCTCCACTCCGTAATCCGCTGCCTGCTGAAAGTCGATTTTTTTATTTGCGTCCTGGAATCTTCCAATTGAAATCCCTGCCGGCGACCAACCATAGAAACGGAGCGTAGAACCGATTTCACCTTTGCTCAGCCATTCCACCATCAGTTCATCCAAGGCCATATTGAATGCTGGACTCGTGTGGCCAGAATCGATGAATCCCCATGTTTCCGCCATTACTTCTCCCCCTTTTTTGCACATAAAAATACACAGCTTCCGAGAAAGGGACAGCCGTGCAGAGTGGTGGCATCGCAAAAGGCATGCATCAACCACTTCCCTCCGCCGGCATAATCCAGATCAGGTTCGAAGGGTCCAAGCAATGCTTGTCTCAGCCCGGAAAGCGGCTCCCCCAGTGTACAATTTATTTGTTACTCAAATCCTATCATAAGGTAACAGAAAAACAAACCTCTTTTTTATTAACAATTTCTCCGGCAGGTGAAAGGACAAGAAAGCCGAATCAAACACCAGGATTTCATAAAAAAATAGATATATTCCCTCTCCAAAAAATGTTAATATATAGAAAACTTCCAGACATTGCAGTAGCGTCGATTGAATTTCAGTCGAGTTGATAAGTTGGACCGATGAGAAAAAAGTGAGTTGGAGCTGAACTGTTCGAACCCCTCCTTTTTCATTCGGCAAATTTTATTCTTTTCCGTTTGTCAATATAAGCTAGACAAGTCCATTCCATTCAGGTGACTCAAAAATGCCTCCAGGGGTGTGCGGTAGTCCAGCGACTTCCTTGGAATGTTATTCCGCTTGTCAGCTACCGTGGAAATG